>NZ_JBIVSC010000019.1:0-108639 GCF_044756005.1 Streptomyces sp. NPDC092045 | reverse complement strand
TCAGCACCGCCCGGTCGTCCGAACGAGGCCGTCCCGCGGTCCCCGAACTCGGCAGCAACCGCGACAGCACAGCCCATTCGGCATCCGAAAGCTCACGACGACGCACCACGACAAGCATGATCCCCCATCACATGATCACCTTTGAAGACGCCCCCTAGGGCGTGTGTCGAAAGTAGCGCCGTCTGCCCGGAGGGCAGGCGGGACTTTCGACACACGCCCTAGTCGCACACGGGGCTGCCGGGGCGGGAGCGGGAGCCTGGTCGGGTTGTACGCCCAGCTTCGCCAGCCGCTCCTGCTGCTCGGGGAGGAGCTGTGCCCGGGTGCCCGGGTTCTTCTGCCGCTGAAGCCACCGTCCGATGCCGTCGCCCTCGGACAGCACTCCGGGGGCGATGGCCGGCGAGACACCGTTGGCGTCGACCAGGTCCGCCAGAACCCGATAGTGGCGCTGCCAGTCCAGCGGCCACGGGCAATCCCATTTCTCGTCGATCCCGGCGAGCTGCGCGGCCCGGGCGGCCGCGACGTCCTCGTCCTTCCCCAGCCCGTTCTTCGTGCCCTTACGGCGGAGGCTGGCCATGTGCTGCCCGATGGGCACCATCGCGTCTTGGCCTCACGCCGCGTCCTGCCGGGGCGCGAGGTGCCTGGTGGTCCGCCGGTAGGACCGCAGGACGGCGAGCTTGTTCTCCCAGGCTTCCTCGCCCGGCTCCCAGACCATCCCGGCCTCCGGTGCGTCCGGCAGCACCTTGCACCGCTCCTCCAGCTCACCCGCGCGCAGCGCCTTGCGCTGCTGACGCGCCCACCGGCCGAGCGGGAAGTCCTTGGTGGCACCGATCTCGACCTCGGCGTCATACGGGACGGCAGGCAGGCCGATGATCTCATTTTCCGCGCGCCAGCAGAGCAGGGCCTGATAGTCCTCTAGTCGCACCAGCGACTCCGGCCGGTAGACCCGGGTCCGCAGGAATACCGCGATCGTCACCGGGTCCCGGGGAGGGGAGAAGTGCAGTAGCGCCGATTCGACAGCGACGTCGGTCTCGTCCTGCTCCTGGTCCTCGCCGTCGCTCTCGTCGTCGGCCTTGATGATCCACCCGTTCTCATTGCGTCGGAGTGGACCTTGCGCTTATCGCTGGTGGGCGCCCGGGAGGCGAGCTGTTCGATCAGGAGTTCTTCATGCGAATGCAAGCCTTGGAGCACGGCCACGAGCGGCTTAAAGCTGGCGGAGGCGACCATGCCCTCAAGGTCCTCGCCGGGCCGCAGGAAGATGAGCACGATGATGCGGGCGACCTTGGTGGTGCCGTCGCGGTTGAGCCGGAGTGCCTGGCCGATGTTCTGGACGATCTCCACCTGTGAGTCGCGGGTGTCGGCGAAGCAGATCGAGTCCACCCTCCCGCTCGCCGGTGACGTCCACGCCCTCGCCGAGCACGCGAACGCTGGCGAGGAACGCGCGGTGTACGCGCCGGCCTGTGGCGTCGATGCCGTTCGCGAACCGGCGCAGTACCTCACGCCGTTCGGCCATGAGGTGGTCGCCGCACAGCCACGCCGACCACACCTGCTCCGGCGGGACGCGGCGGCCGGCCCGACCGACCCCACACCGTCCGAGAGCTGAACTCCGATCGGTCCGGCCCGTATGCGGGCCGGACTGTTCAGGTCACCTGCGGGCCGCCCTCGTAGGTCCGGTTCTTCACCGGGCTCGTCTCGCCGTTGCTGGTGGCGGTGAAGGTGAGGACGGCGCTGGCCTGGCCGTACAGCCCGAGCCACTCCGTGAACTTCACGTCGGCAGTCTCCGCCTTGGCCTGGACGCCGAGGATGGCCGGCCCGCCCGGACGGAAGCGGAGCTCCGTCTCGTACTCGTACTTGACGTCCTGGTCCTCGAGGACCGTGTTCACGGTGGTGGCCTTCCTGCACTGATCGGGGCGCCCGGCGAGGGGGGGGCGAGGTGTGGCCCTGGCCGTGCGAGCTTGCCGCCCTTTCGCCGACAGGCGGGCAATACGGCCGTTCCAGGGGCCGTTGAGGTATCAGGCGGGGCCGGGGGGAAGGTGAACGGTCATGATCAGGTGGCAGGTCTGGGTGCCCGTGCCGCGGTAGGTGTGGGTGGTGTCGGCGTCGAAGGTGGCGGTCTGTCCGGCGGTGACGGGGTAGTCGGTGCCGTCGACGACGAGGACCATCTCGCCGGCGGTGACGCTCACGGTCTCGGTGACGCCCGCCTGGTGGGGGTGGCTGGGGTACTCCTCGCCGGGTTCCAGAGTCCAGCGCCAGACCTCGGTGGCCGTCGTTCCGCCGGTGGTCAGCATCAGCCGGGCCTCGCTGCCGCGCTCGCCCTTCCACAGGGGCATGACGGCGTCGGCGCTGACCACCCGCACGCGCTGTTCGGGACTGCCCTCCATCAGCGCGGAGACGGAGACGCCGAGGGTGTCGGCGAGGCGGACCAGGGTGGCGAAGTTGGGGTTGCCCTGGGCTTTCTCCAGTCCGACCAGGGCGCCTTTGCTGACCTTGGCGCGGCGGCCGAGTTCGTCCAGGGAGAGTCCCGCGCGGGTGCGGGCCGTGCGGACGTTGTGCGCGAGCGTCCGCAGTGCGGCCTCGGTCTCGGCCATCGGTTTCGTCCCTCCAGCAGCAGGTCGGTGTGCTGCACCCGTCGGTCGTTCGGTTGACGACCTGCGGTCGGTGCGTTGTACGGTGTAGTCGTTCCATTGATAGTAAGGGATGTACGTACCGTGATCGCTCTGCTGCTGGCCCTGGGCAGTTCCCTGGCCTACGGATGTGCCGACTTCCTCGGCGGCCTGGGCGCCCGTAAGGCCCACGTCCTGCGGACCGTGATGATCGCCGCGCCGGCCTCGCTCACCGTCGAGTTGCTGCTGTGGCCCGTCCTCGGCGCCTCCTTCGCCCCGGCCACCCTCGCCTGGGGCGCGGCCTCCGGCGTGGCGTCGGCCGCCGCCTTCGCCCTGCTCTACAGGACCCTGGCGATCGGCCCGATGAACGTGCTGTCGCCGATCACCGCGCTGATCTCCGCGATGCTGCCGGTCGGCGTCGGCCTGCTGCAGGGCGAGCACCTGGGCCTGGCGGGACTGATCGGCCTGCCGCTGGCGCTGGCGGCGGTGGTGCTGGTCAGCGCCGGGCACGGCGCGAAGTCGGCGCGGCCCTCGCGCAGCGCGCTGCTCCTGGCCTTCGGCGCCGGGGCCGCTATTGCCCTGCAGCTGGTCTTCCTGCACCAGGCGCCCTCCGACAGCGGCGTCGGACCGCTGATCGTCGGCCGCGCCGTGTCCTCCGCCGTCACCCTGGCCGCCGCGGGAGTGATGTTCCGGCGCCTGGGCCCGGAGAAGCCCGCGTACGGGATCTCGGCGGCGGCCGGCGTGCTGGACTCGGTGGCCAACCTGCTGTTCCTGCTCGCCGCCCGCAGCGGCGACCTGGCCGTCGTCGCCGTGATCACCGCCCTGTACCCGGCCGGCACCGTCCTGCTCGCCCGCGGCGTCCTGGCCGAGCGGATCCACCGCGGCCAGCTGATCGGCCTGGGCACCGCCGCCGCCGCCGTCAGCCTCCTCGCCCTCACCTGACCACACACCACCCCCGGAACGGACTCTCCAATGACCACTGACTTTCGCCTCGCCCCCGATGTCGCCGACGCCTTCCCCGACACGCGCATCGCCGTCGTCACCGCCACCGGCCTGCGCGGCCGCGAGCCGTGGCCGGCCACCACCGCCGCGCTGGAGGAACTGGAAGCCCTGCTCGCCGACGGCTCCTGGTCCCCGGCCGACGAGAACGACCCGCGCATCGAGGCGTGGCATGCCGTCTACCGCGCCTTCGGCACCAATCCCCGCCGCATCCGGCCCAGCGTCGACGCCCTGGGCCGCCGCCTGGCGAAGAAGGGGGCGTTGCCCCGGATCAACCCGGCCGTCGACTCCTACAACGCCGTCTCCGTCCGCCACGGCCTGCCCGCCGGCGCCTTCGACCTCGACCAGGTCACCGGCGACGTCGAGATCCGCTACGCCGACGGCAGCGAGAGCTTCACCCCGCTCGGCGAGCCCGGCACCGTCGAGACGCCCAAGCCCGGCGAGGTCATCTACACCGACACCACCGACGTCCTCACCCGGCACTGGAACCACCGCGACGCCCACCGCACCCGCGTCACCGAGGACTCCGTCCGTGTCGCCTTCGTCCTGGAGACCGTCGCCGCCACCCGCGACGAGCAGCTGCTCACGACCGCGGCCGGCGACCTGCAGGCCCTCCTGCAGCCGCACTGCGACAGCAGCACCGTGCACTACCTCAGCCCGGCCCATCCCGACGCCTCCGCCTGACCACCCCGGCCCGCCCAGCCGGCGGCAGGTCCACAGTCCGCCGCCGCAAGTCCACCCCACGCCCTTCGGAGGCCCGTCTTGTTCACCGGCCTGAGTGCCTTCCCGCTCACTCCCACACCCGGCAACGGCAACGTCGACGAGAAGGCGTACGCCGCGCTGGTCCAGCGGCTCGCCACTGCTGGCGTCGACTCCATCGGGGCACTGGGCTCCACCGGCTCCTACGCCTACCTGTCCCTTGAGGAACGCGCCCGCGTCGCCCGCCTCGCCATCGAGCACGCCGACGGCGTGCCGGTCATCGTCGGCATCGGGGCCCTGCGCACCCGCCAGGTCCTCCAGGCGGCCGAGGACGCGCAGAACGCCGGGGCGTCGGCCGTCCTGCTGGCGCCGGTGTCCTACCAGCCGCTGACCGAAGAGGACGTCTTCGGCCTGTTCGAGGAGGTCACCGCGAACCTGTCGGTCCCGCTGGTGATCTACGACAACCCCGGCACCACGCACTTCACCTTCACCGACGAGCTCTACACCCGCCTGGCCCGGCTGCCGCAGGTCGCCTCCATCAAGATCCCCGCCCTCCCTACCGATCCCGAGCAGGCCCGGGCCCGTGTCGAGCACCTGCGCCGGCTCCTGCCCGAGACGATGACCATCGGTATCAGCGGAGACCCCGCCGCGGCCCGCGGGCTGAACGCGGGATGCGACGCCTGGTACTCGGTGATCGGCGGCACCTTCCCCCAGTCGGCTCTCGCCCTCACCCGCGCGGCACAGGCCGGCCGGCACGAACAGGCCGAACAGGAGTCGCAGCGGCTCCAGCCCCTGTGGGACCTGTTCGTCCGGCACGGAGGCTCCCTGCGCGTCGTCGCCGCGGCCGCAGCCCACCTGGGCCTGACCGCCCACCGCAACCTCCCGCTGCCGCTGCGCGGCCTGGACGCCAAGGAACGCGCCCACCTCGCCACGGTGATCGAGCAGCTCCAGCTCCACACCTGACACCCTGCCGCCGCCCTCCCCACATGCGGGAGGGCAACGGCGTTTTGAACTTCCTTCCGCCCCCATTCCCCCGCAGGAGAACCCGCGGCCATGCACCCGCACACCGATGACTGCGTCGACGAGCCCGGCTGGGGCCCGCTGGCCCGCTACATCATCGCGGCAACCCTGGCCCGCACCTCCGACGGCGGCGCGGTCGTGGCCATCGTGCTGATGGTCACCGCCGGCGGCGGGCCGGGCTGGCTGGCCGGCGCCCTGGGCGCCTGCATCACCGCCCCCCACCTGCTCGGCCCCTTCGTAGCCCGCCGCCTGGACACCGCCCGCGACGGCCGTACCGTCATCGCCGCAGCCTCCCTCGCGCACGGCACAGCCTTGGCCGCCGCCGTCCTGCTCCACCCCCACACCCACCCCGCCGTCCCCGCCGCCCTGCTGGCCCTCTCCGGCCTGTTCGGGCCCCTGCTCACCGGAGGCATCAGCAGCCGCCTGCCCGCCATCGCCGGACACGGCCAGCGACGTCAGCGCCGTGCCCAGGGCTGGGACGTGGCCACCTACGGCATCAGCGGCACCGTCGGCCCCACCCTCGTCGCCGCCCTCGCCGCCTGGGCCTCACCCGCCACCGCCGCCCTCACCCTGGCCGCCGGCTGCTTCATCGCCGCCGCCGTCATCCGCTTCCTGCCCCACGCCCCGGCCCCCGGCAAGGCCGCGGACGTCCCCCGTCCGATCCGCACCCTCACCGGCATCCTCGCCTCCGGGCCCCTGCGCCGCACGCTGTATCTGACCGTGACCGTCGCCTTCAGCGTCGCCGCTCTGCCCATCGCCGCCGTCGCCGGCACCCCCGCCCTCGGCGTCAGCGCATCCGCGGCCGGACTCCTGACCGCCGCCTACGGACTGGGCAATCTCGCCGGATCCGCCGGCGTCATGATCCGGCCCTCCCGCGCGGAAGCGGACCGGCTCACCACCCGCCTTGCCGCCGTCGTCGGCGCCACCCTCCTGCTGACCGCCCTCGCCCCCTCCTTCCCGCTCGCCCTCGCCGCCTACGCCGCCGCCGGCATCGCCAACGCCTACTTCTTCGCCGCCACCCTCGCCGCCCGCAACGAATACGCCCCCGACAACGCACGCGGACAGATCTTCGTCTGGGTCGGCGCCCTGAAAATCACCGCAGGATCCGCCGGAACAGCAACAGCCGGCGCCCTCATCAGCACCAGCCTCCTCCTCCCCCTCTTCCTGGCCGCCTCCCTCACCCTCACCGCCACCCTGCTCTCCTCCGCCGAACGCCACCGCCGACGCGACCCGCGCCCTGACCTCCCGCCGCCCGAGGCCCCGCGGAGCGGGACCGCGAGCGAACACACGACCAGGGCTCCGGGCCCTGGCAGGACCGGCGGCCGTGCGTCGACCTGACGGGCGCCTGCACGCCGGGCTACCCGTGCCTCTACGACCACTGGGACTTCAACGCCATCGGCTCGGCACCGATCCTGCGCCTCGACGGCGACGTGGCGCACCTGGAGGAGTACAACTTCAACGACCGGGCCGGCACCCTGTACAACCGGACCACCGACATCGTGCGCATCTACCCGGACTGGAACTTCAAGGGCACTCCGATCACGCTCCTGCCGGGCGAGTCGACCAGCCTGAACAACGGCAACGCCGGCAACGACTCCGCCTCCTCCGTCCGCTGGCTCCGACCCGGCCCCTCACCCCGTAATCCCGCCCGGTTGTACGGGGCCTGACCCGACGACCCCGCACAACCGGGCGGGACCCCTGACCAGACGGACAGGGCAGGGCCCTTGGCATCAGCTCAGGATGCGTACCAGCAGGCGCCCGGGGGCCCTCCAACAGAATGTCTCGAGCATCGGGACGCCGGACAGGCAGTGTGCCCGTGGCCGCGCAGCGTTGTGGACGGCATGGGGCTGGTGGACCGGGCAGGTCCCGGCCTCGAGGAGCAGGCCGACCAGGTGGCGGAGGCGGTGCGCGAGCTCACGGACGCTCCAGCCGGATCCGACTGGAGCACGGCCGCCGCCGACGACACCCTAGTGCTCTGACCGGGAAGGTCCGCCGGGTTGAGTAGGCTCGGCCCGGCTGCGTTGGAAGAGGAGGGCAGGGATGACGCGGAGACCGTCGGTGGATGAGGCCGTGGGGCTGCTGGAGAGTGAACCGGGTCCCCGAGCCTTTGCCGATCCGGTCCCGGAAGACGTCTGGTTCGCCTTCCTTCGTTTCGGCCGTCAGCTGTTCCACGTCCCGGACACACCCGATGCCGACGGTCTTCTGTTCCAGTACGGGACCTATGCGTTCGACGGTCCTGCGATGTTCGTGCTGGACCTCACCCGACAGTTCGAGGTCTCCGACAGCGACGGTGATCACGACCACTACGTGCAGGTCCACTGCGAGCTCCGATACGGACTCACCCCTGCCCTGGAGGCCCTGGGAAGCTTCCGCTCGTGGTTCTTCCACGACGCCGGAGCAGACCTCGAAGAATGGGCCCGAGTGCTGACCGAACAGGCGGTGTGGACCACGATCCGCGAACTCAAGCCGGCCGAGCTCAGGGTGTACCAAGAGCGGGTGTAGCTGCTCGGGCCACCATCGTGGTGGGACGCCCTCCCCAACGGATGCCTTTCTCGCTTCTTATGCGGGCGCGTTCGCGTCGCTGGGCGGCGAGGACGTCGGGATGGCGGGCGTTGTTGTTGCGCCGGCGCAGGTAGGCGTGGAGAGCCCGGGTCTGGACGCTGTGGTTGGGGTGGTGGGAGTTGGCCAGGGTGAACTGCCGCAACGGCCCGAAGTGAGCCTCGATGGGGTTGGCCCAGGAGGCATAGGTCGGCGTGAAACAGAGCTCGACCTTCTTCCGGGCCGCCCACCTGCGGATTCTCCAGTTCAGGTGGGCGGAGAGATTGTCGAGGACGACGTAGATCGGGACGCTGTCGGGGCGGGCGGCGCGGATCGACCGCAGGGCTGACCAGGTGTGGTCGACGCCTTTGCGCCTTCGGTTGATGCCCCACAGCTCGTCGTCGCCAACCGAGTAGCAGCCGTGGAAGTAGGTAATCCCGTGGGCACGCCGATAAGTGGCCGGCAGTCGGTCGGGCTTGCGCTGCTCGGCCCAGCAGGAGCCAGCGGTGGGGCGGATGCCCAGGGGGCCGAATTCGTCGAAGGCGAAGGTGCGGTCGGGACGTTCGTTGATCACGTACTCGATGCGGACGAGCTTGGCGTCGAAGTCCGGATCCGGTGAATCCTTCCAGGTCTTCGCCCGCTGGAAGGAGATCCCTCGGCGGGCCAGGAGGCAGCGGAGGGCTTCACGGCCGATCTGGACCGGTCGGGGAATGTTGCGCCGCAGGTGATCAGCGAGTGTGCGGACCGACCAGCGGGTGAAGGGCTTGCCCAGTGCGGTCGGGCCGGTGGTGGCCGTCTGGACGACGAAGTCCTCGTCGTCACGATTGAGAAGGCGGGGACGGCCTCCCGCCCACTGAGCGTCCAGGCATGCGAGCCCGATCTCTTTGAACCGGTGGATCACATTACGGACGGTGTCCTCGTCCGCCTGCACCAGGCGCGCGATCACCGGAACCGAACTGCCGCCGGCCGAGGCCAGCATCATCGCTCGGCGAAACCGCACCGAGCTCGTGCTGCCCCGCCGAACGATCTGCTGAAGTTTCCGGCCCTCCTGCTCGGTCAGCCCGCGGACCCTGACCGGTAACGCCATACCCGTCTCCCCATGCCAGCCGACGTCGCCACATCCGACCGGCACAACGAGCAACCCGGCAAACCTTCCCGGTCAGAGCACCAGCGGTCGGCAAGTACGTCTACGACGAGGTGGCCCGGTCCGGCCGACTGCTGCTCGTCGACGGCTTCTTCGACGAACTGAACCGCTACGGATGAGGCGGTCCCACCCGTGCGACCGTCCGGTCGGACGGTCCGACCAGGAGGAGAACACCGTGACCGTCGTATCCGTCCCGCATGCCTTCAACGAGGAGGACCTGTACGTCGATCTCGGGCCGACGACCGGACACCCTCTGTTCCTCAAGTGCGAGGGTTTCAACTTCGCCGGCTCCATCGAGCTGAAGGCGGCGACCGAGAGGGTGGTGGCCGCCGAACGCAGCGGGGCCCTCACCGAGGAATCGACCCTCGTGGAGTCCTCCTCGGGTAACCCCGGCGTCGCGCTGAGCATGATCGCGGCCGGCGAGGGCTACCGCTTCCTCTGCGTCACCGACTCCCACTGCAACCTGACCACCCGCCTGATGACGGAAGCCCTGGGAAGCGACGTGCACGTCGTCTCCGACGAGGCCGGCAGCGGCAGCCTCCTCGGGGCACGGCTCACCCTCGTCCGCGCCCTGTGCGCCTCCGGCAACCGGTGCGTGTGGCTCAGCCAGTACACCCACGCCAACAACTGGAAGGCCCACTACCGCAGGACGGCCCCCGCCATCGCCCGCGCGTTCCCGCAGCTCGACGTCCTCTTCGTCGGAGTCGGCACCACGGGCACTCTGATGGGCTGCGCGCGGTTCTTCCGCGCCTGGAAGCCGTCCGTGCGCATCATCGCCGACAGCACGGGTTCCGCCATCTTCGGCGGCGTGCCGGGACGCCGGATGATTCCCGGCCTCGGCATGAGCATGAGGCCGCCACTGCTCGACGAGGCGTACGTGGACGAGGTGGTGTCCGTCGAGGAGGCGGACACCGTGCGCACCTGCCGCACGCTCGCCCGGCGCGGATTCCTCTTCGGAGGGTCCACCGGCACGGTCGTCAGCGGCGCGACCGGCTGGCGCGCCCGCCACGGCACCCGGAGGACCATCGCCGTCGCGATCGCCTCGGACCTCGGAGAGCGCTACCTCGACACGATCTACCAGTCCAACTGGGCACAGGCGCTCTACGGCGATGACGTCCTCCAGCCGGACGGGAGGACCGTCGATGCGGGCGGGGCCGGGAACGGAGTACGGCGGGCTGGATGACCACCGCACCGTACGGGATCCGGCTCACGACTTCGCCGCCGGTGTTCCCTCCCGCCGACACGGTTACCGACCGGAAGGACGCCCTCCACCACCTGACGGACGCATCGGCCGACTCGGTGCCGTACACCGACGAACGGGCACGGGGCACCGTGTCCCGGGAGTAACGTGACAGGACTGATCACCGCCTCGCTCCCGTTCTTCTGCGACTGCTCCCCGCGGCTGGCGGGGAGGAGTGCGCCTCCTCGTCAGGAGGACCGCATCCGATCCGTTCCTCGACGCCGCACTTCTCGACAGGCGGGACCGACGTGTCCAGTGCGGATCAGTCCCTCCACGGGGTCGGCGTGCCGGTCCATGAGCTGTCCTTCGAGAGCGGGGCGGGCAGCGAGGCAGGCCCGAGGAGGGCGATGGTCGCTCCGGCGGCGGCGCGGTGCCATCGGCGTGCGCCGCGGAGCATCGCGTGGCCGCCCCCGGGCATGCTCAGACCGAAGACCCGGGCGCCCACACTTCGGGCGTGCGTGAGGTACGACCAGGTGTCCACAGCCCGGGTGACGCGGTCGGTCTCATCGTGGAGCGCGATGAGGGTACGGCCGGCCAGGTGGGCGGTCGGCTTGCCCGGGGGACACCAGGGGGCGAGGGCGACGACGCCCGTGACCCGGGGGTTGCCGACAGCGCGCAGGGCGGCCCGGGCTCCCATGGAGTGGCCCACGAGCACGACGGGGACCGGTCCTGCGATCTCGCACAGTTCGGCCAGTGCGCGGTGGGTGTCCTCGATCGGATGGGCGTGCCGGTCGTTCCAGCCGCGGTGGCGGTGGCGGTGGCGGTGGCGGTGGCGGTGGCGGTGGCGGACGTGGCCGAGGAACACGTCGTCATGGACAGTGGCTCGCAGGATGGACGTCGCGAAGGGCCGCATGCGCACCGCGGGCAGGTTGAGGGCGGCGGTTCCAGGGCGTCGGCGCGGCCACCGTGGAGCAGGAGGACCGCGGCTCGGGCACGCCGGAGCGGGCGGTGACTGAAGACGGGGACCAGGGCGGGGCGCAGGCCGGGGCCGTCGGGGTCGGTGGTGATGGTCATCCCCCGTTCCGCTTGGAGGTCCGGCGTGGTGGCTGGGGGAGGAAACCACTGGTCCGGGCGGCGTAAGCAGCGTAACCGGGGCGGTCGGCCATGCGCTTTTCCAACAGGCGTTTGCCGCTGCCGACGGTCAGGAGCAGATTCATGACGACCGGGGAGACGAGCCCGGCCAGGGCCGTCTGCCAGGTGGTGCAGGCCAGGAGGTACAGGCCCCACCAGACGAGCGCGTCGCCGAAGTAGTTCGGATGACGGGTCCAGGCCCACAGCCCCCGGTCCATGACACGGCCGCGGTTCGCGGGGTCGGCCTTGAACCGGGCCAGTTGACGGTCTCCGACGGCCTCGAAGACCAGCCCGGCCGCCCACACGGTCACGGCGACGGCGTCAAGCGGTCCCAGCGGCGAGGGGCTGTGGGCGGCCAGCTGAACGGGCAGCGAGATCAGCCAGACGAGACCCGCCTGTGCCAGGTACACGGTGCGCAGCGCGTACCAGGTGCGGTTCCCGGACGCCTTGTCGAGGAGTTCCGTGTAGCGGGGGTCCTCGTCGTGGCCCCGGGACCGGTGGGCGATGTGCAGCGAGAGCCGCAACCCCCAGACGACGGTGGCCGAGGTGACCAGCAGCCGCCGCCCGTCGTCGCCGTGCCCGTCGGACAGGACGAAGGAGACGACGGCGACGGAGCAGAAGGCGAGGCCCCAGGCGATGTCCACGATGCGGTGCAGGCCCAGGCGCACGGCGAGGGCGAACGTGACGAGCAGGACCGCTCCCGCCGCGGCGGCCGTGGCGAGGAGGCAGGGGACGAGCGCGCCCCAGTCGGGCGGGCTCACGGCCGGCCGCCCGGCCCGTACCAGGCGGCGGGGACGGACGACACGCCCGAAGCGCCCTCACGGGTGGGCCGGACGGCGAGGACCTGGTCGACGCCCATGCGCCGCTCCGAGAACGCGAGCGAGGCGCCGACCAGGTAGAGGCGCCAGACGCGGCAGGTCGTCGTACCGACGAGCGCCTCGAACCGGGGCCACTCGGATTCGAGCCGGTCGCGCCAGGCGTCGATGGTCCGCACGTAGTGCTCGCGGACGGACTCGACGTGCCGGGCCTCGAAACCAGCGGACTCCAGCACGTCCACGGTCCTGCCGACGGGACGCATGTGCATGTCGGGGGCGATGTAGGTCTCGATGAACGGTCCCCCGCCCGGCGCGTTCGCGCCCCGGGACATCTGCTGGACGAACAGCCGGCCGCCGGGGCGCAGCGCGCCGCGCAGCTTCGCCGCGAACTCCGGGTACTCGGCGTCGCCGACGTGCTCGCCCATCTCGACGGTGGACGCCGCGTCGAAGCCCGCCGCGTCGATGTGGCGCCAGTGCCCGAGCTCGACATCCACGAGATCGGCCACGCCCTCGCGCACGCACCGGTCGACGACGAAGTCCCGCTGGGCCCGGGAGAGGGTGACGGCGGTGACGCGGACCTTGTGCTCGCGGGCCGCGTGCGCGGCGAGCGAGCCCCAGCCACAGCCGACGTCCAGCAGCCGGTCCCCGGCGCGCAGGCCGAGCTTGCGGCAGATCAACTCCGATTTGTCCCGCTGGGCGTCGGCCAGACCGTAGGAGGGGTCGTCGGGCCGGGTCCAGTACCCGCACGAGTAGGCCATCGACTCGTCGAGCAGCAGGGCGTAGAAGTCGTTGGACAGGTCGTAGTGGTGGCTGATCGCGGCCCGGTCGCGGCCCGTGGTGTGCAGACGTCCGCCGAGCCGGGCGCGACCACCGGGGCGGCGCGGCGGCGGCCCGGCCGCGCCCAGGCCCACGGCCAGGGCGCCGACCGCCGCCAGACCGGCCGGGCCCGGCCGGGCGGTCCCCTGGTCGCGGACGGCACGGCCGGCCCGGGACAGGGCCGAGGCCAGGTCCCCCTCGACGTCGAGGTCCCCGGTGACGTACGCCTCCGCCAGGCCCAGCTCGCCCGGCTGCCACAGCAGACGGCGCAGGGCGGCGGGGGAGCGGAGCGAGACGAGGGGCGCGTCGGCGGGGCCGGCCGTGCTGCCGTCCCAGGCGCGCAGCCGTACCGGGAGCGGACCGGCGACGAAGTGGCCGAGCAGTTCGGCGAGACGGTCGGCGGCGGGCCTCATCGGGGGGTCCCTTCGGTCAGGAGGATCTGGCGGACATCGAGGTAGCCGGAGCGGAAGCCGGCCTCGGAATAGGCGAGGTACAGCTCCCACATGCGTCGGAAGACGGCGTCGAAGCCGAGGGCGGCGACGTCGTCCCGCCGGGCGGTGAACCGCTCCCGCCACAGGCGCAGGGTCTCCGCGTAGTGCGGGCCGTAACCGTTGTCGGCGACGGTGCGCAGCCCGGCGGCGGCGGAGTGCTCGTCGAGGGCCTCGCGGGAGGGGATCAGTCCGCCGGGGAAGACGTACTTGCTGATCCAGGTGTGGGTGGCGGCGGTGTGCAGCATCTGCCGGTGGCCCATGGTGATGGACTGGAGGGCGATCCTGCCGCCGGGGGCGAGCGCGTCGTGCAGGGTTCGGAAGTAGGAGGGCCAGTACTCGGCCCCGACGGCCTCGATCATCTCGACGCTGACGACGGCGTCGTAGTGGCCCTCGGCGTCGCGGTAGTCGCACAGCCGGACGTCGATCCGGTCGGCCAGGCCGGCCGCCCGTACGCGCGCGCGTGCGAGATTCGCCTGCTCGTGGGAGAGGGTGAGGGTGGTGACCCGCGCGCCCCGGGCCGCGGCGCGCAGGGCGAGTTCGCCCCAGCCGGTGCCGATCTCCAGGAGCCGCGTGTCTGCGCCGACCCGGGCGAGGTCCAGGAGCCGGTCGATCTTGCGGTGCTGGGCGTCCGTCAGGGACGCGAAGCGGGCGGGGAAAGCGGGGAACAGCGCGGAGGAGTAGGTGAGGGACGGGTCGAGGAAGGTGGCGAACAGCTCGTTCGACAGGTCGTAGTGGCGGTGGACGTTCTGCCGCGCCCCGTCGGGGGTGTTGAGGTCGGCGGCCGGCCGGGACGCCACCCACAGGGACCGCAGCCGGCGCAGCGGGGCGGGCACGAGGTCGTCGACGTGCGCGGCGAGGCGGGTCAGGACCCCGGGCAGGTCGTCGCTGTCCCACTCTCCGGCCATGTAGGACTCGCCGAAACCGATAAGGCCGTCGCTGCCGATTCTGCGGTAGAAGGCGTCCGGGTCGTGCAGCGTCAGCCGGGGCGGGGACGGCGCGTCGGAGTCCACGACGACGTCGGGCGCGAGGAGCGACAGTTCCTTCAGCGCCCTCCGCACTAGATGGCGGGCGAGGGCCGTCCTGCCGGGCCGCGCCTTCGGCAGCCGGGCCACGTCCGGCCAGCGTCCGGCGTCGACGGCGTCGGTGAGTTCAGTGACGCGAACGGTCGCGGCTGGGCGGGGCTGGGCCGGCACGAAGGCAGCACGCTCCGGAACTCGGGTGCGACCTGGGGAGACCGGGGAGGGACGGTTCAAAGGAATGTGTCTTTCTGCGTGGCGTGCGGGGGGAACGGAGCGTGCGAAGGAGCCGGGGACTGCACGGAGGGGAGGGGGCACACGGCCCGGGAGGGCGGGCCGTCCGCCGGGCGGGGCTGGACGGGCAGACCGCGCAGCCACAGGCGGATGCCGTGCTGACGGATCCCGGCCCACACGGCGGCGGTCGACCACGGCCTGCGCACCGCGCACCCCAGCAGGGCGGCGACGGTGGCGGAGCGGCGGCGCCCCCGTACGGTCGCGGTGAACGGACGGCCGTCCCCGGTCCGCAGCTCCACCGCCAGCCGCAGCTCCTCGCCGGGCGGCGGCAGACACATCCGGTAGCGTCCCCCGACGCCGAAGAACGGGGAGACGTAGAAGGTCTTGTCCGCTTCGGCGGTGCCCTCGCCGTCGGGGCGGAGCAGGTAACAGTGTCGCTGCCTGTACGTGTTGTGGACCTCGGCCACCACGCACACCAGGGCGCCGGAGGCGTCGTGGCACCAGTACACGCTCAGCGGGTTGAAGACGAAGCCGAGCACCCGCGCGTGCGCGAGCATCACGACGCGCCCTCCGCCCAGGTCGACGCCGTGCTCGGCCAGGTAGGCGTCGAGACCCGCCCGGATCGAACCGGCACGGCCCGTGAAGTGGTCACGGGCGTCGAACCGGGCCAGCGGCCGGACCGGGGCGGGCAGCACCGGCAGCGCGTCGAGGTCCACGCACCACAGGTATGTGCGGTGCCGGAAGGAGTGACGTAGCGGCGCGGTGCGCGCGTGGGCGACCACGCACTCGTACAGCGCGGGCGTCGCCGGAACGGCGCCGGTCACCACCGCACTCCCAGGGACAGGGCGGCGAGCACGCCGGAACGGCAGCCGTCCTCGTGGAACCCCCAGCCGTGCCACGCGCCCGCGTACGCGGTCACTCCGGTGTTGAGCCCCGGGAGTTCCCTCTGCGCCGCGACCGAGGCCGGTGTGTAGACGGGGTGTTCGTACACCATGCGCTCCACCACCCGGTCCGGGGCGACGAGGTCGTCGCCGCCGAGGGTGACGACGTACTCGGCCCCGGCCGGCAGCCGCTGCAGGCGCCGCATGTCGTAGCTGACCCGCACCGGGTCGGTGGAGGGGTCGCAACCGGTCAGGCGATAGTTCCAGGACGCCCGGGCGCGCGGCGAGCGGGGCAGGACGGAGGTGTCGGTGTGCAGCACGGTGGGGTTGCGGGAGTACGGGAAGGCGCCGAGCACCCGCCGTTCGTCGGGGGTCGGGTCGGCGAGCATCCGCAGCGCCTGGTCGGGGTGGGTCGCAATGACGACGGCGTCGTACGCCTCGGCGACACCGTCCCGGGTGGTGACGAGCGCGCCGCGGCCGGTCCGCCGGACGGTCTCGACGGGGCTGCCGGTGAGGACGCGCTGGATGTTCTTGGCGGCGGCGGCCACGTAGGCGGCCGATCCACCGGTGACCGTCCTCCACCGCGGGGACCCGGTGACGGACAGCAGACCGTGGTGGTCGAGGAAAGCGAAGAGGTACGTGGCCGGGTAGACGAGGGCGGTGCGGGCCGGGCAGGACCACACCGCCGACACCAGCGGGAGCGCGAAGTGGCCGACGAAATAGGGGGAGAAACCGTGGTCGTGCAGGAAGTCCCCGAACGTGACGCCCGGATCTCCCCCTCGGGCCAGCAGGCGCCGGGCCGCGCGGTGGAAGAAGGGGACCTCGGCGAGGAGTCGCAGGTAACGGCCGCGCAGGGCGCCGCGCGAGGCGAACAGGCCGGCGGGTCCGCGGGCGCCCGCGTACTCCAGCGCGCAGCCGTCGCACCGCACCGACATGCTCATCTCGGCGTCCTGTGTGGCAACGCCCAGCTCGTCGAAGAGGCGCAGCAGGGTCGGGTAGGTGCGCTCGTTGTGGACGATGAAACCGGAGTCCACGAATACCGACCTGCCCCCGGGCCCGGCCAGTTCCCGGGTGTGGGCGTGGCCGCCGAGACGTCCGTCCGCCTCGTACAGGGTCACCTCGCGGGCGGAAGAGAGAAGATGGGCGGCGGTCAGCCCCGCCACCCCGGCGCCGACCACTGCCACCTTGCGTTGCCCCACACGACTCTCCCGCCACCCGACACGCCGCGACCGCGGCACGATTCCCCCGTACTTCGCAACCGCCGGGCGGACGGATTGGGTGATGACCCGGAAAAGACCGCAGTGGGCCGCCCGCGGGGCAGGCCGCACGGCCGCGTCGGCGGGTCAGGTGGAGAGGGACATCAGGAGCAGCGGGGTGGTGGTGGGCCGGGGTGATCCGCCGACTGGTTCGACGGTGAGTCCGACTGCTTTCGCACCGGTGGTGTCGCCGTCGATGAGGACGGTGCCGTCGTTGTGGATGAATCCGGCCGGCCGCATGGTGCCGTCGTGGCTCAGCCACAGCTGGTAGGTCTTGCCGGGAGCGGGCACGGGCAGACCGGCGGCGGTGAACACGGTCTTCTTCTGCCGGTTGGAAGAGGTGACCGCGGTGAGAGCGCCGTTGCTGGTCTCTCCGTAGGTCGTCCGTGCGTCGGGGGCCGTCAGAACGGTACTGAGGTCACCGAGGTGTTGTGCGGTCCGACGAGCCAGCTGCCGGAGGTCCTCGTTCTCCTGTTGCTGCCAGAGGGCCCGGCCGAACAGTGCCACGACCCCGGCCACACGGGCGGCCGGGGCGAAGAACAGTCCCCTGCGCTGCAGACCACCGTCCCTGCCTTCCCTCGACGTGCCCGCGGTGAGCCGTGGCGGCAGCTGGCGTACCCCGTCGATCGCGGACATCGTCCGCTGTTTCATCGCTGGGCGCGGCGCCTGGGACGCGGCTGCTGCCAGACGTGCTGCCGTGGCCTGGAACTCGGCGACCTCATGTTTGCACTCGGCGCAGGCCCTGAGATGCTCGTCGAACGCCTGGCGTTCCAGCGGGGCCACCGCGTCAAGGGCATGGGCGGCTGCGAGGCCATGAACGTCGTGGTGGGGCTGTTTCACGTGGTCACCCCCATGCAGTCGCGGAGCTTGATGAGCCCGTCGCGCATGCGTGTTTTGATGGTGGGAAGCGGAGCATGCAGGACTTCGGCGACTTCACGGTAAGTCAGGCCTTGGTAGTAGGCCAGGGTCACGGCTTGGCGCTGGATCTCGGTCAGACCGCGCAGACAGCGCCGGACCTGTTCGCTTTCCAGCCGGGTTTCGACCCGCTCGGCGACCTCGTCGAAGGCAGGAGAATGTTCACGGGCGGCCCGGACCTGGTCGCGCTCGGCGGTCGCCTGCGCGGAACGCACCCGATCCACAGCACGTCGGTGGGCGATCGTCGCGGCCCACGTGCTGACGCTCCCGGCGTCGCGCCGGTAGCGGGCGGCCCGTCGCCACAATTCGATCATCACTTCTTGGGAGACCTCTTCGGACTGCGCCCGATCACCCCGCTTCCACGACGGCCTCGCGGTCCTGGCCGATCGAGCGCCCGGCACCCGTCGCCGACCGGTGCCGGCACCCGCCCGGCACAGGCACCAAGGCCCCGCGCCACAAGACACCGGTGCGCCGGCCCACACGCTTCTGCTCCTGAGCCTTCGTACCGCCGCCCAGGCGTCACCGGTGACCGGTTGGCCACGGTGACAGGTCGCCGACGGTTTCCCCGGTTCCCGGGCCGTCGACAGGGTGCATTCGTGGCCGGTCCGGAAACGGATTGCCCCGCAGGACGGCCACACCCGTTCGAAGTAGACACCCGAGCGGGAGAGCCACCCTCTTCACTGGCCGGTCACCATGCAGATCGATCTATTAAAAACACTGTTGCGGGCTATTCGAGTGGTTCGGGGCCTCGGTACCGATCCTGAGCAGGCAGCAGCACCGAAGGACGTGCGGACCGGCCTCGAAGGAGGCGGGCCGCCGACCGATCGGAGTTTTTCTCGTGCGCATTCGACTCGCCGCGACCGCTGTCGCCGCCGCTGCGGTGGCCGCCTCCCTGATCACCCCTGTCCTGGCGTCGGCGAAGGCCGGCGGCGATCCGTTCGGACCGCGGGGCCGGGCCGCGCACCACGACCTGATCGGCGTCGGGCTGACCTCCGACCAGCGCCTGGTCGGCTTCGGCGTCCACGACCCGGCCGACACCTGGTCGCTGGGCAAGGTCAGCGGCCTGAAGGGCGACGGCAGGATCGTCGGGATCGACTTCCGTGTCCAGAACGGCAAGCTCTACGGCGTCGGTGACAAGGGCGGCATCTACACCCTCAGCGACAAGGCCGCGGCGGTGAAGGTCTCGCAGCTGACCGTCGCCCTCCAGGGCCGGTACTTCGGAGTGGACTTCAATCCGGCCGCCAACCGTCTGCGGGTCGTCAGCGACACCGGTCAGAACCTGCGCCACAACATCGACGACCCGGCCGCTCCGAAGACGACCACCGCCGACGGCACGCTCACCAACCCCACCACGCCCCCGTCCACCGCGATGGGCGTGACCGGAGCGGCGTACACCAACAACGACCTCGACGCGGCGACCGCGACCACGCTGTTCGACGTCGACACCGCCAACGATCGCGTCTCGCTGCAGTCGCCTGCCAACGCCGGCACCCTCGCGCCGACCGGCGGCCTCGGTGTGAACGCCGGTCCCTCGGCCGGTTTCGACATCCACTACAAGGCCTCCGACGGCACCAACCACGGCTTCGCGGCCCTGAACACCGAAAACAAGCAGCGCTTCTACGAGGTCGACCTCCTCACCGGGAAGGCCACCCTCGTCGGCGCCTTCCCGACGGCCCGCCAGGTCGTCGACATCGCCCTCCCCCTCAACCAGCGCTGACCGGTGTTCACGCCGGGAGCGAGGCCTCCTCGCCCGCTCCCGGCCCGCCCCGGCCCCAAGTCCCCGACGAAGGCCGGCAGATCACCTGGGTACCCGGCCTCGAGGTACGCCGTGAACCGGGAAGGCCCGAGACGCGCCTCTTTGGCCGGCAAGGACTTCTGCAGCCTTCTCTGATCTGCTGCTTCCCTGACGCGCAGGCCGGGTACGACAGAGAGAGCTCCGCCGTTCACCCGTGGACCTGGTGGAGAACTTCCACGAGAGCGTCTTCCCCGACGAACGCTTTCACGACGGCATACCCGGTGTCCTGGTCCGGCCGATCACCTGCGTGGGCACCTACACCCGCATGGCGAAGGACCGCACCGAGAACCTCGTCGTCTTCACTCGCCTCGTCGCCTCGTCGCCTCTGCCCGGCACCGGGCTCCCGCCCCCGCCGAACCGGCCATGACGGGTCAGAAGGACAGCCGGGCGCCGGCGGCGGTGTGCAGCCGCAGGCTGCCGGCCGAGGGTTTTGGTTTCGCGGCGACAGCAGACGTCGTCATGGCCGGTGCGTGGTGGCAGTGCTCTCTCCGGCTGCCGCCGGGGGGATGCGCAGGGCGAGGAGGGCCATGTCGTCCTGGGCGTCGTCTCCGACGAGACGGCCTGTGAGGGTCTTCAGCAACTGCTCCAGGGGCAGCTCGGTGCCTTCGGCCAGCAGGCGGGCAGCCGCGTCGACGTGTGCGAACAGGTCGACGCCGGGGTGCTCTACCAGGCCGTCTGTGTACAGCAGCAGCAGGCTGCCCGGCGCCAGCAGGCGGTGGTGCTCGGTCCGTTCTCCGCAGTTCAGACCGGGGAAGAGCATGATGCCGTGCTGGTCGAGGCGTTCCACGGTGCCGTCGGGGAGGGCGAGGAGAGGAGGCAGGTGTCCGGCGTTGGTCCAGGTCAGTTCCCAAAAGCCGTCGTCCGCTTCGGGGCGGGGGGACAGATGGGCGTGGACGAGGGTGCCGCTGGCGCCGAGGCCGAGGTGGGTGTTGGCGTGCTCGAAGGCGCTGACGGCCCGGGCGGGACCGTGGTCGGCGTGGTCGAGGTCGGCCTGGCGCAGCATGTTGCGGACCTGCCCCATAAGGGTGGCGGCCTTCATGTCGTGGCCGGTGATGTCGCCGACGGAGACGGCCAGGACTCCGCCGGAGACGGAGTTCCCCCCGACTCCGGCGGCGGGGAGCTCATAGGCGTCGTACCAGTCGCCCCCCACCAGATCGTCGGAAGCGGCCGGCCGGTACAGGGCCGCCAGCTCCAGACCGGGAACCTCGGGGAGCGTGGTGAGCAGCGCCTCCTGCATCTGCCGGGCGGCTTTGACGCGGTTGTCCACGAACAGGGCCCGTTCCACGGCCCGGGCGGTGTAGCCGGCCAGGACGGTGAGCACGGTCTGCTCCAGGACGTCGATCTCGTGGTGGTGGTCCCAGCCCAGGACCAGGGTGCCCAGCGGGATGACCGTGCCCGGCAGCGGCACACACACCGCGCTGCGCAGCCCCAGGCTGGTGAACACCTCCGCCGCTTCCGGGGCGTAGTCCCGCCGCAGTTCCTCCAGGCCGTCCACTTTGATCGTCCGGTTTTCGCGGGCGGCTCGCGCGGTCGGCCAGGCGGCGTCGAGACCGTAGTTCTCATAGGCGCGTTCCATGGGAGCGGCGCCCGTGGAATCGACCAGGCGTCGCAGCCTGCCCCTGTCCTCGGCGAGCACCAGGCCGACGTAGACGGGTTTGAGGTCGCTGCTGATCAGATCACGCACCTGTTGGCGGACGTCGGCGAGCCCGGTGGTGTCGGCCAGCGTTCCCGCCGCCTTGAGCAGGAGCTGCGAGCGGTCCAGCGCAGTGCGGTAGCGGGCGGCGGCCTCACCTGCCCGGATCCGGGCCCCTTCCATGTCGGCAAGGGCGCGCTCGCGCTGCTTGGAGACGATCCGCAGCCGCAGCTCCGCGCTGCACGCGGCCGCCAGGTCTTCGAGCAGGCCGAGCTCGCGTGCACTCCACTGCCGGGGCCGAGTGTCGATCGCGCACAGCGACCCCAGCACGTGACCGTCCATGTCGACCAGCGGCATCCCCGCGTAGCCGACCACCCCCAGATCAGGGATGGCCAGGCTGCCGCAGGTCAGCGGTTCCTCACGGGCATCGGCCAGCACCAGCGGCTCTCCCGAGGCCACGACGTGCTGACACAGCGAGTGGGTCAGCGGTGTCTGCCGCGCCTGCGCCCACGGCTCGCCCAGACCCACCATGCCCGGGAACACCTGCCGCTCGCGCTCCACCAGCGACACCAGCGCCACCGGAACGCCGACCAGCTCGGTCACCAGACGCGCGAACCGGTCCATCCCCGCATCCGCCGCAGCCGTCAGCCCCGTCTCCCGCAGCGCAGTCAGCCTGCCGGGACCTCTCCCGTTCGGCAACGAGCCGCTGCCACCCGACCTCGTCACACTCACTCCCGAAGAACGCCCACAGGACCGGAACACTTGTCCTGTGGCAACAATAAACTCGACTCGAAGTCGTACGACGTCCCCCTGCCGCAGGAGCCAGAACACCGCAGCGGGAGCGAAGCCCGCAGCAGGATACGGATCCTGGGGGAGCCGACCGGCGCGTTACGGGCAAGACCCGGTGAGGGTGTCGTCCGCGTCGTCGGTGAGGGCTATACGGACGGTGACGCTCTTGCCGGCCGGTTCTTGCCGCATCTCGAAGAAGCGAGCGATGATCTTGACGATCTCCAGGCCGTGCTGGCCCGCGCGCGCCGCATCGGCGCCACGGGGCACCGGCAGAGACGGCTCGGAGTCCCGCACCACGATCTCCACCGCGTCCCCCACGATGCGCAGGCTCATCAGTGCCGGACCCGGCGCGTACTTGTGGACGTTGGTGACCAGCTCACTGACTGCGAGCTGCGCGAGCTCCACCCCCCGCTGCGAGATGGACAGCCCGTGTTCGGCCCGCGCCTTCACGAGGAAGCCGGCGGTGAGGTGACGGGCCTGGGCGATGCGGGAGCCGTCCCCGTCCAGATCCAGGGCTGTCGTCACCCCGGGGACATGCTCATACGGCTCGGCGCTGTCTTCAGCCTCGGACATCGATCCCGCCATACCGCCTTCAGCGTTCCCTTCACAAACCCTCGAACGTCTGCCCGTACCAGCTCGTCTGATGCTACGCATACGCATGAGCCACATCACATCCGTGCGTCCTCCGTTCCGCAGCGGCCAGAACGCCGGATGAAGGTCCAGGTATGCCAATATCACCCGCATGGCAGAGGCACAGGCACAGGCACAGACAGCCGGCACCGAGCAGGCCGGACAGGACGACAGGCTGTCGGTCGTGACCACCACCATCGAAGGCATCCGCGTAGTGACGCTCTCCGGAGAGATCGACCACCACACCGGCGATCTTCTCCGTCAGGCACTGGACGTCCGTGCCGACGCCCCTTCCCGCGTAGTGGCAGACATGCAGCAGGTGACCTTCATGGACTCCAGCGGCATCAACATCCTCATCACCGCCCACAGCGCCCTCGCCGGGGCCGACGGCTGGCTGCGCCTGGCCGCACCCCACGGCGCGGTCATGCGCACCCTGCAGATCGTCGGCGTCGACACCGTCATCGACTGCCGGGAAAACGTGCAGCACTCCCTCGGCGACTGACCACTGCACACACCTGCCTCAAGTCGGGCGAGAGCACCTGTCTGCGGGAAAGACCAAGCCGGAACATCGTCCGCTCCGAAGCATGAACCGAAGGGCGTGTTTTCCTGACCGGGACAGGCAGACCGCTGACGCGGACAGTCCTCTCGTCAAGGCTTGACCGCTCCCTTTGCCAAGGAGATCTGCTGCTCGGGACGAGAGACCGCGATGGCACTGCGTCCAACGCGCCGAGAGGCTTGTACCGCCCGTACTGCTCGCCCTGGAGGAACAGGTGACCGCTTCCCTTTTGACCGTGGCCCGCCACGCTCACCCCTCCGGCGCCGACGTGGTGAAGGTAGGGGGAGAACTCGATCAGCACACCTCGCCTCACCTCACCGAAGTACTCGAGGGCGTTCACCTGACACCCGGCACCACACTGGTGGTCGACCTGAGCGGGCTGATGTACTGCGACTCCACCGGCCTGACCGTGCTCATCGGCCTCTACCAGCGCAGCGAGGCGGCCGGAGCACCGCTGGTTCTCGCGGGCCTGGAGAAAGAGCTGCTGCGGATCTTCCGCGTTACCGGCCTCGATGAGTTGTTCACCCTCCGCGCAACCGTCGAAGAGGCACTCGCTCTCTGACCCCTCACTGATCACAAAGAAGACCGGAACCGCCAAGGGCAAGACAGCCGAAGATACCGGCCCCGTCCGCCGGCTTTGAACAGACCGATACAGGACGAGGCCGAACCGAAGCCGGGCCCTGTCGGTACCGCCTGTGCCCTGTCCTCACCCCGCCTGAACCGCCCGGCACAACAAGAGAGCGGCTGCCCGGATCTTTCCAGGGCAGCCGCCCCGTCGTGACCGCGCCGGGGTTCGTGTCAGGCGTTCAGGGCGTCTTCCAGGGCGGGGCGGCAGGGAGTGACGGCGTCGACGCCGATCAGGACCAGCACACGCAGGACGGCTTCCTGGGGGCGACGATGCTCAGCCGACCGTGCGGGTCCTTCAGGTGCTGGTGGGCGGAGATGAGGACGTCGATGCCGCTGGAGTCCATGAAGCTCGCTCCGCTCATGTCCGCCACGACCCGCGGGGCTGTTCCCTCGCCGGGCAGCAGGGCGTCGCCCAGATGTCCTTGCCGGTGTGGTCGATCTCGCCGTGCAGGGTGACGACGCGGACGCCGTCGACCGTGCGGTGCGTCGCGGACAGGCGGCTCGACAGGTCAACTTGTTCGTGGCCGCTCATCGTCTCCTCGATCAGCACTTACGCTTGTCCCGGGACGAGAGCGTGCGCCGACGATTCTGCCCCACCACACATGCCGCCCACACCCGCACGACCACCCCGGTCAGCCCGTATCGCGTAGGGATCAGACGGGCGGGTAACCACGCCGGGCGGGTGGCAACGAAGGCGAGGCCAGACCCAGTGCAACCCCCTGATGACAGTGAGGGCGAGAATGCTGCCCGGCCTCTGCCGGACGGGTACCTGATACACGCCGGCTACGCCTTCGACGGCGACGCTCGCTGCATCGCAGACGCCCGCCACCACGACACCGCCTTCCTGAACAAGGCCCGCGCCGAGCACCACCTGACGGTCTCGGACCGCGCCAAGGACCTCACCGCGCTCGTCGTGAGCGAACGGGTCACCAACGTCCTCAAATACGCCCCCGGGCCGGTCCTGATGGAGCTGCGCGCCACTGCCGAGGTGGTGGATGCCGTGGTGTGGGACAGCGACCCCGCCCTCCCCACCCCCAGGGCGCCTGATCCGGGCCGGATCGGGCAGCACGGCATGGAGATCGTCAAAGCCGCCACCGGGGCACTGTTCGTCGAGCAGGAGCCGGTCGGCAAGTGCATCACCGCCCGCCTGGCCCTGACCGATACCCCCACTCTGGCGTAGAAGACCGGCCGGGAACGTCCGTGGTGGCCCCGGCCGAGCCTTCCCGACACCGGGTGAATACCGACAAGGCGGGGTGGTGGATGCGGCCGGTTCGGGGAACGTGCTGGTGATGGACGAGTTCGATGTGGATGAGGTGCTGCGGCAGGGGCTGGACCGGCTGACGCTGCTGGCGGAGGTGTCGACGGCGTTGTCGAGCACGCTGGACGCGGACAAGGCGATGGCCCGGGTGTGCCGGATCGCGGTGCCGGCGCTGGCCGACTGGTGCGTGATCGACCTCGTCGAACCGTCCCGGAAGATGCGGCGGGCCTGTGCGACCCACCGCGAGCCCGAGACCCTGCCCGCCGCGGGAGTGCTCGGCGTGCTCCCGGCGATGCCGTCGGACGCCGGTGATCCGGTGGCACGGGTCCTGCGCGGTGCCGGACCCCTCCTGCTGACCCCGGCCGATCTCAAGGCCATGAGCGAGGATCGAAGACAAGCCCGGCACCTGGAGCTGTTCGACCGGCTGGGCACGACCAGCGCGATCGTCGCGCCGCTGCGGGCCCGCCGCCAGGTCCTGGGCGTGATGACCCTGGCCTGCACCGGCGACCGCGACCCCTACACCCCCGACGACCTCGCCCTCGCGGACGACCTGGCCCACCGCATCGCCCTCTCGCTGGACAACGCCCATCTGCACGCCGAGACCCAACACATCGCCGAACGCCTCCAGCGCTCTCTGCTGCCCACCCTCCCCGACACCGGCGAAATCCAGCTCGCGGCCCGCTACGCGCCTTCCTCCACCACCGCCGAGGTCGGCGGCGACTGGTACGACAGCTTCACCCTGCCCAACGGGCACCTCGCCCTGATCATCGGCGATGTCACCGGACACGACCTGCGCGCCGCCGTCCGCATGAGCCAGCTTCGCAACATGCTCCGAGGCATCGCCTGCGACCGCCAGGAACCCCCCGGCCACATCCTGCGCCGCCTCGACCTGGCCCAGCAGACCCTCTACACCAACGCCACCGCCACCTGCACCTACGCCGTCCTGGAAACCACCGACGACGGCACACGGCAGTTGCACTACGCCCAGGCCGGCCACCCCTCACCCCTGGTGATCAGCCCCGAGGGCGACACCCGCTTCCTCGACGAGGGCCGCAGCCTCATGCTCGGCATCACCACCCTGCCCTCCAGGCCCGACGCCACCACCATCCTCGAACCGGGCAGCACCCTCCTGTTCTACACCGACGGCCTGATCGAACGCCGCGGCGAGACCCTCGACCACGGCCTGACCCGCCTGCGCCAGCACGCCGCTGCCCTGGCCCGCCAGCCCCTTGAGGAGATGTGCGACGAACTGCTCACCGGCCTTGCCGCCGACCACACCGACGACATCGCCCTCCTCGCCCTGCGCCTGCCACCGGCGGGGTGTTGAACGTATGGGGGCGCTCTGAGCAACAAGGGCCTGCCGGTTTCCTCCTTTCCGGCGGGTTCTCGGAGGCTGAAACGGCCCGCACCGGATTGGTGCGGGCCGTCTCGGCGTCCGGGTGGTGAGGACGGCGCGTGTCAGGCGTTCTTGCGGTTGCCCTGGTCGTCGCAGGGCAGGTCGCCGGTCTGGTGGTTGGCGAGGTAGTCGCGGGTGGCCTGGCGTTCGATTTCGGTGATGGCGGTGGGTTCGATGTTGATGATGCCGCCGAAGGGGCGGTCGACGTCGCGGATGATGCACAGCGTGGTGGTCAGCAGGGCGGTGATGACCACGAGGGTGATGATCTGGCCGCGGTTGTTGCGCCTGGGCAGGCAGATGCCGAGGGCCATGACGGTGATGACCAGGGTGGCGAGCAGGAACCAGAGGATGGCGCTGGGGATGCTGGCGGTGGCCTGGGTCAGGCGTTCCTCGCGTTCCTCGGAGCGCTTGTTGTCGGCGGCCACCAGCATGCCGAAGACCGGCTTGCCCTCGACCTGGCGAAAGACGCGGCGCATGTCGGTGGACCAGACGCTGGGGGCGGTCGAGCCGTTGCCGTCGGCCATGGCGGGCCATTCCTGGGTGCGCACGGCGCGGGCGTAGCAGACGGCGTCGGCCTGGATCTCGGCCTTCTGGGCGGCGGGGGCGTATTCGGCGGCCTCGACGAGCTGGTCGACGGCTTTGGCTTCGCCGCGGGAGGCGACCTCGGCCTTGCCGTAGGAGCCGTTGGCGGTGACCAGGACGAAGGCGAGCAGCAGCACGGTCAGGGTGAGCAGGGGGCCGACGAGGTCCTTGACGGCCATGCCGGTGTCGTCGTCCTCGCTCAGCAGACGGGGCCGCAGGAAGCGGTTGGCGGCCAGGCCGCCGAGCAGGGCCAGGACGGCGACGACGATGATGAGGGCCATGGACGGCCACCTCCCAGTGGAATCGGCAGGGCCCCGGGCAGAAAAGGGGGGCGCTGTGGCCATGTCCCGCGCTGCGCACGGCGCTGAACTGCGGAAATGTTTCTTCGCCTTCGAACGAGCGACCCGTTTGAGCTGATGGGCTCTCTCCCGGCGATACGCGGCCCTTGCGTGGAGGCCGCGCCGGCCACAACCGCTTGCGTATAGGGGCTGTACGAAGAACTGGCCTCCGGCTGTTGCCGGAGGCCAGTGGGTCGAGAACGCCGGGGTCGGTGGCGTGAGCTGTCTCAGCTGATGGTGTTCAGCATGGCTTCTTCGACGTGGTCGGCGGCGTTGCGGTGGCCGAGGGCGTTGGGGTGGACGAAGGAGAGCTGGTCGGGGAGGGTGACGAAGCCTTCGACCCACTTGGAGTCGTCGCAGACGCTGTGGTTGCGTGAGGAGTCGTAGAGGTCGACGAAGCTGGCGGCGTCCTGGGTGCCGGTGGAGTTGTTGATGGCCCTGTTCAGGGGCTCCAGGACGTCCTCGCGCAGCCAGTCCAGGTCGCCCGGGGTGACGGTGCCGAACTGCGTCAGGTCGCCGTAGGTGCAGCTGGAGGCGTCCTGGGGGACGACCGCGGGGTAGCCGACGGCCAGGATCCTGGCGTGCGGGGCCCGCTTGTGGAGCACTTCGAGCATCCGGTCGTACTCGCGGCGCACCTTCTTCAGCCGCTCCGGCACGCCTCCGCTCAGGGCGTCCTTGCACGGGGTGCCCTTTCCGTCGCTCTCGCCGCCCAGCTTCGCGCACTGGGTGAGGAAGTCGGCGAAGCCGAGGGTGTTGCCGCCGGCGCCGACGGTGATGACGTCGGTGTCGGGGCCCACGGCCTCGGACTGCGGGGGCACGGCGGGGAAGGGGTGGTCGGGGTCTTCGGAGAAGGGCGGGAAGTGACGTCCGATCGGCTCCTGTGCCTCGTCGGTGACGTTCTCGATGGTGGCGGCGCCGCAGCTGATGTTGGTCAGCTCGAAGAGGCCGCCGAGGTCGCGGTCGATGACCTGCGGGTAGGACCGGTCGGTGCGTTCGCAGCCGTCGCGCGGGACTTCGAAGACGTTACCCGCGGCGCGGATGACCCCGGCGGTGTAGGAGTCACCCAGGGCGACCCACTGATACTCCTCAGCCGCGCCGGCGGACTGGGCGGGGGCCAGAGCGCCGGCGGCGAGTGCTGCGGCCGAGCACAGCAGGGTCAGGCGGGTACGGAAGCGTGCCACGGATCCTCCAGGGATGCGGTGTCGACATCGCTACGACCGTACGGATCGCGTAACGCAGAGCACTAGATCCAATGCGGACAGTTACCTATGTGTGGTGGAGGCATACCTGTGTGGGGGACGGCGGCTCAGCGTGTCGACCACTTACTCTCCACCGATGAACATTTCGGAGCGGGACCTGCACGGCGCCGGTCTGCCTCCTGACCGGCTACAGGGGACCTGCTGAGCACGCACCTTCTTGAGGGCTGTCCTGTTCCCGATCAAAGAGCGTGTCGTCACACGCTGACCGGGTTGGAAGGATCGACGCCGCTGCCGTCCTGACCCTTACTGAGATTGAACCCGTGATGTCATAGGGGATGACCGGTGCCAGTCCCACCGCAGGGGAAGAGGCGCGTGACCGAAGGAGCGCGCCCACAGCACCCCGAACGAGAGAAGCAGACCGGACGCGCGGCACCGGTGACACAGCGGGCATCATCCACGACTTCGTGATACTCAACGCCCTGCGCAGCACCTACGTCGCTCAGTCGGCGATCACACGGGCCACCGCCGCCTTGAAGCAGGCCTTCACCGATGCCTGATACGGCGACGGCCGCCAAAAGCGATGTGTCGGCTCGCGGCGGACACGTCGGCGCGCCGACCGCCTGCTGTACGACGAGCGTGGAGCCCGCCGGCTGGACCGGCACGGCGTTGGAATCTCGGCGACGGCGACGCTGCCCTGCTGAGCGGGGACGATGCCGGACGACGGCTGGACGGGTTCCGTGGACCCTGTGGCTGTTGAGCGAGGACCACAGCGCCCGCCGCATCTACGACGGCCACGGCGACCGCAACCTGATCACCGCCTGCCTCGGCGGGACCCACGACGACGAGGAGACCGAACAGCACTGGGGGCACCCGGCGATCGAGTACATGATCAGACCTGCCCGGCCGGGGTGGCTGCTGCTGGCCTCCGACGGCGCCTACGAACCCCACGAGGATATCGACCACGACCTGGGCGACTACCTCACCGGCGATCCGCGCGAGGCCGCCGAGTTCCTGGTCGACGACGCCGTCCGCCGCGCCTGTGCGCAGGGGGACCCGTACGCGGACAACGCCACCGCGCTGATCGCCCGCATCACCTGACCGGCCACCAAGGAGAACCGTCCATGGACATCCCGCCCGCCCTCATCCCCGCGCCTGCCGCCGACGTCCGCGACCAGCAGATCGCCGACCGGCGTGCCGCGCTCCAGCGAGCCGTCCCGCTGCTCGCCTTTGCCGCCGGACGCGAGGCGGACACCGACCCGCGCCGGTTGGAGCTGCTGTCCGCGGCCGCCGACGACCTGACGTACATGCTCGACCGCACCGCTTCCTGTACCGCGCCCTCCTCGAAGCCGGGCCTGCCGCCGACGCTCGTCCTGCAACACTTGGGGCCACCGTGCCGACGACGAGGAGCGAGCAGATGACGGTCCTGCCTTCACCGGAGGAGATCGAGGCCGCCCGCACGCCCGCTGGCGGCTGGAAGCGCGACCAACTCACCGCCTGGGGCGTTCCCTGGCCCCCGCCCAAGGGCTGGAAGGACGATCTCGTCAAACGCTGGACGGCCGCCCATCAGGACGGCACGCCGCCTCTGCCCCGCCCGGCTCAGGATCCGCCCGATTTCGCGCAGGAGATGCTCGACTTCGGCTGACCGCCAGCACCGGGGGCTGACAAGGACGCCCCCGGCGCCCGTCAGCCGCCTGCACATCCGGGCCGAAGCGGCCGCCGATGACACCCACGGTCTCGTTCGTGTCTTCTGAAGAAGCTGTCGATTCCGAACGCCCTCACGCAACGGGAACCGGCCGGTCGTACAGATGATGGAGAAACCCCGGACCTGACAGACTACGAAGCTCTTCGACCCGGAATACAACTCCCCTGGCGCCTCACGAGTCATGCCGCTGTGGCATGTCGTACTCCGTCACACTCGCCACTCCCAGGGAGGCACACTCCGTTGAACCGTACGCTCGCCACCACCGTCGCTCTCGTCCTTGCCGTGACGGGCGGCGGCCTGACAGCCCCGGCGTTCGCGGCACCCCCGCAGTCACCCGCGCCCGCGCCCGCCGAGGTGGCCCCGCCGCTGACCGCTCCCGCCGGCTCGGAGATCGTCAGCGCGGGCAGGACCGGCATGCTCACCCGTACGGGCACGGGCACCCGGACCGTCCACCGGTGGACGCGGCATGCCGACGGCGTCACGACGACGCTCCCCGCCGGGACCTTGTGGGGCAGCCCGGGCACTGACCTCGTCGTCTCCCGGGCCGGGGCGGTGTACACGCTCACCGACATGGGCGGGGCGGTGAAGCCGGTCGTGATCGACACCTCCGTGCTCGGCGCGCAGGCCGCCGGGTACGCGCTCCGGCAGGTCGTCGGCACCACGCTGGTGATGTCGGGCCGGGTGGACGGCGTGGACCGGCACCACCTGGTCTCCCTGGAAGCCGGCGAGGTCGTCTCCCGGACCGTGCCCCTGCCGGAGGGCTGGGACTCCTGGCGGGACTACGCCACCGGCCCCGGCACCTTCGCGGTGATCCTCCGCTCGCCGGGCACCGCCTCGCGCCGGCTCGGGGTGGTGGACGTGGCCACCGGCGAGGTTGTCGAGTCGTACGCCCTCGCGTACACGACCTCCGTCGAGTCCGTCACCGTGACCCCGACCCACGCGATCTGGCTGGAGAACGCCTCCTCCGCGGACAAGAGGCTGGTCGTCGCACCCAGAGGCACGAACCAGACCCGGCCGGTGCCGCTGGACTCCCCGGGCACAGCGACCGGCACCGTCCTCCACACTCTCGGCGACTGGATCGCGTACACCAAGCCGGGCGGCGGCACCGCGCTCTCCCCCAACGGCCTCCACCAGGTCACCGTCCGCTCGGCGAAGACCGGCGCGACGTTCCCGATCCTGGACCACGCCACATCCCTTGCCCCCGACGCCGACGGCGGCCTGCTCGCCGTCGGCGGCACCCTCGCCCAGGGCGAGGGCCTATACCGGATCGCTCTGGACGCCGCCACCGGAAAACCAACCGCGACCCTCATCCGCTCCTCCGGACAGCCGACCGCCCTCACCGCCCTGACGCAGACCCTGCCGCCGACCGGCACCGTCGACTTCGACCGCGCGGGCGGCAGGATGCCTGCCGGCTGGACGCTCAGCCGGCCCAACGCCAAGGCCTCGCTGACGCTGAAGCACACGGCCTCCGGCCGGACCGTGAAGATCACCGGCAAGACGCCCGGCGAGGGAGCGACCACGTTCCCGCTCGACTGGAACGGCCTGTACGACGACGGCCTGCCGGCCCACAACGGCGCCTACACCTGGACGATGCGCGCCGAGCCTGCCAACGGCATCGGCCCGGCCATCGAGCGCCAGGGGGCCTTCACGCTGACCCGTGCGCCCCGCCCGCGCGACTTCGACGGCAACGGCTCGCCGGACGTGCTCTCCCGCACAGAGTCCGGCCACCTCGGCGCGTACGACCTCCAGCAGCTGCGGAGCCTGAAGCCCTTCCAGCAGCCGTACGAGGCACAGATCGGCGGCGGCTGGAACATCTACGACCGCATCACCCCCACCGGGGACCTCGCCGGCACCCGCGACGCCGACCTCGTCGCCCGCGACCGCTCCGGCGTGCTCTGGTTCTACGCGGGCAAGGGCACCGACAAGGCGCCCTTCGCGCCGCGCACCCGGATCGGCGGGGGCTGGCAGGTGTACGACAAACTCACCGGCGGCTCCGACCTGACCGGCGACGGACGCAACGACCTCCTGGCCACCGACCGCTCTGGCGTCCTGTGGCTCTACCGCGGCACCGGCAGCATCACGGCCCCCTTCAAGCCGCGCGTGAAAATCGGCGGCGGCTGGCAGCTCTACAACCAGATCACGGCCACCGGTAACCTCGCGGGCGCCATCGCCGGCGACCTCGTCGCCCGAGACAAGGACGGTGTCCTCTGGCTCTACCTCGGCAGGGGCGACGGCACCTTCGCCGCCCGCACCCGCATCGGCGGCGGCTGGCAGCGCTACCAGCAGATCCTCGCAGTCGGCGACGTGGACGGCGATGGCCGCAACGACCTCGTAGGAGAGGAAGTGGCCGCGAACCCGGCCCCCGAATCCCCGCAGACCGCCCTCCTCCTGCACCGCGGCACGGGCCAGTGGGCGACACCGTTCGCCACCCGGCAGCACACCGGCTCACTGTGGAGCGACCACCAGCTCCACTGACGGAACACGGCCACCCGGACCGTCTCGCCGACCGTGCGGTTCCCGACGCCCCGGGTCCTCGCGAGCGTGGCTACGGGCGGCGCCCGTAGCCACGCAGCATCCCTCCAGGCACCCGCGATGCCGTTCAGCGAACTCCTAAAGGCGCAGGGCGCACCCGGCACGCTCGTCTCCCCATACGGTACTCAGGGCCACGAGCGCGATCCCCTCCGCCGCGTCGGGGTCCAGGAAGTGCTGGGGACTGTCCAGAGCCCGCGTACACCGCTGCGCCACCTCCAGGAATTCCCGAGCATCGGGCACCGGAGCTGAGGCTGGCACCTTCGCGGTTCCCGCCGGAGCTACGATGCCGGGCCGCGGAGTGAGGGAGGGCTGGTGGGTGGTGGCGCGGCCGCATTGGGTGGCGACCTGGCCCGCCAGGCGCGGTACATCGGTAGCGACTGCGCGAGGCCCGTATCCCAGCCGTTTTCGAACACCTCCTCGATCCCGTCGGCGGCGCTGTTCTCCGCGATTCAGGTGTGTGCGCCGGCGAGTGCCCCTGCCTTCAGCCGCGCGACAAGCTTGTCCGCACGCACGGTCGGCACCCCAGCGGCCAGGGCGCGGAACGTCTCTATGCGGGTGTTCGCAAATCGACCAGCCCCACGGCCCCTACGACATGGACGAGTACGGCCACACCACGGTCGAGGACGACCTGCCCGGCTTCCCCATGACGCAGTTCGTCGGCCAGCGGATCCACTCCGTCCAGGAGATCCGCTACCAGCACCGCACCTACGACTTCGCCGTCGGCATCACCGTCCAGTTCCCTGGTGGCGCCATCCGCATCCTCAACCTTGCGGACGAGATCGTCCTGGCCTGTGATCAGCATCTGGGCCTGGTTGAGGAGCATCTCTACGAGGTGGCGCCGCCCACGAGCCAGGACGCCGCACCATGAGTCGGCACGAACCCGGAGGTCGATCCCAGCAGAGCACAGAATCCGACCCGCGGGTTCCGGCTGAAGGGCCTTCAGTTTCCCTAAACCCACGGGGTTCTGCGGCCTCGGGACTGGTAAGCCCGCATGTTCAGGTGTCGCGTATTCGCCGTAGCCGCAGGCCGATCGTCACCCTGTGTCGGTGCTCTGCGGCATGATGACCGGCGTGGACACCGAGATACTGATAGACGTCTGGCAGCAGCTTCTCGCCGACCCTCACAAGTCGTGGGTGCTGTTCGAGCATGGCACTTGTGTCGTGCTGACCGCTCCGGAAGGGGAGCTTGCTGAACAGGCAACCGACCTCCTGAAGAAGTTCGGCCCGGCGCATGCCGGATCTTCGGCAGGAGACTTTGGGGTGATCGACCCCAAGGACGTCGAGGGATGGGTCGTCACCGGGCATCACAACGACGTCCTTACCTATGTTGGCCCCGATGAGCCTCAGGATCAGTCGCAGATCGCTGTCGGGCTATTCGGACGTTCCAAGCGCCACCGGGACGGCACCGAGCTTCACGTCGTCCATGTTGAGGACAAACGCGGCTCAGCGGGCCCAGCGTAAGGAGCAGCGCTTCACCGCTGGTGGTCGCCTGGGGCGTATCGGCTCCAGGTCCCGCCGGCTTCGGTGACCGGGCGGGTGGCGGTCTTGTCGTGATAGCCGAGTGCCTTCGCGATGACGGGGGCCGGGGCTTGGAGGACGAGCTGACGGATCACGGAGGCCCTGCCGCGCTGCGGAGGAACGCCGATCTCGCGCAGGTGGACTTGGAGGCTGACCGGGTTCATGGGCCGGCCCGGCTGGCGGCCGGGGAAGAGCCACTTTGAGCTCCTGCTGCTGGCGTAGGGCAGGTGCTGGCGGGATTGGATGTAGGCCCGCATCAGGTTGGCGACGGGCTCCGGTAGCGGGGACGGAGGGTCTCATAGGGCGTGTGTCGAAAGTCCCGCCTGCCCGGCGGCGCCCGGCACGCACGCTCGCCGCGTTGTCGGGATCACCCCGATACAACCAGTATCGGGGCGACCCTCCGCCTTGCGATCGCACGCACCGGACACCGCCGGGCCTGCCCTCCGGGCAGACGGCGCTACTTTCGACACACGCCCTAGCCGGACGGTGAGGGCGGACCTGTCGTCGATGACGTCGTCCATGGTGAGGCGGACGATACGGCTGATGGGCTGCGCCTAGAGGAGAACGAGCGCGGCGGCGATCCGGGCCCGCAGGGGCAGGGAATCGTCGTTGAGGACCCGGCGGAGGATCGCGAGCCGGCGGTGCTGGTGCAACGGTTCCGGGTCCTGGGTGATAACCGCGGGCGGGAGCGTGAGGCGGGGCACGCTGCCGGTCTTGATGCACCATCGCAGGAATGACTGCGAGGGGAGGCGGGTGGCCAGGCTTTCGGTGTGCCAGGCATCGATGTCGGCCTGCTGACACTGCCCGATTACGCGTCCTCGGTCGGCGAGCCATCCGAGGAAGGCGCCGGCCCGGGTGACTTCTTGCTTGGTGTGGTTGGTCTGGGATCGTCCCAGCGGCCCCTTCTCCGCCTTCGTCCGCAGGCGCCGCATCTGGTGCCAGGTGGCGAAGTGGCGGAGAAGCTGACGGTGACCGGGTTCCTCGATGGTGGCGAGCCGTTCGGTCAGCCGGCGCTGGTAGAGCAGGAGCTGCCGGTCGACCCGCGGGAGGACGGCACTGTCCATCAGCAGGTCACGCAGGTGAGTCACGGTCCGCCAGGGGGTTTCCTGGTGCAGCCCGTCATAGGAGAGCGGGATGCTGCCGGTGGCCAGGCCCCGCAGGAGGCGGACGACGTTGGGGTTGCGCAGCCAGATGAGCCGGCTCTTGGGCCGGTCCATCTCCAGCAGGACCTTGACCAGCGGCAGGAACGCCGGGGCGACGCGGCCGGTGCCGTCGTCGAGGAGGCGGGCGAGCATGTCGGCGAGGGTGCAGTGTTCGCAGAGGCGTCCGCCAAGCAGCAACCCCTCGAAGCCGCAGCGATCGCAGAAGAAGTCGCGGAGGGAATCGTCGCGGCCGGTGGCGTCCCAGTCGGCGGCGAGCCCGTCGAAGCGTTCGGTGACGAAGGCCGCGCCGACATTGCCCCGCCGGCCGGCGGCCAGAGCATGGGCAAAAGCGCGGAACATCTGCGCCGTCTCCTTCGGAGGCAGCGGCTTGCCGTCCGGGCTGGGTGCAACTTCACTCTCGCCCCATCTCCCCGGAATACCCCTGGGGGGTATATAGTTCTGTGGTGTGGGGGCCGGGAACGGGCCACACTGGACGGGATTGGGGATGAGGGCCATGGACCACAGCACGCACCACGCCGGTGCCGCTCACAACCACACAGTCCACCAGGGCCACGCCGGGCACGAGGGCCACCACGGCGGGCACGAGGGCGCTTCCTGGGGGACGGCGGCGAAGGCGACCCTGCACTGCCTGACCGGATGCGCCATCGGCGAGATCCTCGGTATGGCCATCGGCACCGCCCTGATGTGGGGCAACGTGGAGACCATGGTTCTGGCGATCGTGCTGGCGTTCGTTTTCGGCTACTCGTTCACGCTGTTCGCCGTGCGCCGCGCCGGGCTGGACTTCAAGACCGCGATCAAGGTCGCGCTGGCCGCGGACACCGTATCCATCGCGGTGATGGAGCTCGTCGACAACGGCATCATCGCCCTGGTTCCGGGGGCGATGGACGCCCACCTCGACGAGGCCCTGTTCTGGACCTCACTGCTGGGCGGCTTCGTCATCGCTTTCCTGCTCACCACCCCGGTCAACAAGTGGATGATCGGCCGCGGCAAGGGCCACGCCGTCGTCCACGCCTACCACTGACACCCGTCACCGCCCGCATCACGGGCCGGGGCACCCCCAGACAGGGGCGCCCCGGCCCGTTTGCGTACGCCGCAGCGGTGAGACCGGCTGGTAGCGGGGGCCGAAGACGCGGGGCCGCCCGGCCGGCCGGCCTCCCGGAAGACGAGGAGGCGATGGCGATGACCATGGTCAAGGACATGCTCGCCACCTACCCGCAAGACCTCGGCGACGTCGACCGCGACAAGCTCACCCGCTGCATCGAGGCGTGCATCGCCTGCGCCCAGACCTGGTACCGCGTGCGCGGACGCCTGCCTGTCCGAGGGCATGGTCGGCGACCTCGCCAAGTGCATCCGCACCGACATGGACTGCGCCGGCATCTGCATCGCCACCGCCGCCGTCCTCTCGCGGCACACCGGCTACGACGCCGACATCACCCGCGCGATCCTCAAGGCCTGCGCCATGGTCTGCAAGGCCTGCGGCGACGAATGCGCCACCCACGCCGACATGCACGAACACTGCCGCATCTGCGCCGAAGTCTGCCGTTCCTGCGAGCAGGCGTGCAACGAACTCCTCGGAGCCCTCGGCTGACCGCAGGGGGCAGCGAAACCGACCGCCAGCGGCTGGCCTGACCTGCGAGCTCCATCGGCCGGCTGGTCGCCGTCGCCCTCGATGGCCTGCGCCCGGTTCCCTGAAAACCCTGCGGCCACCGCACCGTGTGATCAACAAGGGGCGGGCCGGACAACCCGCCCGCAGAGCCGGACAGGGTTACGGCGTGTTCACGGCCCGGGCTGCATCCAGCACCACGCGGATTCGCCGCCCGGCGGGCCCGCTGCCCCTGCTGTGGCTCGGCGCGCTGCTGCTCGCCCTTCTACACCCACACGGCCGGAGCCGACAGCGCCACCGCGCACACACCCACGGCACCACCGCGGCGGGGCTGCCCCTGCATTCGGCAACGTCCGGCACCAGCCACCCCCATGACGACGGCGGCCCTGACCGGCACCAGGACGACCGCCCCTCCTTCCATCCGGCCGAGGCCTGCGCCTCGGGCCACCCGCATCAGGGATGCGAGGCGCCCGCCCCGCCCTCATCGGTCCTCACCGAGCTGCCTCCCGCCTTCGCCCCGGTGCCCCCGCAGCCTGCCGCGCGGGCCGTACCCGAGGGCGCCATCCCTTGGCCGCGTTCTCTCGACGGCGTGGTGCAGCAGGTATAAATCCGGGCGATCTGGGTGCGAGTCCGCCCCCGATTCGAGGAGGCCTGAGGACGGCCCGGGAGGTCAAGGCGCACGCCCCGCACTGCCGGGTCATCTTCACGGTGTACGAGATGAAGCGGCTCGGCCGCGACGCCGCCGAACTCACCGCGCTCGCCGGCCACCTCACCGCCCACGGCCTGAATACGGTGACTCGCCTTCGGTGGCCCGGGAGCGCTTAGCGCTAACGACTGTTCCGTTGTTCCCCGAGACCGGATTGGTGGTCGTACGGCGCCTGCCCAGGTGCGTAGACCAGCTACTCTGCGCGGGCGGCGGTGTACGAGTAAACGGTGTCCTCGTCCCAGGCGTGGCCGGCCACGGGCTGGCCGTCGGCGCGTATGCAGCTTCCGGCGAGCCGGGCGTCGAGGGTTAGGCGGGGGTCGGGGGTCGTGCTCACTCGCCGAGGGCAGACCTTCCGTCTCGATGATCGACCCCTGGTTCTAATCGCCTTGATCATCTGGATTCGCTGATGTGACCAGGTGCTCTCCCGCTTCCGTGATCAGGCGGGTGGGTTTGGAAGGTAGCCCCAGTTCGAACCAGACCACCTTGCCGCCCGAGAGCCGGGTCGCCCCCCAGCGCCGGGCCAGCCGGTTCACCACGAGTAGGCCGCGCCCGCCCTCGTCCGTGTCCCGCGCCCGCCGCTGCCGGGGCAGCTGCGGGGAGTCGTCGCCGACCTCGCAGCGCAGCACGTCCGTACGGAGCAGCCGCAGGGTCACGGGCCGCTCCGCGTACCGCACGGCGTTCGTCACGACCTCGCTGATCAGCAGCTCCACCGAGTCCGTGAGCTCCTCCAGGTCCCAGCGGGCCAGCGCCTCTCGGGCGAGCCGCCGGGCCCGCATTGGGGCTGTGTCCTCAGGGGTCAGGAACCAGTGCGCCACGTCGCTCGGTGCGATCCCGTCGAACCGGGCCGCGAGCAGCGCGATGTCGTCGTCCCGGTCGCCCGGACCCAGTATGTCGAGGACGTCGTCGCAGAGCGCCTCCAGCGGGGGCGAGTGGTCCGGACCGGTCAGCTGCGCGGTCGCCTCCAAGCGCTCGCACAGCTCCTCGATCCCCGTCCACACGTCCCGCAGCCGGGACTCCACCAGACCGTCGGTGTACAGCAGCAGCGTGGCGCCGGCCGGGGCGTCCAGCTCGACCGCCTCGAAGTCCACCCCGCCCACCCCGATCGGCGCGCCCGGCGGCACCCGCAGCACCTCCGCGCGCCCGCCCAGATGGAGCAGTATCGGCGGCGGATGGCCGGCGTTCGCCACCGTGATCCGGTGCGAGACCGGGTCGTACACCGCGTACATGCAGGTGGCCATCCGGTTCTCGCCGAGCCGCTGCGCCTGCTCGTCCAGGTGGTGCAGCACCTCCTGCGGCGGCAGGTCGAGCCCGGCCAGGGTCTGCAGGGTGGTGCGCAACTGGCCCATGGTCCCCGCTGAGGTCATGGAGTGGCCCATGACGTCGCCCACGACCAGGGCGACCCTGCTGCCGGGCAGCGGGATCGCGTCGTACCAGTCGCCGCCCACTCGGACCGTCTTGCCTGCCGGCAGATAGCGCGAGGCCAGCCTGACCCCGGTCGGCTGCGGCAGCGAGTCCGGCAGCATCGTCCGCTGGAGCTCGTCTACGAGGTCAGCCCCTTGGTCGTACAGCGAGGCCTTGTCGATGCCAATCGCGGTTTGAGTGGCCAGCTGCGCTACTACCAAGAGGTCGTTCGGCTCGAAGCCGGCCCGCTCCGGACGGCGCAGGAACACGGCCGCGCCGATCACCCGGCGCCGGCCGCGCAGCGGAGCCAGTATCGCCCGCAGCCCGCCGGGCAGCGGGTGGTCGGTGCCGAGCAGCTCGCCCAGCGCCTCCCGGGCGGCGGCGGAGTCGCCGAAGACCGGCCGCACCCCGCGCAGCACCTCGGCGAGCGCTCCTCCGGACCGCACCTCGGACAGCTCGAAGGCCAAGGGTGGGTCGGAGTCGGGTACGAGAGCATGTTCCTCGCCCGGCATCTCCGAGGCCTTCATACGCTCGGTGCGGCGCAGCCGCAGCACGAACGGCGCCACCGGGCGTTCGTCACCCCCCGGCAGCGGATCGCGCAGGTAGACCAGGATCTCGTCGGAGAACGTCGGCACGCTCGCCCGGCACAGGCCGAGCACGATCTCGTCCGGGTCGATGCCGCGGGAGACGCGCCGAGTCGCGGCTCCGACAAAGCTCATGATGTTCGGACTCGGGTACGCGGGCAAGGCAAGCGGCGCGGAGCCGTCCTTGCTGGCGGAAGGGTTGTGCGACGTTGTTCGGAACAACTCGGCAGAATCTTCCGCGTCGTCCGGAGGGTTTCGGTCGCTGGTGGCTTCCCCTACCACGATCCGAGACTTGCTTCGTGTCTCCGCTTCTACCCAGCCGACATCCTCGGCCGCGCTTTGGACGGCGTCATGCTCGCGATCGAGCATGACGCGGACTTTACTGAGAGTGGCGTCGACCCGGTCGAGGGCGATGTCATCCTCGGTAGCCCTCTCGTCCGGCAGGAGCAGTGTGCCTCCGGCGGTCCCTCCTCCCTGTGCAGCAGCTAGGCGTAGTTCGTTCAGCTCCGCTTCCAGCTGGCCAATCTGGCGTGCAGCGAGATCGGCCACCTGCTGAGCCCGGTCACGCTCCGCCTCGGCCCTGGCAAGCTGCACGCGGAGTTCTTCAGTCTGATTCTGGGCTCGTACAAGACGGGAGGCCGTCTGTGTCTCTTCGACTGCCTGAGGGCTCGTCGAGCCACGGATGGCGTCAAGCTGACGGGTCAGCTGCGCGACCTGAGCCTGGGTCTGCCCCAGCAGGGCGACCAGCAGCGTTGCCGCTTGGAGAGCCTGCAACCGGGCCTGCTCACTGACCTCATACGCCTGACGTACGAGGTTGAGCTCTTCAAGGGCCTCGATCGTTCGCTGCTGAGCCCGGACCAAGTCGTTCCCGGAGTCAGACGGAGACTGCGAGGAGACCAGGCAGCCGGCGGTCCATAAGTCTCTGATGAGGGCAAGCCGCCGGGCAGCCTCGTCTCCGGTCTCCCGGGGGAAACAGATGTCGGCGACCGCCTCGGCCAGCTCCAAGGTCAAGCCGTCACCGTTGAGCTGAGCCCGAAGGCGTCGGAGCGTAGGGATCGGCCCGTTGAAGTGCTCCTCGGTCAGGAGGCCGTAGAGACGACTGACCGAGATGCTTGACGTGTCCAGCCAGCCTCGCAGGAGCTGCACCAGGTCGTTGACCTTCTGGTTCGGTCCGCGTGCCGGCGTCCATGGACGCCCCGGTCGTTTCGCCGTCCCCACCCTTGATCCCCTTGCGACGAGTTAGTTCCCGAACAACCCCGCGTTGTCACCGCAACAACATCCAACCGCTTTGTTCACGCAGGTGAGGGGTGGATCGTGAAATCAGCGACGTGAACAGCGCCGCTTGCGTCGAAAGATCTGGAGGAGCTCGTGAACACGACTCACACCGCCCTGCTGATGATGGTGATCAGCCTGGCGGTGATCGTCTCGATCCTGGCGGCCGGAGCGGCCTTCGCCGTGACCCGATGGGGCGGCGAGTCGATGTCCCGCTGCGTAGCAGCCTTCGGGAAGACATTCGGGGCGACTCTGACGGTCCTCGCCGCCGTCCTCACGGTCATGATCACCGCCGTCAAGTAGGCGACACCGTCTGTTCAGAGAGTCGAGGTCGGGCCAGTGCACGGCACGGGCGCCGACGGGCACGGCGAACGTCTCCCCGCGCCAGGCGCCGGACAGGACCTGGTCCACGCCGAGGTCGGCCAGGAGCTCCGCCGCGCGGCCGGGCACGACTTCGGCGGCGTACACCTCCCGCTCGGAGAGCACCCGGCGGCCTTCGCCCTCCAGCCGGATACCGGCGTCGGCGACGGCCAGGCGGTGCAGTAGCCGCTCGCCCGGCGGCTGCGGGGCACCCAGGCCGGTACCGGCGATCGGCCCACCGCGCCCGGTCGGCCACAGAACCGTCCGCGCCTACCGCACGTCCACGTCCCGGTGCAGCAGCCCGGCCTCGGCCATCAGCCGCACCCGGCACCGGGCGGCCTCGATCCGCCCGCCCCAGCACACGTACGCGGCCCGGTGCAGCGTCAGCGTGCTGTACAAGGTGGCGAGGCGGAGTAGGTGTTCGTCCTCCTCGGCGCGCTGCCAGCCGTCGCCCCGGGTCCCGCCCGAGCCGCGCTCTCGACGCAGCGTACCGCCCGCTCCCGGTAGACCCCTGCCATCTCTCTCCCCACTACCTCTCCCTGTAGTTGGTGCACGGCCGCACGCGTCACGACAGCCTCAAAGGCAGGGTGACCTGCGAAGGGGACACCGGCCGGAACGAATGTCGCGGGTGCGAGCGCGGAGGGGAAGCCGGTGGTGGGGCCTTCGTGGTCGGGGCCGCGCTGGGCGGGTATCGCCGGCTGAAGAGGGGCGCCCGGGCCCTCGGGGGCGGTGAAGGCGGCGGGCGTACCGGGCGCCGGGGGGCGCTTGGGCGTCGCGTCCGGAGTCGTTGATCTTCTCGAAGTTCTCGGTAAGGGCTTCGCTCAGGTCCTGGATTGCATCCGAACGGCTGCAGATCAGCTCCGGACGCCACAGAAGTGCTGTCGGCCGTCCTGCACGGCCGGTCGTCTGCCGAGAGCTCACGAGCGGACCATCAGGATGATGCGTTCGCGATGCATGAGAACGGACTTCGGGTGTACCCGTAGATCATGGCGACCTCTCTGACATCCCAGAACACGAGCCCGATCCCGGATTCGGCCGAAACGGCGGGGCGCGTCGCCGCCGAGCGGTTCGCCGGGTGGGTGGAGGACGGGGCTGAGCGGTTGCCGCTGCCCGGCTCGGGCAGGACGCAGGAGCGATTCACGGCGCTGCAGTCGTTGGGCCGGGTAGACCTCTCACTCGCCCGGCTGGCAGAAGGGCACGCGGACGCCACGGCCATCCTGCACGAGCTCGGCGCACCCGCACCGGCCGTGGGAGAACGCTGGGGGGTGTGGGCGGCGCGACCGCCCGGGACCACTTTGCGTGCCCGTCCGGACGGAGACGGCGGCTGGCTGCTCGATGGGCTGAAGGGGTACTGCTCCGGTGCGCATACCTGCACGCACGCGCTGGTCACCGCCGACACCGATGACGGATACCGGCTGTTCGCCGTCGCGACCGGCCACCCTGGGTACGCCCCGGTCGCCGGCACGTGGCGCGCGGTGGGCATGGCGGGGAGCGACACCCCGGACGTGCGCTTCACCGCGGTACCGGCCCGGACGATAGGGGGTGTGGACGCCTACCTGCGGCGCCCGGGCTTCGCCCACGGCGGGGTGGGGGTCGCCGCGTGCTGGCTGGGCGGCGCCCGGGGCGTCGCCGACGCGCTGTTCGCAGCGGCACGTCATCGCGCTCCGGACCCGCTGACGGCGGCCCACCTGGGCGCCGTGGACGTCCTGCTGCACAGTGCGCAGTGGGCGCTCGACGCCGCCGCGGCCGCGATCGACGCAGAGCCGCTGGAGGACGGTCCGCCCGCCCAGTTGCGTGCGGCCCGGGTGCGCGCCCTGGTCGCCGACGTCTGCGCGCGCGTACTGGACGAGGTCGGCCGGGCGCTCGGCGCCGGGCCGCTGTGCCATGACGCCGAGCACGCCCAGCGGGTCGCCGACCTCACCGTCTACATCCGCCAGCACCATGCCGAACGCGATCTCGCCGCGCTGGGCCGTCTGGTGGCGGAGGAGACGGCGGACACGGCCGGCACGAAGGAGGAGACCGATGTCTGAACGGCCCGCCACCGATCTTTCCCCTGTGATCTCCGACGACCGGCAACGGGCTGCCGATGCCATCGACGCCGCGGGCACCGCCGAGGAGGTGTGGATCGCGTGGGCCGGGCGCGAACCTCGGTCCGAGGCGGTACTGCCCGACGGGCCGGTACTCGTCGTGGCGGCCCATCCCGACGACGAGGTCCTCGGGTTCGGAGGGACCGCGAGCCGGCTGGCGGCGGCGGGACGACAGGTGCACGTGCTGACAGTGACGGACGGGGAGGGCTCCCACCCCGGAAGCCGGGTGCTGCCCCCGCCCGAACTGGCCCGGGTACGACGGGAGGAGCTGGCCGAAGCACTGGACGTGCTCGGCCTCAACCCTGCTTTCCGGTACCGGATGGGCATCGCGGACACGCGCGTCGACGAGGGGGAGGACCTGGTCGCCGCACGGGTGGAGCAGCTGGTGCGACAGACGGGCGCCGGGCTGTGCGTGGCGCCGTGGAGCGGCGACCTGCACGCCGACCACGAGGCGGCGGGCCGGGCCGCGAGGACGGCCGCGGCCGCTGCGGCCGTTCCCCTGTGGCAGTACCCCGTATGGATGTGGCACTGGGCCACTCCCGGTGACACCCGCGTGCCCTGGGACCGCCTGCGCCGCCTGCCGCTGACCACGGAACTGCTGAACCGCAAGAAGGCCGCCGTGCGGTGCTTCCGCACGCAGATCGCGCCGCTCGCCGACCACCCGGGTGTGGTGCTGCCACCGGACGAGCTCGACCACCACCAGCGCCTCTTCGAAACCGTCTTCGTCGAAGGAGACACCCCATGAAGGATGCGGGCCCGCCGGTGCGCGACACGGGATCCTCCACGCCGGAAAGCTACTTCGCCCGCATGTACGCGGACACCTCCGACCCCTGGGATCTGGCGAACCGCTGGTACGAGCAGCGCAAGTACGCGCTGACACTGGCCGCACTGCCCCGGCGCCGCTACCGCCGCGCCTTCGAGCCAGGCTGTTCCGCCGGAGTGCTCACCCGGATGCTGGCCGGACGGTGCGACGAGCTGGTGGCGGCGGACCGGGTGGAACGGGCGGTGCAGACGGCGGCGGCGCGCAACCGCGACCAGCCGCACGTCAGCGTCGAGCACCTCGTCGTACCGGACCAGTGGCCCACCGGCCGCTTCGACCTCGTGGTGCTGTCCGAACTGCTGTACTACTTCGACGACACCCGGCTGCAGAGGATTCTGGACCAGACCGTCGCCTCTCTGGAGCCGGGAGGCTCGCTGGTCACCGTGCACTGGAACCATCCGGTGCCCGAGCACCGGCTGACCGGCGAGCAACTGCGCCCGTACCTGGAGGCCGTGCCCGGACTCGTCACCGGGCCCGGCCTCGCCGACCCCGATTTCACCCTCGGCACGTACACCCGTCCCCTGCCCGACGGCACCCCGCCGCCTTCGCCGGCCGCCGCTGAGGGCCTGGTGTGACCGCCAGAATCAGCGCACTGGTCGTGGCGGTGCCGGCGCACGACGAGGCCGCGGACCTTCCCGCAGCACTTCGCTCGGTCCACCGCGCCCGGCGCCTCGCCGCGTTCCCGCCGTGCACGGTCGTGGTCGCGGCGGACGCCTGCACGGACGCCACCGCGGCCACGGCGGTCCGGCACGGGGCGGACGTGGTGGAGGTCGCGCACCGGATGGCCGGTGCCGCCCGGGCCGCCGCCGTGACGCGAGCCCTGAAGCTCTGCGGGACACGCCCCGAGGAAACCTGGATCGCCACCACCGACGCCGACTGCCGGGTCCCGCCCGACTGGCTCATCCATCACCTGCACCACGCCCGCCGGGACTGGCAATGCCTGCTCGGCACCGTCCGTATCGGCCCCCATCCGTCCCTCGCCCCGCCGGTACGGGCGCTGCACGACGCGCACTACTTCGCCGGCCGCGACGGGCCCGGCTGGGCGCACCCCCACGTGCACGGGGCCAACCTCGGCATCCGCGCGGACACCTATCTGCGGGCGGGCGGCTTCCCCACCGTGCCGTACGGAGAGGACCACGCCCTCGTCGCCGCCCTGCCCCCCGACACCCGCGTACTGCGCACAGACGCCTGCCCCGTCACCACCTCCGGACGGACCACTCCACGCGCACCGCACGGATTCGGCGCGTTCCTGAGGGCACTAGACGAGCGGTCCAAGGAGGTCGCGACAGAGCGCAGCGGCTCAGGCCCTCTATAACAGCGACTCGTACGCCCCTCATGTGCCAGCGAGCCGACACATGCGCCCTCCTGCTGTATTGGTTGCGTGGCCTGTCACCGCAGTGGTCACCCACCCTCCGCAAGGATGCGCCGCCCCCGTAGCCGCCGGCACCGTGCCGACGCACTCTTCACAGAAGCGCCTCGTTGGCCCGCAGAGGGAAGGAGGCACAGTGGTGCGGGATGTGAAAGAGCTGTCGGCGTTGATCCGGCGCCGGTACCGCGAAGGCGCGAGTCTCGCGGTGGTGGCACGGGAGCTGGGGGGGCGAAGAGCACCGTGCGGCGCCATGTACCGGTGCAAGAGCGTCGGGATGCGGCAGCAGCGGCACTGCAGCCGCGCGGAGACGCCGTACGAGCAGGCGCTCAGGACGCAGGTCGTGCGTCTCTACGATTCAGGGACGCCGCAGCAGCGGGTGGCGGCCACGCTGGGGATCTCGGTCGAGGCGGTGGTGGCCCGCCTCGAACCGTCCCGGCGGCGTTCGAGGCAGGAAGCGGCCCGGCTCGCCGTCGACCAGCAGGGCGAGCTCCTGCCGCAGAAAGAGATCATCACCCGGTACGTGCAGGGCGCGACCGTGGCCGAGCTCGGCCGGCTCTACGAGATGCATCCCTCCACGATCCGGCGCAGGATCCCCGGTGATCTGATCCGCTCCCGCGGCCGCACCCCGCAGTCCCTTTCCCGGACTGGGGCTGGGGCTGGGCGGGTGCTGGTCGATGAGGAGGTCCGCCGCCGGTATGCGGCGGGGGAGAGCGCCTACGCGCTCGCCCGCGAGTTAGGCGTCTTCACCCACACGATCCGGGCGCAGATCCCTGACGCCGACTGGCGCGGCGCCCGGCCGGGAAAGCCCCCGCCCCACCACCTCGTCCTGCGCAGCCGGGACTGGAATCAGAATGAGGTCTCTGTGCTCGGAAGTGACGGCATGCCAGTTAGTGTTGGCGCGGCCCGGAGGCTTATGGAAGCTGGATTCCGGACCAGGCATCGACTTCACACTGTCTGTCGGTATTGGTCCCAGCGGTTACGACTGTGCCGTTGGCACACAGGCCAAGGGTGTGCGCCGAACCAGCCGCCACGGCGACAATGTCGCGCCAATCGCCGACTTCGCACTGTCCGTAGCTGTTGTCTCCCGCTGCGAGGACCCGCCCGGACGCAGTGGCCCCAACGGTGTGGTAACTGCCCGCACTCAGCGCCACCACGTCTTCCCACTCATCGACCTCGCACGCCCCGGTTGCCCGGTCGCCGGTCGCTACTGCCCGCCCGTCAGTTCTGAGGCCGACGGTATGGAGATACCCGGCCGAAATGGCGGCCAGGTCACGCCACCTTTCAACGGCACACTGCCGTCGTCGGTTGTTCCCCGTGGCCAGTGCAGATCCGTCGGACCGGACGCCGACCGAGTGCCAGTCACCACACGAGAGGACGACCATCTCGCGCCAGGACTGCACGTCGCACTGCCCTTCTGAACTCCGGCCAACTGCTAGCACGCGGCCATTCGCGAGTAACCCGAGCGTGCGGCGCCAACCTGCGGCCACGGCCGTGACGCCTCGCCATCCGGCGACATCACATTGCCCATCACCATTCCACCCCGTTGCCAGCACCGTGCCGTCCGACCGGAGTCCCACCGTATGAGACCTGCCCGTGTTCGTCGCGGTATGGACGTTGCCAGCTGCCACCGCGACGACGTCTTCCCATCGCTCGACATGACATTCACCGGCTGCGGTATCGCCCGCGGCGACAACGGTTCCATCCCAGCGCCGTCCGACAGAATGACGTCTTCCGGCCGCCAGCACCGACGAGCCAGCGAGCATTCCGCCTCCTTGTACTCGGCGCGAGTTCGCGCCATGGGTCGCCACCTTACGTTGGCCTGGAATCAGAGCGCGGTCCTCAGCCGTCGCCAGCAGATGACGGCACAACCGAGTGCGATAAAGGCACGGTGGATGTCGTCGCGGACCTCCCAGCGGAGGCGTAGCCGGCGGAACCAGTGCAGTAGTGCGATGGCGCCTTCCACGACCCAGCGGTGGGCGCCGAGTCCGGAGCCGTGTTCGGTGCCGCGTCGGCCGATGTGCGGGGTGGTTTTGAACCGTCGGACCTGATCGCGGTAGCTCTCGTGGTCGTAGCCACGGTCGGCGAGAGGTGCTTCGGGCGGCGCAGCGGCTGGCCGCGTTTGCCTCGGATCGGCGGGACAGCTCGGATCATTGGGATCAGCTGGTTCACGTCGTTGCGGTTGCCGCCAGTCAGCGTGACGGCCAACGGGATGCCGTGGGCGTCGACGATCACGTGGTGCTTGCTGCCGGTCTTGCCCCGGTCCACCGGAGACGGGCCGGTGGCCGCACCACCTTTCATCGCCCGCAGATGGCTTGAGTCGACCGACGCCCGGGACAGATCCAGTACGCCGGCCGCCCGCAGCCCGGCCAGCAGCATCTCGTGCAGGCGCTGCCAGACCCCGGCCTCGTTCCACTTCCGCAGTCGCCTCCAGCAGGTCATCCCGGAGCCGAAGCCGAGTTCCTGCGGAAGGTAGCGCCAGGGGACGCCGGTGTAGAGCACGAACAGGATGCCGCACAGAACCCGCCGGTCATCGAGCCGACGACGCCCCGTAGCGGAAGCGCCGCTCAATCACCGGCAACAGCGGCTCGATACGCTCCCACAGCCCATCGTCAACCTCCCACGGCTTGCGCCCACCACGAGTCTCGGTCACAACCACCCCCTCCGGGCCACATCAACGAGAACTGACATGTCGTCATTCCCGAGCCTCGAGACCTCATTCTGATTCCAGTCCTAAGGGCTGTCCCGTAAATGATCTCGGAGCCGCTGAGGGAGGGGGCCGCCGTGCGGCCCGCTTGCCTATCCGACGAGGGCGAGGTTGTACATCCGGGCGATGCCGAGCATGGCGTGGTGGACGCCGTCGCCCTTGAGGCGACAGTCACGCAGGATCTTCCAGGTCTTCATGCGGGCGAAGACGTGCTCGACGCGGGCGCGGATCTGTTTGTGGGACTTGTTGTGTTCCTCTTTCCGGGACGGGAGTTCGCTCTGGCCGCGCCGTCGGCGGTGCGGGATGACGAGTCCGGTGCCGGGTAGCCGCCGTCGGCGATCGTGGTGGTCTTGCCGACGGCGGCCTTGGCGCCGGATTCCTCCCATGCGTTGCAGTCGTTCCGGTTCCCGGCCAGCGGCCGACCGACCACGAGGACCAGGCGGGTGTTGGCGTCGATGACGACCTGGTGGTTGGTGGAGTACCGATAGTTCTTCGACCGCTCCGCGATGGTGTGGTCCCGGGTGGGAACCAGGGTGCCGTCCACGATGAGCACAGCGTCCTTGGCGAACTGCTTGCGGGGCTGGAGGGCGAGCATTGGCCCGAGGTGGCCGATGATTCGGTCCGCTGCCGACTTGGACACCCCGAACAGCGGCGCGAGCTGCCGCATCGTGAGGTTCGTTCGCTAGTACGCCGTGACCAGCAGAGCACGGTCCTCCAGTGGAAGGCCCCACGGCCGGCCTTTGCGGACCGCGTCCGCACCCTCACGTCGCAGAACCGTCACCAGCTTCCCGAAGGCGCGGGGGCTGAGCCCGGAGAACGGGGCTATCCAAGACGGCTCTGACGCCGTGATCACTCCAGCCACATCAAGATCGTTCCATGGGGTGACTGGAGACCGCCCCGCCTCTCAGCTGCCGCTCAGCGGAGACGCCCACGTGGGGTCGTGCCGGGATCTCTTCGTGAGGTGGGCCAGCAGGTGCTCGGCCGTGGTTGAGACGGTGTCTTGAGGCGCGCCGACTACGACCAGGGCAGCGACGAGCCTTGCCAGTGCTGTTTCCGGGACGTCTGGATCGGTGAGGAGGGGGAGCAGCAGCAGGAAGCGGGTGGCTGTGTCCTGAACGCCTTCGGTCGCAGGAGACGGGCTGTCAGCGATCCTGATCAGTTCGTGCCATGTCAGACCGGTGCCCGAGAAGTCTCCGTCCCAGCTGGCGATCTGCTCGACGTGGCTTCTGCCTGGATGGGGGAGGAGGTAGTCGGTGCCGTAGTCGCCATCCAGGTTGCGGTAGATCACCACGGCTCCGGGGCCGTCTTCTGTCGGCAGCCTAAACGCTGGCCAGCGTTCGGGATCGAAGAGGACCTCGGACAAGGCATCGGTATTGGCGCCGTCCTCACCGAACCACTCCGGACCGGGGCGCTCGGCACACCCACCGTCGCTGCACAAGGTAGTTCGACCAGAAACCCGGGCGGGCCGGCAGTGACTCGCCCGCCACCAACGGGCCGACGTCGTATCCCTTGATCAGCACCCTTCAATCCTGTCACCAGCCACGACACAGTCCCCTTCCGGGGCACCGCCCAGTTACGGGACAGCCCTTAGATGTACTTACCACTCACATCGAGGCGCCGAGCCCTGACAGGCAGTCGGCCACGGCACCTTCATAACCCGAGTTGGTGCGCCTGATCGGGTCCGCCGGGTCGCCGCACTTCACGGTGACCTGAAAGAGCTTTTTGTCCTGGCAGGGGTGTTTGGTATCACCGGGTTGCTTGAGGAGTTCTGCCGGTGCCGGGGGGGCTGGTCTGGGCAGTCGATGTCAGCGTCAGGTGAGAGGATCACGAGATGTCTCTGCCTCAACCCGATGATCTGACCTCGCTGGTCCTGCGTACCGACTTCGGTGATGAGGGGGCCTGGGACTCGGTTCGAACTGCACTCGACGCGGCCGACGAGTACCCCCATGCCACGTATGTCAGCGAGCTTCGCTTCGCCGACGTGGGGGTCCAGGCATTGATGGCTGAAGAGGCTGCTGCGGACGAAGACGAGCAGATCGTTTACATGTTTCGGGCGGACGCAACCACGATGGAGGATCCGGGTCACCCGCTCCTGGCCGTGGATCTCTCAGACGAGCCCGGGCGGACGTTCAGGGTCCCTGCTCGGTGGTTTCCTGACATCTCGGCCAACCTCAGCATCGCCAACATGGACTTTGCGGAGTTCGCCGACGCCGCTGATGAATCAGGTACCTTCCGCGGCTTCGGCGAGGGTTGACGCTTTCTCGTTGCGGCCCGTTCGGGTGCTGTGTGCCGCGCCAGTTCAGCGTGGCTTCTCGGGTGAGGCGACGGCTCATCAGGTCGATCATCGCGAGGTGGATCATGGCTTCGGAGCGGGCGGGTAGGGCTTCGTAGTCGCGGGCCAGGCGCCGGTGGTGCATCAGCCGGCCGAAGGTCCGCTCGACGACCCAGCGTCGCGGGAGGACCTTGAAACCTTTCTGGCCGGGGTCGCGGCGGGTGACTTCGACGTCGATGCCGAGGCGGGCGCCGTGGTCGATGGCTGTGGTGCGGTAGCCGGTGTCGGCCCAGGCCTTTGTAACCTGCGGGTGGGCCCGTGCGATCTGTGAGAGCACCTGGATGCCGCCGGCGTTGTCGGAGACGCTGGCGGCGGTGACCAGCACGGCCAGGAGGAGGCCGAGCGTGTCGACGCCGATGTGCCGTTTGCGGCCTGCGATCTTCTTGCCCGCGTCGATGCCCTGGCCGGCCGCGGGCACGTTGGCCGAGGTCTTGACGCTCTGGGCGTCCAGGACACAGGCGCTCGGCTCGGCGTCACGGCCTTCGGCCTTCCGGACCAGGCGCCGCAGGAGACCGTTGAGCTGGTCGAAGACCTCATCCTTCTGCCACGCGGCGAAGTAACTGTAAACGGTTTCCCATGGAGCGAAGTCGTGCGGCAGGTATCGCCAGGGGATCCCGGTCCGGTCGACGTAGAGGATGGCGTCCATGATCCGGCGCAGGTCGTGTTCGGGTGGCCGGCCGATGTCCAGGCCCTTCCCTCTTCGCTCGGCCCGCCAGGCCGTCAGAGTTGGTTCCAGTAGTTTCCAACGGGCATCGGAGAGGCCACTAGGATAAGGCGGCTGCTTACGAGGCATGTTTCGGTAGTACCGATGGCCGCCGCCCTGCCACAGGGCGTAAACCGGTCCCACAGGGGATGCGTTGGGATCAGACAGGAGTGAAGGAGCCGAAACGGGCTCTCGGAGGCCGCCATTCTCCTCACCTGCCACAAGGGCGCCTACTGCCCCAGCTGACACGAAGCAGTCCGTCACCTGAACTGTGATGAAGCACCATCGTCGGGACAAAAAGCTCTTTGAGTGCCTGTTTTGCATGTAAAGGCCAATGGAAATCTTGGCTGGACGGGGCAGCGGCCCCGCCGGAGGCGGGGCCACTGCGTTGGCGCGAACCGTGTTGCTTCAGTGCTGGACCGCCGGCCCTCGTCGAGGAGTTCCATGAGGACAGCGGCAGGTCCTTTGCAGGGCCATGGCGGGCCGGGCTCAGCGCCCGGCCCAGTGGCGAGAGCTAGGAAATGCCCACGCAGGTGGAGGGACGGCCAACCTCGCACAGGAAGATCCGGACGTCGGCGACGTTGCTTTCGGCACCCGAAGCAGCGATCTTGTGGTACGACCCGTCATTGATCCAGGCGCTGCCGTTCCACTTGCTGTACTTCCTGTAGAGGCTCACGGCGTAGCCGTTGGTGGAGCACAGGTCATAGAGGTTGAAATCCCAGTCGGTCTTGTAGGACGTCTTGCCGTTGTAGGCGGTGGAGGCGTACCAGTGGTAAGTGCCGCTGGTAGAGCCGCAGCCGTTAGCGAGCCTGGCGCGGTAGGTGCCGCCGTCCGCTTGGGCGGAGCCAGCAAGAGACAGGACGAGGCCGGCGCCCGCGGCAGCGACGGCGATCGTACGGGAAAGCTTGGATCTCACGACAAACTCCTTGTCGATCAATGTACGGGAACGCGACGAGTGCCTAAGCCTGGGCAGACGAGCTGTCCGAGGCGACCTGACGTCAGCCGGGACGATCTCGACTGAGCAGCCGGGGCACCACTGAGACTGCTGACCGCTGAGGGGCGAGGCAACGGCCACCGGCTGTCCCGGACAGACCCGGACTGTCCGGGCTGGTCAGAGTCTTGTCCGGATCCCACCCCGGACAGCCGGGCATAGCCGAATCCGCCGTTGCCCTTCTGCCAGAGCCGCAGCAAGCGTTCATGGGGGGCCTTGGGGGTTGTCGCCGTATGAAGCCCGAGACGCTGCCGGTTTCATCGAGTCGATGCGGCAGCTCAAGGAGCGTTCAGGGCTGGCATATCGCGAACTGGAGGCGCAGGCAGCCCGAAACGGTGACGTGCTGGCGCGCAGCACGCTGGCCGACGTCCTGAGGCGGACGAGTCTGCCACCGCCCAATCTGCTGGCCGCGTTCGTCCGCGCCTGCGGGGACGGGCAACGGGTCAGCACCTGGCTGGACGCCAGAGACCGGATCGCCGCAGGTGTCGTTGCCGTGTCCGCCACGGCGCCGAGCTCCGTGCCCGAAGTCGACGCCACGGCCGAGGCTCACCTGCAAACCGAGGAATCCACGGGCTCGCAGCCCCGCCGGACCGAGCCACGCACCGTCGCGCTCGCAGCCGCGCTCATGGTCCCGCTGCTCGCCCTGGTCGCCTGGGAGTTACTCCCCAACGGCTCCGAAGCTCCGGGCGCAGGCGCACCGGCTGCTGCGGCCACCGCCTCCCGGACCCCCGCCGACGGCTGGGTCACCCTCCGCCCCGCCCCCGGCTGCCCTTGCCGTGTCGAATGTGCAGCTTGCCGAAGTCGCCCAGGTCCGGCCGCCAGTCGCGGATATCCAGCTTGAGCGTCTCGGTCATGCGGGTCCCGACCCGCCGCCACAGCGAGGCGACCATGTAGTCCCGGGCCGCGGGCAGGAACTTCCTCGCGCTCCCCAACGACTCCCGCCCCCCGTTGAACAGCTGCTCCACCTCCGCCTCGGCGGGCGGGATGCGCTGGGTTCCGTACTCGCTCTTGGCCGGCCGGTTGAACTCGTCGATCGGCTGCACCAGCACGTGACCGGTCAGCGTGTGGATGTCGTCCTGATAGCGAGCGGTCAGGAAGTCGAAGAACTGCGCGAGCGTCCATGCCTTGCTCTGCACCGTGCTGTGCGCGAGCCGCTTGACCTTGCGCTGGTCCGCCAGGAACCGGTCGGCGTCCTTCGGACCGCTCGTCCACACCGGCCGGCCAAGGAACCGCACGTACTCGAAGATCGCCCGCCGATCGTCGGCAATCGAACCGTCCGCCATCCCGGCGCCGACCCCGGCAAGCAGGAACTGGTCGACCAGCTCCTGCTCGAAGTCCTCGTACTCCTGCGCCGTCGCCAGTCGCCGCGGCGTACCGATCGACCGGACGACCGCGAGCGTCATCGACGCCTCAGCTCACTGGGAACGGCCATGCGTCATGGATAGCGGCAGATCGTCAGGAATCTCGACGGAACGTCGGAGTCTCCAGGCGATCGAGTGGACCCCCGCTCACCAGTACCGCAGGTCAGAAGATGATGGGCTATGCAGAAGGAACTTGCGGGAGTCCCGACAAAGGGGCGGGGCACCGCCTTCGAGCCCCGCCCACCGGCGCCCGGCGCTCCGGAGACGTAGTGCTACGAGCCACCAGAAGGTCCTGAGAGGAACTAACCTCTTGGGGCTCCTACTTCCTGTCTGTCATCCGCTCGGCACCCGCCGGAACGGATTCTTTCTCGTTGGAGTTGTTCCGCCATGACCACGCCCCCATCCCCAGTAACTTCAATACCGCCGCCCTGGCCGTACTGTGCTCAAGATGCCGACCCGGTCACTGATCCCATTGGCTGCCGCGGCATTCGTATCCCCGGTCACACTGCCTGCCTCGCCCACCTGACCGACACTGACCGCGACACTTACCTGGCCGGTCTGACCCCTGGCGCTGACCTCGACCACCGTGGCACACCGTTTACTGAAGATCTCCTTAAGGGCTGTCCCGTAACTGCTGCTTGCCATAGGCGCTGAGCCTTTCCCGTGCCGGGTTCCGATGAATGCGGGGACGTTGTCAGTGGGCGAGGGCACACTGACGTGCATGAACACCTCTTCATCCACCGCAGACGATGCCTCCGCCCCCTCCACTGTCTGGGTGGAGTCGTTGGGCGGTCCTCTGATCGTCATCCCCGTCTCCGCCCTGACCTCCTGGGGCGGGTGCACGGAAAGTGGGCTCATGGCGGGAGACGCCACCGCCCCAGACGACTACGACCGGGCCTGCACAGTGGACGAGCTGGCCGGTGTGATCCCTCTCGACGAGTACGGTGCGCAGGCACTGGTGCTGGCGGACGAGCCGGCGACCAGCTGCTATCTGCCCCAGCATCAAGCGTTCCTGCGGTGGCTCGCCGCCGACTCAGAGGCCGGACTGAGAGCCGCGGCCGACGCTGCCCTCGCAGACCCGGCCACGGTATGGGAGGAGTGTGGCACCTGGGCCTCGGACGGACCGGCGGTGCTCATTGACTCCGCCGAGGCGGGGTCCGACCTGGGCATCGAGTACCCCGGCGGCGGGATGCCCGCCGAGGCGTCGGTCTCGCTGCCCGCCGGCCGCTGGAGGGTCCGCGCCACCCAGACCAAGGTGGACGAGGAGAACTGGGTCGGCCTGGTCCAGCTCCTGCCCGCTGAATCCTGAACGGACAGTCCTTCGGCCGGGTGCAGTCAGTCACGGTGCCCGACGTTGTGCAGACGGGCGATGCCGAGCATCGCATGGTGCACGCCATCGCCCTTGAGACGGCAGTCACGCAGGATCTTCCAGGTCTTCATCCAGGCGAAGGCATGCTCAACCCGTGCGCGGATCCTGCGGTGAGAGGCGTTGTGCTCCTCCTTCCAGGCAGACAGTTCGCTCTGCCCAGGGGCACGGCGGTGTGGGATGACGAGCCCAGTACCTCGATAGCCTCCGTCGGCGATCACTGCGGCCTTCCCGACAGCGGCCTTCGCCCCGGACAGCTCCCATGCCTTGCAGTCGTTGCGGTTGCCCGGCAGTGGCTGGCCGACCACGACCACCGGTTGGGTGTCCGCGTCGATGACGACCTGGTGATTCGTCGAGTACCGGTAGTTCTTGGACCGCTCCGCCACCGCGTGGTCGCAGGCGGGAACCAGAGCGCCGTCCACGATGAGTACGGCGTCCTTGTGAAACCGCTTCCGGGGCCGGAACGCGAGAAGAGGCCCGACGTGCCTGACGATGCGGCCAGCCGCGGACTTCGAGACACCGAAGAGCGGGGCGAGCTGCCGCAGCGTCAGGTTGGTGCGCCAGTAGGCAGCCACCAGAAGCACCCGGTTCTCCAGCAAAATCCCCCACGGCCGACCTCGCCGAGCGACGTCGGCGCCTTCCCTCCGCAGGGCACTCACCACCCGGTTGAACTGGCGCGGAGCCACACCAGTGAACGGGCTATCCATGACGGCTCAAACGCTGTGATCACGTGTGACACGGTCGAGATCATTGCAGGGCAAGATCACTTACGGGACAGCCCTTACACAGCGGCTATGACTGAGCGACTTGACGCGTTAGGACCCTCAGGTGCCCTACCTTCTAGGCGGGTTGATCGGGCCATTCGTAGAGCTCGTAACACGATCATGTTCGGGTCTTCTTGAGTCGTCTCCAGCAGATGAGGCTGCAGGCGAGGGAGATGAAGGCGTCGTGGAGTTCGGTGCGGCGTTCCCAGCGGACGGTGAGGCGTTTGAACTGGTGGAGGAAGGCGAAGGTCCGCTCGACGATGTAGCGGAGTTTGCCCAGGCCCTCGATGTTCGGGGTACGCCTGCGGGAGATGATCGGCAGGATCCGACGTTTTCGCAGTTCGCGGCGGTTGGGGTCGGAGTCGTAGCCCTTGTCGCCGAGCAGGGCTTCGGGACGCCGTCGCGGGCGTCTGGGGCGGCCGGTGGCGGGCGGGATGCCGTCGACCAGGGTGAGGGTCTGCGTGACGTCGTTGACGTTGGCCGCGGTGGTGATGACCTTCGGCGGGGTGCCGCGTCCGTCGCAGATCACATGGTGCTTGCTGCCCGTCTCCCGCCGGTCGACCGGCGACGGACCGGTGTCGGCACCCCCTTTTTCGCGCGGACGTGGGAACCGTCCACGCATACTCTGGACCACTCCAGCTCGCCGGCCGCATTCAGCTCGGCGAGCAGGATGCGGTGCAGTTGGTCGAAGACTCCGGCCTGCTGCCGGCGCTCGAGGCGCCGCCAGCAGGTCTGCCCCGAGCCGAACCCCAGCTCCAGGGGCAGCAGTTGCCGGGCAATGCCGTTGTGCAGCACGTACAGGATGCCCTGCAGGAACTGCCGGTCCGGCACCGGCCGCGGGCCGGGAGCCCTCTCGGGCCAGGGCGGCAGCAGCGGCTCGATCAGCGCCCACAAGTCGTCGTCCACGATCCACGGCCGAACACTCACGCCCTCCGAACGGCCGAATCGTCACACCGGTCACGCCTGATTAGGGCAAGTTCACAAGATCGTGTTACGAGCTCGTTAGGTAACCAGAGAGTTGCGGTTCAATATTCAGAACGAAAACAGCTCACTTCTGTGCTGCCCTAGCGAGCCCATTCTGGGACTTTCAGCAGTCTGGCGTGATCGGATTATCGAGATTCGAGTCTGTTGAGTTCGGGACAATTTATCGTGCCGGAACTTGTGACGTTGCGTGCTGGGGCAGTTATGAGGCGCGAATTCGTGTGCCGTGTCCGGCCGAGTGGTTTCCTCGGTTCCGACTCGCCGCTGAGGATCCCCCGCTGCGGGGCGGAGGCATGAGAGCTTGTCCACTCCGTCCCTGGGGCCGGTGCCCGGTAGGGCGGGCCTGGTTGTGCCCGAACGGAAGCCACCGGCCAGGGCGACGCTCCCTTCCACCTCTCCACGGCCGAGGGGAGCGGTATCCGGACTGGCAGAGCGAGTGAGACGGGGTGAGGGTGTGGGTACGGGGCGGGCTGCTCTGGAGCACAGGCATTGGGACGAGGAGCATCCGTGGCCGCCCCGGTGGCTGCGCTGGGGTCCACCCGCACTCATTGTGGTCACGCTGGTGGTCGATCAGCTCACACCGCCGCGCTATCCCCTCGGCCCCTTGCTCTCGGCCTCCGTGGTGTTGTCCCTGTTCACCTACCCTCCGGGCGGTGTCCTGGCCGTCGGCGCCGCCGGATGCCTGCTGCTCACGCTCACCCAGATGGTCGAGGACTATGTCGGTCCCCTGACCATCGTCTCCCTCATCGTTCTGGCCATCCTTACCCTGCTGTCCACATGGCTGTGCGTAGTTCGCCAGCGGACCGAAACCCGCTTCCGCCGCGTCCAGACAGTCGCCGAAGCCGTGCAACTCGCCCTGTTGAGACCGCTGCCCGAACGAATCGGCCACCTGCGTCTGTCAGGTTTCTACCGTGCGGCCGACGAGGAGGCACTCATCGGCGGCGATCTCTACAGCGTCCGCCCCACCCCCTTCGGCCTACGGGCGATCGTTGGGGACGTCAAGGGCAAAGGCATTGCCGCAACACAGACCGTCGCCACGGTCATCTCCGCCTTCCAGGAAGCAGCGCTGCTCTACCCGTCACTGAGCCAGGTGGCAGAACGGATCGACGCGGCTCTCGAACTCGACCGCGAAACCCCCCCGATGGCCCCACTACAGGATGCCGGCGCGGTTTCCCCGACCGGACATACGGCACCGGCGGAGGAGGTCTTCGCCACGGCTGTCCTGCTCGAGTTCCCCGACAACGCCCGTGCTGTCCATGTCCTGGACCGGGGCCATCAGCCGCTACTCGCCATCAGGGGCGGCAGAGCATATGTCGTGGAGAGCGAGCACAGTCTGCCGCTGGGCATGGGCGACTTGTTGACCGCGCCTCCGCACACCGTCACGCTCCCCCTGCACCCCGGCGAAATTCTCCTTGCCTATTCCGACGGCATCACCGAGTGCCGTAACCGCGCAGGAACGTTCTATCCATTGCGCGAACGCCTCCAGAACCACTGCGCAAACAGCACCGGAGCGGTGTCGCCCTCAGGACTCGTCGCCTTCATCGAGGAAGACGTCGCCCGGTGGGCTGCAACTCTGAGCGACGACCTCGTCGCCATCGCCTTCCAGATCGCCCGAACCGACGACTGACCCTTACTAACGAGCTGGTGCATGATAGCTGTGCAGGCGTTTTTCGCCTGGTCATGGCCTGTTCTCAGGTGTTGGCGGTGCGGTCGGAGACGAGGTCGGCAATGGCCCGGTAAGTGTCGGGCCGGGGCTTGCGCCGGTGGGTCCCAGCGGGTCAGCTGCTTCCAGCGTTTGTGGTCGGCGAGCGCGTGCTCGACGGTGATGCGCTTCGATAAGTGTCGGTGCCGGGGTTCCTCTCTGGCTGCGTGCACGTGAGGGAGGGCGACCTTGTTCGACTTTCTGGGTGGCGTGATCGCCTGAGGAGTGGTCGCAGCGGAGGCCGAGGTATCCGTCGTCCAGGAGAACCCCACGTCGGGGAAATGCTGGAAGCAGACACCGATGCCCTCATTGCATGCGGCGATCGCATCGTGCATCCGGCCAGGTCGCAAGGCGTCGGTTCAGAGCGTGCGGCCCTGAGAGTCGTCGATGACGGTGGCCTTCATCGACGATGTGAGGTGTTGCAGCGTCCTCTCGGCGGCCGTCAGGACACAGGGCGCATCATCACGGTGAGACGGGGTGAGACCGGGGAGGGTTGGCTGTGGCCGAGGTCCTCATACCCCCAGGATCGGTAGAGAGCGTGGACCTTCCCGTCTCCGGCCGTCTCGTTGACCATCAGCGTCACGTACGGATCGTCCCGGGCGGAGAGGAAGGCGTCGTGGATCCGGCGTGCCAGTCCTACACCGCGCCAGGCGGGCCGTACGCCGATCTCCTTCTGCTGGACCAGTTCGGCTCCCCGGCCCAGATCCGCAAAGCCGGACGCCGTCGCCTCGTCAGGGCGTGGGCGTAGCGCGCCACTGTCTGCTGGAGGTCGGCGATCACTGCGACACCGTCAGGATGATCTTTCCCTGAATGTGGCCCCGTGAGGCTCGCGTGTGTGCGCCACCTGCTTCGGAGAGCGGGTAGGTGCTGTCCACGCCGACCCGGAGCCTGCCCTTGTCGAAGAGGTTTCCGATCTCGGCGAGTTGGGCGCCGTTGGAGCGCACCTGGATGTTCGAGACGGTGATGCCCAGACGCGCCGTCTCCTCCGGGTCGTACTCGGCGAAGAACACCGGGAGCATGATGCCGCCGCGCTTGAGCACGGTCAGGAATCGCCGGCTGTCCGGACCTCCGACGGTGTCGATCACCACGTCGACGCCGCTGACCACGTCTGCGGCCCGCGTGGTGGTGTAGTCGATGAACTCGTCGGTGCCGAGTTCGCGCAGGAACGATTCGTGCCGTCCCGAGGCCACTGCGATGACGTGTGCCCCCTTCCACTTCGCCAGTTGGACCGCGAAGTGGCCCACTCCGCCGGCGGCCCCATTGACCAGCACGGTCGTCCCGGGCGTGATCGACGGCGGCTGGTGCACCTGGCCGGTGAAGGGAGACGGCACCTCGTGACCGAGATCGACGAGGTACTGCCAGGCCGTGAGCAGGGCCATCGGCGCACCGGCCGCCTGCACGTGGTCGATATCGGCTGGTTTGTGAGCCAGGTCGGAAGCAGGAGCGGCCACGTACTCGGCGTACGTCCGACCGTCGAATCCCGGGAACCGCAGCATGCCGAAGACCTCGTCACCGACGGCGAACCCGGACACGTCCGGAGCGACCGCCTCAACCACGCCCGACATGTCTGTTCCAGGGATCAGCGGGAAGTCCAGCGCCGGCCTCATTTCGACCGGCATGACTTTCAGCCCCTCACGCAGATACCAGTCCGGTGGGTTGACGCCCGCCGCATGCACCCGGACGAGCACCTCGCCCGAGCCGATCTCGGGAACCGGCACCTCGTCATACCGCAGGACTTCCGGCCCGCCCGCCTCGTGGAACTGGATCGCCTTCATCACGCCCATCGCTTTCTCGGAGAAACGTTGCACCTTCAGTCAAGGCCCGGGAGGACACGGCCGTCCAAGACCCCTTGGGCAACCGGTCATTCCGAAACAGCATGACGCGTACCCTGCAACGGTGAACGATCTCGGACAGGACCTGGAACTGCGGTTGGTGCGCTACTTCACCGTGGTGGCGGCACACCAGCACTTCGGCCGGGCCGCCGTCGCCCTGCACGTGGCCCAACCGGCTCTGAGCCGCCAGATCCAACGGCTCGAGAAACACCTCGGCGCACGACTGCTGGACCGCACACCCCAGGGCACCCGGCTCACTCCTGCCGGCCAGACGTTTCTCCCCCGGGCCCAAGCCCTGCTGCAGGCCGTCCGCCAGGCCGAACTGGCCGTGCGTGAACAAGCCCAGACCAGACGCATCACCATCGGGTATGTCGAAGACCTGGTGATCACTCCCGTCGTACGGGAGTTGCGCCGCCGTCACCCGGATGCGGAGATCACCACCCGATACCTGAGCTGCCGCGGTGTCGGCGCCCTGCCGGAGAAGGATGTGGACGCCCTGATCGCGCGGGCCCCGTTGCCGTTCGCCACCGACGACGTAGTCACCACGCCGCTGTACGAGGAACCCAGGATGCTCGTTGTCCCGCGGGATCACCCCTTGGCTGATCGCGTGTCGGTGACCGCGGAGGAACTGTCCGGCGAGGAGGTGGCGCCCTGCGCGTTCGAGACTGCGGACTGGGCTTCCTACCGGATTCTCGGCGCGGGCGTGCCGCTGATCGAGAGCTACGAGGACAAGCTCGAACTCGTCGCGAGCGGCAGAGCGGTCGCCGTGCTACCTATCGGCGATCGCCGCAGCTCACTGCGTCCCGACCTCGTCACTGTCCCGATCAAGGGCGCACCCCCCAGCCAGGTCGTCCTGGTCAGCCGCAGGGGTGACCCGAATCCGATGGTCTGGGATCTCCGCCCGGCCGCCGAAGCCGTGCTGACTGCCCCGCCGGCGTGACCCGGACCGGGCCGGGCTATGACGACGGCCGGCGGCACTGCCTCGGCCTCCGTATGGAGACCTGCCGGCCGAATACTGCTCGGCTCGGGAGCCGCCCCTCCTGTGATCCGTGCTCGTGAGGGTGTTTCGGCCTACCAGCCCTCGCCGGCACGGGCCGGAACGGTGATGTTCAGGATCCAGGTTGCGCCGAAGCGGTCGGTGAGCATGCCGGACAGTGGGGTCCATGCCGCGGACTCCAGCGGGCGTTACACGTCCGAGTGCGCGGCCAGTTCATGCCGCAGGGTGCTGATCTCCGTGGTGTCCTGGCCGCGCACGGACACGAAGAACGGGTAGGCGTCCTGCTCGTACGGTCCCGGCAAAGGCACGTCGTGCGTCATGACGTGAAAACCGTTGTCGGCGAGCACATGGCCTACACCACCAAGTCTGCCTCGTTTTTCCCCTGTACGTCGCCGGCATCTTTGTAGGTCAGCGCGATGGCGTGTCCGCTGAAAACGGACTGGCAGAAGTCCAGCGCCTCACGGCCCGAGTCACGGAAGTTCAGGTGCGTGGTGGTGGTGACGGGCATGGCCTTCTCCTGTTGAGAAGGACACTGGACGAAGCACCTGTGTGTGACAGGTGGTACACCCTGTTTCGAAAAATCCGTGGCCGATGGTGGACGGCGCCGTACCGAGTACACGCGTGTACCGGTCACGGTGTGCCGGAGACCAGTCCGACCCGGTAAGCGAGGACGACGGCTTGAACGCGGTCGCGCAGGCCGAGTTTCGCCAGGATGCGCGACACGTAGGTCTTGACGGTCTCAGGCGTGATGAACATCGTGGCGGCGATCTCCGCGTTCGACAGTCCTTCGGCGATCAGCTGGAGTACTTCCAGTTCGCGGGGCGTCAGCGCGTGCACGATGTCCTGCCTGGCCGGCCGGGAGGTGTCGGCTGGCCGCAGATGCCGCGCGAAGTGGCCGATGAGGTGGCGGGTGACGGCGGGGGCGAGCAGGGCCTCACCCCGTGCGACGGTACGGATACCGTTGATCAGCTCCGCCGGAGGCGCGTCCTTCAGGAGAAAGCCGCTCGCTCCGGCGCGCAGTGCGTCGTAGACGTAGGCGTCGATGTTGAACGTGGTCACGACCAGTACCTTCGACGCGTTCTCGGCATCGGGGCCGGCAAGCTGTCGTGTCGCCTGGATGCCGTCGAGCAGCGGCATCCGGATGTCCATCACGACCACATCGGGGCACAGCCGGCGTGCGGCCGTGACCGCCTCATGCCCGTTCTCGGCCTCTCCGACGACCTCCATGTCGGGCTGGGCGGAGAAGATGGTGACATAGCCGGTCCGCACCAGCGCCTGGTCGTCGCAGACGAGTACACGGATCGGAGACGGCGTATCGCTCAAGGGGTTCACTCCTGAAAGGGCTTGGACGGAATCGTGGCACGGACCTCGAACCCGCCTTCGGGCCGCGGTCCGGACGTCAGTTCACCATCGAGCATCCGCACACGTGCACGCAGCCCGGCCAACCCCCGTCCGCCTCCGGCACCCGGCTTCCGCGCAGCCTGTGCGGCAACCGGCCCGTCGGTGGCCACCACGATCTCGATGTGCTCGTCGCCGTACCCGAGCATGACCCGTGTCGGCTGCCCGGACGCGTACTTCATGGCGTTGGTGAGCGCCTCCTGTGCGACCCGGTAGGCGGCCAGCTCCACGTTCACGCCCTGTGGTCGCCACTCGCCGCGCTCGCTGAACTCGACCGGCTGGCCCGACTTGCGGGCCTGCTCGACCAGGTCTCTCACCTGGCCGAGGGCGGGGGCCCGGTCCGCACCCGCCGGCTCTGCGGATGCCGCCTCGCCGGTCGCCTCCAGAACGCCGAGCAGGTACCTCAGTTCCTTCAGTGCCCTGCGGCCGGTGTCACTCACCGCGGTCAGCCCTTCGCCGACGCGTTCCGGTGCGGACGTGAGCAGGTACTGCGCCGCGTCGGCCTGGACCACCATGGCCGTTACGTGATGGGTGACCACGTCGTGCAGCTCGCGGGCAATCCGTGCCCGCTCGGCAACCGTGGCCACCTCGGCGGCCAGCTGCCGGCGCTTTGTCTCTTCCGTCCGCCGCGTACGCACCGTGCTGCCCACGAGCCACGCGGCTGCCAGAGCCAGCGAGAAGGCGAGGTAATCCGGAATGCTGTTCGGTGAGCCCGCGCGGTGCAGGACGACGGCCAGCAGGGTGTAACCCGCACCCGCCGCGACGACCAGGCCGGTGCGGTACCGGACCTGGTGGGCGCCGGTGGAGTACAGGGCCAGGTACAGCCCTACGCTCGCGAACGTGGTGGCGAAGCCCAGCGCCTGGTGTACGGCGAACGCGGCCGCGATGACGGCCAGACAGGCCGCGGGCCGCCTGCGGCGGATCACCAGTGGCAGGGTCTGGGCGAGAGTCAGTCCGCCGCTCAGCACACTCGGCGTCCGCTCGGGCAGGTCGCCGATCTGCGCCCCGACCTGGGAGAGGGGCGGTACGAAGGCCAGCAGGGCCAGCATCAGGGCGAGGACGCCGTCCTTGACGAGAACATCCCGCTCCTGCCATCGGCCGAGCGAGGTCCGGAGCAGTGGGCCGCTCCTGCTGCGGAGCTTCTGAAGGGACATCACTGCGGATTCCTCCGGTAGTCGGCCTGTCTCAGCGGCCCGCGCGTCGACGCGGTTTGATGTCACCGTTGCGGTGGGCACGAACGAGCATCGTGACGGCGATGGCCACCCCTATAAGGACGGGCATGATCGACGCCTCCAGGCCGAAGTCGCCACCGGTCAGCAGAGCGGAGCCGTGAACATCCACGTTGAACAGGCCTTCGGGGGCATGCCCGGAGACGGGGATGCCGAGCAGCTGCTCCGTGGTGTTCCAGGCGAAGTGCAGCCCTACGACGAACCAGATGCTACGTCGCCACAGGAACGCGGCTCCGAGCAGGGCGCCCGCCTCCAGAGCAATAGCCAGTCCGCTCCAAGCGTTCGCCCCCTCGGCGCCCAGGTGAGCGACGCCGAAGAACAGCGAGGTGATCACGATGGCCGCCCGGCTGCCCCACAGCTGTTCGAGGGCCTGTAGGGCGAGACCGCGGAACAACAGCTCCTCGGTGACCGCGGCGCCGATCTGTAGCGCGATCGTCCTCCACACGACCGATATGACGCCGTCGCCCGCCCAAGTGAACGAATAGCCTCCGAACGCCGTGATCAGCAGGGCGGAGACGAGGATGAAGCCCAGCCCGATCGCACCGCCGAGCAACACCTGCCGGCCAGCACCGGACCGAGCCATCTCCGGTATGGAACGCCGGGCCACCCGGCGCATGACGTAGCAGTACACCGCCACCGCGGCGGCCGCGCCCAGCACCGGTACAAGCCCGGGCCCGGTGGCCGTCAGCCCCGAGGTCACTGCGACGCCGACCATTCCGGTCAGCATCCAGCCCATCGGGGATCGTGCGATCCGGCCGAAACGGCCGCTGCCGTCTCCCTCTCGGCCCTCATCCGGGCCGGAATTTGCGCGGTGTCGTAGGGCGGACTTCGTGCCCATGATGGCCTCCCGTGTAACGGGTCACTCCTGCGGCGACCTGGCAAACACGCTAGGAACCCGCAGACGCTCGCGAATCACCCGCGAATGGACAGCTCCGGTAGCTCTCACGGGGGATGCGCCAGAACGTATGGGGTCCTCGCCACCCCTCTCACGTGTCCGAGCGAGAGGAACGCGCCGGTGCGGGGCTCGTTACGGCGGGCGAGCAGGGCACGGTTGCGGCAGCGGCCCGGCGTCCCCCGCGCGAGCTACATGCTTTCGTCCTCTCAGGAGTGACGCGCCCGCCGGTGATTTCTCCTTGACTCGAATCGTCAACACAACGGCCGAACACGGCCGATCAATCGAGCAGTCGAGGAGCACACCATGTCTGCGAAGCCCAGTCCCGCTCAGACGCCCCGTTTCCGCGGAAGCCGCCGGATCGCCGCGACGCTGATGGTGTCCACACTGGTAGGAGGCGTACTGGCCGGGTGTTCTGCCGACACCGACGGCGCGCGGCCGGCCGGCATCGCATGGGACGAGTGTCCACCCTCGGCGCTCCCGCCCGCAGCTGAGGGGCAGACCCGTGACCAGGGCTTGGACTGCGCAACGCTGGAGGTATCGCTGGACTACCAGGACCCGGACGGCGAGAAGATCAACGTGGCCGTCTCCCGGCTGTCCACCACCCGGCCCGGGAAGCGGCGCGGTGTTCTGTTGCTGAATCCCGGCGGGCCGGGATCTGGAGGTCTGGGCATGCCCAAGGCCATGGCGTCCATACTGCCGAAGTTGGTGCTGGACCGCTACGACCTGATCGGTTTCGACCCGCGCGGCGTCGAGCACAGTACCCCGCAAAGTTGCGGTCTGCCGGACCCCAGCGTGCCCGGACTCTTCCCCTACCCCGCCGCGGACGGCTCGATCACGAAGAACGCGGCCCACGCCGAGGCCGTCGCCAAGAAGTGCGCTGACAATGCGGGCAAGAAGCTGCGGCACTACAACACCGCCAACACCGCACGCGACATGGACCGCATCCGTCAGGCGCTCGATGAGAAGAAGATCTCCTACTGGGGTCAGTCCTACGGCACCTACCTCGGCACGGTATACCGCTCGCTCTTCCAGGACCGTACCGACCGGATGGTCCTGGAGGGCAACGTCGACCCCGCCAAGGTATGGGCCGACCAGGTCGAGGACACCTGGGGCAAGAGCATGGCCGACCGATTCTCCGACGCCGCCCGCGTCGCTGCTGCACAGGCGGACACCCTCGAACTGGGCACGAACGCCGCGGAGGTGAGCCGCAACTATCTCACCCTCGCCGACCGGCTCGACCGCAGGCCGGCGAAGCTTCTCGGCGCATCGATACCGTTGGATGGGGCGGTGCTGTGCAACACGACCTACGCCCTGCTTCTGAAGAACGACACCCTTCCCGTACTCGTCAACTTCTGGAAAGCCGCCGAGAACCTGTCCCACGGCAGCGCCACGGCCGCCGACATCAAGGCCCTCCAGCAGGTGTTCGCCGCTCCGCCGCCGTCCGCTGGCATTCCGGCGGACAACCAGGCCACCATGTTCATGGCCCTCACCTGCGGTGACGCCGCATGGCCACAGGACACCGACGGCTACGCCGCCCGCACTGCCGCCGACCGCGAGAAGTGGCCGCTCACCGCGGGCATGCCCGCGAACATCTGGGCGTGCGCCTTCTGGGGCAAGCCGGTCGAGGCAGCGGTCGAGGTCGTGAAGGGCGGATCGCGCGACACCCTGATCCTGCAGAACCGCCGGGACCACGCCACCCCGTGGGAAAGCGGCGTCGGGCTGCACAAGGCGCTCGGCAAGGGTTCCGTCTACGTCGGCGTCGACAACGGCGGGCACTACGTCTACGGTCAGGGTTCCGCCTGCGCCGACCAGGCCACCGTCGGCTTCCTGAGCACCGGCCGCCTGCCGGACAAGGACCTCTACTGCATTGATGTCACCGGCAAGCAGTCGCCCCGGCCTGATCGGCACTGGGCAGTAGGGACGCGCGGTGAGTCCGTGAGCCTTTTTCATCCTGAGTAGCTGCAGGTTAGCAGGGTGTGGATGGCTTGGACGATGGTGCCGATGCGTCGGGTGGAGCATCGGGCTCGGCGGAGGATGCGCCAGGACTTCAGCTGGGCGAAGGCCCGTTCTCCAGGTGCTCTCAGCCGTGCGTGGTCGCGGTTGAACTGCTGGTAGTGCTCGGGCTGTTCGCGGTGGTTCTTGTATGGTGTGCGGACGGTGGCGCCGGCGCCCTGGTAGGCGCGGTCGGCGAGAACGAGGATCTGCCGGGTCAGACAGGCCTGCACAATGCCATGGGCCCGGGCCGCGGTCAGATCATGGGTCCAGCCTGGTGTCGCACGGGAGAACCACAGCGGTGTGCCGTCAGGACGGGCGATGACCTGCACGTTCATGCCATGCATGCGGTGTTTTTGCGAGTAGTACGGTTCGTCGGCGGCGATACGGTCGATGGGGATCAGCGTGCCGTCGACGATCACGTGATCGCCCTCGCCCAGTCCAGTCAGGGCCTCGTGCAGGCCCGGTGTCCAGACTGCGAGGACGTTAAGAGTCTCGTCGACGTAGCGCCAGGCAGTCGCGGTCGAGACGCCAAAGCCGGCCGCGAGCTGGGCAAACGTCTCGTTCTTCCGCAGGTGGGCCGGCGTGAGGAGTGCCTGCTTGAAGCAGCCGGGCCGTCCCCACGGCGAGTTCAGTTCACGCCTTCGAGCGTAGATCGGCCAGGAAACATGCTCGACCAACTCGTGCGGGACGTCGAGCATGGCTCGATACGGAAGCAACAGAGCCCCCGGGCTGTCGGCAGTGTCGAGTGGAATCAACACCGCCAACGACCGGGGGCTCTGTCACGTCACCACCCCGGCTGACCAGTGCTTATAGCCCTTCAGAGGCAGGATGAAAAAGGTTCACTGTGACCCGCCGCGAGATCAGCCGCTGGGAGCAGTCCGAGAACATCCCTACGAACCACACGCTCGGACACATTGCGGTGGTCTGCGGTGTCCCCTTCGATGAGTTACAGCGGGAGGCCAAGGCCGCCCGTGCTCGGGGAAGGAAGGCACGCCGCCACGACGAAGAGGATCCGGATGACATGAAGCGCCGCACAGTGCTGGAGGGCGCCCTCATCGGCGCGAGTGCGGCTGCCGAACCCTGGCAGCGGCTGGCCGCTGTTCTCCAGCGAGGAAGCAGAGTCGACGAGGCGTCCACGGCCACTCTGATCGACTGTGCCGCCGATCTGCACCTCCAGGAGCTCAACCTGAGCCCACGCCACCTCCAGTACAAGGTCGAAGCGCACCTCGATGCGATCACTGCGGTCCTCTCCCAAGCCGGCCGGCACGAACGCGCCCTCACCATCGCCGCCGGAGAAACAGCGGCTCTCGCCGGCTGGGTGGCGTGGGACCTGGGTGAGCACGCGAAGGCGGATGCCTACTACAAGGTCACCGAGAAGTGCGCGACAACTGCTGGCCACCCGCCACTGCGTGCCCTGGCACTCGCGTACGCCAGCTACGGCGATCACGATCCCGTGAACAAGTTGAGGTACTTGCGTCAGGCAGCTCAAGACGTATGGGGCCGCGGCAACGCAGCTGCCGCCGCGTGGGTACACGGGAGGTACGCCGAAGAGGCGGCACAGCTCGGCGATGACACCCAGGCCCTCCATGCCTTGGAACAGGCGTAGTTCGCCTACGATTTCGCGGACCACACCAGCGAGCAGGCGTGGGTCCGCTTCGTAACCCCTTACCGAATGGACTCGCTGGCCCTCTCGGTGTACGGCCAGCTGCAGCGGTCGGAGCTGACCACCACGGCGGACGGCGCACTCGCCCGGCTGGGGGATGACCTGCCAGACGGAGGCGTGGTCGTCCTCGGCGACCTCGCCATGGCTCTCCTGCGCGGAGGCGACGTGGATCAAGGGGTCGACGTCGCCAGGAAGTTCGCGGCCGCCGCCCAAGCCAAGTCCACCACGATGGGCAGGGAACGCGCACTCGCCATCGCAGGATCGCTCCCCAGCGATCAACGGGAGCTGGCCCACCACCTGCGACAGCTCGCGGCCTGAGCCCTTGGGCCTCGGCACGCCGACAGGCCCAGGGCTCGAACTTTCTTTCTTAAGCCGGCGTAGTCTCCTCGACCACCCAGGACAGGTACGCCTCCGACCCGCCGCTCACGGGGAGGGTGATCCACTCCGGGACCTCGTACGAGTGCTTCTCGGCCACCCACGCGGCCAGTTCGGGGAGCCGGCTCGTCGTCGTCTTGTACGAGATGCGCCACTCCTGAGCGGTCTCGATGCTGCCCTTCCAGCGGTAGACCGCGGTGAAGGTCGGGTCGATGTGCGCACAGGCGGCCACGCGAGCCTCAACGGCCCCCAGCGCCAGGGCCTTCGCCTTCTCCTCGTCGTCGATGGTCGTCTGCGCGATCACGATCTCGGTCGCCATGCGGCTGCTTTTTTGGACGGTATGTCTCGACCCTATCCATGCGGTCAGAGACATGATCGGCCTCGGCCAAGGCTTCAAAAGACTTCACCTTGGCCGAGGCCGACCTCGTTGCTGAGCTAAGACAGGAGGAACACGAGAGGAAGCGATGATCCACCTCGCGATGATCGACCTGATGAGCCGCAGGCTCACCCGAGAGTCGACTCCGAACTGGAAGTACTCATAGCCGCCGGGCCACGCTGACCCGCGCGTTCTCTCCCCTCATCGCCTGTGGCCAGCGGTCATCAATGACATCCGCCGCTTCCCGACAGGCGCCGCACGCATCTTCTCGTTCCGGCAGCCACCAGTGGTCGGACGGTGACATGCCGGCTTCCTGAATGCCGCACAGTGTCCTGTCGAAGATGCCGAAGGCATGGGAGACGCCAGCGGTGAGGCCATCCGCGACGGCCTTCTCCCAGCGCATCCCCAAGGGCAGATACGGCGGTCGCGAAATCTCGAACCACTCGCCGCCCACATGGGTGGCGGCGTGACACCACAAGCAGGACCAGATCTCCTCTTCCCAGACCGTCGGCGCCATCGGCCACCGCCACATCGACCGCCCGCACACATCACACTCCACAGGCGGATCCTCACATGCCAGCCCGGGCTCCAAGCGGCTGGCATCGTGCCAGTTACCAAACGCCTTTGCCAGGCCAAAACGCTCTTTCAGGGAAAGTAGAAGCCGAGACCCGTGGGGCGCCCCTACAGTGGGGCGGTGACCTCAACGATCTCCTCCCCGCTGGTACTTCGCGGAATCTTCGGGCAGCGGGCCCGGCTGCGCTCGGGAGAGCTGCTGCTGCGGTCGAGACGGGAAGTCCGTTGCATACCCGTGGCGGCGATCGAGCGCGTGGAGGTACGCGGGCCCCGCAACCATACGCTCGTCGTCGTCCTGACGGCGCAAGAGCCGGATACGGCGCAGATCTACCGATTCACTTCGCTCAGCCCCACCTCGGTAAAATGCTTCGCTGCCGTGCTGCAAGAGGCACTGCCGGTACGCGACAAGGCAGAAATGGGCTTTCACGGAAAGTCACTGGTAAGGGTCGAATCTTTGGACCGCTCGGGGCTGCCAGCCGTCCGGCGTGACGTGGCCACCGTCGTCGCGTTCTTCTTGGTACTGGCAGCGCTGCTGACCACCCAATCCTGGTTGGGGGCCTGTTTTTGGCTGTGCGTCCCAATGCTGGTCGGCGGAGGAGTCAGCCTGACCGCACTCGGCTGGAAGCCCGTCAGCGAGGGCTGGATCCTGGCCGCGCGGGGGATCACGGTGGATGGACAGCGTAAGAATTCAGGTTCGGTGGATGCGGGAGATCCAAACGCGCTGTATGTCTACCTGTTCACGGACGCTGAAGGGTCCATGTGCGCGTACCGAGGGACGAACGGAGGGCGTGACGAGGAAGAAATCGTCTACGATCCGCGAAACCCGGGCGTCAATCAGTTGCGACGCCGCAACGCTGCGCAGTTCGCCACCGGACTGGTTCTTCTGCTGGCCCTCGCTCTTCCCGTGCTGGGTGGCGGCGTGGCTCTCGGGCTGTTCGCGCTCGCCGACCTGTTCGGCTTCACGTCATCCACGGTGTTCTAGTAGCTTGCCACCCGGCCTTGGCGGGGTAACCGACGATGTCGGAGGCTGCGGCTATGGTTCCCGGTCATGGGGTTCTCAGGGTCTTTCATCGTCGCGCGAGCCGCACGGCCGCTGACGGAGCTGGCGGCGATGCGGGCCTTGGACTGCATTCCGTTGTGGTGGGCGCATGATGGCGAGTGGCAGATCCTGCAGGTGTGCCCCATTACGGATACGGACCTTTCGATTGTCGATGAGACTCGCGCTTCTGTGCTGGTTGCTCATGTGGTCGACAGCGACTTCGTGACAGTTCAGGCAGGAAGCCCCGATGGCCTGTCATGGCAATGTGCTCTGTCCCCAGAGATGGCACAGGATTACGGACTGCCCGGTGAGTGGATCGGTGACTCGGCCGAAGCAGGCGAGCGGGCCACAGTTTGGGCTCTGAGGGCGGGCCTTCAGCCGGACCCGGTGGCGCTCAGAACGGTCCTGTCGGCTGAATGCGACCCACTGGCGGAGGACCTGGTCTTCGCCCTCGTTCACGCCTTGGGGTTTCGATTCCGTGATGGAAGGGCTTGGAAATGATCGACCGTGTAAGGAGGTCGTCCGCACGCCGTGCCTTGCCGATGTGCTGGCGGATGCGCTCAGAGTATGCATACGACCTGCACGGCCGACAAGAGCCGAAGGCTGCAACGGACCAGCCGGATGATGAAGGACTCGGTGAAACTTTCCTGACCTCAAGTGGACTTACAACCCCTAACGAAATGATCTCCGAGCTGGTTGGATGGCCCTCTGAGTGTTGATCTGGGGGTGCCGGGTGGCTCGGCGGAAGCCGTGGGAAGTCGATGATGAGCTGTGGGCCGTGATCGAGCCGCTCCTGCCGAGGGTGGAGCGTCAGGCTCGTCATCCGGGGCGGAAGCGGCATCCGGACCGGCTGGTGTTCCAGGGCATTCTGTTCGTGCTGCACACCGGGATCGCCTGGGAACACCTTCCACAGGAACTGGGCTTCGGGTCGGGCATGACCTGCTGGCGCCGCCTGGTGGAGTGGACCGGAGCCGGCGTCTGGCCGCGGCTGCACAAGACCCTCCTCGCGCGTCTTCGCGGAGCGGACGCTCTGGACTTCTCCCGCGCCGTGGTCGACGGCTCTCACATACGCGCGTTAAAAGGGGCTCCAAGACAGGACGAAGCCCTGTTGACTGGGGCAGAAACGGCAGCAAGCACCACCTGATCACCGACGCCACGGGCATTCCGCTTGCCGCCACCCTGACCGGTGGCAACCGCAACGACGTCACGCAGTTCATTTCCCTCCTGCAGGCCGTCCCGCCGGTCCGGGGCAAACGCGGCCGTCCCCGCCGCCGGCCCGACACCGTGCTGGGCGACCGCGGCTACGACCACGACAAGTACCGGCGACTCGCCTGGGCCCTGGGCGTCAAACCAGTCATCGTCCGACGCGGAGTCCCCCATGGATCGGGCCCGGGCACCAACCGCTGGGTCGTCGAGCGGACCTTTGCCCACCTGCACCGGTTCCGCCGGCTGCGGATCCGCTGGGAAGTACGCGACGACATCCACGAAGCGTTCCTCAGCCTCGCTTGCTCACTCATCTGCTGGCGACGCCTGAAGTCATTCCGATAGCAGTTCTTATGCCGTAAGCACCCCGCTCGGGCACAAACAAGAACACGCGTGCTCATGCCGCCGGCTGTTCGTGCTCGGGCCGCAAGAGCCGACATCCTCCCGTGCTCCTCTGTGGGAAGGGCCTACCGTCGTTTCCACCCACGAGTCCTCTCCCACCTTGTGTCTTCGCTGGTCAAGGGCATGCTTACACGAGAACAGACCGCTGAACGGCAGGCCTGCGACCAGCGGATCCGCAACCGGCCGCCTCGCCTCCTGACACTCTGCCGGGACAGCTCGTCCCACCGGTGTCCAAGTCGGAAAGACTCCGTCCCCGCCGATCGCTCCCTGCAGAGAGCCGGCCCACATGGCTGTCTTCGACAGGCACCGGAAAAGGTTCGGTGATTGCCTGCCTCAGGGGACGTCCTCCCTCTGTCAACAGGAGAAAGGCACAGCCATGACCTCCGAGTCCGCTCCGCGCTACACCGTCCCGGGCGTGTCCCCCCAGGACAGCAACAACATCATCAGCCTCCTCCAGATGCGCCTGCACTCGTTGAACGATCTCGCCCTGACGCTCAAGCATGTCCACTGGAACGTCGTCGGCCCGCACTTCATCGCCGTGCACGAAATGATCGACCCGCAGGTCGACGAGGTCCGGTCCATGACCGACGACCTCGCCGAGCGAATCTCCACCCTGGGAGGCGAACCGCACGGCACCCCCGGAGCCCTGGTCGCCGACCGGACCTGGAACGACTACTCCATCGGCCGCGCCGAAGCCATCGAGCACCTGGGCGCCCTCGATCTCGTCTACACCGAGATCATCAAGGATCACCGTGCGGCCATGCAGGCCACGGAAACCTCGGACCCGGTCACCCAAGACATGCTCATCGAGCAACTGCGAGGCCTCGAACTCTTCCAGTGGTTCGTCCGCGCGCACCTGGAAAACAGCGGAGGCGGTCTCAGTACGGCCCGGGCCGCAACCGAAAAGGCCGCTGCCGACCAGGCGGCCGAACAGGCCCGTACCCAGCCCTGAACAGGCATACAAGCCACCCGCAGTCAGTCCTCGCACGTTCAGGGCGGCTCTCACCGCCGCCCTCTTCATCGCTTTGATCCGAGTCACACGCTCGCGAATCCGGCAGTCCACCTCACCGCCACTCGGCTTCACAGACGAGGAGAGAAAGATGTCCAAGGGGAAGAAGGTCGAGAAAGGAGACGAAGTCACGTGGAAGAGCCACGGGCAGACTGTCCCCGGAAAGGTCAGGCGCGAGATCACCGAGCGCACAGAAGCCGCAGGGCGCACCGTTGAAGCTTCGAAAGAGGAACCGCAGTACGAGGTAAAGAGCGAAAAAACCGGGCGTTCCGCGGTTCATAAGCCCAGTGCATTGCGCAAAAAGGGAAAGAGATCATGACCAAGCAAGGCGGCGACCGGGACGAAATTATCAGCAATTTCAAAGAAGCGGTCAACATGACCGCCGGCAAGCTGGAAAAATGGCTGGAGACCGAAGAATCGAAAAAAGTAGGGCAGAGCAAGGACGGTGGTGAGAGCGTCGGTCATGCTTCCGGACGACGCATCGTCGATCTCCTGCGCACCAAGAAGGGCGACTTCGACGACGATGACATCGCCCACATGCGCAAGGTCACCGGATACGTTCACCGACACTTGAAACAGCGACCGAAGGGTGACGTCACGGACACCCCGTGGCGCTACTCACTGATGAACTGGGGGCACGATCCGCTCTGAATCCGCGAAGTTACGGGAAGGCGAGGGAAGGGCGACGCGGGCGAACATGCTTCCTCGCGGGTAATCGGGCTGGCGGCTGCCGCATCGAACGTCGCGGCAGGGCATCAGTGCCGTTCCGAGGGAGCGATGCCCATCACCTGAGGGATCGCAGAAAAACAACGTGTGGACGAGCAATGCGCTGACCTGAGAAACCAAAGGCCAAAACACGTAAGTAAGCCGTTTTCATCCTGTCTCTGTGGGGGAGAAGTGGCAGCTCAGCGGGGGTGTGTAACGAGGCGAGGCTCCTGGTCGTTGCGGTGGTGTTCTCTACGCACCACGCATCGTCCGAGGAGCCTCGCTTGGTCCCGTATCGTGCCATGGTCGACGTCCCGCATGAGCTGGTCGAGCACGTTTCCTGGCTGATCTACGCACGAAGGTGTGAACGTCGCTCGCGGTGGCGGAAGCCAGGCTGCTTCCGCCAGGCCCTGCTCGTCCTGGTGCACCTGCGGAAGAACGAGCCGCTGCCCGCCCTGGCAGTCGACTTCGGCCTCTCGACAGCCACAGCCTGGCGCTACGTCGACGAGACCCTCGACGTCCTCGCGGCGTGGGCCCCGGGCCTGCACGAGGCCCTGACCGGCCTGGGCGAGGGCGACCACGTGATCGTCGACGGCACCCTGATCCCCATTGACCGCATCGCCGCCGACGAACCGTACTACTCCATGAAACATCGCAAGCATGGGATGAACGTGCAGGCCATCGCTCGTCCCGACGGCACACCGCTGTGGTTCTCGCGTGCGACACCGGGCCGCGCCCACGACCTGACCGCGGCCCGGGCCCACGGCATCGTCCAGGCCTGCCTCACCAGAGGGGTCCTCGTTCTCGCCGACCGTGCCTATCAGGGCGCCGGCTCCACCGTCCGCACCCCGTACTACCACCACCGCGAACAACCGGAGCACTATCAGCAGTTCAATCGCGACCACGCCAGGCTCCGAGCCCCCGGCGAACGCGCCTTCGCACAGCTCAAGTCCTGGCGGATCCTCCGCCGGGCCAGATGCTCCACCCGCCGCATCGGCACCATCGTCCAGGCCGTCCACACCCTGCTGACCTGCAGCCATTCAGGATGAAAAAGGCTCCCTACGTTGTCTGCGAGACAGGGCGAACCCTTCGTACGGCTCTCCTGCCCAGGGGTGCCGGGTGTGGTTCAAAAGGCTCTGCCGCTTGTGGCTTCCACTGATTGGCCGCCCGGCACCCCACGACGACTCGGCTGCCAATGAGGAATTGCGAATGATCGCTCCGTAGGGAATCGACAGCGAGGTCGTCCGTCAGGAGGCACCAGCACACCCCACCGCACGGAGGCATGATGGCCGCGATCTGGGCCGGCATCGACGCAGGCAAGACCCACCACCACTGCGTCGCGATCGATGAGAGCGGCCGCCGGCTGCTGTCGCGGCGCGTCGCCAACGACGAGCCCGAACTTCTCGAGCTCATCACCGATGTCATGGCCCTGGGTGACGAGGTGACTTGGAGAATCGACCTGGCTGACGGCGGAGCCGCCCTGGCCATAGGCATCCTCCTCAACCACGACCAGCTGGTGCACTACATCTCCGGCCGCGCCATCCACCGGGCCTCCGAGAGCTACCGCGGTGAAGGCAAGACCGACGCCAAGGACGCCGCCCTCATCGTCGACCAGACCCGCATCCGCCGCGATCTGCACCTCTTGCGCCCCAGCGATGAAACCGTCACCGACCTCAAGATCCTCACCGGTCGGCGCATGGACCTGGTCGCCGACCGCACCCGCACCATCAACCGGCTGAGGACCCAGCTGACCGGGATCTTCCCCGGCCTGGAACGGGCCCTGGACCTCACCAACAAGAGTCCGCTGACTCTGCTGACCGGCTACCAGACCCCCGCAGCGATTCACCGGCTCGGCGCCAGACGCCTGGAGACCTGGCTGCGCAACCGCAAGGTTCTCCGCGCGAACCAGCTGGCCGAGACCGCGGTCGAAGCGGTCGAACGCCAGCACACCAGCCTGCCCGGCGAGAAGCTGACCGCTCAGATGGTGCACACCCTGGCCAGGGAGGTGTCGACCCTCAACGAACAGATCGCCGAGGTCGACAAGCTCATTGAGGCCCGGTTTCGCGACCACCGGCACTTCGAGGTGATTACCAGCATGCCCGGCCTCGGCATCATCCTCGGTGCCGAGTTCCTGGCCGCCACCGGCGGCGACATGTCCATCTTCGGGACCCCCGACCGCCTTGCCGGCTTCGGCGGCGTCGCACCGGTCCCACGCGACTCCGGAAAGATCAGCGGCAACCTGCGACGCCCACAACGCTACAACCGACGGCTCCAACGCGTCCTCTACACCTCCGCGCTGTTCAGCATCCGACGGAGCGACGAGTCACGCCGGTTCTACGATCGCAAGCGAGCTGAGGGCAAGCGGCACACCCAAGCCGTCCTTGCCCTCGCCCGCCGCCGGGTCAACGTCCTCTGGGCCCTTCTCCGCGACGGACGGTGCTACGAGCTCACGCCACCGACGACCTTCGTGGCTTGACAGGCGCCACTAGGAATCAGTGACGGGTGGTCAAGAGAGGCAAGTTCTCGCAGCTCCTTGGCCTGCGGTGACGGTTGGCCACTGACATGAAGTGGTGCTCGGTGGTCTGGTGGATGACATGACGTGGTGCATCCTGAAGCGGCCCGTTGTCGTGTAGAGGCGGCACATCGCAGGGCGGGGCTGTTGGCGGCCGCGGTGGACGGGCCTGAACATCCTGGAACAGCAGGGCGCATGCCGCGTGAGCCGGCCTCACCGGTTCACGCGGCTGGGTAGCGGACCCGGACTGCGTGCTTATGACACCTCCCGGCACCAGGACTGACGAAAGGCCACAGCGTGCCCCCTCTGAACCAGATCCGCCGGTTCCTCTTGGAGCACGACGACCCGCGCCACCTGGAGCGACCTGCCGATTTCGACCTGAACACTTCACGGGAAAGCTTCGCCCGGCTCGTGAGTGCCTTGGAGGAGCGCTTCGGGCCATCCTGCACAAGCGGCCTGGCTCAGGACGCCAGCTTCTACGGCGTCATCGACGTCCCGGCGGACGCGTCGGGTCTCGGCCGGCCCCTGCGTGCCGCGATGAGCAACTTCGGCACCTACTTCATCACCGCGAGAGTGGTGGTCGACGAGGCTGCTCCCAGCAGCGAGACGGCCCTGACTCAGGAACTCGTGACGTGGTTCGACGACATCTGCACGGCTGCGGGCTGCACCTTCGTCCCGACCGAGCTGCTCCGGGAGCGCTATGACGGACCGTCGTTCCTGGAAGCGCACAGAGACAAGGAACTGATCGCGGCGCTGCTGGCCGTCGAGGAGGTGACCGACGACGAGGGCGACGTGGGGGTGGCGTACTGGAACGACCGGTACTTCGAGTACATGTGAGACATCTGCGGTTGCTTCGCCAGCAGGACACCGGCCAGGGACGGCGGAACTGTTCTACGGTCCCCGTCGTCCGGGTGTTGGGGGCGGGCGGCGCCGAGCCCTCACCTGTGCTCCGCACAGGTGAGGGCTCGTACCCGTCGGATGGCCGGGGTTTCTCGCCGCGCCCGAGGACGTTGCCAGGAGCTTGGTGCGAGCAGTGACGATCCTCCTATGGCATTACAGTTGAACATGTTCAATAATTTGTTCCTGGGGGTGGCACGACTGCCCGCTCCCTGTGTTGTGGCGAGGGGCGGACGGCCGCATGCCGGGTATCCCCTTTCCGGCCCTCTGGAGAATGGTGGCGACCTGTCGTGAGTACTCAGCACACTGTCCGTGCCGGCCGGAAGGCCACCGTGCTCGCCTGCGCCTACGTCGGGTGCATCGCGGCGGTGACCGCGGCCCGCGGGATGGCCGGAGTCCACAGCGACTCAACCCAGGCCGTCCTGTTCTTCCTGTCCTTTCCGGGCTCCCTCTTCATCACGACCTTTCTCGTCCTGCCTCTCGGTGCACTCACCGGCAGCGGCAGTGCTGAGACTGTCAACCCGTACGGTTCCATGCTCTACCTCGTCGGCGGCGCCGCCCTCAACGTCCTCATCGCCTGGGCGGCTGTAAAGACCTTCCGGTGTCTGCGGACCGCCCGCCGGGCCAAGTGACACCAGGAGGCGTACGTCTCGGCCACGCGAGTGCGGCTGGACACCTGCTCGCAGGAAGGATGTCCAAGGACAAGCGCTGGAACTGCTCCCCGCACCCACGCAGACGGACCCCAAGTCAGATGATTCCGCCTCGGCACTGTGTTGTCACAGGCACTATCGTGCGGGCCCTTGCGTGATCGGGCCTTCAGCGTTGTAGTTGGCCTCGGTCGAGCCTTTCGTATGGTGGGCCTGCCCTTGGGTGCAGGGTGGGTCGGCGCCGTTGTCGGTGGCTGGTGACAAGATCACTGGTATGGGTTTCGTACGTACTACTCCGCCGCGGCCTGTCGAGGTGACAGCGGTCTTCCCTGAGCTCGTGCCGCTGGCGCGCCCGGCGATACGGCTGCATCCGCGTCCGGGGTCGCCGTCGGTCAGTGACAGTTCGGTCGGCGGGCCGTTGCTGTGGCCGGCCGACGAGCCCTGGCCGCACTGCGAAGACGTCCACCTGCACGTAGACACCGGATTCCGCCAGTCGCCGACCGAAGTGCGGCTCCGCCGCATCTTGGCTTCCCGGTGGAGCCCTGACGGCCCGGCTCCTACGCTCACAGCCGAGGAGGAGGCGCTCAAGGAGCGCAATGCCGCGTGGCTCGCCGAACGGCTCGAAGCCGGCCCTCCCGGCCCGGCGGAATGCCCGGTCCCGATGCTGCCCGTGGCTCAGCTGTTCCTGCGCGACGTACTCCTGTTGCGGCCGCCCGGGCAGGCCGACCTGCTCCAGATCCTCTGGTGCCCGTACGAACACGAGCCGAACTACAAGCCGGCGACCGCACTGTTCTGGCGGTCGTCCGCGGACGTCGGCGACGTCCTCGTCACACCACCGGAACCGTACGAGGCGGACTACCCGGGCTACGTACCAGAGCCATGCCTGCTGGCCCCGGAAGCGATCACCGAATACCCCAACAGCCTCGACCTGAGCCCGGAACTGCAGGAGATGCTGGAGGACTGGAACAGGTGGCAGGCAGGCGGCGCCGACGTGGACAGCTCCTACGCGGCGCATCCGCGCTACTTCTACTCCACCCACCTGGGCAACGCACCCGGCTGGAAGGTCGGAGGCTGGCCCCCGTGGGGCCGCACCGATCCGATCCCGCGGTACTGCGCCGTGTGCGAGGCACAGATGGTCCCGCTGCTGACGATCGCTTCCTTCGAGTGGGACGGCGACGAAGGCTGGGTGCCGCAAGAAGACCAGGCAAACGCCGCCAGCTCTTACTACGCGGGCAAGAACCCCTCTCAGCCGACGAGGGTGGAAGTGGGCAGTACCGACAACATGCAGATCTACGTCTGCCCGATCTCCCCCGAGCATCCGCACACCGACTTGATCCAATGAGCTGTCCCAGCATGCCGATGATTGCACACACGCTCCACGCCTGCTGACCTGCAACTATTCAGGATGAAAACGGCTCCGTGTCAACCGGATCAAGATGATCAAGCGCCAAATGTTCGGCCGCGAGGGCTTCAGTCTGTTGCGCAGGCGGGTGTTACTCGCCTGAGCTGGCTGGCCGAGTTCCGGCTACTTCAGTAACCGGAAGCTGAGCTGCTGAGCCCATACTCTGAGGAACTCCGCCGAACCGTACGCGGCAGGCCACGGACCGGTCGTCGTGGTGACGATGTCGGGAAGGAAGACCACCACTCGCACTTGGTCCTCCCTCGGTTTGGCGTTGACGACGCCACCGATCACGTTCATAACAGCAGCGGCCGGCAGGGCTGTGACGACGTGGTCGACTGGACGGTTGCAGAAGGCGACGGCCCTCAGTAATGTGCGCGGGCCGTCACGGGGGACTCACGTCGGGCGTGGGGCGGTGGCCACTCAGTCCATCGGATAGAAGTCGGGCCTCGGAAACAGCCTCGCGATCGAGAACGGCTCGAAATCGGGATCGGTCAGCACTCGGCAGACGAACTCGGAAGTGTACATGTTCACTTCGTGCCAAGGATACGGATCTCCCTGTGTGACGATGGGCCAGCTTGCCGGATCCTCATCCGCGGACGCCAGCCAGAAATAGCTGCAATTCATCTCACCGAACGCCCAAGGAATGAGGCCGCGTTGACCTGGGCGGTACATCCGATAGGGTTTGAAGGCGGGATCGGGGCCGCTCTCCGGGCCGCCATCGAGAAATTTTTTCCAGATCTTGACCAGGTCGAACTGTCTCGTGGCATCGACGGTGAAAACACGCAAGAACTCCGAGAATTCGCCCTTGCTGAACGTCTCGGCAAGCTTCTTGTAATCCTCGGGCAGTGGTGTACCAAGATCTTCCTCGACGTCGTTCCAGGGAATATCGAGCCGAAGCGGCTCCCAGTGCGTGGCCTCAGCTATTCGCTCGATCCACATTCTCTTCACATTTTGATCGAAGGCTTGGACCGAGGACGTATCAGATATGCGACATGCCCCCGGTCTCACCCTATAGGATGTTATAGGCTGGCACCGAACAGGCTGCCGCCACTCGAACTGTTCCAGGTTATGTCGAACCGGTCCGGTATCGGATCGGTGGCGCTGAGGTAGTACACCATGGGCCTGGTAGAAGACGGTGTTGCCGCCGACTCCATCACTGAGCCTCTCTCATCCTGAATAGCCACGGGTCGGCAGGGTGTGGACAGCTTGGACGATGGTGCTGATGCGGCGGGTGGAGCATCGGGCTCGGCGGAGGATGCGCCAGGATTTGAGCTGTGCGAAGGCGCGTTCGCCGGGTGCTCTGAGTCGGGCGTGGTCGCGGTTGAACTGCTGGTAGTGCTCGGGCTGTTCACTGTGGTTCTTGTACGGGGTGCGGACGGTGGCGCCTGCGCCCTGGTAGGCGCGGTCCGCGAGGACGGGGATCTGCCGGGTCAGACAAGCCTGTACGACGCTGTGGGCCCGGGCCGCGGTCAGATCGTGGGTCCGCCCGGGTGTCGCACAGGAGAACCACAGGGGTGTGCCGTCAGGACGGGCGATGACCTGCACATTCATGCCGTACCGGCGGTGCTTCATGGAGTAGTACGGTTCGCCGGCGGCGATGCGGTCGGTGGGGATCAGCGTGCCGTCGACGATCACGTGATCGCCTTCGCCCAGTCCGGTCAAGGCCTCGTGCAAGTCCGGCGCCCACGCCGCGAGGGCATCGAGGGTCTCGTCGACGTAGCTCCAGGCAGTCGTGTTCGAGACGCCGAAGCCGGCCGCGAGCTGGGTAAACGTTTCATTCTTCCGCAGGTGGGCCAGCGTGAGGAGAGCCTGCTTGAAGCAACCGAGCCGTCTCCACGGCGAGTTCAGTTCACGCCTTTGAGCGCAGATCAGCCAGGAAGCATGTTCGGCCAGCTCGTGCGGGACGTCGAGCGTGGCAGGATACGGAAACCTTCAGGGCCTCGGACTGTCGGCCGTGTTGGGGGGAATCAACACGGCCGACGACCGGGGGCTCTGCCACGTCACCACCCCGACTGACCAGGCCTTATCGCCCCTCAGAGCCAGGACGGAAAGACTCACTCAGCACTCCGAAAAACTGTCGATAAGGGACCGATACGGGTGTAAACGATCTCCCAGCTTGGTCTTTAACCTGAGCGCAGTCGGGCGCGCAGGACTGCCGCACCGTCCCCTTCCAGGTCCTGGCAGGCCGCTGCGCGGCCCGCCATCCCCATCACCAGCGAGAGGGTCGGCCCCCGGAGCAGATCCCCCGAGCCGGTGGTGAACGGTCCGTCGGTGGCTTCGAGCCGCAAGCCCGCGATCGCGGTCTTGCTCGCGACAGTGAAATCACGGCTGGCGAAGAACCGGGCCACGGCGGTCGTCGTGGCCGCCGGGGGTGTCCGCACGAGTCCCAACGGCCGACGGATGTCCTCGCCGTGGACGACTATTTCGCCCAGCCAGGCCGCAGTGTGTCCTGTCGGCCCGGCGGGCCCGGCGACCACCGCGCGAAATCGCCGCAAGGTCTCTTCAGGTGTGGCACCACGGTGCTGTGCAAGTCGTCGGTCGTTGTGCAGGTCGGGGTCGAACCGCGCGGCCAGCATGCTCAGCAGCCAGCGCCACATCCCCGTACTGGCTCCTGCCGTCAGATGGGCCACGACCTCCTCCACCGTCCAGCGTTCACACAGTGATGCCTTCGCCCACTGGGCCTCGCTGAGTTCGGTGAGGTCTTGAGCGAGCGCCAACCGCTCGGCGTGGATCGCCCGTTCCAGAGCTTTCCGAGTTTCCGAAACGTGTGGTTCAGCCATAAGGCGGCCTCCAGAGATCAGGTGTCCTCCATCAGACTCCTATCGCCGCCCAAAGTCATCGACTGTTCTGCGTAGAGCTCGTAACACGATCACAATCCGGGCTTTTTGCGGCGTGTCCACGTACACGCGGGTTGTTGGCGGTGCGCGCCCCGAAGGCGCGATGTCCTTCGGGGCGCGCGATAGAGGTTGTCCCGTAACTGCTGGCCAGAGATGAGATGATCTTGCGGTGGCTGGTGTGATCACGGCGTCGGAGCCCTCGTGGATAGGTCCGTTCACCGGGCTGAGCCCTTGGCAGTTCAACAAGTTGATCACCGCGCTGCGGCGTGAGGGGGCTGATCCGGTCCGCAAGGGTCGGCCGTGGTCGCTGCCGTTGGAGGACCGGGTGCTGCTGGTGGCCGCATACTGGCGTACCAATCTCACCCTGCGTCAACTCGCTCCCTGTTCGGCGTCTCGAAGTCGGCGGCCGACCGGATCGTCGCCCACCTTGGGCCGGCTCTCGCCCTCCAACCCCGGCGGCGGTTCCGTAAGGACACCGTGCTCCTCGTGAACGGCACGCCGGTCCCCACCCGCGACCGGGCCGTGGCCGCCTCCAGCAAGAACTACCGCTACTCCACCAACCACCAGGTCGTCATCGACGCCGACACCCGCCTCGTGGTCGCCATCGGCAGGCCGCTGCCCGGCAACCGCAACGACTGCGGGGCCTGGGAGGAATCCGGCGCGAAGGCCGCCGTCGGCACCGCCCCCACGGTGATCGCCGACGGCGGCTACCGGGGCACCGGGCTGGCCATCCCGCACTACCACCGGCACAAGGACGAGGAACTGCCGACCTGGAAGGAGGAGCACAACGCCTCCCACCGCAAGGTGCGGGCCCGCGTCGAGCACACCTTCGCCCGCATGAAGAGCTGGAAGGTCCTCCGCGACTGCCGCCTCAAGGGCGACGGCGTCCACCACGCCATGCTCGGCATCGCCCGCCTGTACAACCTCACCCTCACCGGATGACAGGCAAACAAGCAGGTCAGCCTGCATGCCTCAGATCATTTACGGGACAACCTCTAGGGCCCCACCTGCCGCAACGCCTTTGGCTATGTGCTGATCAAGGAGCCGACACAAGAGCGCGAGATACGTAGGCGGTCTGTGCCCACTGGTGTCCGGCACGGCCCCCGCTGGAGCACTGGGGTGCCTAGGTCGTGTCTTCAATTGATCTTGAATGATGGATCATGGTCGGGTGATACGTCGACATGAACTGTCCGATGAGGAATGGGAGTTCCTCCGCCCTCTGTTGCCCGAGTCCTTGCGTGGGCGGAAGCGGTCGGACGATCGAACCGTGCTCAACGGCATCGTGTGGAAGTTCCGGACAGTCACGGCCTGGCGGGATGTGCCTGAGCGGTACGGCCCTTGGCACACGTTGCACACCCGCTTTCGCCGGTGGGCCCTGGACGGCACCTTCGAGCGGATGCTTCAGGCCGCTCAGGCCCGGGCGGACGCGGCGGGAGGGGTCGACTGGCTGGTGTCGGTTGACTCCACCGTCGTACGCGCCCACCAGCATGCCGCCGGGGCCCGAAAAGGGGGCGCCGCAGCCCCGCGCCCGGACGCTCTCGAGGCAGCCTGACTAGCAAGATTCACCTGGCCTGCGATGCCTTCGGGCGCCCGCTCGCCATTGTGCTCACAGGCGGCAACACCAACGACTGCACTCAGTTCACCACTGTGATGGAGGCAATCCGGGTGCCTCGCACGGGCCCGGGCCGTCCCCGAGTGCGACCCACCCACGTACTGGGCGACAAGGGTTACAGCTCGCGCGCGATACGGACCTGGCTGCGACGCCGCGGTATCAGCCACACTGTCCCCGAGCGGGCCGACCAGATCCGCAACCGGCTCTGCCGCGGCAGCCGAGGCGGGCGTCCACCAGTCTTCAACAAGCAGTTCTACAAGCAGCGCAACGTCATGAAACGGTGCTTCAACCGCCTCAAGCAGTGGCGCGGCATCGTGTCGGCCGCGTCCGTCCCGGCCCAGGTGACCTGGAGCATTCGGTCGAAAGTGCCGTCCGCCGCCCACCGACGGAACAGGGTATGAAGCGTGGCTCATGTCCATCACTTGAAGACACTGCCTAGTCCTCGATGTCTTCGAAGTTCCCCCGCCGGCGCGCCTCCTCCTCGCGCTGCCGCAGCCTTTCCTGCTCGCTCTGGCCGCGCTGCTGCGCCTCATCCTGCGTGCCTTGAAGCTTCTCCTTGGCCCGCTCTGCCCTGTACTTGAGCTGCTCTGCCTTGTTCTGCATCTCTTCGTTGATGCCCATGGTTCTCCTCGGTTCCGGGGTGGAAGGGGCCTTTCCCCGGAACGCACAGGAATGGCTGCCGGCCCTCTTGGCGTACGCCGTTCAGGTGACTGCCCGACCGCGTGCGCTGGCTGCCGAAGACGCCCTGCTGCACTCCCCATGGGTGAATCAGGCCCTCGCGTACGCGTAGGCGGCTTGGCAGTGTGCTCCGTCTACCGATGACAACGCGGATGCGTTGGCCGAACTGGCGTGGCATCCAGGTGGAGGGATTCTGGTCGGCCTCGGAGCGGCCCTCCCGGTCCGAGTAGCACGCGCCAGCGAGAAGGGGAGGGGCAGGGGCGAGAGCATCCCTGCCCCTCCCCTTCTCAGTGGGCTGGTCGGACAGGAAGCAGCTGCTGGTCGGCGCGCCGAGGCGCCCGCCGGTTGCGGTTACCGTGTGGATCTCCTACGGCCCGGCGGATCACACCTCGGGCCTGTACCTGGACGCGTCGACCGAGTACCTGGGCCGCTGGTCCCGCTACAACGAAGGGTCCGGCGACGAGCTGGACACGCTGACCACGTATCTGGAGGACGTCGCCGACATGCTCGAGGCCCCGGACCTGGCGGCCCGGGACAGGCTCGGCCTGGTCGGTGGAGCGCTGGTGTGGGGCAGCAGGCTCGATCCCGCGAGGGAAGACAGGTGGCGCCCTTTGGCCCGCGCGGTGATTCCGGAGCGTCCGCGCCCGCGTGGTGCTTCCATGACGCGTATGAAGAACGAGAATGCGGCTCCGGCCCGTTTCAAGGATTTGGCTCTGGATGCCGTCGACCACCAGGCCCTCGCCGACTGGTGGTGCGCGGCGCTCGGGTACGAGCGGAGTGTCATGGCCGACGGCAGCGCGCGGCCACAGCACTGGCCGGTGCCCATCGTCGACAAGACGGGAAGCGGCCCGCTCATCTGGATCAACCCGGTGTCAGAGCGGAAGACGTTCAAGAACCGCATGCACCTGGACGTGTGGGGGGTTCCCGACCGCTTGGTCGCCATGGGTGCCACAGTGGTGCGGGCACCTGGCCAGGAGATCGACTGGCATGTGATGGCCGATCCCGAAGGGAACGAGTTCTGCGTCTTCACTGATCCGGACGACACTCCCTGAGCTTGTGCTTCATCTACCGAGATCTGCCGGGTTTGCCGATGGCCTTGAGGGTCTCGGGGCGTTTGACCGTCTTGCCGATGTCGTAGCGGGGTGACAGATGCTTGTTCTTGGCGCCGGCTGGCCGTCCGGGGCCGGCTCCTCGGGGTTCGGGAACACGGACCGGGCAGGCGAGGTGGGTGCGAACGTTCCAGAACCCTCGGCGGGCCCGGGCCGGTTGGAGGTGGTCGGTTTCTCCCAGGGTCGGCGGAGGTCCGCAGCGAGGGGCCGGGTGAGCCGGAGCTGGGGGTGGGCGACGATCAGGATCCCGGTCCAGCGGTCAGCCGCCTCGGGGGTGTGGAGTTTCGGGGTGGCCTGTCTGAGGGTCTGCTTCGAGAAGCGGAAGGTGTGCTCCAGGTCGAAGTGACGAAGGAAAGCCTGCCACGATTCGGTTGGCCGCCTCGTAGGCGCTCATCAGCCCTGTCTCCTCGGGCGGTGGACGATGGGACGGTCCGCCCCCGGGCGAAGCTTCCGAGGGCGGTGCGGTGCGGTCGGTGAGGTGCCGGTTCAGCCGAGCGGGGCGACAGTGTCGCGCAGGGTGGCCAGGACCGGGGCGTACATGCGGGCCTTGATGGTTCCGAGGGTGTCGCCGGCCTTGTGCACCTGTGCCTGGGCGATCTCGATCGCGGTGGAGCGCACGGCGTCCTCGGCGACGGCCTGGTCGACGATGCCGGCGGCCTCGGCGTCGGTGCCGCCGTAGCGGCGGGCGGTGAGCATGGCCGTGTGCGCGGTCTGCGGCGCCAGGCGGGACTGGATGAGGGCGGCCATGCCGGGGGTGAAGGGGATGTTGATGTCCGCTTCGGGCAGGCACCAGTAGCCGCGGTCGGCGCGCATGACACGGAAGTCGTGGGCCAGGGAGAACATGGCGCCGGCGGCGAAGGTGTGCCCCTGCAGCGCGGCTACGGTGATCACCGGTAGCGACAGCATCCGTGTGAACAGCTCGTGGACGGAGACGACGTAGTCCTGGTGCTGGTCGGCGTGGGCGAACAGCCACTCCAGGTCGAGCCCGTTGGAGTAGAACTTGCCCGTGGCGGCGGTGACCAGGGCGCGGGGCCCCTCCGCCTTCTCCACCTCGTCGAGCGCGGCACCGACGGCGGTGATCCAGTCGGGGTGGAAGCGGTTCTCCCCGTCTCCGAGGTCGAGGACGAAGACGTTGTCGTGGCGGTCGAGCGAGGGCATGGCGACTCCTTCGTTACTGATCTGACGTGGGTCAAGGTCTGCGAGCTACGCCTTGGGCCGGGGCCCGGACCCAGTGCCCGGGCGGTCGCGCAGGGTGTGGAGGAGCAGGTCGTGGATCTCGGCGGCGGCGGCCTCGATCGGGGCGGTGCTCTGCTCGGCCCGGCACATGATCACCGCGCCTTCGACCGCGGCGATGATGAAGGCGCCGAGCCGGCGGCTGCGCTCCTCTGGCAGCCCGTGCCGGACGAGGAGTCCTGCGAGGGCTTCCTGCCAGCGAGCGAAGACGACGGCGGCGGAGCGGGCGAGCCGGGGTGCGTCGTCGTTGGTCTCGACGGCCACCGCCACGATCGGGCACCCGGCCCGAAAACCGCTCTCCACGAGCCGGTCGCGCCACAGCGCGAAGAACGCGTCGACCGCCTCCACCGGATCGTCCGCCTGCATCGCGGCATCGATCAGGCCCGCGATGAAGTCCCCCGCCAAGGCCACCGCCTCGTCGATGAGCTGCGCCCGCCCGCCGGGGAAGTGGTGGTACACCGAACCCCGGGGGGCTCCGCTGTGAGCGAGCACCCGGTCGATGCTGGTCGCGCTCGCCCCGTACTCACGCAGCAGCGCGGCGGCGCTGAGGACCATCCGGTCACGGCTCTCACTCCTGCGCGGACTCACCTGCCCAGCACCTCCCGACGACGACATGGTCCCGGACAACGAATCAGCTACCTGTCGGTAACTTATGGGGTATGGCATAGAGCATGCAAGAGCTGCGAGGGCGGGAGATCCGGGGCGAGCGCCGTCTCTCGCTCTGGTCCCGACCGGCGGCGAGCCGCCTCGCGTACGCCACATCCACGCTGTCGTCGATGCGGAACCGGACACCCGTGCTGCGCCAGGCCTCGACGTCCGGGACGATCAGGTCCACGAACGCGACGGGCTCTTCGTAGAGGCGGCTGTAGCGAGCGGAGGCCGCGACGTCGTCCTCCGCGGTCCCCTCGGCAGGGCCCTCAAGAGCCGGGCGAGGTTGTGGCCGGAGAGAATGACCTCCCGCGCCCTCTCCAGTTCTGCCTGCCGCGCGCCGGCCCCGAGTTCCGGTCCCGAGCAGATTCTCGGACCTCTGCGCCCCGCCTGCGCGGGAACGCATCCGAAGGCGTACGTAGGGCGGACGGCTCCCTTGTCGGCTCCCCGCACGCGCGGGGACCGGCTTTCCTTCTCCACCGGCCGCCTCCCCGCGCCCCGGTAGGGTCGGGGCAGCCCGCGCCGATATGACGTGCGCGGGCCAGGCCCGGTGCCCAGCGCGCTCTGGGAGCAGTACCACCGGGCCGCCCTCCTCTCCCTTCCCGCTCCGCCTGTACGTACGGATCGCCTGTGCGAGCCGGACGGGGCCAGGCACGAAACGGAGCTGGCAAGGTTCCAGGCGCAGACCGAAGCCTGACGACGGCGCAGATACGGATATCCGCATCTGACCCTCGTGCGCTTGTCCACTCAACGCTGCCGGGGTGGGTGCAGGGGCGCCGGCCGCGCCGAAGCCCGCGCGGACCACCGCACCGTCCGTGCGCTCGCCGGAGTCACCGCGCTCGCCTCCGCCGTTGCCGCGCACTGCCGGGCGATGGCCGTCCGCGAGGACCTGCGGCTGACCGGCGCGGACGACCAAGCGCTCGCCGCGGCCCGCGCCGAGTCGTATACGGCTCGTTCCGTGGCCGAGTCCCCGCGGGGCCTGGTTTCGCGTCGGCCGTCGAACGGGCCGCCGGCCCGCCCGGCCTCGTTCGCGTCCTGGGCCTCCTCGTCGGCGGCCCGCCTCCGCGCATCCCCGCCTGGTCGTGGTGGTCGGTTTGGCCGGTGGTGTGGGGGTAGGCAGTGTGGTGGAGTGCCTGGATAACGCCCCTGGCCGGCCGTACGCGGAATTCCCCCGATGCGTGCGGCCGGCCCTTGTCGTGGGGCGACCGCCTTCAGCCCGCGGCCGGAGGGCGGCCCAGGTTTCCGCTCCCGCGCGGCAGTTGGTGCACGTACGGCACGAGCAGGTCGCCATCCTCACCACCGCCTCCCATCCCGACCCTGTGGGCCGCGTCGGACTACTCGCCCGCCCGGCCGGGCTGCTGTCCTTCGCCGCGGTCGCCGACACCGTCCTCGCGGCCCGGGTGCAGCTGACCGGCGCGGAGTCGATGCGCGAGGTGAACGAGACGCTCCGTGCGCTCACCGGGGGCATGCAGGCCCATTTCACCGGCCCCGGCGTCGCGCTGGAGGTCACGCTCGGCAGACGGCAGGAGCTCCCGCTCCACGAGGCGCACACCGCGGACCTCATCCGGCTCTTCCGCCACGCCGCCGGCACCGTCGGCGCCCGCAGCTCGCCGGGAGGCGGCCGGTGCTTCCACTGCAGCGGGACCGGGCGTGCCCGACCCTTGTGGGAGCCGGCGGCCGGACAGGCGTGAGCGGCACGCAAGAACGCCCGCGTCCGAGACTGTCCTTCCGGGCGCTGCGGGACGCGGGCGGGCGTACGGACCTCGGAGACCTACGCCGGTACGGGCGCCGCCTGCGGGCGCAGCGCCGCGAGAGGGGAGCGCCGGCCCTTCTCCATGGTGCGCACCTGCTCCCAGTCGACCTCGGGGTTTCGGCGGGCACCGCGTCGAGGGACGCGGTGGTGTAGAGCGCGACGTTGACGGCCCCGGCCCGGCTGGTGCCGAAGCGGACCTCGATCGGCTGCGAGGGGCGGACCCATCCGAGCCGGACCACGTGGTTGAACTCGGCAGGTCGCACCCCGAGCCGGGCGGCGGCCTGGTCCGGCCCGAGCGGGATCTCGGCGGCGACCAGGTCCGCCAGGTCCTCGCGCCGGCAGACCTCCTCGGCCTGGCCGGGATGGTGCAGCGTGCCGTCCGGGTTCGCGCTCAGGTCGGACAGGAGGCCGCGGTCGACGAACCGGCGGACCACGAACGCCGTCACGTTCGCCGGCTCGCCGTGAATGGTCCGGTTCGGAGTGCCGAGGGCGGCGGCGATCCGGTCGGCCGCCGCGCCGCCGAAGAAACGACGCCCGTATCGCCCAGCGCGGCGCGAAAACCCCGATCCAGACCAACGGGCGGTGGGTCGTCGAGCGCACGAACTCCTGGATGAACAACTTCGGCAAGCGCCGACGTTGCACCGAACGGAGGGGAAGCGGCCGTCAAGTTCTTCCTCGCCCTGGCCGCCACCGTCATCACGGTCCGTTGCATGGTCCGATGCGCCTGGGCGCTCTACCACTGGAGCACCCGCCCTCGAAGCCCACGAGTCCGATGACCTACTGGCGGACACCCTTGGCGGGGGAGTAGGGCGCTTACGGTCTTGCCGCCGGCCCTGTGGCGGGACACAGCGGTGGCGCGGGCGAGGTGGTTGACCATGGGCCACCCGAAGCCTCCAGTTCCGCCGTCGAGGTCGGGGGTACGCATGCGGGGGGCCTGGGGGCTGGGGTCGCCTGCGGCCACTTCGATGCTGTCTCGGTGTGCGGTCAGGTCCAGGACGCAGATGCCGCCGCCGTGCCGCAGGGCATTGGTGGCGAGTTCCGAGACCGCCAGGACCACGGTGTCGGCGGCCTAGGACGCGAGCGCCGGCATGAGCCCGTCGAGGAAGGACCGGGCCCTGTCACGCGCCCGGGCGATGGAACCCGCAGGGTGGTCGATCGCGATGTCGACGCTCGTCGTTTCCATCGGATCCCCCTGGTCTGCGGATCACTCATGCCCGGTCCTCTCGCCCGCCGCATCTGCCCCGAGAAGCAGCGATCAACCAGGTGCGACCGCCCTGCGCCCCGCCCGCGTCATTGCCCGAAGCTGATTACCTCACCGTCAGGCACACGAAAATCTGTATCGGCCACAGTAGACATTGGGCAGTGGCAGGGCTATGGTTTCTTCCGTAGCCGAGAAGGACAGCAAGGCCTGGCAGAGACGAACTGCCGGCAAGCAGTACCAGCAGTACAGGTAGTTGCAGTTCGCAGGACGGTGCGGCGGCGGAGTTTCGAAGCCAGGGTTGTTGCAGGACGGCGACGGGACTGGCGGCCGGACCAGGTGGCCCGCAGTGATCAGGGGCCGCCGCGCGGGACCGTGGTCATGGCATGTGCGGTACCCGTGAGTGCGCAGTTCACAGCAGTGAAGTAATGGAGCGGTACCCCTGGTGAAGGCGTCGGCTGCGGGCGCGCGCATCGGGAAGTTCGGCAGTGGGGTTCCAAGCCAGAGCAGACGCAGGACGGGCAACGGGGCTGGCTGCCGAAGAGTGGCGCTGTCACAGGTCACTGAGCGGTTCGCATCACCAGCAGTACCCGCAGTAGAGCAGTACCAGCAGTACCGCAGTGGTAGGTAGTTGATCACCGAGGGAAGAACGGAGGAACGAAGCACCGTCAGGATCGCCCGGACGGAAGACTTGAGTCCGGGTACCGCAGGACATCGATAGTGAGGTGGTCTCCGGTCAAGCAACCGCGATCCCCGCACGCCCGACAGCAAGCAGGTCGGGTACGCGGACACAGAAGGCCGGCGCAGTATCAGGGCCGGCAGGTGCTGTAGTAGTTCCTTCGGGGCCCTGGTGCCAGTACGGCACCAGGGCCCCTCCGCGCGTTCCAGAGAGAGGTGCAGATGACAGCAGATGACTCGTACGGCCGACTCGACGACGACGACTATCCCGCCTACACCATGGGCCGGGCCGCCGAAATACTCGGCACCACTCCCGCCTTCCTGCGGGCCCTGGGCGAGCACCGGCTGATCACCCCGTTGCGCTCCGAGGGCGGCCACCGCCGCTACTCCCGCTACCAGCTGCGCATCGCCGCCCGCGCCCGTGAACTCGTCGACCAGGGCACCGCCCTCGAAGCCGCCTGCCGCATCATCGTCCTTGAGGACCAGCTCGAAGAGGCTCAGCGCATCAACGCCGAATACCGCCGCGCCGCCGAAACGGCAAAGCCGCAGACCGCAGCCTGAGAACAGCGCGCCCGCCAGACACCGATCCCCCGCACAGGGCGAGGCGTGAAGCGGGAAGCGTTTTCTGTGGTGACAGTGAGTGCGGGCGCGTACTGTCCTTGTTAGCTGTCGTGGTTCGGATCTTCCCTTTGCCCATGCCTCCAGCTTGGGCTTTTTTGCTGTGCTGTGCCGCAGGAACCAGGGCGATCACCTCCGCCTCCCGCAACCGTGTGGGCGGCGTTCATCGACTGGAAGGCATGGACATGGCTACGGGAACTGTGAAGTGGTTCAACGCGGAGAAGGGCTTCGGCTTCATCGCCCAGGACGGCGGCGGCCCGGACGTCTTCGCCCACTACTCGGCGATCAACTCCTCGGGCTTCCGTGAGCTCCAGGAGGGCCAGATGGTGACGTTCGACGTCACGCAGGGCCAGAAGGGCCCCCAAGCGGAGAACATCACCCCGGCCTAACCCTCCCAGCCTCCGACTGCGGGCACCCAGATCGGCTCCGTTTGCCGACAGTTCGGTAGCGTGCGACCCGAACGGCGGAAGCCAGGCCGGCGTCCCAGAGGCAACGGACACGCACCGGACGAGGGCTGCGTGACTGCGCGCGGCCCTCCTCCGTGGTGGTGCACTGTCGTCTCCCGCGCGGTCGCCCCACGGAGCGGCAGGCCGGGTGCCACCGCCATGCAGAGACGCTTAGCCTGCGTGACTCCTCGGTCGCTTGGGCAGGGAAGCGCATCAGGAACAGGGGCTGTGGAGGACAGTCAGCGGGGTGCTGAGGGCGATTCCCGGGCTGGTCTGTATCCGGCGTTCCTGAGTCTGCCTGACCCCAGGGGAGTGCAGGATCGAGACATGATTTCTGCACTGCGGTCCGCGCGAAGGCTGCGCGGTCAGCGACGCCGGCCGCCGCCGATGCGGCGGTCGTCGGCCAGTGCGGTAAGCGGGCCGAACTCGCAGGCGAGCTCGTTCCACGTCAGAACCTCGCCACAGCGGTCCGGGAACTCCTTCGGGTTGAACTCGGGCATGGTCCAGGTGCCAGTGCCCCGGTCCCGCAGCCACAGGTCCCCCTCACCGTCGACCACAGTCGGCGGGACCGGAACGGGCTCGGCCTGATCAGTGGGCTCCCAGGTGACCCGGCCCGGGTGGGAAACGCGGCGCAGCTCGGTGGTGGCCAGCCGCGCGGCCAAGTCACGGACGGACTCTTCGGCGTCCTTGACCGACTCGAGTCGGAACGCGTCGTCAAGTACGGGCAGGGCTGGATTCTTGCTGCGCTTTGAACTCATACGCTGATTACCTCCGGTGGGGGGGGGGCGCCGCATCCGTTATGGCACCCCATAGAGGAACACGGTATCCGAGACGGAAGCCCGGCGAGTCGGATGCAGGTTCGGGTCACAGGCTGAGTCATGCGGCCTGGAGGACCGGTCCGGTCATGACAGCCTCGGATTCGACAGGAGGCAGTCGGCTGAGTGTGACTGCCGACGACGACTGCGGTAGGTCCGCTTTCATACACGCTTCAGTGAGTCTCTTTCATCCTGAATAGTTGCAGGTCAGCAATGTCTGGACGGCCTGGACGATAGTGCTGATGCGTCGGGTGGAGCATCTGGCCCGGCGGAGCAGTCGCCAGGACTTCAGCCGGGCGAAAGCGCGTTCGCCGGGGGCTCGGAATCGAGCGTGGTCTCGGTTGAACTGCTGGTAGTGCTCTGGTTGTTCACGGTGGTGGTAGTACGGCGTGCGGAAGGTGGCGCCGGCGCCCTGGTAGGCGCGGTCGGCGAGGACGAGGATCTGCCGGGTGAGGCAGGTCTGGACGACGGCTGTGGGCGCGGGCCGCGGTCAGGTCGTGGGTCCGGCCGGGTGTCGCGCGGGAGAACCAGAGCGGTGTGCCGTCGGGGCGGGTAATGACCTGCACGTTCATCCCGTGCTTGCGATGCTTCATCGAGTAGTACGGCTCGTCCGCAGCGATGCGATCGATCGGGATCAGCGTGCCGTCAACGATGACGTGATCGTCCTCACCGAGACCGGTGAGCGCTTCGTGGAGGCCCGGCGCCCAGCCCGCCAGCACGTCCAAGGTCTCGTCGACGTACCGCCAGGCGGTGGCCCGGGATATCCCGAAACCCCGGCCCCGAGCTGCGAGAACGTCTCGTTCTTATGCAGGTGCACCAGCGTGAGCAACGCCTGCTTGAAGCAGCCGAGTTTGCGCCGGCGGGTGTTGCGGGCTTGGCGGTGTTCGTGCAGCAGCCAGGCGAAATGCTCGACGAGCTCGTGAGGGACGTCGAGCATGGCAGGATACGGAAACCTTCAGGGCCCCTTCGGTCGCCGGTGTGATGAGTGGAATCACCACGCCAACGACGAGGGGCCCTGCCTCGTCACCGCCCCCGCTGACCTGCCCATTTCACCCTCCAGCACAGGATGAAAGAGGCTCAGTTGCTAGCCCTACTTCTCGATGACGAAGTAGATGGCCCGGTGCTCATCCACCTTCTCCAGCAGGCCACTGTCCGCCAGTCGTCGGTACACCTCTCGGATGTACTTCTCGGAGGGGTGGTAACCGGCATCTCGCAGGGTCTGCATTCCGCGGCTCGGGTCCCAGGTTCCGCCGAGCGCGCGAACAGACTTCTCCAGGGACTCTCGCTGGGTGTTCTCAGCCTTCTGCACCTTGGCCATGTGGTTGCGGATGCTTTCAGGGGCGCCCTTGTAGTCGCAGTGGTCGCACTTCTTCCAGGCGCCCGCTTCGACGGCTGCGTCGGTGACGGGGTTGTCGGGGCCGTAGCCCTGGCTCTTGAGGAGCTCGGCAACGGAGCCGTTGTGGTGGACGGCGAGGTAGGCGGCTTCGGCGATCTTGTCATGACCGGCGGCGAAGGTGCGTCCGTAGCCGATGGCGGTCTGGCAGCCGCAGTGGCAGCGGTTGGTGGTCGCGGTGTCTGTCATGCCGTCAGGTTAGCCACTCCGGAAGCCTCTAGCAATGCTTGGAAACCCTTGGATTTCTAGGGTGGTAGAAGGTGGGTGGCGCTCCGTACCCCACGCTGGGCGCTACATGTTTGGCCGGTTCGAAGCAACAACTCGCAATGGGAGAGAGCAAGGGAGGCAGGCATAGGAGTGTGGCCGTAGCCGAGACAGTCGCCCAGCTGATCTGGGAGGACGGGGAAGGTGAGCACGGCGTGGACGTCGAGCATCACCACATCGACCACCCCGTCCTCACCTCCAAGGCCCCCGCCTGACCTGCCCGCCCCGTGCGCCCGCCCGGACCCCGGGCGGGCGTACCGCCGTTCCACCGCCCCGCCGCCCCGGGGGCGCTGGCCGCGCGGTCACTAGTCACGGTGGATCCGGGCCGCGCCACCACCAGGCCGTGTCCCTCCTGCGGGAGCGTGGCCTCATGCACCCCCGTCGCACCCTCTTCGCCGCCCTGGCCGCGCTCCTCGTGAGCGGGTGCGTGGCCGTCCCCCACACCCCGGCCCCCGCCCCGCCGGCCCGTCGCTCTCGCGCCTGCCGACGCCCGACCGCCGGCCCCGCTCCCCGCTCCGGCCGGCCCGGCCCCGGCCGCGCCCCGCGAAGCGCTCGACGTCACCGACCCCCGGCCGCCCGGCGCTCCTCCGGGGCGCGCCCTGGCGAGGACCGCGCTCGTTCCCGCGCCCGCCGCGGCGGGGGCGCGCACAGCCGCACGGCCCGCCCCTGCCGGAGCCGCCCGCCGGACCACGCCGACGACCCGCCGCCCGGCGAAGAGCACGGCGCCGGGCCGGCAGCCGACGGCCGGTCAGGCGCCGCAGATGCGGCAGCTGTGCCGTCAGGCGCAGCAGATTCAGGCGCCCATGGGCGCGGGGGAGTGGTGCCGCAAGGCGTACGGACGCTGATCCCGCGCCGTACCCGGCCGGCGGCGCAAACGGCGCGGAAAACGCCGGACGGCAAGGAGGTCCACGAGAGGGGACCGACGCTCCGGATCCCGATCCGGCCCGGTCCGTCAAGGGCGGTACCGTCGTCGGTGCCGACAACGGCGAGTAGGGGAGAGCAGAGGCGATGAGCAGGTTCGCAGACGGCCTGGACGCCGCGGTACACAGGGCCTTCACCCGCCCGGTGCCGAAGTCGGCCGGTGCGCAGATGCGCTACCTGGTCGAGCAGGTCGGCGGCACCAAGGCGTGGAGCGCCGTTGCTCGAGGACGTCCTTGTGTGAACCGATGCCGCGTCTGTGGAGCGATGCCTCGCAGTGTGCTTGCCCCGCCTGCGTGAGCTGGGCTTTTCGTTCCCTGAGTGAGAGAGCGGGTGTGACCGAACCGCCGTCCTGGATGTCAGTGCCGGCTGTTTGCATGAGCCCATGGACACCGTGTACACGACCGCCGCTCTCCTCCCGGACCCCGCCGGGCTCCGCGCGCATCTGCGCGCGCTGGCCGTGCTGGACCAGGCGATCTGCCGCGACCCGCGGTTCTCCTGCTACTCCTTCTCCACCACCTGGGGGCCTGGGACACAGGCGGCCCTGATGGACAACGGCTCGGGTGACGACTTCTCCGCCCTGTTCAACCCGGCCGGTGTGCTCGTCCGCGGCTTCGACCACGAGTCGGAAATGAGCCCGTACGGCACGGATGACGAACAGGTCTGGCCCGGTGTCATCGACGAGGTGCCCGCCGCGCTGCGCCCGCTCCTGGACGACCCGGCCTTCGTCGACGAGGGCCTCGGCGCCCCGCGGGTCACCGCCTGCCTGTGGTGGGAGACGGGCGCCAGCGCCTGGCGCACCGGCTCGGGCATCGAGTTCCCCTCGGGCAGCCCGGACCCGGACGGCTCCGGGCACCTCTTCCGCCTCCTCACCGATCGCTCCCCCGAAGCCGTCCAGGCGCACTTCGAAGAGGACTACGGGCGGCCCGTCCCCCTCGACACCGTTCGCCACGTCCTCGCAGGCCACCCCCTGACCCCCGAAGCCGCCCGCGGTCTCAACCCGGCCGCCCTCTCCGACGAGGCTCTGCTCCGCCGGATCGCCGCCGAGCCTGAAATCGAGGCGTACCTCGCCTGCGACGGCGAGTTCGACCTCACGCGAACCGACCCCATCGAGTCGATCACCCTCCCGGCCGGCCTCCCGGTGGAGCCCGTGGCCGGCTGCAACGCGGGAGGTACCCACTACCTCTGCGGCCCGGCCGGCTCCGACCGCGCCCGCCCCGTCCTCTACACCGACTCCGAAGGCCAGGCCTCCCTCATCGCGGAGTCCCTCGCCGAGGCCCTGACCCTGGCCATCGTCCTCCCCTCCTGGCACGACGCCCTGGCCGGCTTCCGTCCCCCCGCGCTCAACGCCGACTACCTTGAGGACAACCCGGACCACCCCGAGGTCCGCGACCGCCTCCTCGCCGCCCTCCGCCTCCCCCCCCCCGGCCACCGAGCCCGAGGTCCTGGCCCGCCTCCTCACCACAGCCGCCCGCACCGTCCCGGACGGCTTCCTCCCTTCGGTCAAGGGCAAGGAGGACGCGGCCTTCGAACCGATGCTCCGTCTGCCGGCCAAGTAGGACAGCCCCACCGCGCGCCGCCTCTCGGCAGCCCGCCAGTAGTTCCAACTACCTGAGTTACACCGCTCGTTTGACAGACCCGCGCCACCAGATCCTTGGGCATTGCCGCCGCGGGTCAGGCGGCCTCGTCGATGTACGCCTCCCGTTCCCGGCCGATCGGGTACCTCTTCGCCGCTGCGGTGGGCCGGCGGAACGTCCCGTCGTGGTGCCACCAGTCGTTCGACTCGCGGGAGGGTGCTGCCACTGCCCGGGCCGAAGAGCACCGGCTTCGGCTCACTGGCTAGAAGAGCGTGGCGGCCGTCACCCTGGCCAACTGCTTGCCGTGCTGGTGGAAGTGGCCTGTCGTCTGATGGGCACCGGAATCCGTTGTGGGCATTTTATCCGTTTCGGTGAAAGTGGTTCCGGGGGAGCTGTTGGTGGGGTAGAACTGCAGGTCAGAAAGACTGCTCCCCGCACCCGCGGGGATGGACCACACCGTCACGCCCCGGGATGAGAACGGCGAGCCTGCTCCCCGTACCCGCGGGGATGGACCCAGGGTCAGCTGGCTGGCGCCTTCGGCGGAGTCCTGCTCCCCGCACCCGCGGGGATGGACCCGGGCGAATGCGGGACCTCCGGGGTCGCTTCGTCTGCTCCCCGCGCCCGCGGGGGATGGACCCGGATGCGGGAAGAATGTCGTCGCCCCCGGCAGCTGCTCCCCGCGCCCGCGAGGATGGACCCAAGCCGGATAGGGCGAAGGCCTCCGGCGGTCACTGCTCCCCGCGCCCGCGGGGATGGACCCCTAACCGATCCGGTCGGCCGCCGCGCGGCGCTCTGCTCCCCGCGCCTGTGGGGAGGGACCCTTGCCCTTGGAGGCTTTCGGGAACGCCTTCCTCTGCTCCCTGCGCCCGCGGGGATGGACCCGCAGGCCGTAGATCCGGCGGCGACGGCCAGGGCGTGGCCCTTGAAGGAGCAGTCGGGCGCAGGGCAGCTCTGCCCGCTCCCCGTCCAGTCGTAACGGAGCGTCACTCAGCACGGAAGCTGAGCCAGAACCCGAGAACGGGAGTCGTTTATCGACGGCTTCGGGAGGTACTGCGTGGGTCGGTTCCTTGATCAATGTCAATGAGTTTGGGAGTCAGTCACGGCCCAGTGGACGGTTCGAAGGTCATCGCTCGACGTAGGCCCCGAGGCGTCGCCGCTGCCATTCTTCGACCGCGATCCGGTCCGTAAGGACGGAGCGGCCGATGTACGGCGTGGTGGTGGCGCGGGCCAGGCACTGAAGCTCGGTCAGGTCGAGCCTTTCACCTTCCAGTGCATTGGGTGGCCGCCTGGGCATAGCGGGCAGCGGCAGCGGCTAGTACGGTACGAGCCCGACTTGGAGGGGGAGCGAATGTCGGACATTGGGTGGTGCGGGCGGCCAGGGTGCAGCAAGCCTGCTCGCAGGAAGCCATATCCAGGTATCGGCTATCGATGCCGGGGCTGCGGTCGCATCGAGGTCGCTGAGAGGGTGCGGGCGGAGCTTGAGAGCGGAAAGGTATGGGAGCGGGTCCAGCAGCAGGGTCGCCCAGCACCTCATACCGACCACGAGCGGCAGCGCAATCGGGAGCAAGAGCGGCGCGAGCAGGCTGTTGCACGAGCCAGGCAGCAGCGAGAGACCCAGAGGGAAGCCTCGCGGGCGTTGAAGCCGCCAGGGCCATTGCCGGAGCGGAGAGCAGCCTGGTTCGAGTCCGGCGGCGGAGACCGCTGGTAGCGGAGACCACCCGCATAAGGTCCCGGTGTCCAGCCACGAAGCAGCCACGCGTGAAGCCCGGGCCGCAGATTGGCCGGGTGCCACTTACCCGAGAGTGTTGACGCGGTTCTCGTCTTCGCGACGGGCCTTAACGAGTTGGTGCGTGATAGCGGGTGGGCATGCTCTGCTGGTGGAAGGCATGGTGGATCGTTCGGTCCTGGCGCATCCGTTGTTCACAGGTGTCTCGCAGGCGCATTTGGCATCGCTGGTGGCGGAGTCGGCTCAGCCGTGGGTGGTCGCGGTCGAGGGTCGCCGGCACCAGGCTCGGGGCGGTGTGAGGAAGCGGGCGCAGGGAGCGGGTGCCAGGCATCGGCTGGTGTTCGTGGACCGGCTGGTGGCCACCCTCATCCATCTGCGTCACGATCTCCCGCACGCGGTCCTGGCTCTTCTGTACGAAGTGGACCGTTCCACCATGACCCGGGCGGTCGGTGAGGTGCGCTCCCTGTTGGCCGGGAGAGGATGTGCCGTCCCGGACCGGCCAGGACTGCGGCTGCGGACCCTGGAAGACGTCTTCGCCTACGCCCAGGCCGAAGGTGTCCAGCTGCGGCTGGACGCCACCGAGGTCCAGGTCCACAGGCCCACCGCGGGCCGGGGCGGCCGACGGGCGTTCGTGTCGGGCAAGAAGAAGCAGAACACGATGAAGGCCACTGTCATCGCCGACGGCCGCGGCCGCACCTTGTGGACCGACGCCCTGTGGCCGGGCCGTATGCACGACGCCACCGCCGCCCGCACAGCCGGCGTCACCCACTGCTTCCACGCCTTCGATCAGGTCCAGGTCCTCCTCGATGACGGCTACCTCGGCCTGAGCAGAGACCACCGGGGCAAAGCCCTCACCCAGCCGCGCAAGCCACGTCCCGGCGCGCCCCTTCCCTTCTTCGAACACAACGAACGCCAGCGACACGAGCACTCCTCCAGACGGATCACCGTCGAACACGCCCTCGCCGACCACAGGCGCTGGAAACAACTCCAGCGCTGGACCCACTGCCGCGACCGGCTCCCCGACACCTACCAAGCCATCGCCGCTCTCGTCTCCGACCGCAACATCACCGACTGAACAAGCCCCTGAACAGGCCGGACACGGCCCACCTGCTATCACGCACCAACTCGTAAGACGCTCGTATGAAGAGCCGATCCTGCGGTTGGCTTCGTCGGTCTGAAGCGAGAACGATTGATGCCGAGTTCGGGAATCAGATGTTGATCAGGCGGATCCCGAGTGGTGTCGTGTTCCGAGAACACTTGGTCGGCGTGTAGAGGTGTGGAGAAGGCCGATGAGCAGAATGAGTGCCACCTCTGGCGGGGTCGGTGAGGGTGGTCTGGAACATTGCTGAAGATCTCGCTGAGGAGCTGTCCGGACAAGCTCTCGGTCCTGTTGGTCGCCCCGCCCGTCTCAGGCCGGGCGCATTGCCGCCCGGTAGCGGGACGGGGCGATCCCGAACCGCTCCGTGAACGCCTGCCGCAGCGCCTCGGTGCTGCCGAAGCCGCAGCGCGCCGCCACGCTCGCCATCGGCAGCGTCGTCGAGGCGAGCACGTGCGCAGCGGCTTCGGTGCGGGCCTGCCGGACGTAGCGGCCCGGCGCCCGGCCCAGCTGCTCCGTGAAGAGACGGGTGAGGTGGCGGGGCGTCACCCCAGCCCGCGCCGCCAACGCCGCCGTGCTCAGGTCGTCGTCCGGGTGGGCCGCGATGTGCTCGATGAGCGTGCGGACCCCGTCGTCAGGGGCTGACGGGGTCGCGGTGAACAGGCTCATCTGCGCCTGGTTCCCGGGCCGTTGCAGATATACCACGAGGTCCCGGGCTACCTGGCGGGCCAGCTCGGGGCCATGGTCCTCCTCGACGAACGCGAGGGTGAGGTCCAGGGCGCTCGTCACACCGGCCGCCGTGTAGACGTGACCGTCGCGGACATAGATCGGGTCCGGGTCCACTGCCACCTTCGGGTGCCGCTCGGCGAGCAGACGGGCGAAGCGCCAGTGGGTGGTCGCACGACGGCCGTCCAGCAGCCCGGCGGCTGCCAGTACCGCCGCACCCGTGCACACCGACGCCACCCGCCGGCTCTCCCGCGCCAGCCGGCGCACATGCCCGACGAGCCGCGTGTCTGACGCCGCGCGCTCGTACCCCGTACCGCCGGAGACAATCAGCGTGTCGAGGGGGCCGCTCAGCCGCTCCAGCGACCGCTCACTGCCCAGGACGAGCCCCGAGCCGCAGACGAGGGGACCGCCACCCGGACCGGCGAGGAGCACCCGGTACGGGACCTCGGGCGCACCTATCCCATTGGCCATGGCCAGGGTCGTGGTCACGCACGCGATGTCCAGCAACTCGGCCGACTCGTAGCCAACCACCACCATGAGCCTCTCAGCCATGCCCCGACCCTATGCCGGAAGGACGGGTACCCCAAGGGAAAGGACATGGCGGCCGGACACCGCTTCCCGTCGGCCCGCATGCCTTGGACAGTGGTTCTAGCCCACATTCGTCCGTACGCCCGAGCGCGGGAGGCACCCGGATGCACACGATCGCGCACCGCTGGCCCACTTTGATCGCCCTGGCCATGGCGGCTCTGACCTTCCTCGACGGCCGGCCCGCGCCAGAGTTCCTCGCGGGAGTCCTCGCCGCGATGCCGCTGTTCTACCTACTCTTCGGCGTGTTTCGGGGCGAACTGCGGCGCCCGGGCGTCCTCGCCGGACAGCTCGCCGGCCTCGTAGGCTTCGCCGCCGTCGCCCTGTCGGCCCTCTTCCTGAACGGCACTCTCGCCCTGCTCGTCCTCGCGGCCGGCTGGCTGGGCCACGCCGTCTGGGATGCCGTCCATTACGCAAGGGCCCAGGTCGTGCCCCGGCAGTGGTCCGAATGGTGCGGCGTCTTCGATGCCTGCGGCGCTCTGGCCCTGCTGCTCGCCGCGGTGGCCTAGCAGAAGCACTGCACAAACGTGGCCCCGAAGCAAGCACCGAGGTGTTTCCACATCTCAGCGACATCAGTGTCCGGTCGAACCAGGCGTTCTCGCCGCTGAGCAACAGACGTTCTCGAAAGCCGTCTACATAGCCATGCGGTGGTCGGTAAAAGCCAGGCGTCGTGTCAGTGTCCGCGCGTAGCGTCTGCACGCATGGACGAACAAGGAGGGACCACGGCGCTTCGATTCTCGACCTGGCCGCAGATGAAGATTGCCCGCGCGAGTCAGCACCTCGCCGACCTGCGAGCACGCATTACCTTGTGGGCCACCAGTGCCCCCTACACCGTGGAACCCCGCATCTCCGACGACCGGACGACCGTGTCGTTCCTCGTGAAGGTTGTCGTCCCGCCGCCGACCGACGAATGGTCTCTCTACCTCGGTGACGCCCTGCACGCCCTGCGGAGCGCCCTGGATGCCTGCGTGTGGGAACTCGCCCACCTGGATGGCCAGGAGCCGTCCAAGCCGCGCATGATCGGCTTCCCGGACTCTCGTACCGAAGCCACCTGGAACAAGGCCCGGTGGGACAAGCTGCAAACCGTCCCAGACCTGTATGCCGAGCGGATCAAGCAGGTCCAGCCGTTCAGCACGCATCCTCAGCAGCCTGACCTGAGCGCTCTAGTGACCTGAGTCTGAGATTCATAGTTAGTTGGGCATGAGTCGTCCGGGTCCGAAGATTCCGCCGTTGTCGGTCACTGATGCACAGCGGGCGGTGCTGGAGGGCTGGTTACGCCGTCGTTCGACGGCCCAGGCTTTGGCTCAGCGGTCACGAATCGTGCTGGAGTGCGCCGAGGGTCACTCGATCATGGAGGTGTCCCGTCGGCTGCGGATCGCTCCGGACACGGTCCGCACCTGGCGGCGCCGCTTCATCGAACGGGGCCTGGACGGCTTGTGCGACGACCCGAGGCCCGGCGTCCCCAGGAAGATCACCGACGCCGATGTCGAGCGGGTGATCGTCAAGACGCTTGAGGAGACGCCGAAGAACGCCACCCACTGGTCGACCAGATCGATGGCTGCGGCGACGGGCATGTCGCAGTCGACCATCTCGCGGATCTGGCGGGCGTTCGCCCTGGCGCCGCACCGGGCCCAGACCTTCAAGCTGTCCACCGACCCGTTGTTCATCGACAAGGTCCGCGACGTCGTCGGCCTCTACCTCGACCCGCCGGAGAAGGCCCTGGTGCTCTGCGTGGACGAGAAGTCGCAGATCCAGGCCCTGGACCGGTCCCAGCCGGTCCTGCCGATGATGCCCGGGGCTCCAGAACGCCGCAGCCACGACTACGTCCGGGCCGGCACCACCACTCTCTTCGCCGCCCTCGAGGTCGCCACCAGCAAGGTCATCGGATCCCTCCACCGCCGCCACCGGGCGGCGGAGTTCAAAAAGTTCCTGGCCAAGCTGGACAAGGAAGTCCCGGCTGATCTGCAGGTTCACCTGATCCTGGACAACTACGCGACCCACAAGACGCCCGACATCAAGAAGTGGCTGCTGGCCCATCCGCGGTTCCTCCTGCACTTCACGCCGACCAGTGCGTCCTGGCTGAACCTGGTCGAGCGGTGGTTCGCCGAACTCACGCAGAAGAAGCTCAAGCGCGGCGTCCACCGCTCCGTCCAGGCCCTCGAACGCGACATCCGGGCCTGGCTCGCCAACTGGAACGAGCACCCCAGACCGTTCGTCTGGACGAAGACCGCCGACGAGATCCTCGACAAAGTCGCCGCCTACTGCCACCGAATCTCTGACTCAGATCACTAGTTCCACACCGCGTACCGGAAGCCGTAGAAGGTGATGTGCTCCAGCTCGTCGTAGTCGCCCTCCAGCACCGATTCGTGCAGGGGGCGGCTCCATTCGGCAGCGCCGGCGGCCGCACGGCAGCCCCCGCCGTGCTTGCCGGTGCTCTCCCGGATGGGCGAGGGGATTCTGTCGGCCTCGGGGCGGCCCAGGGCCGCGTACGCCTCCTGCCCCTGCCGCAGTGCCGCGGTGCCAGCGGCCCCGTCCCCGAGGGCCAGGTGCGCCCAGCCCAGACTGAGCAGGGCACCGGCGGCAACGATCGGGTCGCCGCCCTGTTCGGACAGCGCGAGCGCGCGGGTGGCGCAGTTCAGGGCCGATTGGGCGTAGCAGTCCGGGCAGATGGCCAAGTAGAGGGCGGCGAGATTACTCAAGACCACGAGCTGGGCGGCTCGGTTGTCGCGTTCGATGGCGATCCGCAGTGCGTGACACAGGTGCCAGATCCCGCAGTGCCCATACTCGGATGGGTTCCAGAACAGGAGGGTGCGCCCAAGGTTTATGTGCGCGTTCTGCCTGGTGTCGGCGAGGGCGCCGGTGCCCTCGCCGTCGACGTGGACGTGACCGTCGCGGACAGCATCGAGGATCGACAGGGCCCTCAGCAGCGTGTCGGCGGCCTCAACGTGTCGACCGAACATGCACTGCGCGTCGCCCAGGGCGACGAGCGCCTGCGCCGCCCCCAGCACATCCCCTCGGGAGCAACAAATGTCCAGGTCGGCTTGGTGATTGGACGCGGCGTCGCGGTAGCGGCCCAGCTGATACTGGACGAGCCCCAGGTTGTGCAGCACCCAGCCCCTGACAGGCTCGTTCGGTGCGAGCAGCGCCGCGCGTTCCAGGTGGGGCAGCGCCTTGTCGGGCTGGTGGTTCACGCGGTAGGCGTTGCCGAGGTTCGAGGAGGCTGTGCAGACATCGTGCGCGCTCAGGTGCTGCGCTGCTTGCAGGGCCGCTTCCGCGGCGGCGGTCCACTCCCGGCTGTGCCTGCGGAACTCCCAGTACGTTGCCATGTCACCGGTCAGTTGCACCGCTTCGCGCCACCGGGCGCGCTCGCAGGCGGCTGCCACGGCCCCAGCAACACCGCCGTGTTCCGCGTCCAACCACTCCATCGCCTCCCACCGGTCCTTTGAGCGGCCCGTGCCCCGGGATAACCTGCGGCAGGCCGCGGGGGACGTGGTGCTCGCCGCGACCGACCGGCCCGAACACTGGCAGCTGAGAGTCGACACCACCCACCCCGTGCTCTTCGACCACCTCATGGACCACGCCCCCGGCATGCTGCTCCTCGAGGCCGCCCGCCAGGCCGCGCTGGCCACCGCGCATCCGCACCCGATGGCCGTCACCGGCATGGACTCGGACTTCGTCCGGTATGCCGAGATGGACGCCCCTTGCCTCCTGGTCACCGAACGCCTCACGGACCCCGACCGCGTGTGGGTCAGCGCCCACCAGCACGACCGCGAAATCTTCACCAGTCTGGTGACTTTGACCGAGGCCCCCACCGCCACGACCACCCCCAGCGACCTCGCGGTCTGACCCACGCAGAACTCCTCCAGCCTCTTGTGCCCGGCCGGTGCGGCGGCCGGGCACAAGAGGCTGGAACCGCATCCACGACGAACAGGCTCTGCCAGGCGCAACGGCTCGGCATCATGCGCAGCTCGGCACAAGCGACTTGGCCCACCTGCACCACTCGGACCGACCCGCACAACGAACAAGGCCAGCTGGAGTCAGTGTGGCGCGGCCCCCGTGGGCGGCTCTGTGGATGCTGCGTCGCGGAGGGCTGACAGGAGGCCGCGGAGAGCGGGCTGGTCGAGGGCGGTTTCGCGGGCCACCGCCGAGATCACGCGGACCGGTTCGGGGTTGCGGACCGGGCGTACGACGACACCGGGGTGGCGGCCGCGCAGCCCCAGCCTCGGCATCAGACCGACGCCGAGGCCGGCCGCGACGAAGCCCTGCGCGGTGGCGTAGTCCTCGCTGCGGATGACGAAGTCGGGGCTGAACCCGGCCGCCGCACAGGAGCCGATCACCGGTTCCAGGCAGGGACCCGGCGGTTCACTGCCGACCCACTGCTCCCCGGCCAGCTCGTGCAGGTCGATGACCTCCCGGTCCGCGAACGGATGCCCCAGGGGCAGGACGGCCATGTACGGGTCGTCCAGGAGATGCACGAGACGGAAGCCGTCGCCCGCCCGGCCCTGCGCCTGGACCACCACGGCCAGGTCGGCCCGGCCACGGACCACCTCCTGAAACGGGTCCTCAGGATCGGCGAGTTCGAGGTCGACCCGGACCCCGGGGTGTTCCGCGCGGAGCCGGGCGAGGGCCGGGGCCACCAGCGTGGAGCCCGCCGTGGCGAAGTACCGGACGGACAGGGTGCCGATGCGTCCGGCGCGCAGGTCGGCGAGGGCGCTTTCCGCTTGGGCGACCGCCGAGCTGATCAGGGCCGCGTGCTCGGTGAGCAGCAGACCGGCCGGGGTGGGCCGCACCCCCCGCCCGACCCGTTCGAGCAGCTTGGTGCCGGCCTGCTTCTCCAGCGCCGCCACCTGCTGACTCACGGCGGACGGGGTGTAGCCGAGGTGGGCCGCGGCCGCGGTGACCGTCCCGCTGGTGACCACCGCACGCAGAACCTGGAGGCGCCTCACATCAAGCATGTAGCACAGCTTAACAGAATAGGTAGAGTCATTTGCTTGTCCTCACAACTCGGCTGCGGCATGGTCGAAGAATGAGGCATATGCCGTCCGGACGGAGGAGGAGCATCGTGAGCAGTGGGACACGAAGTCTGCAGGGCGGAGTACGGGTGGCCGTGCTCGCCCTGTCGTGGGGCTCGACCTTCCTCTGGATCGAACTGGCGCTGCGCGGCCTCTCCCCGCTCCAGGTCACGTTCATCCGCTGCCTTCTCGGCGCACTCGTCCTCACCGTCGCCTGCTACGCCTCGGGCCGGCGCCTGCCGCGTGGCCGTACCGTCTGGCGTCACATCGCCGTCGCGGCCTTCTTCTGCAACGCGCTCCCCTTCGCCCTGTTCAGCCTGGGCCAGCAGACCGTCGACTCCGGCCTCGCGGGGGTCCTGAACGCCACGACCCCGCTGTGGTCGATCGCCCTCGGCCTGGCCCTCGGCTCGGAACACGGACTGCGCCCGGTCCGCCTGACAGGCCTGCTGCTCGGCTTCGCCGGCACGATCCTCATCCTCGCCCCGTGGCAGTCGGCCGGGGCCACCGGCTGGGGAGCCCTCGCCATTTTCGGCGCGGCCGCCAGCTACGCCGTCGCCTTCACCTACATGGGCCGCACGCTGGTGCGCAGGGGTACTCCTACCATCTCGCTCTCGGCCGCCCAGCTGATCGCCGCGAGCGGGCTGACCGCCGTAGCGCTGCCGATCGGCGGTCTGGAGTCGATCGACCCGGGCCCGGTGGTCGTGGTCGCGGCCCTGGTCCTCAGCGTCCTCTGCACCGCGATCACCTTCCACCTCACCTACCGGATCATCAATGACGAGGGCGCCACCAACGCCGCCGTGGTCGGCTACCTGTTGCCCGTGGTCTCCGTCCTTCTCGGCGCGATCGTCCTGGGCGAGGGCCTCAGTGTTCGGGTCGTGCTGGGCATGGCCGTGGTCCTGGTGGGGGTCGGGATGACCCGCCGCAAGGACCCGAAAGCCACGGCTCCGGGCCGGACCAGCGAGGCAGAGCAAGAGGACACCCCGGCGACGACCATCCGTCAGCTCGCGCCGGAGACCGCCGGATGACCTCCGGCGAGCCCCGGCTGTGGTCGGCGTACCGCGAGCTGGCCGAGGGCACGGTCCGCACCGACCTCACCCATACCTCCCGGTCGGGGCAGCCGCGCTTCGCGGGCTTCGGCGACGAGCACCGCAAGACCCTCTTTGACCGGGAGCGCGGCGACGGTCTCACCGCGCACCGATGCACCCTGGCCGGCCAGTGGGGCACCCACGTCGACCCGCCTGCGCACTTCGTGGCCGGGGCCCGCACCCTGGACCTGATCCCGGTCGAGGAGATGATCCTCCCGCTGGCGGTGCTCGACATCACTGCCCGGGGCGAGGCCGACCCCGACACCACTCCGACCCTGGACGACGTACGGGCCTGGGAGCGGCGCAACGGCCGGTTCCCGCCCGGGGCGTTCGTCGCCCTGCGCACCGGGTGGAGCTGTCGCTGGCCGGACCCGGTGGCGATGGCCAACCGGGACCGGGAAGGAACCAGTCGCACACCGGGCTGGTCGGCCGAGGTCCTGACGTACCTCTACCACCTGGCCCATGATCATGGACACCGCAGGCAACGTCCTCACCCTCCACACCCCCCACCCCACACCGCCCGCCCCCACCCGACCGCTGGCACCCCCCACTCCCGACCCAACACCAGCGCCGCCCGTACCGGTCCCGCTTGCTCCTGTGGCTTCCGACTGGACCGCCCCCCTCCCGACCGCCGCCGAACCTGCCTACACCGCCCTGCGGACCGCGGAACGCACCGGAGACCTCGCGCAAGCCGTCGCCCTCGCGACCAAGCTCGAAACTGACCTGGAAGCCCACTACAGACCGCTGCACCCCTACACGGTCAACCTGCTCTCCCTGCGCCCCTCCCTGGCCCTGCGCCAGGGAGCCGACTGGTACGAGGTCGTGGACCTCCTAGTCCGCACCGCGAACCGCCGCCGCGACGCCCACGCCCAACCGGTCCCCAACGCCTCCGGTACGCAGACCCGCGCGTCAGCCGCAGGGGTCG
>NZ_JBIVSC010000018.1:0-135297 GCF_044756005.1 Streptomyces sp. NPDC092045 | reverse complement strand
GCCGCCATGCACAACCTCGCCATGACCCGGTGAAATGGCAGGTCAAACGCCATTCAGGCCTGTCCGAACCCGACCTTCTGCAACACCCTTTAGGGGCCTTCGCGACCGGCAGGCGGATCAGCTCGTCACACCAGCGCCGGATGGTGGTGGCGGAGACGTCGTTGCCGCCGGCAGTACGGACTCGGCCACTCCCGGCTCACGGTCCGGGGCCGGCCGCACCGCCCGACCCGCCACCTGGACCACCGGCGACCCGGCCTCCGCGCGCCCGTCGGCCGGCTGCTCGCTCACCCGCTGCCACCCCCGCTCGGCGACGGCCAGTTCACCGCGCTCAGCTCGTACCTCCGACAGCTGCTTGACCAGCTGCTCTTCGAGTCCGTCCAGCTCCGCACGCCGCGCGGCGATCCGCTCCTACGTCTCGGGATCCCTCATGGGCCGGAGCGTAGGAACGGCACCCGCGGCGACGGACGGGAATCGATGAACCCACTCCTGCCGGACGACCTACCACACAGGCCGCCGCCCACGACCAGCGCGAGCACCCCGGAACGAAGTCACGCCGCCCCGCTGACCAGCCACTTCAAGACGGCGGATCCTCCTTGTACTTGAGCGGATCACGATCACTCATCGCCCGATCACGACCGGCCGTCGAAGCCTCAACGCCTCACCGCCCTTCGGGCGCAAATGCGTGGGATCGGTTTCTTCACCCGAACTCCCTTGTCTCATAAGCTGGTTGCCCTTACCGGCATCCCTGCTGTTCATGCCCTCGCGCCACTGAAGGGTGCCGCCTACCGTCCCGGCGAACGAAGGCACTCCCTTGCTCATCAGACCGAGAACGACCTCCAAGATCATCTTAGGTGTCGCTGCGACTCTCGCGCCCGTACTCCTCGGCGCCACGGCAACGGCCACATCCACGGCCGATCCCGGTTCCTTGAGGACCGCCTCGGTCACCACCTCTTCATTGGCCTGGCAGGGTTGCGGCGACGGCATCCCCCCGGCCGTCGAATGTGCGACTCTCAAGGTGCCTCTCGACCACCGCAAACCAAGCGGCAAGAAGATCGACGTGTCGCTGTCGCGGATGAGGGCCGCCGACCCGGACAAGCGTCGTGGTGTCCTGCTCTTCAATCCGGGCGGCCCCAGCAGTTCCGGCCTCTTCTATCCTCTCGCTCTCAGCAGTCTCCTGCCGCAGTCCGTAAAGGACCGGTATGACCTGATCGGTTTCGATCCACGCGGGGTCGGCGCCAGCAGCCCTCTCGCCTGTGGCACGACCACTGCCGACGAACGACTGACGTACCGGCCTTACAAGGACACGACGTTCCCCGAAGACACCATGTGGGCGCGTGACATCGCGGACCGGTGCCGGAACCGCAACGAAGGCACACTCCGGTACATCAACACCCGCAACACGGCGCGCGACATGGACGTCATACGTGCAGCCCTCGGAGAACGGAGAATCTCCTACTTCGGCCTGTCCTACGGAACCTACCTCGGCTCCGTGTACACCGAGTTGTTCCCGCAGCGGGTCGACCGGTTCGTCCTGGACAGCGCGGTCGATCCCGAGCGGGTCTGGCGGGGCATGGCGCGGTCCTGGGCGGAACAGGCCGAGACCTCATTCGACCGGTGGACGGACTGGACCGCTCGTCGTTCCGCGCAGTACGGACTCGGCGAGACACCCGCAGAGGTCGAAGAACTGTTCTGGAACATCGTCGCCCGCGCAGATCAAGAGCCGCTCGACCTCGGAGGAACCAGGTTCGACGGCGCCAAGATCCGCGATCACATGCGCTGGGAAATCGTCCACCCGTCGATCGCCGCCAAGACTCTGGGACTGCTTCGAGACGCAGCCTCGGGCAAACCCGTCCCGGCCTTCCCCACCTTCGTGCCGACCGACAACGAGCTGGCGAGCTACCTCGCGATCACTTGCGGTGACACTCGCTGGCCCACCGACCCGGCCGTCTACCAAGCCGACTCCCGGCGCGACAGTACTCGCTACCCCCTGTACGGGGACTCCGTCTCGAATATCCTGCCGTGCGCCTACTGGGACCGTCCGATCGAAGCAGCCACCGAGATCGACAACGAGGTCCCCGCACTCATCGTTCAAAACGAATGGGACCCGCAGACCCCTCTGGCCGCCGCACTCGGCCTGCACCGAGCGCTGAAGGGCTCCCGGCTGGTCTCGGTCGACGAGGGGCAAGGCCACGGCGTGTACCCGCTCGGCATCAGCGCCTGCGCGGACCGCACTGTCACGGCCTATTTGACCACCGGTCGCCTTCCGGCCCGTGACATCACCTGCACAGCCGATCCGCTCCCTCCGGTCGACTCCCCTTCCACCCCGCCGAACCCCACGCCGGCAATGGTTCGCCTCCCCTTTCCCGGCCTCTGAACCCCAGGAACGGACTGTCGGGCAGGAAGCTGCCACAGAGCCCTGCCCGTACGGGTGGGGTGCGGGCTGAGCCGGTGTGGGCGGAGAGGTTCACGGGCTTGCGGATGGACCGGTTCGCGCAGCCGGTGAAAACGGTGGGAGAGCGGGGCGGGAACGGTCCGGGTGGCGGTCGGCCGCGGCGGCGGGAACGGCGGTGGTCGAGGAGGCGCCCACCTCGGCACCGGTCTGATCGTCCCGCACCGCAAGAGAGCCGGCCGTCCCCTCCTGTGCGGTCAGGAGGAGGACAACGCCGAGCACCGGAGGCGCGAGCCCGTGCCGAGCGCACCTTCGCTCGGACGAAGAACCGGAAGATCCCGCGCGACTGCCGCCGGAAAGGAGACGGCCCCCACCACGCGGTCCAGGCCGTCGCCACCATGCGCGACCTCGCCATGACACGGTGGAACCACAGGTCGGGCGCCACTTCGGCCTGCCGCATCCGGACCTTCCGCAACACCCTTCAGGACGTCCGGCGGTACGTTCACGTTCCTCCGGACGGGGACACCGCGGAGCGGCTGAGACCGGGCTCGTCCTACCGGGGCTTCGCCGTCGGCCGGCCCGCGAGCCGCCCGGCCGGGGTGCGTCACGGGTGATGCGGCGAGCCGTCGTCCGCGAGCAGTCGACGCGTCGCTCCCGCCGCGAAGTCGGACACGGTCGTCAGATCGTCACCCTGGTCGATCCTGCGGATGCACGCGTCCACGACCGCCTGGACCACCGCCACGGTCAGCTCGGGCTGGGGCCGCCCCAGTTCGCGCACGACCCGGGCGAGCGCCTCGTGCAGCGAGGTGTGCAGATTCCTCACCCGCTCCCGCGCCGACGGGGAGAGCGAGTCGCGCGAGAGCGCGGCCCGCCAGCCGTGGGTGCCGCGAGCCGCCTGTTCGAGGTTGGCCCTGACGTAGGCGGCGGCCTGGGCGGCGGGCGTGGTCTCGGCCGCGATGGCCTGCTCCACTGCGTCGATCCAGGCGGGGAATTCGCGGGTGACGACGAGTTCGAGCAGGTCGTCGATGGAGTTGAAGTAGCGGTAGATGCTGTTGCGGGCGATTCCGGCCCGCGCGGCGACCGCTCCGGCGGTGAGGGCTTCGGCGCCGCCCTCGTTCAGGAGCTCCTCGGCCGCGTCGATCAGCTGCGCGAGCCGCTGGGCCCGGTGCTCCCGGACGCTGCCGGCTTCGATCTTGGGCATTTTCTCCGCTTCACCTCGGCCGCTGTGCCGTCTCCCGCCAACCTACCCCCACCCCGGAGAGGCCGGGGGGCGTGTTAGCTTGACGCGACTTAGAGACACCCTGTCGCTAAGTCTTGTCCGTGCTTCCTGCCGAAGGCTGTCCGATGCAACCGATGAACCCCCCCGCTCTGCTCCGATGTCTCCTGGGATCGAAGAAGCGCGCCGCCGTGGTTGTGGCCTTCTGGGTCCTGATCGCGGGCCTCCTCGCCGGGGTCGCCCCGACCCTGGAATCCGTCGAGGACAACGCGTCCGCCAACCTGCCACCCGCCGCCTCGGACTCCGTGAAGGCCCGTGACCTCGTCCGCGCCCAGCTTCCGGGCCAGGACGCGACGCCGGCGATCATCGTGGTCCGCGGCAAGGGCACCGACGCCGCGGCGAGCGCCACGCGGGCGGTCGCCGCCATCACCTCGGCCCTTTCCGGAACCGGCCGGCCCCACCACGTCGTGAGCGTGGTCTCCGCGGTGACCGCTCCCGACGCCGTGGCCGAGTTGGTCTCGCAGGACCGCGGTGCCCAGCTGGTCATCGTGCCCATGGAGGGAAACCCCTCGGAGGAGTCCTTCCAGAACGCGGTCGACGAGGTGCGCACCCTCGCGTCCGACCGGGCCGGGCCCGCCGACGTCGCGGTGACCGGCCCCGCCGGGATCGCCACCGACACCGTGAAGGTCTTCAGCGGCGGCGACAAAGTCCTGCTGCTGGCCACCATCGTGCTCGTCCTGATCATCCTGCTGGTGATCTACCGCTCGCCCCTGATGGCGCTCGTGCCGCTTCTCGCCGTGGGCGTGGCCATGCGCGTGGCGGAGACGCTCGGCGCGATTCTCGCGGACGCCGGAGTCATCACGGTCAGCTCCCAGACCGCCTCGATCATGACCGTGCTGCTGTTCGGGGTGGGCACGGACTACGCGCTGATCATCACCGCCCGTTACCGCGAGACCCTCCTCGACGAGCCGGACCGCGCCCGCGCGATGCGGGCCGCCGTGCGCCGCACCGCCGAGTCCGTCCTCGCCAGCGCCTCGACCATCGTGCTCGCCATGTTCGCCCTGCTCGTGGCCGCCTCCCCGGCACTTCACGGCTTCGGACCGTACCTCGCCCTGGGCGTGGCCGTCATGGCGCTGGTGGCGTTCACCTTCATCCCCGCCCTGGTCCTCCTGCTGGGCAGGGGCGTCTTCTGGCCCGGGGGCGTGGACAAGGCCGCCGAATGCAGCCGCGGCGCAGGCATCTGGCACCGCATCGCCGCCCTGGTCGCACGGGCCCCCGTCAAGGTGGCCTCGGCCGTGATCACACTCCTGGTGCTGCTGAGCGCGGGACTGCTCGGCTACCAGGAGAGCTTCAACACCCTCAGCGGCTTCCTTCCGCGCCGCCACCGAGTCGGAGCGCGGGCAGCACCTCATCCAGGAGGAATTCGGGCCCGGCGAGATCGCCCCCAGTACCGTCGTCGTCCACTCCCAGGACGACCTGCGCTCCGGCCCCGCACCCGCCGACATCGCCGCCGCGCTCACCGATGCCGATCACGTCAGCCGTGTCGCAGACCCCCGCATGGGCAAGGACGGCAAGACCGTCTTCTACGAGGTCGTCCTCGACCTCGACCCCTACAGCTCCGAGGCACTCGACGCGATCGGTCCCCTCGAGCAGGCCACCCAATCCGCGGCCCGGGCCGCCGGAGTGCGGGACGCCACGGTGCTCATCGGCGGCGAGACCGCGCAGAACGCCGACATCCGCTCCGCCCTCGACCGCGACACGGCCTTCGTCGTGCTCCTGGTCCTGGCCATCGTCACCGCGGTCCTCGTCCTGCTGCTCCGCTCGCTCCTCGCCCCGCTCTACCTGGTCGCGACCCTGATCCTGTCGTTCCTGGCCACCCTGGGCGCCACCACCTTCCTCACCGTGACCGTCCTCGGTGACGACGGCATCGGCAACCGCGTCACCGCGTACGTCTTCGTCTTCCTCGTCGCGCTCGGCGTCGACTACAACATCTTCATCATGAGCCGGTTCAAGCAGGAACTGCGCACCCGGCCCCCGGCGAAGGCGATCACCGCCGCCCTGACCCGCACAGGCGCCGTCGTCTCCTCCGCAGGCCTCATCCTCGCGGTGACCTTCGCCGTCCTGATGACCCAGCCGATCCGCGAACTGTTCCAGTTCGGCTTCGCCATGGCCTTCGGCATCCTGCTGGACACCTTCCTCATCCGCCCGCTCCTGGTCCCCGCCGTCGTCCGCCTGCTCGGCGAACGCGCCCTGTGGCCCGCCCGCCCAGGCAGCCCGCAGACACCTTCCACGCCCCTCTCCGGACCGCCTTCCGCCGACGTGCCGGCCGCGCGGCCCGCCGGGACCGGCTCCGGCCGCCTGCTGCGCGCGTTCACCTGGATCGCGGCCGTCGAAGCGTGCACGTGGGCAGGTCTGCTGGTCGGGATGTACCTCAAGTACGTTCCCGAAACCACCGAACTCGGCGTGCGGATCTTCGGCGCCCTCCACGGTGCCGCCTTCATCGTCTACGTGTCCCTGACCGTCCTGGTCGCGATCCGGCTGAAGTGGCGGCTGGGCCGGACCACGATCTTCGCCCTGCTGGCCGCCGTACCCCCGTTCATGACTGTCGCGTTCGAAATCTGGGCCCGCCGCACGGGCAGGCTCCCCGGGCCGGCCTCGGCCCCGAGTCCGACTCCAGCCCTGTAACCACACCCCGCAGGGGCACTCGACTCACCCGTCAGGCACCGGTGCACGGGGCCCCGGCTCGGCACGGTCGCCGGACGGGTCATGACGTAGCAGGCCTCGCAGTCGGCGTGCTCTTCGGGTACGGCGATGAGGGGGCGGGTCGGCGGCAGCGTGCCGAACTCGCCGCTCGTCCGCGCGCGCCGGCTGTGGCGTGGACCGCCGCCGGCTCGGTCTGCTCCCGCTCGGTGTCCTGGTAGCGCCGGACCAGCTCGACGTAGTCGGAGGCCGCACGCACCATCCGCTCCCCGTACTCGGCGGCCCGCGCGGCCTGCTCCGAGTCGGTGGCGGTCTGCGTCGTCGTTTCCATGGGGACTCCTTGTCCGTGTCGGCGGCGGGTGCCTGCCGCGCCTGCCCGCCCGTAGAAGTGGGGGAGGGGGTTATCGGGTGGCGGGGACCGGGTGGGCCTGGAGCGTCTGGTGCAGGGCTGCGGTGTCGAGGTGCTCCAGGACGTCGGCCCGGTCCTCGTGGTCCTGGGCGAGGAGTTGCGCGACGAGGTGCGGGGCGGTGTGGGGGAAGGCCAGACGTGAGCAAGCCACTGTTCCTTTCGGCCGAGGGCCAGGAAAAGGCGAGTCAACGCTCTCTGACGCCTGCGCGTTCCGGGCGGTGAAGTGACGGGCCGTCAACGGTAGGTGCGGGGTGTACGTCGCGAACGGGCGGCGAATCCTGTCAGGAGGGCCCGTTCGGTCCGTCCCAGGTGCGGTGGTAGTCGGCCCAGTCGGGACGAGGTCCCGGCAGCCCGGTGTGGGGGGCGCGAAGGCCGTCGAGGGTCAGGGCCAGCATCCTGCGGCGCGCGTGGTCGTCCTCCTCGGTGCGGCGGGGATACCGGCTGAACATCTCGATGACGTGCGTGATGTCGAGCGTCGTGACGTCCTCGCGGACGGTCCCGTCGTCATGGCCCCGGCGCAGCACCCGTTCCGCCAGCGCCTTGGCCTGTTCGTTGGCGGCCGCGACCTCTTCCGGGAGGCTGAACGTTCCGGCCAGGGCGGCGAAGGCCCCCGCGCGCGCGTCGACCGCCGAGGCCATGTAGTCCGCGAGCACCTCCCAGCCGGTGCCCTCGGCTTCCAGCGCGGCGCCCAGCTCGGCGATCGTCCGGGCGATGCCGATGGCGCACAGGCGCTGGAGGAGCTGTTCCTTGCTGCCGTAGCGGCGGTAGAGGGTGCCGATGCCCACGCCCGCCCGGGTGGCGATGGCGGACACGGGCGCGTCGGCGCCCTGTTCCGCGAAGACGGCGCGAGCCGCGTACAGCACCCGGACGTCGTTGCGCTCGGCCTCGGCCTGGCGCCCGAAGCGGCTGCCCGCCCGCATGCCCGCGGTTTCTGGGTTCTTCATGGCGTCCAAGGTATTGCCTGTCGGAGCGATCTGCTCCGATACTCCTGTCGGAGCGAATCGCTCCGACAGGAGGCTCCGATGGAGAACACGTCCCTGCTGGCCCTGTCCGCCCCCCTCTTCGTGCTCCTGGTCGCCGTCGAGATGATCTACTACCGCCTCCACCCGGACGAGAACGCCAGCGGCTACGGGGTCCGCGACACCGCCGCCGGCTTCGCCGTGGGCGCGGGCGCCGCCGTCGTCGACATCCTCTACAAGACGATCGCGGTCGCCGTCTTCGTCGCCCTGTACGAACTGACCCCGCTACGGGTCGAGGTCACCTGGGCGACCTTCCTGCTGATCCTGCTGGCCCAGGACTTCTGCTACTACTGGATGCACCGCGAACACCACCTGGTGCGCGTGCTGTGGGCGAGCCACGTGGTGCACCACTCCAGCCGCAGGTACAACTTCTCCACCTCGGTCCGCCAGCCCTGGACCGGCCTCACCTCGCAGATCTTCTACATTCCGCTGGCCCTGGCCGGCGTGCCGCCCTGGGCGATCCTGCTGTGCGGCGCGATCAACATGCTGACCCAGTTCTGGCTCCACACCGACCGCATCGGCAGGCTCCCCCGCATCATCGAACGGACCATCAACACACCCGCCAGTCACCGCGTCCACCAAGCCTCCCAGGGCGGCTACCTCGACCGGAACTTCGGCGGCATCCTGATGATCTGGGACCGGATGTTCGGCACCTGGGCCGAGGAGACCGAACGCCCCCGCTACGGGCTCACCAAGAACATCGACACCCACAACCCCCTGCGCATCGTCTCGCACGAGTACGCCGCCATCGGACGCGACCTGGCACGCGCCACGCACTGGCGGGACCGGGCGCGCCATCTGCTGGGCAGGCCCGGCTGGCAACCCCTGCCGGCAGAAGGGGCGGAGACTCCGCTCGCGGACCGGGCCGCCACGGAATCGCAGGGGAAGGGGCCCGCCGGCTGCTGTCCCGACCAGACCTCCGGCCCCCCGTGCGCCTGCGAGGTCGCCGCCACGGACACGAGACGCTGAGCAGCACCCCGAACGGAACACGACAGGACGGTCACCAGGAAGGACGACCTCGTGAACGGACAGGACCACAGACGCGCCCGAACACGGGAACTGCACGAGTCCGTCGTCATCGCGGCACCACCCGAGGAAGTGTTCGCCGTACTCAGCGACGTACGCAGGATGCCCGAGTGGAGCCCTGAGTGCGTCGGTGTCCGGATCCTCTCCGCGCGCAAGAACCCCGGCCCCGTGTTCCTCGGCTTCAACCGCAGCGGACGCCGCCGCTGGTTCACCGTCTGCCGGGTAACCCGCTCCGACGCCCCCGAGGAGTTCGCCTTCCGCGTCTCGATCGCCGGACTGCCCCTGGCCTCCTGGGGATTCCTGCTCCGCCCCGCGGGCCACGGCGACACCCCGGCGGGTCCCGGCTCCACACGCGTCACCCAGTACTGGCGCGATCTTCGTCGAGGCGGCCGGGGACGCGTCGCCGATCTCCTCGGCCGGACCGTCGCGGGCACGTCACCGGCGGCCCGGGTCCGCACCAACCGTTCCGGCATGGTCACGACGCTGCGCCGGCTGAAGCGGACGGTGGAGGCCGCACCAGGAGGAGAGGAGCCCTGCCCGGCGACCTGCCCACCGCCACCACCGACCCCGACGCGGGCACCCGCACCCCGCCTACGACCTTGAAGGCGACCGCACCCCCCTCGACGTCGCCACCGGCACCGGGGGCGCCCCGTGCGCCGACGGAGCGGGCGACCCCGCCACGTAATCACCGCCGTCTCCGCCCTCGGCCCGGGCCGTGATCAGTCGGCTTCCAGAGCGTCGGCCCGCTTCTTGAGACCCTCCGCAACGTGGTCCCAGTCCGGGCCGTGCATCCACAGGTTCTCGGCGGCCTCCCGCAGCAGTGCCGGTTCGTCCGGCCGTTGCAAGAGCACCAGCCGATAGGCCAGGTTCCGGACCCAGACCGGCAGGTGGCCGTCCACCACCTGCGGACAAAGTTCACGCAGCATGGCAAGGATCGCATCCGCGTCGGCGAACGTCAGCTCCTCGACGAAGTAGTGCTCCCCGTGTTCGAGCCCGCACTCCGGCGTGGGTCGGTACTCGTCTCCGTAGAGACATCTGGCGTGCTCCGTCAGGGTTCCGTGCATGGCCTGGAGCCTATGCCGCCACGATCCGCCGGACGGAACCCCATGGCCGGCTCCGTACGCCCGGTGATCGGCGTGAAGCCCCGCGCGCACGTTCTTACGGCGTCCGTCCGACCTCGGTGGCGACCCCGCTGCCGACGAGGGCGACGGAAGTGACGACGGTGCCGGCCTTGCCCCAGGCGTTGTCCTTCAGGAGAACCGTGCGCTCACCCAGGAGCCGGTTCGTGCGCGCATCGAAGATCCACTCCGTGCGTTCGCCGTCGTGCACTCGGGCGACGGCGACTCCACGGCGTCCGGCGGCGTCCACGGCGTCGGGGGCGACGTCGACTCCGGGGATGAGGGCGGCGGCACGGTAGAGCGCAGCGGTGGTCACGGGGGGAGTCACTCCGTTGCGCAGCAGATCGCCGATCGTGACGAAGGCCTCCTGGTCCGGGCCCGTCGTGGAGTCCGAACCGGTGCCGTGGTTCTTCTCGGCGTCCTCACGGATCTGCTTCAACAGGGCGCGGGGATCGGTCGGCAGGGCTGCCAGGAAGTTGTACGTCGGCGAGTTCAGGCTGGCCGGGCCCTCCGGCAGCAGCTTGTCCTCGCCGGCCTTGCGCTGAAGGGTCGGCCCGCTACCGTCCACCGACGTCCACTGCTCCATGCCCTCGTCCTCGCGCAGGAGTTCCATCTGCCCGGCCTTGTTCTCGGACAGTACCGACGTATAGCCGGCCGTCTTGACGTACACGTACTGCCCGTCGAGCACCTTCGTCCGCGACATGGCGTTGGCAGCCAGCGCGGCCCTCTCCAGCACCTGGACCGATGCCGCCGATGCCGGCGGAACGCTCGGGGCGCCGCTGGTTCCCGGGCCGGGGCCGAGCACCACGACGGTCGCGCCGGCGGCCACCGCTGCGCCCAGCACCAGCACCGTACGGCGCCTCGGCCGCGGGACGGCACGGGTCGAACGAGCGCGCGTCTGCCGGTCGATCTCGCCCAGCAGATGCCGACGGCGGGCTTCCGTTCGTCCGGGCGCCGGATCCGGGTGGGCGGCCGGCGGCAGGACGCGCCCCACCTGCTCCCGCTCTGCCTGTTCCCGCTGCTCCGCGTTCATCGTGTACCCCTCCTGTGGGAAGCGCGGGCTGCTGCCACCCCGCTGTCCGGTAGGTGTCCGCTGCCGCTCTGCGGTTCCACGACATGCGGATCTGTCGCCAGCTCCTCGTCGACGAGTCGGCGCAGCTTCTCTCGCGCGCGTGAAAGCCGGGAGCGCACCGTGCCCACCGGGATTCCCAGAGCCTCGGCCGCCGCCGCGTATCCCAGATCTGACCAGACCACCAGCGCGAAGACCTCGCGCTCGGTCCGCTTCAGGCCGTGCAGGGCGCGGGCTGCGGCGGCCAGCCGCTGAGCATCGACCACCTGCCCGACCACCTCGTCCGAGAAGTCGGGCGACGGTTCGGGAAGGGACAGGCGGGACATCGCCTCCCGGTGCCGACGAGCCGACCTGGAGGTGTTGCGCATGACATTGGTCGCGATGCCCAGAAGCCATGCCCGGACGCTTCTGACCTCGTCGCGCAGCTTGTCGCGCAACCGCCAGGCCTCCAGAAAAGTGAGGGACATGACGTCCTCGGCGAGGGCCCAGTCGCCCGTCGTGCGAACGGCATGGGCGTAGACGACGCGCGCGTGCTCGTCAAAGATCTCGGCGAACGCCGCCCGGTCACCGGACCGGACCCGTTCATTCAAGGGAAGCTCCACAGCAAGAAGTGTCCGCACGGCTCTGCCGGTTCCCTTCGCGGAGGCGCCTCGTCGGCCCGGAGAGGAGAGGAGAGGAGAGGAGAGGAGAGGAGAGGAGAGGAGACGAAGTGGTGCGGGGCGCGAAGGCGCTGTCGGCGTTGGTCCGGCGCCGGTACCGCGAGGGTGTCCGTCTCGCGGTGGTGGCTCGGGAGGCTGGGGCGTCGAAGAGCACCGTGCGGCGCCATGGGCCCGTCCGGCGACCCGCCGCCCCGCTGCCCCCGACCCGCACCAGGACGAACGAGCCCCCGCCTCCCCCTGTCACACGCGGTGCGCGAGCTACGCCGTCGCCCACACCCTCATGAACGGAGACCCCCTCGGCCGACAGCCGCCCACCCCCACCGACCGGAGCGTTCCCGTCTGCTGACACCACCACCAGCAGACCGCCGATCACGCCCGACACCGCCCTCGCCGAGCACGGCCTGCGCCACCGGCCGGGTTCTCGGCAGCCGAGCGGCCCGCACCGGGCGGTGCGGGCCGCTCGGCCACGGGAGGGGTCGGGGACGGGCGGGGTTGTCGGTCGTGGTTCGGGAGTCGTCATGGCTGCACCAGTCCCCACGCCTCCGTGCCCGCTACGGGATACGTGCCGATCTCCACCTCGGCCTCCTCCGACTCGCCTGCGGCATCATCTGCCCGCGACGCCTGTGAACCTCATTCCGAAACGATCGGCAACTCGTCGGACCCCTCCTCGTAGCGGTGCCCGAGGGCTGTCCCGTAAGCGATCTCGCTGATGGGCGGCTCGGTCGCGTCTGGTGTGATCACGGCCCCGGAACCGCCCTGGACGGCCCCGTTCACCGGGCTGAGCCCGCGCGCCTTCGGCAGGTCGGTAACGCGACTGCACCGTGAGGGCGTGGAGGTGCCGGTTCGGGGCCGGGGTAGTCGTCCCTGGAGGCCGGATGCTGTTGGTTGTCGCGTACGGACGGACCGACCCGACGACACGGCGACCGGCCCCGCTGTTCGAGGTGTCGAAGTCCACGGCTGGCCGGGTCGTCGACCACCTCGGGCCGAAGCTCGCCCTGCAGTCCCGCCGGCGGTTCGCTCGGGACGCTGTGCCGATCGTGGACGGCGCCCTGGTGTTCACCACCCCGAACGAGTGACGAGCCCCCGGGCAAGCACGCGAAGTTCCCGGCAGCTGTGGGCCGTCTCGGTCGAGAGCCCGTCTGCCAGGAGTTTTGCCGTCCCGAGAGCGGTCCGACACGTTCCTGGAACCGCCGGGTCGTAGAAGGCTTGCCGCCACCCACCTCTCGGCCCCGTACTGGCCCTCGGCGTGATCAATTTGCAATTGCAATATGCGATGATGGCTGCACGCAAGTCATCCGCGCATGACACCGCCCGCCTGCGACCGGTTGTTGATCATGTGAGTAGTGTGGCGTGCGGAGCAGCTTTCGGATCAGGGGCACGGGGGTGTCGATGGCGTCGTTCGGAGACGGGTGGGTCACGCAGGGGCGGCTGTCGTCATGAAACTCGACGAGGCGCGCTGGACCGCCGTGGCGATCGCCCTCGCGGCGCCCGCGCCGGCCGGCTGCGACCCGGATGGCGGTCCCTTGGTGCGGAAGGCCGGCGATCGGCCCTGCTCCGCGAGGCTCCGCTCTCCCGGGAGGGTCCCGGCGTTCACTGGTGCGACGTGGAAGACGCGGTGGGATCCGGAGCGGGGCCACTGGTTGAAGGCGTCCCGGATCGGCGGCTCGGGCTCGGGCGAAATGTCCCGCAGGGACGCCGAGGCGTACGCCAGTGCCACACCGCTCTCCCACTCGCTGAGGGCGAAAGGTCCGGATCGGGCTGCCCGCGGACGCGGGCGTGGACACGGACACGACGTCGACAGACGACTCCTGGAGACAGGTGACGATGCGGGTTGAGCCATGACGTGAGTGTTCGGACACGTCGGTTATCACAGTGTGGTCTGCGATGGGCCATGGACGGGGAGGTCTTCATGGGGTTCGACGAGGAATGGGCAGCGCTGCGCGGCCGGGCGGTCGAGCAGCAGGAGACGAGTATGCGGCTGAACCAGTTGCCGGCCGAGCCTTCCGGCCCGACACCAGGCGGAGGGCCGGGGGACTTCGGCTCGACGCCGGCGGAGAAGAAGGCTGCGGCCAATACGATCGAGAACGAGCTGGAGCCTGACACGAAGAAGGCGACCGACTGGGCCGACGAGGCGTCCAGCACAGCGGTCAGGACCTTCGACGGCTGGCAGACGGCCACAGGCCTGAAGAAGGTCCAGCAGACCTGGGACCAGCAGGTGAAGACGCTCATGGGACGCCTGTCGTCGGAGAAGGGCGCCCTGCGCGGCGCGTCGGGTTACTTCGCGCAGAACGACCTGGGCATCCGCGGGCAGTTCGCACCGCTTTCCAAGTCGAAGATCGACGGCATATAGGCACGGCGATGGCAAGCACGGGCATCACACGGGGGACGACGGCATGCTGACGTACGCAGAGATCATGACCACGGACTTCGCGGCGCTGACGACGGCCGCGGAGAAGTGGGAGTCGATGGCGGGCGAGATCAAGAAGGTCGAGAACCGCTACAAGGACACCGTCCAGAAGGTCACGATGGGACCGAACTGGCTCGGCCTCAGCGCGGGGGTCGCGCAGACCAACTTCGCGGGCACGCGCTACGAGTACGCCGCCGCCCAGACCCAGGCGAAGGCCGTCGGATCCCTCCTGCGTGACGCCCACACCCAGTTCGTCGACCTGAAGAAGAAGCTCGACTCCGCGCGTACCGATGCCATCGACGCCGGCATGACCGTCTCGGAGGAGGGGCGGGTCTCCTTCGACCACTCCAAGCTCACCGACTCCGAACGGCGCGCTTACCGGAACGACCCGGACGGCCAAAGGGCGATCGGCGAAGCCGTCACCAAGTGGCAGAAGCACATCGACGACCGGGTCAAGGCCGTCTCGGACGCCGACGACGGCGTCAAGATCGCCCTGGAAGCCGTCGTCGTCGACAGCAACAAGGACATCGGCGGCAAGGGCGACGACCAGCTCAACGGCTTCAACGCCGGCGCCAAGGGAGACGTCGAGCTCTACGAGGCCGAGAACGCCAAGGACATCGCCACCCGCATCAACAGCGGCGAGAAGGTCTCCGCCGCGGACTACGCGGAGCTCAACCGCTCCTTCCGCGACAACTCCGACAACAAGGCCTTCAGCCAGACCTTCGTCGGCGGCATGGGCGCCGACGGCACCATCAAGCTGGCCAACGCCCTGAACGACCGGGCCCACGGTGGTGACCAGTCGCAGCGCGGCCTGTACCGCGACGTGAACAAGGGCCTCGCCGACACCCTCGCCGGTGCCACGGCGGTACCGGCCTTCAAGGACCCCGACGGCAAGAAGCTCGCGTACGGGACGAAGGCGTACCAGGACGCGTTCGCCGAGTGGTCCAAGACGTCGGACGCGAAGTTCTACAACGACTTCATGGGCGACCTGAAGAAGGCCGGCGTCGAGAAGTACGGGCTGGACGTGGCCGGGGACAAGATCTCGGTGGGCACCGGACACGGCCAGGAGGTCCGGGGCTACCAGGCCCTGGCCACGCTCATGCAGCAGGGAAGCGGCTACTCGCCGCAGTTCCTCGGCGACCTGACGGACGACATGATCGCCGCCGAGAAGAAGGACAAGAACATCTGGGACCTCCACGGGTCCTTCGACGACAAGAAGGACGGCTGGTTCAAGAACGACCCCGTCGACGGCGTCCTCAACGTCATGAGCCGCGACCCGGAGGCCGCCACCGGGTACCTGGACCCGAAGGCCGACGGCGACACGAACGACCGTCTGAAGTACCTGCTCAAGGACCGAGACTGGGACTTCGTCAACACGACGGACTGGCGGGGCAACATCGAGACCACGGGCAAGGACGCCTCCGACGGCGATGTCCGCACCGGTCTCGGCCTCGCCCTGGAGGCGGCCACGACGGGGCACACACCGCTCAAGCCCGGCCAGGACCCCTGGCCGGAGACGCCGCACACCGAGGCGCAGGCCCGGATCATGCACGACACCATCGGCACGCTCGGCCCGGACCAGAAGGTCCACGAGAACCTGCGCGAGCCACTGGCCCGTTCCCTGGCGTCCTACGCGGCGGACACGCACGAGATCCTGGCCGGACTGGACGGCGACTACATCCGGGCCTCGGGCAGCGGGTTCTTCACCGAGGGCGGCACCACGCACATGTCCGCCTCGCAAGCGGACCTCGTCCAGTTCATCCGGGGGCTGTCGGACGATCCCGAGGCCTACGGCACCCTGTACAAGGCCGAGTCCCGGTACTCGAGCCTCGTCATGGAGGGCATTCCCCAGGGGGCGACCGGCGACAACCTCCGCAACCCGCTGGACAAGTCAGGAACCGTGCTGGGCGTGTACAGCTCGGTGATGGAGGACGTCGTCAACGACGACCGCATGGGCAAGTACAGCGAAGCCGACTGGAAGGCGAAGGTGGCCTACCACGTCATCGGAGGCGCGGTGACACCGCTGTACTTCACGACCGCCGGCGGCGTCTCCATCGCCTTCGGCGATTCGATCCAGCGGGGCGTGGACACCTGGGCCTGGCAGTGGGGCAACGAGATGAAGGCCGCAGCGGACACCGAGGCGAACGCGAAGATCGCGGACAAGTACCTCACCGTCAACAACCAGGTCCCCATCATGGTCGAGGACTGGGCGAAGGACCGCCCCGACCTCAGCGGGCAGACAGTGCAGTCCTTGAGCAGTCTGATCCTCAACGGCCACGACCGCGGGGCCAACACCGCGCAGAAGTACCTGACGGACACGACCAACTGACCCCGCTGCCCTAACGAGGAAACCATGCCCGAAACGATGTCAGCGCGCCGATCATTCCGCCCCCGGGTCGTCGTGCTGTTGGTTCTCTGCTTGGCGGTGGCGGGCGGAATCGGCGGCTGGCTCGTGTTCGGCCGGGAGTCGGGCGAACGCTGCAACGGGTTGCTCGGGAACCAGGGTCTGCTCAAGACGGTGACGGCTGCCGGCACGGACCGGCCCTCCACCTGCGCCGAACTGGGCGACGCGATCACGAGGGCGACCACAGGGGGCGAACCGGGCCGGCATACCGTGGCCCAGGCCCGGGCGATGAAGTCGGTCCTCTACGCTCTCGCTCCGGCCGAGGGACATCGCGTCGAGCTTGATCCGGCGCTCCGTCCCTCGCTGGCATCGGCGCTGGCGGACTACGGCGCCGACGTCTACGCCCGGCTCCACTCCCTGGATCCCGCGTACACCACCAAGGCGGGGGCCGGCATACCGCCCTGGCAGGATGCGCAGGGCGTGCACATGGCGGTGGACTACATCCACCTGCTGAACGTGCTCACGGCGGTCGGGGAGGACCCCGAGGCCTACGCCGCCGTTCGCACGGCCGTTGCCCGGACCGCCGAACGGGACCTCGCGTCCGTCCCGGCCGGCGCTGTCGGTGATGCTGCCGAGACCCCCGCCATGCGAGGCGCACGGGCCCTCGGCGCCCTGAACGGCGTGGCGGCCACCGTCGAGGAACGACTGGAGGACGACAAGTCCCGGACCTGGCGAACGCGGGTCGCCGATTCGCTCCTGGCCTCCTCCGCAGATGCCCCCGCCGGCAATGGTCCCCTCACGTCGACGTGGCTGCGTGATCTGCGGGCCACTGCTCCGGAGGCGCGCGCCGACTTCGTCGATGCCCAGCCCGTGGAGATGATCCGCATCTGGGCGACGGAGCGCGGCGCCGGTGAAGCGGCCTCGCAGAGGCTGCGCTCCTCCGCGGAGAACTCCTCGACCGCCGCGGCGAACGAGGCGGAGCGCGCCCTCGGGAAATGACTCGCCGGCGGGCAGCGGAGCCGGAGGGTTCCGCTGCCCCCGCCCCGCGCAGCCCCACGGCTCCACCGGCCGCGCTGCGCGCCGGTAACCTGGCCCCCCCCGCGATCCGCGGGTCAGCCATGCCGGGATGGAACTCGCGCTCATCTGCGGGAGCCCGATCTTCGACCTGGTTTCACGACGACGAAACTGATCTGAGAGTGCCGGGGGAAGACATCGGGATGTACGGGGGCTTTTTGAAAGAAGCGTGGAAGCCCGTACGCGACGACGAGGCTTATCAGCAGGTGCAAGAGAGGACCGGGGAAAGGGCCGCCAAGGGAGCTGCCATGCGCGCACGCGCACAACGTCACCGTGCGGTGAAGGATTACCCGTCCCTCACCAGTCGGCTCTGACCGCCGAAGCGCACGGCGGGAGGCGGCAGCGGTCGGCCGATGGCCGGAGAGCGATGCCCCTCCGAGGAGACCGGTGGCCGGCGCCCACGCCCTTCCTCATTCGGCACCCGGCCCTCTCTCTCGCATGGGGCCGATGGGGAGGGAGAAACCCGGCGGGTAACCGCCGGCTGAGGCGCTCTCCTGCCATCGGACGAGCAGCGCAGCTTCCTTCCCGGCCGGCGCGGCTGAACTTTCCGACCGCGCGGACCGCTCCGCATGTGGCCCGCGGGGCAACCGGGTCGTCCGAGTAAAGACTGCGGGCGAGGGGGGACGGACCTTAGGGTAAGCATCGGTGATCAAGAGCGATCAGGAGTGATCGAGCGTCGGTTGGGCGCGTACGCAGGACACGTGTGTGGACGCGAGTGGAGCAGGAGGCGGGGCATGGGCGGGAAACGGTGGGATCTCCGGACGAGGGGGACGAGGGCGTGGCTGTGCGCGGCGCTTGTCGCGGTCGGCGTGCTGACGGGTTGCGGCGGTCAGGGGACGGACGACCGCGCCGCGGAGGCGGATGATCGTGGCAAGCCGACCGGCGAGAGCACTCGGGGTCGGTTGCCGGACGCTGGCCGGCCGCCTGTCTCGGGCAAGAATCCGACCGACCAGCCGTCGAGGCCGAGCCTGCCCCGGGCCAGGAAGCCGGTGCTCCACGTGGAGGCCGCGTACACGTACACCGTGCGGATCCTCGATGCCACGCTGACGACCAAGGTGCCCGGTGACAACCCCCCGCCGGCGGGGACCAAGGCATTGGCGCTGCTGCTGCGGGTGGAGGCCGAGCCGCGCGACCGCGATATCAAAGCGCCCTACGGGAACCTCGGTATCAAGTACCCGAGCCTGGACGCCGACAAGGACTCGCGCATCGGGGGAGTGATGGACGGAGGCACGCCCTACATGACCGAGGACCAGCTGCTCTTCGGTGACGGGGCACGCGGCATCGACCCGGTGTTCGGGGTCCTGGAGGCGAACACCGTGTACTACCACCTGGCCTGGCAGATCGTCTCCGAGGATGCCGACCTGACCGGCGCGTCCCTCTGCAGGGCCGAGCTCAACGGCGGCAACTGCATACCGATCGGGCCCATCGAGGCCTCCCCCTGAGGACCGCGTGGCGGGCGACGCCACCGACCGGACCGGGCGGCCATGAACACCGGTCCGAGACCGCGTTTGAGATCTCGGCACGCAGTACCAGCACGGTGAAAAAAATCTGGTCGACCCGGTGCGGATGACGAAGGCGTGATGCCCGAAGGACGTGCCGTCGAGCGGGGGAGTCGTTGCTGCTCCCGATGCGGCAGCCACACGAACTGGTCGTCTGCGGAGTGGGGGAGCGCGCGTTCGGCCGGCTCGTCAGTCCGCAACTCGTAAATCCGATTCCCGTTCGCCCCCTGGCCCTGTTCCATGCCGCTGACACCTCCCGCACGGCCGACCGCTCGTACGAACCCCACGCGCGCTGCGCGGACAAGCGCTCCACAGGATCCGTCACCGTTCACGTCGTTCCGGCTCGGACGCGAGTGCCAAAGGTGAATTCGCGGGACACACGGCCTGCTTGGAGCCGGGTGCTGTCAGCCTGTCGTCAGTGAATCGTCGTACGACGGCGAACCCGCGGGGCGGGGCTTCTTCCGTCGTGGGACAGCGTCCGTCCCGGACGCCGAAAGGGCAGGCGTGACAGCACGACAGACCATGAACGAGGGGCCTTCCTCTCTCACCGTTCCACAGGACGTCAGGCTGCCCGGGAAGCCCGGTCGAATGCCACGGCATGTCGCATGCGTGATGGACGGGAACGGCCGGTGGGCGGAGCAACGGTCCCTGCCGCGCACGTCGGGTCATCGTGCCGCGGAGACGACGGTCATCGACGTCATCGAGGCGGCGCGTGCGGCCGGGGTGGGATGGCTGAGTCTGTTCGCGTTCTCCACCGAGAACTGGGGTCGCCCGGACACCGAGGTCGAGTTCCTGATGCACCTGGTGCGCCGGGTGGTGCGGAAGCACGCTCCCCTGCTGCACGCCCGGGGCATCCGCTGCCGCTTCCTCGGCATGACCGATCCCCGCATCCCTTCCGGCCTGGCCGGGGACATCGCCGACTTGACCATGCTCACCGATCGGAACCGGCAGATGACACTGACCGTCGCGTTCGACCACGGCGGCCGCAGGGACATCGTCGAGGCCGCACGGTCACTGATCCGCAGTGGAGCGTCGGCCGATTCCGTGACCGAGGAGAGCTTCGCCGCACACCTGCCCTTTCCCGACACCCCGGACGTGGACCTCGTCATCCGGACCTCCGGTGAACAGCGCATCTCCAACTTCATGCTCTGGCAGGTCGCCTACGCCGAGTGGGTCTTCCCGCCGATGCTGTGGCCCGACTTCCGCGCACCGGACTTCGTGCGGTGCCTGCACGACTACGGGCAGCGTGAACGCCGCTTCGGCGCCGTGCTGCCGAACCAGAACGGAGAAACCTGAATCGTGACCGCCTCGGACGACCACTGCACCACGAACGCCCGCACCGGCGCCGGTGACCACGACAGAGGGGACGGTGGAGCCGAAGAGGAATCCCTGTTCGGGACCGGCTCGCAGTTCCACGGCTTCTTCAACGACCCGCGCTGGGCCCTGGCGGTGATCCGCGCCACCGTACTGGAAGCCGCACACCCGCAGGTCGGCGCCGCCCTGATCGACAACTCCACCTTCGTCGCCCACCCCTGGCGGCGACTGCGCAACACCCTCACCAGCCTGCAACGCATGTTCGGGTCCGACGACCACACCCGGCAGAGGGAAGCGGCACGCCTCAACCGGTTGCACGCACGACTGCACGGTACCGACCCGCACAACCGGCCCTACGACGCCATGGACCCCGACACGCGCGCCTGGGTGGTGGCCACCCTCTTCGAAAGCACCGTCACCATGTGCCGGCTCAGTGGGCAGCCACTCGAGCAGAAGACCATGGAACGGCTGTACAGCGAGTTCCAGGCCTTCCTCACCGCCCTCGAAGGCCGGGCCGACCACCTGCCCCGCACCCTTGACGAGTTCTGGCCCTACTACGACCGGGTGGTCGCCGAGGAACTGGAGAACACCGAGGCGATGCGGATCATCCTCTACAAGCTCTTCGACCACCTCCCCGCCCCGCCCCTGCTGAACGGTTTTCCCGCTCTGTGGGCGACCGGCCGCGCCGTCGCCGGCCCGGTCGTCGGAGCGATCACCGTGGCGTCCCTTCCGGAACCGTTCCGCCGACGGGCCGGCCTGCCCGAGATCGCAGGGGTGCAGACCCTGATGCAGGGCGCCTACCTGGCTGCCGGCCTGACCCGGTTTCTGCCCGAGGGCTGGATCAGGGCCGAGAACGTCCTCGACCTGCTGACGCTCTCCCCCGACAGTGACGATCCCCGCGCGCGGACGATCACCGCCGTGCGCGATCAGATGAAGCGGGCCGGCGCCCTCATCCGGCTCATCACCCCGCTTTCCCCGGAACCCGCGCCCGCTTCCGGGGGCGAGGCGCAGCGCAACGCGCGGGAGTTCTTCGCCGAGGTCCTCGATCAGACCGGGGACGGCTACCTGGACTGGCCCGACCTCGCCGCCATGGCACGAGAGCTCTCCAGCCGCCTCGATCTGGACGAGCCCGAGGAGACCAGGCTCTACGCCGCCTACGCCGACTGGTGGCGCGAACTGCAAAGCGCCCTCGACGCCGACGGCGACGGGCGCGTCAGTCTCCACGAGTACGCCACCGCCGTGCCCTCCCTGGCCGGACCCGCGCTGATCAGGGTTGCCGAGGTCCTCTTCGACGTCACCGACAAGAACGGTGACCAGTGCGTCGACGCGGACGAGTACCGGGCCCTGTTCCGGACCGCCTTCCACCGCGACATCACCGAAGCGGGCGGGACCTACAGCCGCAGCGCGTTCGTCAACGACTTCCTGTCCTTCATGTCCGGCCGTCGGCGCACCACCCCTTACGACCCTCTCCTCGCCGACGCGTGACCCCCTGGGTGCCAGTCGCTTCCGCCTGGCTACGGCTACGGCTCGGCACCGGAGCCACCGGCCCCTGCTGTGCGGCCTGCCGGGTCAATGCTGTTCAGACGGGGCACGCCTCCCGGTCGCCGGCGCCGCTGTCCGGCCGGGAGCGGAGGCCGGCTGTCGAACAGGAGAACGCGCGGGCCGGGACCAGCAGTCCCCCTACCGGTCCCGGCCCGCGCGGACACGGGTGTGTCACATCGGCTCGGGGAAGATGTCGCTGATGCTCCAGGCGACGCTGAAGCAAGGGAAGAAGGCGTCGTCCTCCTGTTCGGTGTCCAGGGCCTGGAGCGCGAGGATCTGGTACATGGATGATCTCCTCTTTCCTGTCGAGGTCATGTCGGTCACTGCACACCTCGGCACGGAGGTGTCTGCCGCCGTGCCGAGGAAGTCGTGGGAAGCCCGTGCGGCGACGTCAGGCGGCTGCCGGGAGCCTGAGACGGGCATCGCGGGGCGCGGTCAGGAGCGGACCGGACAGCAGGCGGTGCAGGGCCAGCAGAACACCGGCCCCGCCACTGGACAGATCGGCGGTGAACCGCTGCGAACCTGCTCCGAGGAAGCGGACACCGCGCCGGTACGGAATGGCGTACTTCAGGAGACCGGTCGCGGCGCGCACGGCGTCATGGCGCGCGGTGTCCGTTCCGGTCAGCCCGGCGTGCTCGGCCAGGAACCAGGTCAGTCCCGCCAGACCCCGGTACAGACCCGCCTCCTTCGTGGCGCAGGAGACCCTGATGCCGGTCACCAGTCGCGGAAGCGCCGCTGCGCAGCGCTCGTCCGACGTGGTGGTCACGTAGCGGGTGAGCACCGTCGCGAGGCCGGCCGCGCCCGTGGCCAGGTAGGGCATGGCCCGGGTGAGCCGTGCGTCGTCGGAGATGGACAGCGCGCCGTCTTCCAGGGCAAAGGTGCGGTCCAGCTCCTGGTGGAGCAGCAGACGGCCTGCCTCCAGGAAGCGTGCCTCGCCGGTGTCACGAGCCAGGCGGTGGAGGAAGAGGGCCAGACCCGAGCGGCCGTGCAGCAGACCACGGGCGTCGTGCTCGCCGAGGACGGCCGGCAGGTCGGGGACGCGCAGCAGCCCCTCTCCCGCCGCGACGGCCCGCTCCAGGTGACGGTTCTCTCCGGTCAGCCGGTGCAGAGCGAGCCAGCCCAAGCCGACGCCGGCCCGTCCGCCCGCCAGCGTGCCGCAGGAGGCGGTGAGCGGATGGCCGTCGGCGTCCCGGAGCAGATCGACGGCCTCGTCCAGCCGGCCGAGGTCGGCCAGGACCCGGGCGATACCGGCCGACCCGACGAGCAGCCCGGGAGGCAGCGCGCCACGCAGCGCCAGGGCGTCGCGGCGCAGCCGTTCGCGTATCTCCTCCGGTACCTCGGTCCCCGTGCGATGCAAGGCGTACACCGCCCCGGCCGTGCCGTGGGCCAGGCATACGTTGTTCGTGCGGAACGCCTCGGGCGAGGGCGGGAAGGCCCACTCCGGCCGGTCGACATCGGCCATCTCCAGCAGCCCCGCGGTCACCTCCTCGGCCAGCCGGGTGAGACAACCGTGCGGATCGGTCTCCGGTTCGGTGGGGGAGGGCGGACGGTCGGGACCGTTCTCGTTCCGCGTCCGGTCCTCCGGCAGGTGGAAGGCGGTCGCGCGCCGCCACAGGTCCTGCGGCGGAGCCACGTCCGCCAGATCGCGGCGCAGGAGCACGAGGTTGGCGGGCGCGTGCTCGGCGACCTCGTTGAACGGCGCCAGGAAGGCGAGGGCGACCGCCGACGTACCGTACCGGTCCTGAAGGAGCGGATCGGTGTCGGTCCGGCGCAGTCCGGGCGGCGGTGTGAACCCCGGGGTGCCGATCCCGCACGGGGCCGCGGACAGTGCCGAGGCCGCCTCGAAGTCCACCAGCCGGGCCCCGCCCGACGGCGTGACCACGACATTGCCCAGGTTGAGGTCACCGAACCGGTAACCGGCGCCGTGCAGTCGTTCCAGCGAGGCGTCCAGCGTAGCCAGCAGCCGCCGGCACGCCTCGTAGTACGCGGCGACGGACTCGGCCGTGCGGTCGGCGCGGGCCAGCGGGGAGGACCGGCTCAACCAGCCCACCAGCGGCTGCCCGGCGACGTACTCGGTGACGAGGAAGTCGTGCTCCCATTCCGTGAAGTGGTCCAGCGGCTCCGGGCCCACTCCCGGGGCGGCGGCGTGCAGCTCGCGCAGCACGTCGTGCTCGTGCCGCAGCCGCTGCCTCGCGTCGGTGCCGTCGAAGACCAGACCGTTGTGGGCGCGGGCCTCCTTGAGGAAGACGGTGCGGCCGGTCCGCCGATCGCGGGCCCGGTAGGTGCCACCGGCGTTGCTCAGGCGCACCGCCCGGGTCACCTCGTAGTCGCGGATCAGGATCGGACCCGCGTGGGACTCCTCCTCCTGCTCGACGAAGGGGTCCGTGATTCCCGCGGGCAGGTGGAAGGCGGGCAGCCGCGAGTCCACGACCTCGCGGCCGGAGCCGTCGCGGATCGTCCCCTCCCGGGTGCCGTCGGCCCTGAGCCGGCTGCGGACGCCGTCGAAGGAGCCGTAGCGGTAGTGGACCGTCCGCGAGTCGCGAAAGCGCCGATCGGTGAGGACGTACGGTCCCTCCTCCCCGTCGAGCGCGTCGCGCAGGCGTTCCAGCAGTCGGCGTGCGGTCGTCGTGTCCGGTGGGTAGACGGTGCAGAACTTGCCCGCCTGGGTTCGCGCGGCGTGCTTGTGGTGGAGGAACAGAAAGAAGAGCCGGGCGCTCAGGTGCTTGAAGGGAACCCCTTCGGAGAAGCAGATCCCGGCGACCCTGTCGAGCACGTGCTGAGCCCGGTCCAGACGCGCCGACACGTGGATCTTCCAGCCCTGCTCGGGAAATCCGGTCCGTGAACCGGCCCAGACCGTCCAGAGGCCCTGGGCGGAGCCGCGCAGGCCCGGCGGCACCTCACCGGGAGCGAAGCGCGGGCCGGGATCGGCCGCGCTGGGCAACGGCAGGAAGTACTCCTGGTCCGCGAGTGCCTCGCCGAAGCCTTCGAGCACGGGATCTCCTCACAGAGCGATGGTGGGCCGCGACAACGGTCTCGTGTACCGGGCGCCGGAACCGGCAGCTGCGGCGGCGGTTCGGGCGGCGGTGTACGACCGGCGTCGGACGAGAGCGCCCCCGGGCCGGCCCGCAGGACCCCTGTACAGCTTGGTGAGGGGGTGGCAGCTCCCGGTCCGTCACGGCGTTCACCACACGCGGACGCCGTTCTCGTACGGTCCCGGGAGCATCGCCCGGTCCGGCCCGGGCCCGGGTCACCCGGGCGAGCAGCCGACTCCCTCAGGTGGAAGGCAGGACGGGACGTCCAGGCACGGGCACGGCCCACGACAAGTGCGCGGTCCTTGATCCCCTGCGGGACGAAGGGGCGGTCCGGCAGGACTTCTGCGGGTCCGGCCGGAGCGTCCGTCCCTGGCTGCCACCGCGTGCTGTTGCTTCTGGAGGCGGCGAAGGCGTTTCTCGGACGGTGCGAACAGCGCAGGGCGGCTGCCGCGCACAAGACTGGTACCGGGGCCGGAAGCCCGGACACCGAGGGGTCCGAGGGTGGTGGGGAACACAGGTGAAACGGGAAGCACGCGCCGGACCTGGACGCTCCGGACACGCTCCCCTTGTGCGCCCGCGCGCCCCTGCACGGCCATGGTCCGTCGTCCCCGGCGGCCCCACCATGGACGCGGGAGCCGGAACGGGGCTGTCCGCCGGACGAGGGCCCACAGCGATGCCGCACCACGGGGGGACACATGGGACGACGTTGGCTGGTGACCGGATGCTCGTCGGGTCTGGGCCGGGCGCTTGCGGAGGCGGCGGCTTCCGCCGGCCACGAGGTCGCGGTCACCGCCCGGAGCACCGCGGCGCTGGAGGAGACTGCCGCCCGCCATCCGGGTCGGATCGTGCCGATCGCGCTGGAGCTGCGCGACGCCGCCCAGTGTGAGGAGGCCGTCCGCGACGCCACCGCACGGCTCGGCGGCATCGACGTCCTGGTCAACAACGCCGGGTCCGGGCTGTTCGGCGCCGCCGAGGAGGTCTCCGACACCGAGATCCGCGACCAGATGGAGACCCTGCTGATCGGCCCCTGGCGACTCGTCCGCCTGGTCCTGCCCGGCATGCGCGCCCAGGGCCACGGCCACATCGTCAACGTCTCCTCGCTCGCCGGCCGGATGGCCTTCCCGGGCCTCGGCGCCTACGTCGCGGGGAAGTTCGCGCTGGAGGGCATGAGCCAGGCACTTGCCGCCGAGGTCGCCTCCCTCGGCATCCGGGTCACCGTGGTCGAACCGGGCGGCTTCGCCACACGTTACGGAACCTCACTCGCCCGTTCGGCGCGGCGAATCCCCGAGTACGCCGCCGCGACCGCCGGGTTGTTGGACGGACTGCGCGGCATGGCCGACGACGCGGCGATGGGCCGCCCCGAGGACTTCGCGGCCCGGGTCCTCGCTCTCGTCGCCTCCCCGGACACCGGGCCGCTACGGGTTCCGATCGGCGAAGACGCCTTTCTCCACCTCGAGGCCGTGGAACAGGCGGCCCGTGACGAACTGGCCGCCGCCCGCGCCCTGACGGGCAAGGTCCCGTCCCCGGCGGTGGAGGGCATCGCCCACGGCTCGGTGTGACGCGGACGCAGGATCCCCGCCGAAACGTTGTTGCCCGGCTGGGCGCGGAACCGCCATGGGCCTGTGGTCGCACGCGGTCGTCGGAACCGTCGACACGGAGGAGGTCCGTCGCGCCTCAGGAGTCGGCGGGGGCGTGGTGGGCGGCGGAGCGGTCTGCCGGAGCGGTCTGCCGGAGCACGGGGGAACCGTTGCCGTTCGGTCGTTCGCGCGCGACCTCCCCGACAGTGGGACGCCTCGTCCGGGTCGGCCTGCTCGCCCACCACGGCGGCGAGGCGGCGTTCTCCGATGTCCGTCCGAACCAGGCTCCCGCTCCGGTCCGCCGCCCCGCCCGCTCCTGGACCGTCATGCCCCCGACCCGACCCGACCCGGCCAGGCCGCCGTTCGGAGTTTCGGGACCGGTGACGGTCGGGCGAGCTCGCCCGTAGTACTCGAAGAAGCAGGCGTCGAGGAAGTTCCACGGCATTTCCGGAGCCGGTCGCTGAGGACGTTGCGGGCGATACCGGTGCGTCGCTGGAACTCGGTGAAGGAGCGGGCCCCGCCCATCGCGCCCCGGACGGCCAGGAGGCTCCAGCGGTCCGGCCGACCCCAGGGTGCGCGGCGGCCTGGCCGGGGCCGGGCGGAGTGTCCGCGGCAACGAGCTCGGCCGGGTCCTCCCGCCCGCAGGCTTCGGAGGTCTGACCGGGGCGGGACAGCGTGCTTTTCGGGGCGGGGGCGTCGTTTCACCGGGCGTCGGACACAGACGCGTACGAAGGAGGACCGGTGATTCCGGAAGGGCTGCAGTGCACCGAGAAGCACGCGCGGGTGCTGAGGGCCGGCGAGGCCGGGGTGCGGGTCGGGATCACCGACGACGCCCAGGAACAGCTCGGGGCCGTCGTCTCCGTCCAGCTCCTCCGGGTGTGCGAGACGTCCTGGCTGCTTGGTCTTACTGGTCGGCCCTCGCCATCCGGATCAACCGCCTCGAACAGAGCCTCCGGAAGGCGCTGTTCGAACGCGTGGAACACGGTCGCGCCATGAAACCGACTTGCCTCGGCGAGAAGGTCATCGGAGCCATCAGCACCACGCAGGGGCAGGTCGCGAGTCAGCCCTGACCCTGATCGTTTGCGGTGCCTGCAACAGCAGGCCCGCAGTTCGCCGGGAGCGCCCCCACCACCATGGAGATGGCTGCTGCAGCGGTGTCGGCTTCACCGATGACCGTTCCACGAGAAGGACCGCAAACGCGATACCGACCGTCGCCCAGCGGATCGACGAACGGCACGTCCCATGAATACGGGAACCCGGTACAGGTCGTGAAGTGCAGTGACCAGTGGCTGGTGAGCGGATACAACTGCCGCAGCCTCGGTTCGGCAGACGCCACCTCGGCGAGCGCCAGCGTCTGGCGGGCGAGGCCGAGGCGATCGGCATCCTGACGCAAACCCTCCAAGAGAAGTCGCCACTGCACAGTGACCGCTTCGGCCGGACCGCGTTCATGCGCTTCGGCCAACTCGCTCACTTCGATGAAGGCGGCGTCGCCCTGGATCTCGCGGAGCCCGGCCCCGTTGCGCCAACCTGCCGCGGCGCGGACCAGTGCGCTCAGATCGGAAGTCGAGCCCGAGAGAAGCCGAACCCCCTGGCGTGAACCGTTGATGTTGAACCACCGGCTCTCCGACCCCATGAAGATCCAGCAGGGCTCCCGGTCAGGAACTGTGCTGGCGACCCCAGCTGCCCGCGGCGGATCCGAATCGTTGCTCAGCACCACACCCAAGTCGAGTCCCTGCCTGGCGGCAGCCAGTGACAGGGCCGCTGCCAGGCTGCCGGCAGCCGCGAGATCCGGATGGAGATCAGGGCCGGCAGGAGTCGGTTCACGTCGGGCGGGGCGCGGGGAGGTGAAGGTCATTGCTGGAGTCTGCCGTCTGCGCTGAGCAAAAGACCACCTCAAGAGACGGACCTGTTGTACGGCGCTGCAGTGAATCCTTTCCAACCCGACCGTCAGATCTGCCGACCATGCCCGGCCGAGCGTTCGCGGCACGGCGGCTGACTGTGGATCTGCTGGCCACGGACCTGTCATTTGATCTCGTGTCTGATGACCTGTGAGAACGTATCGCCCGCTGCTGCCGCCCCGACCTCTGCGGCGTCATCGGTATCCGGGGTGTCTGCCGGCGGATGACCGTGCGGTTCCGCGGGGCATCGTGTAGGCGCTGCGCGAGAAGGCGAGCCGGAGGGATGCGCCGGCCGAGCGGGCCAGGGGCAGTGCAGTGACGGCCCGGAGGCGGCTGCGGGACTGGACCGAGGCCGATGTCTGGCCCGGCCTGCACGAAGTGCTCCTGTCCGAGTGGCGCAAGGTCGGTCTGCTGGACATGGACGACTGCGCGATCGGCGGCTCGCACATCCGGGCTCTCAAAAGGGTGGCTCGCATCGGACCTTCGCCGGTCGACCGCGCCCGGTCGGGCAGCGAGCTCCACCTGATCGCCGACCGACACGGCAGATCCCTGGCCGTCTCGCTGACCGGTGGAAACAGGCACGGGGTCACGCAGTCGACGCCGCTGCTGGACTTGATCCCCCGTATCCGCGGACTTCGCGGGCGGCTGCGGCACCGACCGGGCCGACTGTTCGCCGACCGCGGCTACGACTACCACGAGTACCGGCGCTGCTTACCACTGCACTCACCACGCCAGGCCAGGGCGTTGGCTACGGCTGGGGGAGCGATGGAGGCGGCCGCGCCATGCTGCTTCTGTGACACTCCGCCCGGTGACAGATGTGGCCCGGAAACTTCCTGGACCGTCCGACCCCTCTCGGCCATGATCCCCACATGACCACCTACCTGGAGTCCGAGCGGCTGACCCTGCGTCCCTTCGCTGCCGGCGACGTGGACCTGCTGATCGAGTTGGACAGCGATCCAGCGGTGATGCGCTACCTGACCGGCGGCGCTGCTACCCCGTCGGAAGAGATGCGCGACCTCGTCATCCCCGGCATCCTTGACGGGTACGAGCGTTGGGACTGCGACCTCGGCCTGTTCGCCGCGTACGAGAGGGACGGTGGCGCGTTCGTCGGCTGGTTCTGTCTGCGTCCGCTGCGCAGCGGTCCGCGTGAGGAGGCCGAACTCGGCTATCGCCTGCGCCGGGCGGCCTGGGGCCGGGGCTATGCCACAGAGGTCTCGCAGGCGCTGCTGGCGAAGGGTTTTGCCGAGCTGGGCATCCGCACGGTCTGGGCCGAGACGATGACCGTGAACCGCTCTTCGCGCAACGTCATGGAGAAGCTCGGGATGACGCTCGTGGAGAGCATCCCCACGCCGGACGACATGATGGCGGTTGAGGGCTCCGAGCACGGGGGCGTGCGTTACGAGATCACGAAGGAGCAGTGGGAGCGGCGCCAGACGTGGGCGGTGTGAGGTACGGCGCCCGCAGAGGTGAAGTCGTCAGCCTGCACGGCCTTGTCCCATGATGAGCTGTCGGGCATGTCTCGACAGCACCTCGCCGAGCCGGTTGCCGAGTTCGCCCCGTTATGAGAGGTGCGGCAGGTGGGTTGTGTTGCGTGAGCGGCGCGGCGACCATTCCTGCTGCGGAGCCGATGTCGGTCCGAAGTGTCGTCTGGTGTTCGTCGACCGGGTGCTGGTTGCGCTCGCGTACTTGTGACACGCCCTTCGGAGCCGTCACCCGGTACGAACGGGACGTGTTCGGGCGGGCCGTACGGATCACCGACGCGCTGGGCCACGCGACCCGACCGGAGTGGACGACCGAGGGCAGACTGGCCCGCCGGGTCGAGCTGGACGGAGCCGATCAGGCGTGGACGTACGACGGCGAGGGCGACTGCGTCCACTACCGGGACGCTCTCGGCGGTGTCACGGCATACGAGTACTCTCACTTCGATGTGCTGACGGCCCTGAACGGTCCGGACGGCGCGCGGCACGAGTTCGACCACGACACCGAACTGCGGCTGCTGTCGTTCACCAACCCCCAAGGCCCCACATGGACATAGGAGCATGACGCGGCCGGCCGGACTGTCGCCCAGACGGACTTCGACGGCAGGGCCATCCGTTACACGCACGATGCGGCGGGCCGGGTCGTCTCGCGCGAGAACGCTGCCGGACAAGTCATCCGGTACGGGTACGACGCCCTGGACAACCGCACGTCGAAGGAATCCGGAGGAGTGGTCACCCGCTACGAATGCGGAACAACTCCCACAAATCATCCGGCACCAGCCGCCCGGCAAGACTCGTCATGCCCAGCACGACGAGCCCTCCTGCCACAGGAGACGTCGTCTTACCGGTGACACGGTGACCTTCGGGCCGACCGCTGCCACTGCGTGAACTCCGGGACGAATTCCCTACCTGTCACGTCGCAGGGACCCGGCCCACAAGGCCAGCTAGATCGGGTTCGTGGCCATCAGTATCCCCAGCGAGACCATCGGTGCTCGGTGCCTCGCCACCTGCTACACCTGGGCGTTCTGCGATAGCAGGTCCAGAGTCGGGACCCTCACGAGGATCCACCCGCTGGGGAATCACTCGAAGGCGCCGGCGGGGCCGTGATCGTCTTGCCGGATCCGGTCACGGGCACGATCGTGTCCTGGGCGCCGTACGGGGGCACCGGCGACCGCGCGGGGAATCCGACCCATTTCCGGAAGGCCGCCTTCTGCACCACCTGATGTTCGCGGAGACCGACCACCGGGCGACCGTGACCGTGACGCTCGAAGCCGGGCCGCCGGCGCCGGGAGCATCGACGACCTCGCATTCTTCTACGCCCGCCGAGCCGTGGACCGCTTCCGCACGCTGCTGGGCCGCCAGGGACTCCTCGACCTTCTGGCCGCGGATATCGAGGAGGGCAACGCCTTCCTGCGCGAGAGCGCCCGCACCTCCGGCGGCGTCTTCAAGGGGGCACCACCGTGCTCGCGGCACAGGGCCTCACCTCGGGAGAGTCCCTCGCCCGGATGGACGAGGCATTCGCCGGCGAAGAGCGTGTGCTCCTCGCCGCGCACCCCGAGCACCACGTGATGGGCACCGACGAGATCGGCGCGCGCGTGGTGGAGAACATCGGCCCCCACGTCGCCTCCTTCTACATGGACGGCTGGGGCACCGACGCGCTGGACCGGGCCGAGGACGCGGACGAGCTCCTCCCGGAGGCGGAGTTCCCGCGCAAGATGTCCTCGAACCTCTTCCTGGCCGACGGCACCGTCGTCGGACGGGCGCTGATCCGGTTCGGCGACACCACCGACGGTCTCACGGCACACCTGGCCGTCCGCTTCCCCGTCACCTGCCCCGGCGAGATCCTCGACCACCACCTGCGGCACTACGCCGTCGAGTTCCGCAACTGGATCGTCGCCACCGCGACCGCCCGCGCCTGGGATCCCGGCCGGACACCGGGACCGACCCGGCCGTCACCGGAGCATCCTGGTCGCGAAGACGGTCGGCCAGCAGGTCGGAGAGGCACGGGAAGACGAGTACGGCGTCGACGTCGACCACCAGCACATCGACCGCCCCGTCCCGTCCTCCTCCACCTCCGCCTGACCGCCGGTGCAGAAAGAGGGCGGTCGTCCCGGGTTCTCCTGGGACGGTCGCCTCGTCGCGACCGCGCCGGGGTTCATGTCAGGCGGCGAGGGCGTCTTCGAGGGTGGGGTGGCAGTGGATGACGGTGTCGATGCCGATGAGGGTCAGCACGCGCTGGACGGCTTCCTGGGGGCGGCGATGCGCAGGTGGCCCTGGAGGTCGTTCAGGTGCTGGTGGGCGAAGACGAGGACGTTGATGCCGCTGGAGTCCATGAAGCTCACGCCGCTCAGGGCGGTCACGACCCGCGGGGCCGTTCCTTGTGCGGGCGGCAGGGCGTCGCGCAGGGTGTCCTTGGTGGTGTGGTCGATCTCGCCGAGCAGGGTGGCGCCGCGGACGCCGTCGACGGTGTGGTGCGTGACGGACAGCCGCTCGGGCCGGTCCGTTTCCTCGTTGCTGCTCGTCTTCCCCCCGACCGCGCTTAGGCCGGCCCGTGACGACGGCGCCCGTCCTCTGTCGGACGGGTTCCTGCATGCGCGCCGGTTGCGCGCTCGGCGGGGGTGGCAGTCGCATCCCCGACGCCCGCCGCCACACTGTCGCCTTCCTGGACAAGGCCCGCGCCGAGCACAATCCGACGGTCTCCGAACGGGTACGGGACCTGACCACGCCGGTGGTCGGCGAACTGGTCACCGACGCCTGCAAGTGCGCTCCCGGCCCCGTGCCGATGGAACCGCGCATCAGCACGGGCAGCGTGGACATCGTGGTCCGGGACAGCGACCCGTCCCTTCCCGAGGCCCGACCCGACCCGACCCGACCCGACCCGGGCCGGGTCAGCCGGCACGGTATGGAGATCATCAAAGCGGTCGCGGAGGAGCTGTTCGTCGAGCAGGAGCCGGTCGGCAAGCGCGTCCCCGCATCGCCCTGGCCGACACGGCGACGACAGTACCGTCCACGGCCTGAGCCCACACGCCGCCCCACCCGCTTCGACACGGACGTGCGACTGGCGGCACGGAAGCGCCCACCACCTTCAGCAAGCGCCGCGCTCTGCAAGCCGGACGGGGTCGGTGACCGGTTCCGTCTGACCGGTTCAGGCGACGAGCTCGGCGTGGTCCGTACGGCGCCGGCGTCCAGCGCCTCGACCGACGACCTCGCTCGCCGGCCGTGAGCTCGCCCGCCGGGCCTCGCAGTCGACCACCCGGCGCGCGAGGCCGGCCCCTGCGCGGGGCCGGGCACGTGTCGGTTGCGTCCGGGCACGGTGCGACCCCTTCGCCGTCGGTGCGTACAGGAAGGGGTCGCTCGGGCCGGCCCCCGGAATCGCCGGGGCCGGTGGTGGGGGAGTGATCCGGGAAACCTGGTGTCAGGGCGAGGGGCAGGGGCCCGGGGTCCGGGTGAGGGAGGCGCGGGCGCCGCCGACGACGATGTCGGTGCCGTCGGTCAGCCGGATGTGCAGGGCGTTGACGACGAGACCGCGCCCGTCGCCGTACACCCGCTGCTCGTTGAGGGTGACCGTGCCGAGCTGCGGGAGGGCGACGACGGTGTTCGGAGCCGGGTGGGCGGCGAGCGTGGTGTTGCCCACGCGGGCTCCGGTCAGGGTGGTCGCGCCGGTGACGCCGATCGTGCCCAGAGCCGTGGGTGCGGTCGCGGTGGCCGTGGCGGTCACCGTGGTCGCACTGACCAGGCCGCCGAGGAGGTGCAGTCCGTTCACGGTGGCGGTGGAGGTGGCTGTACGGGCACCGCCGGTGCCGGCGGTGCCCGCCGCGTGGGTCGTGGCGGAGGTGAACGAGCCGGTGGAGGAGCCGATGTGGGTGTTGCCGAGCTGGGCACCGTCGGTGGCCGGATCTTCGGTGCAGGTGACGTCCGCAGGGGCCAGCGGCGCGGTCGGGGCGGCCGTGACGGCCCGGGCGTGTGCGTCCATGAGCAGCGCCACGAACGTCACCGAGGTGCAGCCGGGCGGGTCGATGCCGTGCCGGGCGGTGGTCGCCACGGCGCACAGGGTGTACGTACCGCTGCGGGCCGAGGTCACCCGGACCGTGATCGTGCAGGACTCCTGCCCGGCGGCGAGGTCGCCGCCGGAGGTGAGACCGTGCCCACCGGGGTCGACGGTGACCGTGCCGGAAGGACAGTCGGTGGTGGCGGAGCCGGGGTCGGCGACGAGCCCGGGCGGCAGCTGCTCGGTGAAGGACCAGCCGCGCTTCGCCGCCTTCTCGGTGGTGTTGGTGACGGTGAAGGTCAGCGTGGTCGGGTCGCCGACGCCCACCGGGTCGGGGTCGAAGGCCGTACTGAGCTGCGGTGTGGCGTCCAGGACCCGGAGGTTGTCGATTGCGCCGTCGTTGCCGGTCCCGCTGGCCTGGGCGTTGACCATGCGGACACCGGCCGAGGGGCCCGAGAAGAGCACGGCGTCGTCACCCGCGTAGGTGCCGACGTGGGTGCCGTTTGCGGTGACCGTATCGGCGTCGGTGCACGTGTCGATGGGATCGGTGAACGCCGGGACGGCCCGCTCTCCGTCGAGCAGGGAGAACTCCAGCAGCGGATGCGCGGCGAAGCAGTTGACGGCCGCCGCGTCCACCGAGAAGGTCAGGAAGCGGCCGTTCGCCGCCACCGGCACCGGCTGCACCGTCTCCAGCTGCGTCTTTCCGGCTCCGGGGTTCCCCGCGGTGTACGCGGTGACGGCGTGGTTGGCGGCCGGGTCGCCGCCGGCCCATTCGGCCAGTGCCGACGCCATGGCCTGTTGAGAGGGCCAGGACGTCCCGCAGCCGCTGCCGGCCGGGGCGGTGGCGGGGTCGGCCGCCGAGACCAGCCAGCCGTTGCAGGCGGTCAGCCAGGCCGGGTCGGCGGTGTACGTCTCGGCGAGCGGCGGAGCTCCGGTGTACGAGGTCAGCAGGCGGGGAGCCCCCGGGGCGTTCTCGAACCCCTCCTCGAAGAGGACGGTCGCCGCGCGGGGCACCGGCGCGGGCACGGCCGCGGTTCCGGTGGGCGCGGGTGCGGTGGACGCGGGCAATGCGGCGGCCAGTACCGCTGCGCACGCCAGGCCGGACGTCACGACGGCATGCAGGAACGGTACGGTCCGGCGCGGCCGGCCCGGTAAGTGTCTGTACACGTCTTCCCCTCCTCGATTCACTCCGCAGACCGCGACCGCAGCGTGCGGGACGCCCGTCGTCGAGCAGCGCGGGCCGCCCGACGGTCGCGGCCCGACGCGGCAGGCGATCCCCGGCCGCGAAACGGTGACCAGTCTGGCCGCCGCGCCCGGACCCGGCAGCAGCGCACACAGGAGGGCAGGGCGGCGCGCGCCGGGCGCATGCGCCGTCAGATCCTCTCCAACTGCGCCAGGGGACTGCCGCCTCGGGTAGCCGGCCGCGACGGATCTGCCGACGACTACCGCCCCGGCCGCATCAGCCCCGAGAGGAACCGGCCACCGTCTCCCCGGGGGCCGCCTTTCTCGCCTGCCCGGCCTCCACGCCGGTTCTGACACCGCTTTCGCCTCCGCCTTCGGGCGCAGTGCGGCGGGCGGCGGGCGTCGGCCCTCCCCGATCTGGCGGAACTCCTCCCCGCCGGCCTCGGGGTGCGTGCCGGCGAGGGAGTCGACACTGACGATGCGGTGGAGCGGGACCCGGACCGCACCGGTCCGCGAGGTGCCGAACTCGACCTCGGCCCGCTCCGCAGACGGGGTCCATTCGAGCCTGACCATCCAGTCGAACTCCCTCCTCCTCACACCCAGGGGGCCTGGGCGAGCCCGAGCGGGGTGCCCGCGGCGACGAGCTCGGCCAGGTTCTCCCGTCCGCAGAACTCGGCGATCCGACCGGGATGGTGCAGCGTCCCCTGCGGGTTGCCGGACAGGTCGACCAGCAGCCCGCGGGCGGTGAACCTGCGGGCCACGAACGAGGTGACGCCGTTTTCCCGCTCATTGTGTTCGGCGTGCCGAGCGGGGCGGCGATCCGGTCCACCGCCGCTCCACCCGAGATCGGCTCCTTGCTCATCGCGGCCCGTGCGGCGCCGGCGTCCAGCGCCTCGACGGCCGCCCACGACTGCTTCCCCGAGGAGACGCCGGGGGACGGGACGACCCCGGTGCCCCGCGCCCACCGGCACACCGTCACCGCCACCTTGAGCCGCTGGGCGTCCTGGTACTCCAGTGCGGTTTCGTGATCTGTCCGGCGAGTTCATCGGCGGCCAGGAAGACCGGAGCCTGCACTCTGCCGCTGCCAGGCGGTGGCGGTCAGGCGTTCGGCGACGGTGTCCGCGCGGACGGGGGCCCGGCCCTGGTCGATCCACACCCGCGTTGAACAGGCGACGGCCATCACGTAGCCGGTCCCGCGTGCCTCCAGACCCGCACGAAGCTGTGGGTCCTGCCCGTATAGGCTTCGTCGCCGGTCACCCACTGTGCCTCCACCCCGGCGTCCGGCACGGCAGTGATCATCTCCCGGGCCGGACGGGACTTGGTCGCGAACGGGACCGTCCCGGGTGTCCCGGCCGCCTGGCGGCGTTCGGAATCGGTGCACCAGGAGTGTTCGGGCAGGTGGAGCCGGCGGTCGATCAGTGCCCGTTCCCGGCTGGTGGCACAGGCGAGGAAGGCACCGACCTGAGAGTTCTCGATGTGCCCGGCGGTGCCGGTGTACTGCCGCTGGACGCCTGCCGGGGCCCGGCCCTTCTTCACGAAGCCGGTCTCGTCCGTGATCAGCACGCCGCCGTCGGCGCCGAGGTGTTCGACGGCGTGGGTGCGGATGTCGTCCCGGACGGCGTCGGCGTCCCAGCGGGCGTAGCGCGGCAGTCGCTGCATCGGCCCCGGTCGGACGTGACCAGCCTGTTCTGCCCACTGCCGGCAGTCCTTCCGCTCGACGCGCGACAGCAGCCCGAGCAGGTGGGCGCGGGCGGTCGCCCGGGGCTCAACTCGGCCGAACCGGACTGCGATCCGGGCCATGATCTGGTCGAACATCACCCGCCGGCGGGCACGGTCCACGCCGTGGCCGCGGCCACGGCGTGATCTTCAGGAGTCCACACAGCCCCCGATGATCACGCGATGGCCGCACCCGTTCCCAGCCGGGTCCGTCACGAGATCGCGAAATCAGAACGGATGACCAGAAGTCCCGTCGCCCCCGACATTGGCCACCATCTTGCGCAGTACCTTGAGCGCGGCCACGTACTCCTCGTCGCTGATGCCCCGGTGGACCACGGCGCGTACCTCGGTCGCCAACTCACGGAGCCGAGCTCTGGCGGCCTCCCCGGCGTCCGTGAGGTGCAGGCGCTGCCCGTCGTCGATCCGGAGCCATTCGCGGTGGAGCAGCTGGTCGACGACCCTGGCGATCTCGTGCGGCCCGTCGGCGAGGTGCGTCAGCTGTGCGATCGTCTCCTCGCGGCTCGGCGCCGTGAGACCGCCGTTCACACGGTTGAGCACCCAGTACTGCGGCTGCGTGACGTCGATCTTGGCCATGGCGTCACGCAGATGCCGGGTGACGGCCGTCTGGGTCAGGCCGCACCAGTAGCCGACCGGCTGGGTGGCCAGCACGTCATCGGTGGCGGCAGGGTCCGCCGGCGCCTGGTCGGTGGTGGATCCCGTCGGTAATTCCATGATCGCGACGCTGTACGCCTCCGGCGTGCCGAAGCATCGGAACGCGACGTTCACCGCAACTCGTCCTGGGCGCGCATCGGAACTGCCGACGGCCGTACTCCTCGGGTCCGCCACAGCCCGCGCCGTCATGCCGAAGCCCACCGCGGCCTGTGCCGACGATGGCCCACCCACGCAGCCGGCGGGGACATCACGAAACCGCACCGGAGTACGAGACCCCGCAGAGCCGCACGGTCGTCCGCCGGCAGGCGCCCGGGACACCGATGACGCCGCGGCGGACGGGGCGGCGGCAGCGGAGCGACGCGTTTCCACAGGTCATCAGGCACAGGATCACCCGACACCCGCGCCACTCTGCCGCGACCACGCCCGACCGCCAGCCCCCGACACCGAACCCATTCCGAAACGATCAGCAAGGCCGCGTTTGAGGTCTCAGTAATTCTGAGAGTGCGGCTCATGAGCTGATGTCCGTTCCTGGCGGCTCGCTCACCAGCGGCGGGTGGTGGCTGACCTCCCCACGCGTAGTGCGATCGGCCGGCTCGGGAACTGCGAGCAGGGCTGTGGCGTCCGAGCTGCCGTGAAGGAAGAGATCAAGGGTCTTGCTGGTTTCCTCGTCGCCGGTCTGGGTGCCACAGCGGTACTGCTGGCCTGGGCACCGCTGGCGAGGGTCAATGTGGTGGGTGGATTCGACGGGAGGCACCAGGACCTCAGCGTGCTCTACGTGGACCTGCCCCTCATCGCCGCGGGGGGCGCCTTGGTGCCGCTCGCCTTCTGGATGCTCGCCTTGCGCCGGTTCCATCGCCCGTGGCTCGCCGCCTTGGTCGTCGTCACCGCGGTCGGCCTGGGGATCTGGGGCCTGACGAGTTGGTGGGCTCCTTATCAGGCGCCTGAGTTCGGCTACTGAGATGGCGGTTCATGAGCCCTTGCGTTCTGTATGTCTTCGCGTGATGGCGTGAGTGCGGGCGGAACCCTCCAGCCCACAGCAGATGGTCTGCTGGTGTGGCGGGGTGAGCGAACGCAAGCCGTACCCGAGCGACCTGGGGCGTGCATCGAAACGGATCTTGAGCCGTGAATGATCACCGTTCATGGGACGAGGAGATCTCACGGACGAGCAGTGGGCGGTGCTGGAACCGTTGCTGCCGAAGGACGCGAGAGTGGGACGGCCCCTTGTCTGGCCGCGCCGGCAGATGATCGACGGCATACGGTTCCGTGTGCGGACCGGTGTTCCGTGGCGGGACGTGCCCGTCGCGTACGGACGATGGAGCCGGATCTATGACTCGTTCCGCCGGTGGCAGCGCAACGGCACCTGGCAGCGGATCCTCACCCGGCTCCAGTCCCTGGCCGATTCGGAGGGAGCGATCGCGCGGGACCTGGGCGTCGACTCCACGGTGTGCCGCGCCCATCAACACGCGGCCGGGGCTCGCAAGCAGGGCAACCTGCAGAAGGAGCCGCCGGGCGGTACGTTCACCGAGTCCGATGATCACGGACCGGGTCGCTCGCGCGGTGGGTTCACCACCAAGTCGCACCTGGCCGTCGAGCAGGGGCAGGAGCCCATGTCGATCGTTGTCACGGCCGGGCAGCGCGGCGACTCGCCGCAGTTCGAACCGGTGCTGGAGAAGGTCCGCGTGCCCCGCCTCGGGCCGGGCCGACCACGCGTCCGATCCGATCAGGTGCGGGCGGACAAGGCGTATGCCTCCCGAAGAAACCGCGCCTATCTGCGCCGCTGCGGCATCCGCTGCACCATTCCGGACGAGGCCGATCAGGCGCGCAACCGCGAGAAGCTCGGTTCCCTCGGTGGTCGGCCGCCCGGGTTCAACGCCGAGGACCACAAGGCTCGGCATGCCGTCGAGCGCTGTATCAACCGCTTCAAAAGGAACCGGGCCGTGGCCACGAGATACGACAAGCTCGCGGGCCGCTACGAAGCCACTGTCCTCGTAGCGACCATCAACGAATGGCTGTGACCAGCTCAACCAGGAGCGACGGACGGGTTTCTGCGGAGCTGTGGAGGTTCAGCTGTTGATGGCGTGTTCGACGAACTGGCCGCAGGCGCGGAACCCCAGGCGGCGATACACGGGCTCACCGTCGGCCGACGCCTGCAGGACCGCGATGCCGTGGTCTCGTTCGCGGGCGGCGTGAAGGGCCGCGAGCGTGACGCCTCCGCCGTAGCCGCGCCGGCGGTGGGCGGCCAGGGTGGAGATGTTGTAGATGCCGGCGACTCCCGCGTGGTGGAACACCTCGGCGGAGCAGACCGGACGGTTCTCCACGTAGCCCACCAGGTACCGGGCCGGGCAGGTCGCGGCCAGCGCCTGGGAGGCGGTCCGGGCGAAGAAGTCCCGGACGGTTTCGGCGGGTGGATTCCAGTTCGCGGCGAGGACCGTGGCGTAGTCGGCGAGCTGCTCGGGCGTGGTCACCGTTCGGATGTCCAGACCCGGGACGGAGGGACTCGGCAGGGTGTCGTCCAGCTCGGCCCACATCGCCGTCTCACGCTCGGACACCGGCAGACCGGCTGCGGTCAGGCGGGTGGTGAGATCTGTCGGTGTCGATGCAGGTCCCACCCACCAGGAGAAGCCGCGGCCGGTGCCGACCAACGACCCGACGGTCTCGGAGATGCGGGCCGCGGCGTCGTCGGCGGTGAAACGGGCCGCTGCGACGATGTTGAACGTGTCGTCGTCCAGGCCGCTGTCTGCGACCAGGAGGTCATCGGTCTCCGTGACGGTCGCACCGGAGATGCTCCGGTGCAGATGGCAGGCGTGTTCCGCCAGGTTCCGCTCCATCCTGTACGTCAAGTCGGCTTCATCGGGAAAGTAATCATTCATGGGGAATCATCCCAGCACGGCGGAGCGAGAGCCGCATGTCATTTTAGGCGGTGCCACGCCGACGACCAGCCCTTTCGACACACGCTCCAAAGGGTGTCGCGGAAGGTCGGGCTTCAGCAGGCTGAAGTGGCTTCTGGCCTGTTGTTCCACCGTGTCACGGCGAGGTCGTGCGTGGTGGCGACGGCCTGGACCGCGTGGTGGGGGCCGTCTCCTTTCTGGCGGCAGTCGCACGGGATCTTCCGGTTCTTCGTCCGGGCGAAGGTGTGCTCGACGCGGGCACGGACGCGTCGGTGTTCGGCGTTGTCCTCCTCCTGGTCGCACAGGAGCGGGCGGCCGGCTCTTCTGCGGTGCGGGGCTATCAGGCCGGTGCCGAGGTGGGCGCCGTCAGCGATCACCGTCGTTCCGGCCGCCGTGGCCGACAGGCCCGATTCCCGCCACACGGGGGCGTCGGCCCTGTTGCCCGGCGCCGGTCGGGCCGGGTCGGGCCCGGGCGATCACCAGGCGGGTGTCCGCGTCGATGACGGCCTGCACGTTCGCCGAAAACCGGTAGGTGCGGGAGGAGGCTTCGACGGTGCGGTCGCGGACCGGGATCGAGGTTCCGTCCACGATCCACAGCCGGTCGACGTCGGCGACCGGCCGCGGGGCGGGCTCCAGGGCCAGCAACGGACGCAGCCGGTGGACGGCCCGGCAGACGGTGGCCGGGGAGATCCCGAAGAGCGGAACGAGCTGCCGCATGGTGAGGTTCGTCCGGTGGTGGACGGCCACCAGCAGGACCCGGTCGGCCAGCGGCAGGCACCACGGTCGGCCACCACCGGGACCGTTCCCGCCCCGCTCCCTCATTGCTTTCACCAGCTTCGCGAAGTTGGAGGCGCTGCGCGGCCCCGTGGGCGATCTGTTCGCCCGTCCAGCCTCGCGGGAGAATCTGCGGCGATGGCGCGCGGGCTGCTGAGCGAGGTGCCGCGTAAGAACCTGTGGCAGCCGGCGGAGTTCGCGGGTCGTCCCCACCCTGGCCGGCTGCAGGGCTTCCTGGCGAAGGCATCCTGTGACGCGGACGAGCTGCGCGACCGGGTCCGCGCGTATGCGGTCACCGCCCTGGCCGCCGACGACGCGGTGCTGATCGCGGACGAGACCGGCGACATCGAAAAGGGCACCAAGACCGCGGGCGCGCAGCGCCAGTACGCCGGCACCGCGGGCCGGATCGAGAACGCCCGGGTCAGCGTCCACCTGTTGTACGGCTCAAGCCGGGGCCGCGCTCTGATCGACCGCGAGCTCCACCTCGGCAGGCCCTGGGTCGGCACCACTGCCGAACACGAGTGACGCCGTGCCGAGCAGGGCATCCCGCCCGAGCGGGCCACCACGGTGGCGGCCAAGCCGGAGCTGGCCCGGCGCATGCTGGAACGCGCCCTGGCCGCCAAGGTGCCCTTCACCTACTTCCTCGCCGATGAGGCGCACGGGCGGTGCCGCGCGCCGCGCGCCTGGCTGGAGGAACGCCAGGTGCGCTATGTGCTCGCGGTACCCAAGGACGAGGTGGTCCAGCTGCCGGACGGACGCACCCGCCAGGCCCGCGAGCTGCACGTCCTTGTGCCCATGGAGGCGTCGAGCGCCGCTCATTGCGCCGACGGCGCCCAGGGCCCCCGCGAGTACGACTGGACAGCCGTCCGGCTCGCCTCCACAGCGGAAGGGCTGGAACGCCACCTGCTGATCCGCCGCTCCACCGTGCCCGACGAGAAGACCGGCGGACTCGTCCGTGAGATCACTTACTTCCTGTGCCACACCGCCCCGGGCGTGACCATGGCCGAGCTGGTGACCGCCGCCGGGCAGCGGTGGATGGTGGAGGAGGCGTTCCAGGTCGCCAAGGGACAGGCGGGACTGGACGAGCACGAGGTGCGTAAGTGGTGCTCGCGGTACCGGCACGCCACCGTGTGCGTGCTCGCCATGGTCTTCCTGGTCACCGCCCGGAGTCGGCCAATACCCTGTCAGCCGCTGACGCCCGGCCACCGGCCGTGAACGGGATCCGCCGCCTGTACGACCAGATTGTCCTCGCTCCCTTCCGGACCTGACTGGCCATGCACTGGCACCGCTGGCGCACCCGCCACCAGGACCGGGCCCGGACCAGCCACTACCGTGCCCGAGCCACACACCCTCCTCGCCGTGAAACCACCGGCCGTGACATCAGTGATGCCAGGCCCGCCCGCCCGTGTTGTGGATGAACCGCTGCAACACCTTGAGGGTGGTCAGGTACTCCTCGTCGGAGATACCCGCGTGTCGTTGCGCCCAGAGCTCGTCCTGAAGGGCCGCGGCCTTGTCGTAGAAGGCCCTGCCTTCATCCGTGATGCCCAGGCGTCCTTCGGAATCCTCAGTGATCCAGCCCTGAGCGATGATCGTGTCGATCTCTGACTCCATGGTTTCCGGGCCGGTGTCGAGGTAGTTCCGAAGGAGACGGGACACTTCGTCACGGGTCTTGACGGTATCGGCGTTCGCCACCTGTGCGAGGGCCCACCACTGCGGTTGGGTGGTACCGATCCCGGCCAGGGCGGCCCGGGTGCGGGCGATGACGGCCCTGTAGGCCGCCCAACTCCAATAGCCGATGGGCTGCTTGATCAAATGGGCGTCACTGTGCGAGTACTCCACGGCTGCAATCCCTGTCGTTGTCTGAGTCGGTTCGACGAGATCGACCGTAGAAGCTCAACCAGACTTGAGGTCAAGGGCGTACCGGTCGACTCTCCGAGAGGGCGCTGCTCACTTGCCCGGGCGGTCGCGCAGGGTGTGGAGGAGCAGGTCGTGGAACTCGGCGGCGGCTGCCTCGATCGGGCGGTGCTCTGCTCGGCCGGGCACATGATCACCGCGCCTTCGACCGCGGCGATGATGAAGGCGCCGAGCCGTCGGCTGCGTTCCTCTGTCAGCCCCTGCCGGGCAAGGAGTCCTGCGAGGGCTTCCTGTCAGCGGGCGAAGACGGCGGCGGAGCGGGCAAGCCGGGGTGCGTCGTCGTTGGTCTCGACGGCGACCGTCACGATCGGCCAGCCGGCCCTGAAGTCGCTCTCGACGAGTCGGTCGCGCCAGGGCACGAAGAACGTGTCGACGGCTTCCACTGGATCGTCCGCCTGCATGGCGGCGTCGATCAGGCCCGCGATGAAGTCCCCCGCCAGCGCCAGCGCCAGTGCCTCACCGCACAGGACACGATCTTCCTGATCGTTTCGGAATGGGTTCGGTGTTGGGGGTTGGCGGTCGGGCGTGGTCGCGGCAGAGTGGCGCGGGTGTCGGGTGATCTCGTGCCTGATGGCCTGTGGGAACGCGTCGCTCCGCTGCCGCCCCGTCCGCCGCGGCGTCATCGGTATCCCGGGTGCCTGTCGGCGGACGACCGTGCGGCTCTGTAGGGCACCGTGCACGTGCTGCGCAAGAACGTCAGCCGGAGAGACGTGCCCGCCGAGCTGACCGGGTGTGCAGTGGAGTGACGGCCCGGTGCCTGCGGGACTGGACCGAGGTCGGCGTCTGGCCCCGCCTGCACCAAGTGCTCCTGGCCGAACTGCGCAAGGCCGGCCTGCTGGACATGGACGGCGCCGCGATCGACGGCTCGCGCATCAGGGCCTTGAAAGGGGGGCTCACACCGGACCTTCGCCGGTCGGCCGTGCCCGGCCGGGCAGCAGGCACCACCTGATCGTCGACCGTCACAGCACTCTTCTTGCTGTGACGCTGACCGGCGGAAAGCGTCATGACGTCACCCGGCTGACGCCGCTGCTGGCCGCGATTGCCCGCACCCGCGGCCTGATGGGCCGGCCTCGTCACCGGCCGCGACGACTGTCCGCCGACCGCGGCTACGACTACGACAAGTACCACCGCATCCTCCGGGCCCGCGGCACCACACCTGAGATCGCCCGACCCGGCGTCCCGCACGGTTCGGTTCCGGGCAGGACACGCCGGCTCGTGGAGCGGACCTTCGCCCGGCTCCACCAGTTCAAACACCTCCGCATCCGCTGCGAGATAAGCGCCGACCTCCACCTTGGCCTGCTCCAACTCGCCTGCGGCGTCATCTGCTTGCGACGACTCCGAACCTCATTCCGAAGGGATCAGTTAGAACGCAAAAAAGCGGCTTTTCCGCCCGGGGCTTGGGCCCGGGCGGAAGGGGCCGCTTTGCGATGTTCAGGTGGTGAGGTCGAGGTCGGGTGGGAGGTGGCGTTCGGCGTGGGTGTGGTCGAGGGGGCGGTACGACGTCGTCCAGGTGCCGTGGATCCGGGCCCAGGTGCGGTGGAGCGGGCCGGTGAGGGGGTCTCGGTGCCGGGATGGGTGAGGACCAGGGCGACGGGGTCGGTGTCCGGCCACTGTCCTTTGGCGGGGCGTGCATGCTCCAGGCCACGAGCATCGAGGGTGAGGCGTACGGCGATGTCGCCGTGTCCGGTTCATGGTGCCGGGTGTCGGCGGGCGGCAAGGAGCATGATGAACCCGCTGACTACTTTGCGGTCTTCTGGTGAAGAGACGGCGTTCTGACCCTGCACTGTTCAGCCGGGCCAACAGGTGCCACTCGATGTCGCGCACTTGGACTGGAAGCGCGCGTCCTGTTGGCGCGTACGATGCCTCGAGCTGTATTCGCCTCACGCGCTCGGCGCGTTCCGGGGGCGAGGGCCGGACGACGTCGGACTGAAGGCTGCGGCCTGAGGCGCAGCTCGCGGTCGACGGGGTTACGAACCCTCAGTGAACGCGATGGCGTGGTCAACGGCCCACCGACGAAACGTTCGCGGCGCCGTCCCGAGGATGTCGGCCACCGCAGTGGTGATGTAGGCAGGCTGTCCGATCGCCGCACTCCAGGCGGTGAGCAGCATGTTGATGGCCGAGCCGGGCACCGTACCCGCCCACAGGCTTCGGAACTCGTCTGGCGTTATCTCTTCGAATGCGATCCGGCGTCCCAGGGCGTCACCGATGACGTCCACCTGCGCGGCTTGGGTCAGCGATTCGGGGCCCGTAAGGACATAGTCGCCTCCGACGTGTCCGCCCTGATAGAGCGTCCGTACCGCGACGGCTGCGATGTCGCGGTCGTCGACCGGTGCCGCCTCGGCAGCGCTGTAAGGCCACCGGACGACTTCGCCGGCTCGGATCGCGGGCGCCCACCAGGCCAGCGAGTTCGACGCGAACATCCCCGGCCGGATGATCGTCGACTCGAGTCCGGTGGCCGCGATGAGCCGCTCGATGTCGGCGTGCAGCACCGCCATGGGATTGGGCTGTTGGAAGAGGGGGTGCGGCGTCTGATGCGGGGAGGAGAGGAAGACGATCCGCCGCACGCGGGCTGCCAGCCGCTCGACGACTGCCTCCGCAGTCCGAGGTGGGGCGGTCCAGACGAGGAAGACCGCACCGGCGCCGTCCAATGCCGGGTCGAGTGTCTCAGGCGCGGTGAGGTCACCGACGAAGACCTCGGCCTTCGCCGGCAGCGTCACCGCCGCCCCAGAGCGACGGGCGAGGGCACGCACCGGCACGCCCGCGTCGAGCAGTTGGTCGATGACGAGGCGACCGACCCGGCCCGTCGCCCCAGTGACCAGCACGGGGGGAGCATCTGTCTGATTCATGCCACCCATGAAAACGTTACTCGGTTAGAAAGGCAACTCGGTTAAGAATGTTACAGTGGTCAGATGAGCGAGTCGACGGGACTGCGGGCCCGCAAGAAGGAGCGGACGCGCGACGCCATCGGAGACGCGGCCGTCGCGCTGTTCCTGGAGCGCGGCTTCGACCGCGTCTCGGTCAACGACATCGCCGCGGCGGCCGAGGTCTCCAAGCCGACTCTCTTCCGGTACTTCCCCACCAAGGAAGACCTGGTGCTGCACCGGTTTGCCGATCACCAGGGCGAGGCGGCACGCGTCGTACGTGACCGCGAGTCCGGCATCAAGCCGGTGACGGCGCTGCACCGGCACTTCCGGGCAGGCCTCGATCGGTACGACCCTGTCACCGGTCTCAGCGATCACCCCGAGGTGGTGGCGTTCCATCGGCTGGTGTTCACCACACCGAGCCTGGCAGGACGGCTCACGCGGTACCAGCTCGAAGACGAGGAGGCACTGGCGGACGCCCTCGGCGAAGACATCCAGGCACGCCTGCTAGCCGCCCAGGTGCTCGCGGTGCAACGGGTGCTCGCCCGGACCAACTGGCAGAAGATCGCCGACGGTCGCACCGCCCACGACGTCCACCCCGAGGCCGTGGCCGACGCCGACCAGGCATTCAACCAACTGCCGTGACAGGCGCCGCTCCCAGTCGAGGAAGACTCTGCGGCCTGGTGCAGGCACGGCCAGATGACTCCCCGGGGCCGTCGGTTGGGAATCAGAACTGGCCACCGACATCACGATCCTTCCTGCGATCCCGTTTCGTCATTGGAGCAGGCAGCGAGGTAGTCCGCCCAGCGGGGCGGCCTTCGCGGACGGTCCGGCGACCGCCGAAGTTGGGCCGTACGACCAGGAGCAGGAGCAGGAGCAGGAGCAGGAGCACGGCGGCGGTCGCGAGGGTGAGGACGGTGGCTCCGCCGGCGATCCGCGTGGATAGCGGGAATGGCTTGTCGGCGAGGCCGGCCAGATCGGCCAGGGCCGTGCCGTCGAAGGCCAGCAGTAACGAGGCCTTGCTGTCGGTGTGGCTGAAAGCGCGCGGGTTCCCGGAATCCTTAGCGTGGGGAGGCCGGAACCCGTACGTCAGCTGATGGCTGTGGTGGTCCGGCGTGTGGTTTCGCCGTGATGTACGGACTTTGGTTTCCTGAGCGTTCGCGGTGCCGCATCTGAGTGGCTGTCTCACAGGCCAGTGCGGGTTCGGCATGCCGTCATTACTCATGTGCGCCCGCTGCCAAACCCCCTTCCGGTTGAACGGCGTCTCCGTGGCGAACCGGTGCCGCTGACCGCACGGACACGGCACCAGCACCCGTGCGCACCCACAGCACAGCTTTACTCAGCCGTGCCCGGTCGAGTTCGACACCAGCGGTCTCTCGTCCCCGCAGGCGGGGCATTGTCGGTGGCTATGTCGGCCACCCGGAACCCGCCGGCGGCGAACAGGTCGGGCATGGTGAGCAGTCCGTGCAGGAACGCGCCGAGCGGGTCGGTCGGGCACGGCCCGTGCTCCTCGTCCGGCTCGAAGTTGTTGCACTCGGCGATCCGCATAACCGCCGTGCCGACTTCCGCCGGAGTCCGCTTCCCGTCCAGTACGAGGCAGCCGTACGACTCGTGCTCGCCAACCGGTCACAGGACGAAGTCGCCGGCAGCGAAGGTATCCAGAACGGGTTGCATCACAACCACACAGGGATGGTGTCGGACCCGCTGCGTCGCCGCCACGGGCTTTCGCTGCGGCATCGGGCTCGGCGGATGCCTGCCACCCGGGCAGCTTCGCATTTCGTTCCGGGTAGGCGATGCCGGCGTAGCGCATGGTGATCTGTTCGGCGATGCCGAAGAGTCGCACGAGCCCGAGCGGGTCGCCGGTGGTGAACGCTTCGTTCCCAACGTCTCGCCAGGTGCCGAACACCACTACCGCAGGCGCCGCGACGAACAAGGAGACTGGCACGCGCCCGCCCGGCGCACCTCTTCAATCGTTTGCCCGGGCAGCTCTTTCACTGCATCCAGTACGCGACGGGACCATGGCCCCCCACAGCAGCTTCCACGGGCGTGCTGGTGGCGCGAAGAGCCGGAGGAGCGGGCGCGGTGGGTCCTCGATCCCTTGGTGGCGGTGGGGCCGCTGCGGTTCGGGATGGGGCATGAGGAGGCGAAGGCGGCCCTGGGCGGCAGGTGGAACGGCGGCGGACAGCGCACGGTCGACGGTTGGCGCTGGACTCCGTACGACGACTGCCATGTGAGCGCTGTCTACGACCAGGGCAACCACCTGGTCGCGGTCCAGGCCGATGCGACAGGGGGTCCGTTCGTCCGGCTCGACGATGTCGAGCCGATCGGCCGGGCCCCCTCCGGGGCTCGCGCCGAAATTCTCGGCCTCGCGGCCCGGTGGGGCGCCGGGGCGACGACGAACCGCAGTGGGAACCCGCAGATCGCGGCGTGGAGTGTCTCCATGATCGCCGGGCAGGAGGGGGGGATGGCTACCGGAAGGGCACGTCGGACGGAAGGACACCGTGATCACCAGTGCCCTGTTCACCGCCCCCGGCGTCACCGACGATACGGCAGCGAGCGGCCGGCCCGCTCGTCCCACGATCGCGTTGTCGGATCCTCGTGCCAGGATCCGCGCGAATGGGCGAATGCACGGATGCAGGGAGCACAGCATGGATACCAAGGAAGCCGGTCCCTTCCGGAACGGCATGAGCACGGATGCGGGCGACGCGGCTGCAAGGGCCTGGACCGCCGCGTCCCGAACCCCGCCCGCTCCCGGGACGTACGTCGAGGGGCCACCGCTGTCCGTCGACTGGGTCGACCACGTCGACACGGACCCCGTGCGCGCGCTGGAGATGCTGGTCCTGGGCTGGTACCCGGCCGAGGACGCGCCGCCGGACCCCGACGCCCCCGCGGACGACATCCTCGCTCTTCTGCCGAAGGCGCTCGCCGCGTTCCACCGTCTGGCCCGCGTGCGCCCCGCCCTGTACCGCTTCTGCCACCCGATCCTCCTGCACCCACGGCACGTCACGAGGCGGGACGGCGGCCGGCTGGTCTTCGCGGTGGAGAACCAGGGATGCGCGGACTGGTCCATTCCCTGGCCGCCCCAGGGCGGCCCGGAGGATGTGGACCCCCCGGTCCGGCTCACCGAGGACCCCTGTGACGATGACGATCCGGAGACGGTCCTCGAAGCGGAGCCCCTCAGCCGCTTCCTTCTCCAGTTCACCCTCAAGCAGGCGTCCGGCATCGCACCCTTCAACGCCTGGACCTGTGTCATGCCCACCGAGCGCCTCGAACCGCTGCGGAGCTCCCTGCGTCCGGTCCCCCTCCGCCCCTACATGCCCGCCTACGGGGGCCACCTGTTCTACGCGGCCCCTGGCCTGCTGGCCAGTATCAGCGCCGACGAAAACCATGCGGATGCCGCGTTCGGAACACGTCACCGCGAGACCCTCGCCCCGCTGAAGGCCTACGACTTCCCCTGGAGCCGCTTCGACGCACAGCCCTCGTAGACCGGACTGCGCCGCTGACCAACGGGGCCTTGTGCGGGAATACGCGAGACGGCCCGAAACACGCGCGGCCCGGTCGCCCCGGCCGCTGGTGGCAGCGTCCTGGCCCAGTGGGAGACCATCCTCGTCGTGGCCGCGCTCGAACCCGTCGGGCGTGTGAAGGCGGTGGGCTTCGACGCGGGCACCGGCTGCCTGGACGTCATCCCCGACGCCTCCGCGTACAGCACGAAGGTGCGCTGGATCGCGCCGAAGCTGATCACGGCGGCCAACGAGCGGGTGCCCCACGCGGGCGTGCGCTCCCTGCACCTCCTGCCACCCGCACCCGGGAACACCGGCTCCGCCATCACGGCCGTCGACCCGACCTCGCCCATCCCATCCGTGTCGCGCCCCGGTCCGTCGGCCGGCTGCCGTCGCGCGCTCGAGGCGCACCGCCAGGCCACGTCCGGGGTGGACTCTGCCCCGGTCCGGAGCCTGTTCCACCGACAGGCGAAGTAGGCGCGCTGACCTCACGCCTCAAGTGCGGGCAACGTCTCCGTGACAGTGCGTCTTGGGTCGTACTCGACGACTCTGTGATCAGGGGGACAGGATGCGATCCGGCTGCTTCGGCGGAAAACGTTTTCCGGTCAGCTTGCTTCCCGGGAAAAGTGCCTTGAGACGTGGCAGGTGTTGCCCGGCGGCATGATTTGAGGCGGAAAGACCGGTCGCACACTTGTCCGTTTCTCGCCCGTGTGTGCGACGAGATGGCGGGCAGGCCCCGGCCGGTCGCGAAGCGGCTGTGGCAGCGTGTGCGGCGCCAGCGGCCGGTGGGGCTGCTGTGACATCTCTTCTCGTGGGGGGAAGTGCATGACTTCGCGTGCTTCCGGCACGCCTTCTCGGCGTGCCCGCACAACGGCGGGACTCTCTCTGACCGCGGCGATCGCGGTTCTCACACTGGGCGCTTCGTCGCTACCGGCCCTCGCCGCCTCACCCGCGCCCGACCCCGGCCCCGGTTCGGTCTGGGGCAAGAAGGCAGCGCCTCTGGAGATCCCGCCGGTCAAGGTGGGATCGACCAAACCCGTGCCCGGCAAGCCCGAGGCGGTGCCGTCGAAGGAAAAGGCGGCCTGGCAGGCGGCACAGAAAGAACGCGCCCGCACCGGCGGCGTCCCGTCGAACGGAGGTCGCGTCACGGCCAACGGCCCGGCCGGCGAGACCGGAACCCTGGTATGGGTGCCCAACGGACAGGGCGCGGTGCCCTGGCACCAGATCTCGGACTTCCGCATCACCGACTCCCTCGTCGCGCGGATCAACCTGTCCAACGGCAACCTCATGCTCGCCGCGACCGACTTCGAGGTCGCCGGCGTGGGACGGAAACTGCGCCTCGCCCGCACGTACAACTCGCTGGACGCGCCCTACGGCAAGGTCTCGGACCGCTGGTGGCAGGAGTACGAACGCTACCTGCACGTCTTCACGAACTCCGTCGTCGTCTACGACGCGACGGGTGACACGCTGTCCTTCACCACGAACGCCGACGGTACCTTCACCACGCCCAAGGGATATTCGAAGGACCTGAAGAAGAACGCGGACGACACCTACACCCTGACCGACCGCAAGTCCGGTGTGAAGGACACCTACGACGCCAACGGAACGCTGACGAAGGTCACCGACCGCAACAAGGGCACGATCACGGTCGACCAGCACGACGAGACCGGCGAGCACAAGGGCTTCAAGCTGACCGAGACCCGCTCGGGCCGCTGGGTCGACCTGGTCAAGACCTATCCCAACCAGTGGCAGGCCAAGGACCACACCGGCCGCACCGCCGTCTTCGACCTCGACGCCGACGACAACCTCTCGCGCACGACCGACACCGAAGGCAAGACCACCTCTTACGCCTTCGACTCCAGCGGCCGCGTCTCCAAGGTCACGACCCCGGAGGGAAGGGTGACCGTCTTCACCTACGACGCCCAGAACCGGGTCACCTCCATGCTGCGGGCCACCCAGACCGGCGCCTCCGGACACACCGGCCCCACCTACACCTACGCCTACACCGGCACCTATCCCTCCAACGCCGGGACGACCACCGTCACCGACCCCGAGCAGCACGCCACGAAGTACGAACACGATGCGGACGGCAAGGTCACCAAGGTGACCGATGCGCTCGGTCGCTCCCGTTCGAAGACCTTCGACGGAAACAACAACGTGCAGACCGCGACGGACGCGATGGGCGTCGGCGGCACCGGCGGCAACGTGACCACGTACGGCTGGGACACCCGCAACAACCTCACGTCGGCGAAGCTGCCCACCGGCGCCACTGCCGCCGTGGCCGGCTATCAGACGTTGTCGGGCGCAGATTTGCCCGGGTCCATGACGACCGCCGACGGTGAGAAGACGGACTACACCTACGACGCGGCCGGCAACACGAAGTCGGTCGCGGTGACGGGTACCGGCGGCGGGACACAGTCCTTCGAATACAACCCCGCCACGCCCACCTGCGGAGGCTTCGAGGGCCAGCGCTGCAAGGCCACGACGAAGATGTCGTCGACGAAGTCCGTCTCCACCTCCTTCACGTACGACGCGAGGGGCAACCTGACCAAGGTCACTCCTCCGGCCCCGCTCGGTGTGACGACCTACACCTACGACGACCTCGGGAGGCCCGCCTCCGCCAAGGACGGCCGGGGGGTCACGACCCTCTACACCTACGACCACCGCGACCGGATCGTGAAGGTCGACACCTCCGGCTACGCCATGGTCACCTACTCCTATGACGGAGACGGGAACCTTACCCTGCGCTCGGACGGCACCGGTGTCACCACCTACGCCTTCGACCCGCTGTCGCGTGAGACCGTCCGCACCCTGCAGAACGGTTCGCAGACCCGCCTGACCTACACCCCGGCCGGCAACGTGGACACGTACGAGGACCCGGCCGGCCTGACCGACTACACCTGGAACGAGGTCAACAAGCTCACTGAGCTCAAGGACCCGACCGGCAAGGTCACCACGTACACGTACAACAACAACGACGTCCGCACGAAGACGACGTACCCCGGCGGGACCGCCCAGGAGGTCACGCTCGACAAGTCGAGCCGTCCGGAGCGGATCCGGGCGACATCGCCCAAGGGCACGCTGGTCGACCTCGCCTACACCTACGGCTACGACCACGACGCCAGCACCACCACCGCCCCCAAGGACGGCGTGAAGGTCCGCACCCGCACGGACACGGTCGCGGGGATGAAGACGACGTACACCTATGACGGCGCGGGCCGGTTCTCCTACGCGAAGGAGGAGAAGGGCACCACCCTCGACTCGTCCTGGCAGTACTGCTACGACCTGGCCGGCAACCTCACCTCCCAGGGCGTCGACCCCGGTTGCCCCCGCGGCACCACCTACACGGTCAACGACGCCCAGCAGATCACCGCGAAGAACGGCGTCACCACGAACTGGTCGTACGACAAGGTCGGTAACGAAACCGCCGGCGCTTCCACCCCCGAGGGCACCCGCACCGCCGCCACCTGGTCCGACCACTCCCAGATGACCTCGGTCACCGTCGGGGGCAAGACCTATGCCGGCCAGTACGGCTCGACGGACCAGAGCGAGCGGATCAAGCTCGGCGACACGTACTTCCACAACGGGCCGCTGGGCCTTTCCGCGAAGAGCCTCGGGGGCGTCGACACGGGATTCAACCGCGAACCCGGGGGCACCCTGAACTCCATGACGACCGGCGGCAAGTCCTACTACTACCTGACCGACGCGCTCGGTTCGGTCGTGGCGCTCGCCGACGAGGCCGGCACGAAGGTCAACTCGTACTCCTACAGCCCCCGCGGTGTCCAGCGTGCCGGGACCTCGGAACAGGTTCCGCAGCCGTACCAGTTCGCCGGCGGTTACCACGACGCCACCGGGCTCTACCACTTCGCCGCCCGCTACTACGACCCCAACATCGGCCGCTTCACCAGCACCGACCCCTCCGGTCAGGAGAAGAACCCCTACCTCTACGCCGAAGGCGACCCCGTCAACCGCATCGACCCGCACGGGACCCTCAGTCTCAACGGCGTGATGGACACCGTTGGCAAGGCCGGAGACGCCATCGCGGTCGGTGAATTCGCCGGTCAGCTCGTGACGGGCGACTACAAGGCGGCTGCTGGAACAGCGCTCAGCTTCGCCGCCGACAAGGCGTTCACCGCCGGCTGCACCTACCTGACCGGAGGCGCCGGAGCAGTCCCCTGCGCCGTCGGCGGAATGGCGGTCGGCGAAGCGACCGAGTCGGCCTACGAAGACGCCACGAGCTGAACCAAGGAAACCTCGACCGAAGGAGCTCTCGTGCAATCAGCCACTGATACGGCGGTCCTAGCCTACAAGGGGCTCGACGGTGTCCCCCTGTGGCTCTTGTTCGGTATCGCCATCCTCGCCTTCGTCATCTTCGGCATCGCACAGGCGCGGAAGAGGAAGTAGTCGCAGCCGACGTGCCGTGGCTCCATAGGTGATCTATTCGGCGAGGGGGGAGGACGCTTCACAGCGTCCTCCCCCCACGTCCAGGAGCGGGACCCGTTGCCCAGGCCACCGGCCAGGACCCCGAAACCGGCCGCCTCGACCTGCGCCCCGACGTGCCCGCCTGCGCCACCCGGCTCCGCCTCCTGACCGCCTCGATCATCGCCACCGCCGACGGACACGTCGGCTCCGCCGCCGTACGGGCGCTGCGGATCCTGCCGCCCGGCGCCGTCGACACCACCCCACCCCCGGCCACCGACCGGCCCGCCCCCGGCCACCGACTGACCCGCCCCCGGCCCGGCCGCGGCCGGGCCGGGGCCGGGCCGGGGAAGACCAGAGAAACCGCATCGGCCGGCTACCGCGTCCGCCCCAGGAGCGACCGCTATCCGCCGCCTTACCCAACACCCCTTGCAGGACAAAACGCTCTTCAGGCGTCGTTCCTTATGGTGTGATCGTTCGCTGTTCCGTGCATGACGGATCTGGTGGAGCGGTTGGTGCCGGACGAGTTGCGGGTGCTGTTCCGGCGGGTGGTGCCACCGACTGAGGTGATACGTCCGCAGGGCGGTGGCCGGCGCCGGGCGGGTGACCGTGAGGCTTTGGCAGCGATCATCTTCGTGGCGACGTCGAGGTGCGCGTGGCGTCAGTTGCCGCCGGTGTTCGGTCCGGCCCGGCCCACGGTCTACCGCCGGTTCGCCCAGTGGAGCCGGGAGCGGGTCTGGGCCCGGCTCCACCGTGTGATCCTCGACGAACTCGGGGCGCGGGGCGAGCCGGTCCGGTCGAGGTGTGCGATCGACTCGGTCAGTGTGCGGGCGACAAAAGGAGGCCTTTGACGGAACCGAATCCGACCGACCGCGGCATCCGCCACCGCATCGCCCGCAAGGGCCTCGAATCCTCGAAACGGCTGGGCCGACACCGCTGGGTGGTCGAGCGAACCGTGTCCTGGCCGATCGGCTGCCGAAGGCTGCACCGCCGCTACGAACGCAAGCCCGAGCACTTCCCTGCCTTCGCCGGTATAGCGGCGACTCCGATCGGCTACCACCGCCTGAGCACCCTGGTCACGGCCTGAGCCGGTCCTGCTGCACGTCGAAGCAGACCAGCCCCATGGTCTCGGCCACGGCCGCTGCATGGGCCGACGCCTCTTCGGCCATGCTGAATCGCATGGGGAAGCAGATCAGCGGCCCGCTGGCTTCTTCGATCAGCGGGCCGGTCGACCAGGGCGAGGTGTCCTCGTCGTCCTCTGTGAGGTCGCACCACCGCTCAAGCAGCACGGCGACATACGCCGCGATGCGTTCGGACGGAGGCTCTTCCGCCTCGCTGTCGATGTAGCGCTCGTACGGGTCGCCGAAGATCTGGCCGGCGGTCTTGTCATCCGCCGGCCCCTCGCCTTCCCGGACAGCGAGGTCGTAGCTCATGCCCGGAGACTCCCATGCCGCTCCGACAGCCGTAAGAAACGGCGTTCGGAGATAGAGCTAGGCGAACCGAGCCCGGGCTTCCTGTTCCGGAGGTTCTGCCGTCGGACTCGGAATCGCGGCGGGAAGCCGACTCTCCCCACCGTAGACGGTCAGGGCGGCACCGTATTCCCGGCGTAGGCGCTCGAAACGGTCCGGGTCGACGTGCTGGCCCGTGGCTTCCCCGAGGAGGCGATGGTATCGACTCAGGTTGTCCAGCCGAGAGCTCAGTCTGATGGCGGACCGAACGGGGCGTCGCAGCCACCAGGAGCGGATCCAGTCGGCCGGACGGGCGACCAGCGCCTCGGCGTAGCCGCCCACGTCGAGCGGATGGGCGGCCGCGTTGACCACGCCGGGCACGATGTCGATGAGCTGGTCCACCGTGCCGGCCACGGCCTGGTCGGGCGGGTCGAGGTCGCCGCGCAGGGCGTCCAGAGCCGCGTTGAGTCGATGACGGGCGGCCTTGGCGTCGCCCAGGGTCGAGCCGGACTCAAGAGACTGCTGGAGCTCGGCCAAGGCCCGACGGAGTTTGCGGTGCTGGTGGCGCAAGTCGTCCACGGCCATGGCGATGTCGCCGTGTGCGCGGAGGTGGTTGAGGAAGAGAGCCAGCGCGGGCGGCAGGTACAGCGGGGCCGGGTTCTCGTCCTCGTACACCTCGTCCACGGTCGTACGGAAGGAGTCGGCGACGACCTCGTAGACGCGGTCCTGGACGGTGCGGCGCACGTGATCCGTGATGAGGTGGTAGGCCGGTAACCGGTGGAGGGACGGCAGAAACGGAATGCGGAGATGGGCGGAGACGCGCCAGTAGACGAAGGTGCGCAGGTGCGAAACGCCCCCGTATATCGCGCCGCTGTGGAAGTAGCCGATATTGGTGAGCATGGTCCAGCCGAGCGTGCGCAACGGATCGGCGGGCCGCGAGGACCAGGTGCGGCCGGCGGAGAGATCACCCTCCGCCTCGCCGCGCATGATCGAAGCGATCCCCCGGTCACGAGGATTCGTGGATTCCCCGGACTCGTCCGGGTGGGCGAGCAGGAGGCGGACACTGTTGGCCACGTCTTCTCCGGACGCGAGCCCGCCCGGGCTCCAGGGCTCTTGGAAGGTTTCCGCGTCGCGCAGGAACCCGGTGAGTTCGTCTGCGATGTTCGCTGAGAGCGCGCGGGTGTCGACAGGTCGGAGGATGCGACGGTCGAGCAGGACTTGTCGCAGGGGCAGCGTGCCGGCGTCGTGTGGAAGCTGCGCGTCGAGGACGTGGAGCTCGTCGTAGAGCAGCAGCGCGTCAAGCAGCGTCGCCAAGTGGACCAGACGCTCGGCCGTGTCGGGCGTCCACGCCAGCGGATGACCCATCCGGATCCGGGGCGCGTCAGCGCCCGACAGGAGCCGTGCCGCCTCACAGAGCATCGTCTGGTCGATCAGTACTCGACTGGGCTTCGAGGTTGCCACGTCGTCTCCCCCTGCGATGACCGGCCTGGCTCACCCGCCCATCTTGCACGATGTCCTTCCGCTCGACTCCCGATGGGACTAGGGCGTGTGTCGAAAGTCCCGCCTGCCCGGCGGCGCCCGGCACGCACGCTCGCCGCGTTGTCGGGATCACCCCGATACAACCAGTATCGAGGCGACCCTCCGCCTTGCGATCGCACGCACCGGACACCGCCGGGCCTGCCCTCCGGGCAGACGGCGCTACTTTCGACACACGCCCTAAGGGCTGTCCCGTGAATGATCTCCGAGTCGCCTCGGGCATGGTTGATCGCGGTCGAGCCCGTTGATCTATCCGGCAAGGGCGAGGTTGTGCATCCGGGCGATGCCGAGCATGGCGTGGTGCACGCCGTCGCCTCTGAGGCGGCAGTCACGGAGGATCTTCCAGGTCTTCATGCGGGCGAAGACGTGCTCGACGCGGGCCCGGACCCGCTTGTGAGAGGCGTTGTGTTCCTCCTTCCACTCCGGGAGTTCACTCTGGCCGCACTTGCGGCGGTGCGGGACGACCAGGCCGGTGCCCGGGTATCCGCCGTCGGCGATCGTGGTGGTCTTGCCGACGGCGGCCTCGGCGCCGGACTCCTCCCACGCCTTGCAGTCGTTGCGGTTCCCGGCGAGCGGTCGGCCGACCACGACGACCAGGCAGGTGTCGGCGTCGACGACCCGGTGGTGGGTGGAGTACCGATAGTTCTTCGACCGCTCGGCGATGGTGTGGTCGCGGCTGAGGACCAGGGCGCCGTCCACGATGAGCACGGTGTCCTTGGCGAACCGCCGGCGGAGCCGGAGCGCGGACATCGGCCCGAGGTGATCGATGATGCGGCCCGCCGCCGACTTCGACACACCGAACGGCGGCGCGAGCTGCCGCACCGTGAGGTTCGTGCGCCGGTACGCCCCAACCAGCGGGGCCCGGTCCTCCAGCGGAAGACCCCGCGGCCGGCCTCGGCGAACCGCGTCGGCACCCTCGCGCCGCAGAACCGTCACCAGCTTCCCGAAGGCACGAGGGCTCAGTCCGGAGAACGAGGCTGTCCAGGACGGATCCGACTCCGTGATCACACCAACCACATCAAGATCATCCCGGTTGCCGATCGGCCGGCCGGAGCTGGCTGCACCATGAAAATCGGGTGACCGGGTCCCGGTGTGTCGTCCAGGATGACGCCATGGACCACGATCTGGTGACGTTCCTCCACGCACGGCTGGACGAGGAGGCCGACCTGGCCCGACGCTGCGACGGTGACGGACACGGGAAGTGGACCGCTCAAGGACGCACCGTCGACTTCTGCCGAGGAGAACTTGCCGGATTCCATCCCACGATCGCCCTGCACGTGGCGCTGCACGACCCGGCTCGCGTCCTCCGTGAGGTCGAGGCCAAGCAACGCGTGCTCGCCCGCCATGCGTTCAGTCCGGCCATAGGCGACCCGGAACTACCGTGGGACGACCGCGATGACTGCCAGTACGACGGCGAGCCCTGGCCGTGCGACGACCTGCTCGACCTCGCCCTGCCGTACGCCGATCATCCCGACTGTCCCAGACGCCCCTGAGCAAAGATCTCTTACGGGACAGCCTTCAGGCCGTGTCTTGGCCGGCGTGGGCGGCCAGCCACTTGATGAGGTGGCCCGCGATCCGGTTGACGCTGGTCGCGATGGCGACGTTGTGCTCACGCCGACTGGTGTCGCGCCGGACGATCTCTTGGCCGCCCTCGTTCAGCACCGCGACGGAGGCGGACCAGGCGGGATCGTCGGCGTCGGGCTGGATGACGACGAAGGTGTCGTCCGTGCCGTTCAAGCCGCTGATCAGCACGAACAAGGCGTCTTCGGACGGGTCGTCGACGTGGTTGCCCTTCTCGGTGTCCGCGCGGTAGCGGCCGGCGGCCACGAACCCCCCATGTGCTGGTCGAATCGGTGGCCGGCATCGCACGCCCTGCACGGCCGGCGGGTGGATCACAGCCACTGATGGGGCCGCCAGAAGTTTTTGACCCCCTGGCGGCTCCCGCCAGGCCTCCGACGCCCCGCGCCCGGGGGTCTGACCCCGTTCCGGCCCCGCACCCCCCGTACCACCGCCCCCTTCTCCCGCACGGACGAGGCGTCCGGCCTAGGACGGGAGAACGAAGGCGGTGGGGGCTTCGGGCCGAGGCGCGGACGGGCCTGCGGCGACAGGATGATCCGCATGCGTATAGGAATCCTCGGTACAGGACACGTGGGCAGGACACTTGCGTTGGCGTGGTCGCGGACCGGCCATGACGTGGTCCTCGGTTCACGACGGCCGCGGGACCCGGCGCTCCTCGCGGAGCTGGATGAGGTCGTCGCGGAGGGCGTACGGGTCGAGGACCCGTCGGCGGCGGCCGAGCACGCCGACGTGCTGGTGAACGCCACCCCGGGCACGGCCTCGGTGGCCCTGCTCGACAGGATCGGCGCTCCCGCACTCGCCGGAAAGGTCCTGCTGGACGTCGCCGTCGGCTTCCGGGAGGACGGGGCGCCGTCCCACCCGGTCGTCAGTCTCGGCGAGGAGATCCAGCGCGCGTTCCCGGACACGCGCGTGGTGAAGACGTTCTCGACCGTCGACCGGGGCGTGATGGTCGCGCCGGACTCCCTCGACGGGCCGAGCAACGTGTTCCTCTCCGGTGAGGACGCGGACGCGAAGAAGGTGGCGCGGGGCCTGCTCGCCGATCTGGGCTGGTCCGAGGAAGCGGTCCTCGACCTCGGCGGCATCAGCACGGCACGGGGCCAGGAACTCTTCGCCGACCTCTTCATCGCCATCGCCGGGGCGACGGGCACCTACGGGTTCGGCATCCGGGTCGTGCTCCCGGCGGCCCGCGAGAGCGGCCCGACCGGCGTCTAGGACTTATCCGGTCGATCATGTGACTACTTCGCAGTCCTGTCGTTGATGTGGACATGGGGCGGGGCGATCCGACGGGTGCCGAGTGGGAACGGCTGCGGCCGTTCCTGCCGGTCGGCAACAGGCGTTGCGGCAGGTGACGGGATCACCGACAGGTGACCGACGGGATTCTGCACCGGGTTCGGACCGGCGTTCAGTGGCATGACCTGCCCGAACGGTTCGGCCCATGGAAGACGGTGTACGAACGCCACCGCCTGTGGTCGGCCGACGGAACCTGGGAACGCCTGCTCCAGCAGGTCCAGGCCGAGGCCGACGCCGCAGGTGAGATCGACTGGGACATCTCGGTGGACTCCACCATCGTGCGGGCACATCAGCACGCCGCCGGCGCCCGCACCGAACCACCGCCGGCACCCGCCCCAAAGGAGGTCGCAGCGGCAGAACACCAGGGCGAGACGACGTGGCAGAGCCTCGTCGCCCGCCTGGTGGAGGTGGCGCAGGAGGTGAGGGCCTGGGCCGCTCGCGCGGCGGGTTCACCCCCAAGCTCCACCTGAGCGCGGACGGCCGCTACCGCCCGCTGTCTCTGATCGTCACACCGGGACAGCGGACGGACTGCACGCAGTTCAAGCGCGTGCTGGAGAAGATCCGCGTCCCGCGGATCGGACCGGGCAGGCCACGCAGGAAGCCTGACAGCCTCGCGGCGGACAAGTCTTACAGCAATGGCTCCTGCCGCGAGTGCCTGCGGGGCCGGGGCATCCGGCACACGATTCCGGAGAAGACCGACAGCCAGGCCGTCCGCCTACGCAAAGGGTCACGCGCCGGGCGGCCACCCGGCTTCGACGAAGAGCGGTACAAGAAACGCAACACCGTCGAACGGGCGGTCAACCGGCTCAAGCACGCCAGAGCAGTGGCCACCCGCTACGACAAGCGCGGCTACGTCTTCCTCGGCACCGCAGCCGCAGCAGCCCTCGTTATCTGGCTTCGCACCCGAGTGCGTGTGTCACAACGCGATCGCCCGACAGGCCAATGCCTGATCTACCACTTCGTCGGCAGAGAGCTCTCGCTCTGGAGGCCAGAAGATCAGGCTGCTGACGTGGCCCGATGGACAGGCCAGAGCGCTGTCAAGCCTGTCCAGCCACCCGTCCGCCTCGTCCTCAGACGCATAGTCCACATCCATGATCCGCTGCACGAGCGCGACCGCTTCAGCCCGGCTCATCTCGATGGCACCCATCACAGCCTCCCTGGGCGTCAGCCTAACGAGCAGCATGATCGCCCGGACAAGTCCGCAGTCGGTCCTTCGCGTCGCTCACCTGCTGGTGGAGGGCGACCAGGACGTCGGTGCCACTGGAGTCGAGGAAGATCGCGCCGCTCATGTCGGCCACGACCGGCGGCACTGGCTCGCCTTCGGACAGCAGGGCCCCGCGCAGGAGGTCCAGTTCGTCGTAGTCGATCTCACCGTGCAGGGCAGCGATGCGGACCGAACCCTCAGGTCGCATCGGCGACATCACCCGCGCCGCTCTCGTCCTCAACGGACAGGGGAGTGATCTCCGTCGAGAAGACCTCACCGACTACGCCGAACAGGGCTGGACGAAGCCTGTAAAGGGCCGCTTCCAGGCGTTCCGCGTAGTCCACTGCGAAATCCGCAGTAGCGTGCTGTTGAGTCCTGCGGCCGGAGATCGAAGGCCGTCGGCGATTCGCTCCGACCTCGACGAGGGCCTCATCGCAGACCCGTGGACCTTGTGAGCACAATGAGCGACGTGACATCGACGATGGACTATCAGCAGGTTCTGGAACACATTGCCGAGGAGATCGCCCGGACGCCCGGTCGGGGGCGGTCCGCCGACTACATCCCGGCGCTCGCCACCCGTAATCCGCGCGCCTTCGGCATGGCCGTCGCCGAGCTGGACGGCACCGTCCACGGAGTGGGCAAGTGGCGCGAACCGTTCTCCACGCAGTCCATCACCAAGGTCTTCACTCTTGCCCTCGACCTGGCCCATGAGGGCGATGAACTGTGGGAGCACGTAGGACGTGAACCCTCCGGCAACCCGTTCAACTCCCTGATACAGCTTGAGTACGAGAACGGCATCCCGCGCAACCCGTTCATCAACGCCGGCGCCCTGGTCGTCACCGACCGCCTCCACACCCGCACCGGTGACGCGGCGGGCGAGCTCCTGCGGCTGCTGCGTGCCGAGAGCGGAAACCCGGACCTCGATTTCGACCTGGCGGTCGCCGCCTCAGAGGCCGCACACGGCGACCGCAACGCCGCCCTCGGCCACTTCATGGCCTCCTACGGCAACATCGACAACCCTGTCCCGCTCCTGCTCAACCAGTATTTCCGCCAGTGCTCGATCACAGCCTCCTGCGCCGATCTCGCACTGGCGGCCACCCTCCTCGCCCGGCACGGTGTACGAGCCGACGGCACCCGGCTGCTGACCCGCAGCCAGGCCAAGCAGGTAAACGCCGTCATGCTGACATGCGGAACCTACGACGCCGCCGGCGACTTCGCCTACCGCGTCGGCCTACCCGGCAAGAGCGGGGTGGGCGGCGGCATCATCGCCGTCGTGCCCGGTCGCTGTGCACTGTGCGTATGGAGTCCCGGGCTGGACGAACGGGGCAACTCCGTCGCCGGAGTGGCGGCGCTGGACCTCTTCACCACGCTCACGGGGCTGTCGGTGTTCTGATCCCGACGGGGCCGGGCGGCTCCGGGGCTCCGGCTTGCCGATGGTTGGCTGCGTAGGTTTCAAGTGGGTTCTGGCACAGGAGTGGGCCTGGTCAACGGAGGAGCCCACGGGCGCCTGTGGCAGGCGCGGGAGGGAGACTCTTCGACCACCGAGCTCGTTGACTGTGTCGGTCAGGGCCGCGGGCTCGGCGTGGAGATCGTGTGCGGCGAGTCCGTAGTAGTGAGCGGGCTCGTCTCCCGGAGGTACAGGCGGCAGTTTGGCCGCGCGGAAAAGGTGGTCGAGGACCGCCATGGTCGACCGCAGCCGGTCGAACAGGAAGTGCCGGTCCCGCCGCACCAGGACGATGCTCGGCATGCCGCTCGCCGGACGGTCGATGACCGTGCCCGCGGACACGCGGTCACGGTCGAGAGCGACGACAGCTGTCCACTGGTAGTCCTCACCCCGCACCGTGATCGCGCGTCCGAGGCCGTTCTCCGGCTCGGCCGGTGCCGTATGGGGTTGCGTACCGTCCCTCTGGCCCGACGCGCGGCCTTGCTGCCCCGGCTTTGGAGCCACGACGGCTCGCCGTCCTCGTGCTTGTCTCGCTTTCGCGGCTCTTAACCCGCACGCTCGCGCTCCGGCTGCCGGCCATGAGGGTCCGGTTCCCGACTCGCGCTGCCCTGAGGGGACCTTCCGTTCCGGATCTTGGAGCGGAAGACGAAGCCAGACAGGCCCCACATGGCGGCTGCCTGATGGGCCGCGAGCTCGGCCCCCGTGCCCCGGTCGACGCCTTCGGGAAGCGGGAGAGCCGCTGGCACCGTGCGGACACAAACACCTGTGGGCGTATCGACGGTCTCGTAGTCGCGGGGGAGGCGGCGGCGCATCACGATCCAGCCGATGCCGCGCCCGACGACCCAGCGCCTTTCCACGCCGTGGAAGTCGCGTTCTCCGGTCACGTGCTCGATGTCCTCGCCGTGATACGTCGTCCCCGGATCGGCGGCCAGGCCGGGCTTCGGCCCGGACGTCTCCCGGTCCAGGACGTGTATCTCCGGCCCCCGCCGAACACCCAGCAGCGCGGTCAGCAGGCCGATCGGTCCGGCGCCGGTGACCAGCACTCGCTGCGGCTCGAACCACGACCGGGCGCCGACCCGCTCCACCCGCTCCCACGCCTTGGCCGCCACCGCGGTCGGTTCCAGCAGCACCCCGACCGTCGCCGGGGTGGGGTCGAGCCGGAACGCGTAGCCGCTCTCCACTGTCCAGGACTGGCCGGCGTAGCCGTGGCGCTCCTTGATGCCGCGCTCGGCCCAGCGACTCGTGCCCCAGGATGAGGCGGTCTTCCCCGGGCGGCGCCCACCCGTACTCGCCGGCCACGATCTCCCCGTCCGTTCCGCAGACTCCTGCGGCCAGCCCGTCCACCAGCAGCTCACCCTCGCCGCACACCGGGTCGGGAACATCGCCCACCCTGTGGCCAGGTTGCTACGGGCTGGTGAGCACTTGCGGGGACAAGGCCTTGAGCAGGGTGTTGGTCCAGTGCATCTGACGCAGGGTCTGGGGATGGCAGGAGGAGGCGAGAGTCAGAAGCCGGGCGTCCTTCAAGGCCTGTGCCGCTTGGGCGAGCATCTCCCAGTGCAGTGAGTTGTACGTCGCGGCCAAGTGGACTTCTCGCAGGTCACGCAGGAGCAGCAGGCCGGGTTCGGGGCGGCTCCCTCCCCTCTCCGACGCCTTCTTCCGGAGTGTGGCGAACAGACCGTGGGAGGAGCCGTCGGGCGGACCGTCGAGGTCCAGATCGTAGTGGATGGCGATGTCGGCCAAGCGCTGGACGTGCTCCCGGGACCAGGCGGCGACATCGGTGGCGACGTGGTGGATCTCGTGCTCGGTACGGTGTCGCTCGGACAGGGCCGTGAGGTCGTCGACGAGATCGCGTTCGCCGTGGTGGAGGGTGCGCAGGATGAGTTTGACGCCGTTCACCGGCTTCCTTCCTTCCTGTCCCATGCGGGATGCGGGACCTGGGTGACGTGCGCGGCGGGGCCGCCGGTAATGGCCGGCACGTGACGCGGGGCCGTCGGGGCGGAGGCGGTGGTGGTGGGCGCCGGCGACGGGGTCCCGTCGCCGCGTTCGACGAGGGTGAGCGCGGCCGCGGCGGTCTTGAACAGCGGCTGTTTGGACGCGGGGTCCCAGTCGGTGATCGTGGTCTCGTTGGCCGCACGGCCCGGTGTGGAGGCGTCCGGACCGGAGCCGGCGGGCGTGTCCCAGTAGCCGTAGTGGAAAGGGACGAAGAGCACTCCCGGCCGCAGGTCGGTGACACGCAGCCGTCCCCGCAGAGCGCCGCGGGGGGAGCGGACCTCGACCAGATCTCCCTCACGCAGGCCGGTCCGCTCCGCGTCCTTCGCCGAGACTTCCACCCACACGTCGGGGGCCGCCGCGTTCAACTGGGGCGCCCGGCCGGTCTTGGTGCGGGTGTGGAAGTGGTAAAGGGTGCGCCCGGTGGTCAGCTGGAAGGGGTACTCCTCGCTCGACCCCTCGTGCGGGGGGAGATAGGCGGCGGCTTTGATCATGGCCTTGCCGTCAGGGTTGAGGGAGCGGTACTCCATCGCCCCGTCCGCCGCCCCGGTTACCAGGTCCTTGCCGTAGTTCTCGCACACGTCGGGGTGCGCCCACGTGATGCCGTCGGTGTACAGCCGACCGGTGCCCTCGGGCGCCCGTTCGTTGACGGGCCACTGGATTCCGCTGCCGCCCCGCAGCATGTCGTAGGACAGGCCGGTGTAGTCGCACGGGCGGCCGGCGCTGCACCGCTTCCACGCCTCGAACGCGCTCTCCGGGTCCTGCCAGGTGATCAGCGGACCGCCGTCCTTGTCGCGGAAGTCCATCCGCCGAGCGTAGTCGAGGAAGATCTCGAGGTCGGGCCTGGCCCCACCGGGCGGTTCGACGGCCTTCTCCGAGAGGTGCACCGTGCGGTCGGCATTGGTGAACGTGCCGGTCTTCTCTCCCCAGGTTGCCGCGGGCAGCACCACGTCCGCGAGCTGGGCGGTCTCGGTCAGGAACAGGTCTTGGACCACCGTGAAGAGCCGCTCCTGCGACAGGACGGAGCGGACGCGAGACAGCTCGGGCAGGGAGACGGCGGGGTTCGTTCCACTGATCCAGAGCATGCGGATCGAACCCTGCTCGGCGTAGCGGAACATCTGCAGGGCGTGGGTCGGCGGGGCGTAGTGGGGGATCGTCGACGGCTCGACGTTCCACACCTTCGCCAGGTCCTCGACGTGGGCGTCGTTCTGCCAGTTGCGGAAACCCGGCAGGTCGCCGTCGGCCCCGCACTCGCGGGTGTTCTGCGCGGTGGGCTGCCCGTTCATCTGCAGCACCCCGGCGCCCGGCCTGCCCAGCATGCCCCGGATCAGGTGCAGGTTGTTGACCTGGACGGCGGCGGCCGTCGCCTGGTGGGACTGGTAGACGCCCTGTAGCACCGTGGACAGCAACCGGTCGGCGGTGCCCAGGAGCTCGGCGGCCTCGGAGATCCGGGCGGCCGGGACGTCACAGACGCCGGCCGCCCACTGCGGCGTGCAGTCCGCGACCCGGGCCGCGAGCTCCTCGAAGCCGACCGTGTGCGCGCGTACGTAGGCGTGGTCGACGCGGTCGGTCCGGATGACCTCGTGCAGCAGGGCGTTGAACAGCGCCACGTTCGTGCCGATCCGGGGAGCGAGGTGCACGGCCGCCCTGCGGGCCACCGGAGTGGGCCGGGGGTCGACACAGAGCAGACGGGGCGGATCGGTGCCCTCCAACCGGTCGAGGACGCGCATCCACTGCACGGGCTGCGTCTCGGCGATGTTGTGGCCGAAGAGCGCGATCACGTCGGCGTGGTCGATGTCGTCGTAGCTCCCGGGCTGTCCGTCGCAGCCGAAGGACTCCTTCAGCGCCTCGGCCGCGGTCGAGGTGCACAGGCGCGTGTTGCCGTCGAGGTGGTTCGTCCCGATGCCGGCCCGGGCCAGGACCGCGAGCGTGTAGTACTCCTCCAGGAACAGCTGCCCGCTGGTGTAGAAGCCGAGGGAGCCGGGGCCCCGCTCGTCGAGCAGTTCGCGGGAGCGGGAGACGACGCGGTTCATCGCGTCGTCCCAGTCGGTCTCCACCAAACGTCCGCCCTCGCGGACCAGTGGGCGGGTCAGCCGGTCGGGCGAGGCGTTGGCCTGCCAGCCGAAGAGGTCCTTGGGGCCGAGCCTGCCGCGGTTGACCCGGTCGACGGCCCGCCCCCGCACCCCGACCATCCGGCCGTCGACCACCGCGATGTCCATGGCGTCCCCGTCGGAGTGCAGGATCGAGGCCGCCTGCACCCAGCGCTGGACGTCCTCGGACCGGACGCCGTCCGCGAGACGGGTGTCCACTCTGGCCGGCCACGGCTGGTGACGCCCGTGCGGTACGCGGCCGCCCCAGGGGTCGGCGATCCGGTCCACCGAAGACTCCACCATGATCTCCTTGCCCACTGATCGACGGCTTTCCCTTGTACGCCTGAACCGCGGACCTGGCCGTAAACCACCACCGGAAGCGTTGCCGCATCACCCGGATACAGGCAGCTGCCGAGGACGAGGAACCCGCCTGACGGATCACCCACGGAGAGGACGGGCTCCTTCTCGGCTTCGCTGGTCCGACATCACGCGAAGCCGATATGTTCGGTAGGCGCGGCTGGACGGCCCTCGACCGCGTTCAACCCCTCCCAGGACGTAGAGGCCATCGCCGTATGCGACAGCGACCCGGCCGTTCCTGTGCTCCGGGCCGCGTATTCGGACCGGGTGGGCCGGCACGGCTTGGAGGTCGTCGAAGCGGTCACCCAGAGCGTGTTCATCGAGTGGGAGCCGGCCGGCAAGCGCATCACGGCCCGTATCGCTCTGTGTGCCCTTCCCCGGCGTAGAAGCCGACCAGGTCTGGAGCTCCTCCTCACCTCGGGCGGGCAGGGCTCCTTCCGGCCCATGCCTATATGGCATGTATGGGTCAGGACTAGGGCCTGCGGCGAAAGTGCTGGCAGTGGCTGCTGTGGTTGAGTAGTTCGAGGTGAAGGAGGGGCGTGACTACTTCGGGTGACGCCTAGGCTGCCATTAGCCATGGCGAGGTTCGGCAGTACTACTCGGTCTCGGCTCAGGCTCTCGAGGCCGCAGGCTTGCCGCCCACAGGGCAATGGGACGAGTCCGGCGGGACGGCCTTCTACTGGCCGAAGGGCGATCCTGCGCTCGCTCATGGGCCCTGGGCGAACGGAATCGTCGTGTTCCGGGGAACCAGGGGCGCACGTCGCGGCTGGGGCTGTGCCTCCCTCGATGCGACTGGGAGCCCCTTGCTCAAGGCCGCAAACTGGCTCCCCGTTGCCCCCTCCGCTGCCCCCGATCTGCTGGCCGAACATCTTCGGCACCTGTTCGCTGAAGGTGTTGCGACGCCTGAGCCCGAGCGTTGATGGAGTGACTGCGGTGTTCGGTCACGGCCATTCGTCGAGGACTGCGACCAGCACAGTCGCTTCGTAGCGGACGGCGAGCTCGTCGTACCTGGTGGCGACAGCGCGGCGGCGCTTGAGCCGGTTGATGCTGCATTCGACCGCGTGGCGCTGTTTGTAGTCGGTCTTGTCGAACTTCGGCGGCCGGCCGCCGAGGGAGCCAGGCTTGCGCCGGTTGCGGACCCGGCCCGCCGGAACCGGGATTGTCGCCTTGATGCCGTGTCTGCGCAGGTAGGCGCGGTTCTTGCGGGAGTCGTATGCCTTGTCGGCTCGGACTCGGTTCGGGCGCTTGCGCGGCCTGCCGAGCCCCAGCCGGGGAACTCCGATAGTTTCCAGGACCCGTTCGAACTGCGGGGAGTCGCCTCGCTGGCCGGCTGTGATCACCACGGACAGCGGCTTCTGTCCCTGCTCGACCGCAAGGTGGATTTTGCTGGTCAGGCCGCCGCGCGATCGTCCGAGTCCGTGGTCGGCCGGCTCGGAAAAGATCCCGCCCGGTGACTCCTTCTGAAGGTCCCCTTTTTCGTCGCTCCGGCGGCGTGCTGGTGGGCCCGGTAGACCGTGGAGTCGACGTTGACGTCCCAGGTGATCAGGCCTTTCGCGTCCGCCTCGGCCTGGAGTCGGGTGACGATCCGGGCCCGGGTGCCGTCCCGCTGCCAGCGGCGGAACAGGTCATAGGCTCGATCCCACGGCCCGTGGCGTTCCGGCACGTCCCGCCACGGGGCGCCGGTCCGGGTCCGCCACCGTATGCCGTCTATCAGCCGTTGCCGAGTCCACACAGGCGGCCGGCCCGGCTTGATGCCCCGCGGCAGCTCTGCTTTTCCGGTGTCGAGTGTGCGGGCCCGCAGGATGGTGAGGCCGGCGTGGGCGGCCGTGGCCAGGGTGATGTGGCGGTGCCGGTCGGGACGGCGGCGGGCCTGGTAGTCGTCCAGGCCGCATTCCTGCTTCGCGCTCTGGAAGCACTCCTCGACCGCCCATCGGGCGCCGGTCATATGAATGAGCTGGTCAAGGGTGGTGTCGGCGGGGCGGTGGGCGATGTAGGAGGAGATCTCCCCGGGCCGGCTGACGCCGCGGCGGGCGATCACCCGGTGCCTGCGGTTCTCCCGGTGCGAGGGCCGGACCTCAACCCTGGCCCAGTCGAAGACGCGGGGTCCGTGGGCTCCGTTGTCGCAGGAGCGGCGTTTTCACTTCTGCCTGGGCAGGTCGTGGACGGGGTGGTCCAGCTGCCCGCGGCCCCGGAGTACTGCCGCTGGACCCGGCCGGGCGAACACCCTTCCTCAGGAAACCGGTGTCGTCGACGATCAGCACCGCATCCCGGTCGCCCAGGTGCTCGACGACGTACTGACGCACGTCGTCCAAGACCTCCTCCGCGTCCCAGCCGATCCGGTTCGACAACCGGTGGGGTCGGTCCGGACACCCATGCCCGGCCTCCTCGGCAAGCGTCCAGCGGTTCTTCCACTCCAGCGGAGCGAACAGCCCCCGCATATACGCCAGCGCCGACTCACGCGGCTCCGACCTGACAAAACGGTGCACGAACCGCTCGTGCGGAGACTTCAGTTCACCCGCCCACGACCGGACGTCAACCAGCACCCCACCCATGGCCAGACCAACGACCCACCTGCCGAACCGTCACGACAAGCACCCTTGCAGCACTAACGAGCTTGTGCACGGCAAGTGGTGAGACGTTGAAGGCTTTGGTGGGTACGGTGCCCGCCTCTGGCCGTGGCGGGTTCAGGTCTGTGGTCTGCTGGTGCGACAGCAGACCACAGACCATTACCGGCAGGGTTGGTCGGCCGCGGTGACCACCAGGCCGACCGGTACCTTTCGGCGTCTTCCCGTCAGCCATGCATGAGCTCGTCAAGCGGCGGGGGTGGGATAGTCGTCGTAGAAGCCGCGGCCGGTCTTCACCCCGAGGTGGCCGGCGTCGACGTAGCTGCGGAGCAGCGTGCGCGGACCCTCGGGCAGGTGCGGGTTCTCTGCGGCGTAGTGGTTCTCGATGTCGAGCACCACGTCGAGGCCGACCTGGTCCATCATCCGGAACGGGCCGGCCTTGAGGCCCATGTTGATCTGCCACATCCGGTCCACATCCTGGGGGGTGGAGACGCCCTCGGCGACCACGGCCAGGGCCTCGCGCTTGATGGCGGCCCAGATGCGGTTGAAGATAAAGCCGGTGCTCTCCTTGTGGGCCTCGAACGGGAAGACCCCGTACTTCGGCAGTTCCTCCTTGAGGAATGACAGCACGTCCGGGTCGGTCCGGCCGTCGGACATCAGGTCGACGGCGTTCTGTTTCGGCGGCATGTAGAAGTGCATGTTGACGACGCGTTCGGTGTGGGTGACGCCGTCGACGAACCGGCTGGTCGGGTAGGACGAGGAGTTGCTGGCCAAGATCGCGTCGGAGTCGGCCTGCCGGTCGAGGTCGGCGAAGACCCGCTTCTTCAGGTCGAGGTGCTCGGGCACGGCCTCCACGACCAGCCAGGCGTCCGCCACGGCGTCGGCCTGGTCGTCGTGGGCCACGACGGTGCCCGGCCGGCCCGCCTCGACGGTGGCGGCGACCTCGCCGACGTGCTCGGCGACGTAGGCGACGGCCTGCTCGGCGACGGCACGGTTGGGGTCGAAGATCCGGACCTCTCCACCGCGGGTGGCGAACATCAGGGCGATCCGGCGGCCGAGGGTGCCCGCGCCGATCACGGTGACAGGGCGGGACTCGATGCGTGTGGGGAGGACGAAAGCCATGGTTCTGCGCTTCTTTCCGGAAAGGTGGGGGATGGGGCGTGCGGTCCGCGGTTACGGCAGGCACAGTCCGGTCAGCGGGGTGCCGAGGGCGGCCACCTCGCGCGGGGCACGGCCCGCGGCGGGGCCGTCCGGGAGAGGGACCTCGCGGATGTGCCCGCCGAGGTCGGCGACGTAGGCGAGGCCGGCGGCGGTGTCGATGGCGAGGCCGATCGCCTCGGCGAAGCCGGACGCCAGGACCTCCGGTGGCGTGCCGGACCCGCCGGGGCCGGGCAGCGGGGCCCGGTTGAGGGTGTTGCCATCAGGGGCCGCGCCGCGGTCGGTCCAGTACAGGGTGTCACCGTCGAGGTGCAGGTCGATCGGTTCGGGCAGGTGGTCCCAGAGCACCTCGACGTCGGTGCGGTGCTCGGCGCTCTGTCCGGCGGGGATCTCCAGGCCGGCCCGCAGGATGCGGCCTCGGCCGCCCTTCGCGGGCCCCTTCTGGGTCCAGTACAGGTGGCCGCGGACGAGGTCGACGGCGATGCCGACGCACTCCCCGGTGACCCCCTCGGCGGCGGGCGTCACCACGAGGTCGGTCAGGCTGCTGCCGTCGGTGCGCACCCGGCTGATCCGGTGGCCCTCGCGGTCGCACCAGTACAGGGCGCCCGCGCCGTCGGAGGTGAGCTGCTTGCCGGTGGTCATCGCTCCGGCCGGGACGAGGTCGCGCCGCGGGCCGCCCGGGCTCCAGGAGTGGATGCCGCCATTGCGGCGGGAGAAGTCGTAGCCGCCCTCGCCCGGGGTGCCGGGGTCGATGTCGGGCGCGCCCATCGTGGTCCAGTACACGGCACCGTCCACCGCGACCACGCCGTCCGGGGCGTCCCCGGCGTCCTCGACCAGGGTGCGCACCCGGCCGTCGGCGGTGTCCACCTCCAGCACCCGGCCCGGGACGAGCTGCAGCGCCAGCAGACGTTTCGGGGTCGCTCCGGCCGCGGTCACTTCCTGCCCCCTTCGGTGGCGCCGGTCGGAGGCTCGGGCCAGTCCAGCGGAGCGAGAGCGGCCCTGGTGCGCCGGTCGCGGAGTTCGGCGAGGCGCCGGTATGCCTGCTCACCGGTGCCGTAGGCCGCTTCGACTGCGTCGAGGACCTCGCCCATGCCGGCCGGGTCGGGGTTGCCGGTCTCGAAGGTCAACTGGGACCCGACGTGCTCCACCAGGTGCCGCATGCCTGCCGGTCCGCCGCCGAGGGCGCCGCTCTCGAACGGCCCGATGGTGGCCCAGCGCAGTCCGAGCGAGGCGCGGACCAGGTCGTCGAGATCCGACACGTCGATGACGCCCTGCTGCACCAGGTAGACGGCCTGGTCGTTGAAGACCTTCTGCAGGCGGTTGCCGACGAAGCCGGGGATCTCCCTCTTCAGCCGGATCGGCAGCTTGCCGAGCCCGCGGTACACCTCCACGGCCCGGTCCACCGTCGCGGCGGAGGTCTGCGGTCCGGGCACCACCTCCACCAGCGGCATCAGCTCGGGCGGGTTGAACGGGTGACCGATCACGATCCGGTCCGCCGCCGGGTTACCCTTCGCGATCACGGAGGGCACCAGCGAGGACGAGGACGAGGCCAGGACCACGCCGTCCGCCGTATGCGCGGCCAGCGTGCCGAATATCTGCTCCTTGGCGTCGGTGCGCTCCGGCCCGGCTTCCTGGACGAAGTCGGCGCCGACGGCCGCGGCGGCCAGGTCACCGGTGGCCGTCACCTCGAAGCCCGTCAGGTCGCGAGCCACCACCTCGGCCAGGTCGGGCCGTGGGTCGCTGATCCGGACCTCCCAGCCCGCTTCGCCGAACAGCCGTGCCCACGAGATGCCAATGACACCGGCCCCGACGACCGTCACGACCGCCATGGAGATCACCCCAGAGAAACTCAGAAGGACAGGAGAGCCCGGCCCCAGTCCGTCACCGGAACGGATTCCAGGAGAGGGGCCGCCCAGTGGGGCGGCAAGCCGACGGGGCCGAACGGGGTCGGACTGCGACGGTGTCCCAGGGGCCGTGCACGATCCAGTCCACACCTGCCCAGCCAGGTCTGTCCAATATATGATCTAGGTATGAGCGATAGGTCTAATGATATTGCGCTGTCTCGGCGGCTGTTGGAGCAGTTCCTCACCGTGGCCCGGGAAGGGCACTTCGGACGGGCCGCCGAGCTCCTCGGCATGAGCCAGCCGCCGCTCAGTCAGTCGATCCAGCGCTTGGAGCGGATGCTCGGCGTCCGCCTGCTGGACCGCGGCCCCGGCGGGGCCAGGCCGACCGCCGCCGGGCAGGTGTTCGCCGCCGATGCGCAGCGACTGCTCGACCTGCAGGGCGCCGCGGTCGCCCGGGCCCGCCGGGTCGCCGACGGCGTCGAGGGCGACCTTCGGGTCGGCTACGTCAGCCTGCTCAGCCACCTCTACCTTCCGGCGGTGCTGCGCGCCGCGGCCGAGGAGCTTCCGGGGCTGCACATCCACCTCCGGCACGGCTCCTCGGCGGCGGTGGCCGACCAGGTGCGGACGGGCTCGCTCGACCTCGGCTTCCTGCGCGACCCGGCCAGGCTCTCCGCCGACCTGGTCAGTGCCGTCGTGGCCACCGAGCGGATCGAGGCCGCCGTCCCCCGCGGCCACCACCTCGCCGGCACCGGCGGGATCGAACTGGACCGGCTCCGCGACGAGGACTTCGCGCTGCCCGACCCCACCGCCCTGCCGGTGCTGGCCGAGCAGGTCCACCTGGCCTGCCACCGGGCCGGCTTCACCCCCAGGGGCACCGTCCTGGCCGACGACCTCAGCGGCCTGCTCAGCCACGTCGCTGCCGGGCGGTGTGTCAGTCTGCTGCCCGCAGGGGCCCGGCAGCTCACCGACGAGGCGGTGCTCATCCCCCTGCTGGGCGACACCGGCGACCTGCGGACCACTGTCCGGGCGGTGCACCGCACCGACGCAGACCCGACCGTGACCCGCCTGCTCCAGGTGATCGCGAGCCTGCGCCCCGGGCACGCCTGCTGACCTTTTTCGTTACGGGTCGGTGCGTGATAGCGGCTGGGATGCGTCTGCCCTGTTCGGAGTCGTCTTCAGGGGTGATGTTGCGGTCGGAGACGAGGGCGGCGATGGCCTGGTAGGTGGTGGGCGGGAGCTCGCCGGTTCTTCAGGTGGGCGATGCCGTGCTCGACCCGGATACGGCATGAGGAGTGCGCCTTGCGCTGCCGCTCGTGCGTCTCCTCGCGCCGGTCCGGGCGTCGTTCTTGAACTTCCGGTGCGGTGGCGTCACTACGCGTCTGCCGGTCCGGGCGCCGAGTCCCTGGTGGCCGGCATCGGCAAGGACCTCGACGACGGGCCCGTCGGCCAGGAGCTCGACCAGCCCCAGCTGGCGGGCGTGGGTGATGTCCGCGCAGCTGCCTGGTCCGGCCGGGCTGCCGAAGAGCACCCGTCCGTTCTGGTCGGTGAGGATCATGGGTTCGACGGCGTTCTGCTCGTTCTTCCCGGAGATCAAGACGCCGCGGTCCTCGCGTCCGGCGGCCGACCGACGGACGCGGATCCCGGTGCCGTCGATGATGCCGGTCTGCCCACCGGCGCCGAGGTGGTCGACGGCTCCGGCCGGCGTCCGCAGCCGGACACCGGGGCTGATCGTGCACCCCCGCTCGGCGAGCAGGGGCCGTATCTCACCCATGGCCCGTGTGATGGTGGAGCGGTCGACCGCGAACCAGCAGGCCGGCACGTCGCGGGTAACCCCATGACGAAGGTGCACAAGCGTGGCCAGGCGCCGGTCGACGAACACCGTCCGGTGCTTCGCACCGGCGCCCACAGTGCGCTTCCGCGGCCGAGAGGTCGGCTTGGCCCGGTGACGCTCACGCCGCGACGGACCTACGTCGGCGACGAGTTCAGCGATCACATCGGCCGGCAGACCCGTGATCCGACGGTTGCCGACGATCGCTGCACGGGTCGCGTTCCCCGCCACCCGACCGTGATCAACCGTCCCGGGTGTGACATCTCACCGCTTACCGTGCACGAGCTCGTTAGCCTGCCCCGTGTCGAACCGCACTCGCGCCAGAGGCGGGCGCTTGCGCGTCTTCGTCGAGCAGGAAGGCTTCGGTCTCCCCGAAGTCGGGCGCCTGGAAGGGATGTGTGGCGGGGGGCGGCGATGCTGCGGTGGTGCAGGGGGACGTCTCTACCGGAGCGGAGAACGGCGAGGTCAGGTCGATGAGAGGGATCCTCTTTCTTGCGGGTCGATGGACGGGTCTGGTGTGCCGTGACCGGGCACGGCAGTTCTACAGCTTGCTCATTTTGGCGTACGGACTCAAGATCCGTTCTTGCGTCGAGCCGAAATCCACGACCGCCGCTATCCCGTCCTCGATGCCGGTGACCCGGCCGAGGCCGTGCACATCGTGTGTGACCTGGTCGCCTACGGCGAACTGCTTGGGAGGCGGCGTGACCGGGGCTTTGAAGGGGCTGGTGGGCAAAAAACGCTTCGGTGCACTGGGCTTTGTCATTGCTGTCAGTATGCACCCACGTGTACCCGCTACGCCGTTCTCGTCCGCAGCGCGCGTAGCCGAGAAGGCTCCGGTTGAAAAGCAACGGACCTCGTCGCCCACCTGGGGCTTCGCTGTGGAGCGGAGGACGGGAATCGAACCCTCGCCGTAGGCCTGGGCATCACACGGAGCCGGCTGAGGGCTGTCCCGTAAACGATGTCCGAGGCGGCGGTGTGCTACCCCATGACCGCGCGGGCCGCGTCCAGAAACGCCAGTCGGTTGTCCTCCAGGTAGTCGCGCACGCTCTCGTCGTCGGGCAAGCCCTCCCACACCGTCCGGTTGAGGTCGAGGAAGTACGCGCGTGCCGCGTCGTGCACGGGCAGGGGGAACTGTATGCGGATGAGGCGCTCCGCGACCCACAGCCTGTTCATGACGTCCCGGGTCGTGAGGAACCAGGCGTCGGTGTCCTCCCACTCGGAAGGCCGGCTGAAGGCGGAGCGTTCGGCCTCGGCCCCCACCTCGATGAACCGCTCCAGCAGCGCCAGTCGTTCCCCGCGCCGGGCCTCCGACAGGGCGATCTGCTGCCGTTGTTGTTCAGCACGTTCCGCCGAGAGTTGGGTCCTGTGCTGAACGAGGTAGGACAACGAGCCGCCGAGGACAACGCCGCCCAGCGATATGAGGGATACCCAGACCTGACCTGACATGGCGGTCATCGTGCCATGCCGTCGCTCTTTGGGACGATCTCGCTGTGGCTGGTGTGATCACGGCGTCCGAGCCGTCCTGGACGGTCCCGTTCACCGGGCTGAGCCCGCGTCGGTTCGGCAAGCTGGTCAGCGAGCTACGGCGCGAGGGCGCTGATCCGGTACGCAAGGGCCGGCCGTGGAGCCTGCCGCTGGAGGACCGGGTGCTGCTGGTCGCCGCGTGTTGGCGCACGAACCCGGCACTGCGGCAGCTCGCCCTGCTGTTCGGCATCTCGAAGTCCGCGGCCGACCGCATCACCGGCCACCCCGGGCCGTCGCCGGCGCTCCATCCGCGCAGGCGGTTCCGCAAGGACACCGTGCTGATCGTGGACGGGACCCCGGTGCCCACCCGTGACCACACGGTCGCCGAGCGGTCGAAGAACCACAGGTACGCGACCAACCACCAGGTCGTCATCGACGCAGACAGCCGGCCCGTGGCCGCCGTCGGCCGGCCCCTGCCCGGCAACCGCAACGACTGCAAGGCGTGGGAACCCTCCGGCGCGAAAGACGCCGTCGGCCGCACCGCGGTCATCGCGGACGGCGGCTACCGGGTAACCGGCCTGGTCGTCCCGCCCCGTCGCGACCGCGGCCAGACCGAGCCCCCGGCGCGGAAAGAGGAACACAACGCATCTCACCGCAAGGTCCGCGCCCGCGCCGAGCACGTCTTCGCCCGAACGAAGAGCTGGAGGATCCTCCGCGACTGCCGCCTGAAAGGTGACGGCGTTCACCACGCCGTGCTGGGCATCGCCCGCCTGCACAACCTCCCCCTGGCCGGGTGACAGAGAAACGGGAGGACCAACCAGCACGCCGTAGATCATTTACGGGACACCCTTTAACCGTCCCCCCGCACGTGCGGTGGGGTGGCAGGCCCACTGGCTGGTCATCGAGGACACGCGGACCGAGGAAGGGTCGCTGCTGTTCGGCCGGGAGGACTTGGAGATCTTCCACTCGGTCTCGACCCACGGCAGCCTTGACCTCGACGGTTCATAAAAAGGCGAACGCGTCTCTCTGCACGGGCATGCACGAACGGAAACCGGCCCGGACGGGCCGGCCCTTGTCCGGGCTGGTCAGCGGCTTGTCCAGCTCCTGTTCGGGACCGTACGGAAACGACTGCGGAGGGCCGAAACCAGCGTTGTCCACGTGCCGCGGGGCCGGTCACCATGTCCGCATGGCGAATGTGGGGGAGTTGCAGCCGCAGGGGACCCGTGATGTGGGGGAGTTCACGGCCGCCTTACGACAGCTCAAGGAGCGTTCCGGGCTGACGTACCGACAGCTTGAAGAACGGGCCGCCGAGCACGGGGGAGTGCTGGCTCGCAGCACGCTGGCGGACGTCCTCGGCGGGAAGACGACCCCGCGTCCCGAACTGGTGGCCGAGTTCGTGCGAGCCTGCGGAGACGCGGAGCGGGTGCAGGAATGGCTGGAGGCCCTGGAAAGGACCGTCAGCGGTGCGGCGGGCCGGGACGAAGACCACGACGGAGGCGGGGGCGCAGACGGTGCGGGACCTCCCGGTCGGCGCACCGGGTCGGCACCGGGCCGACGTCGGCTGTACGCGCTGCTGGTGGGGCTCGCTGTGCTGTCCGTCGTTGCCGTCACCATCTGGCTCCTCGGCTTCTTCGGTGAGCAGGACGGTTCCAAGGAAAAGCCGAACCGGACCGCCCTGCCGCAGGGCCCCGTGCAGATCCGCCCGGTCCTGGCGGACGGGCTGTGCCTGACCGACGGGCATGCCGAGGGGTACGAACCACTGGTGGCCGTGCAGCGTCCGTGCGAGGACGTCGCACCTCAGCAGACCGAGCTCGTGCCCGCAGCGGACGACACGTTCCGCGTGCAGTGGTACCACCCCGACCACGGCAAGGGCTGCCTGAACTCGGTGACCGTCGGCACCGGCGCCGCCCTGCTGGAGCCCTGGGACGACTGCGGGAAGACGAGCAGGTTCCGCATCGAGCCAACAGACTCCGGCCGAAGCGACCAGTACGTTCTCCGGTTGGTCGGCGACGGGTGCGTGGGCATGAGCGGCTCGGGGACGGTCGCCGGGGTGCCGGCGGTGACACAGCCCTGCGACGGGAGCAGGAAGCAGATCTTCTCCATCTCGCCCGCGTAGCTCAGGAGAGCTGTGCCCAGAGGGTCGTAAAGCGGGCGGGAGCCGCGAACGCGGCCCGGCGGGTGGCGCAAGCGACGGTAAACGCTCGCGCCACCTGGCCAGGAGCCGTCAAACCTGCTCCGCTGCGGCCGACCTCCAGGCCTCGTCGGCCCGCAGGGCACTATGGCTTCGGGCGACGCCTGTTCGTGGTGTGTGACAGACGCGGGCGGGTGCGATGCGGCGCCGGACCGCGACCATGAGGCCGGAGGCCCGGACATTTGCGTACACCGGGAAGCTCACCCTCGCCGCAAACTTGTTCGCCCTGCACGTTCCATGCTGGGTTGGTGCATGGGCTCCGGGCAGTGTTCAGCAGTTCTTGATCGTCCCTGCATCGACCTTCACGTTGCCGGAGTAGATCCAGCCATTGCGCCAAGACGAGTCGGCCGGGTCGACGTAGTACCAGGTGTTGCCCGAATCGGGGTTGCGGTACTTGCATACAGCCCACAGTCGCGTGTCCACGTCCATGTCGCTCCACCCGATGAAACCGCAGCCCGCAGCCGGCCCGTACCTCAGCCGGATCTCCTTGGTGGTCCGCATGCCCACGCCGCCGCCCGACCCGGTGGGGTCCCAACTGCAGTTCACAGCTGCGGGAGCCGGGTGGGCTGACAAGGCGCCCGCCTGAGTGGCTGCTGACGCCGACGGCAGCATCGCGAAGGCTGCCGCCGTCGCAACGAGGGCTGCTCCGAGTCCTTTGGACAGTTGCGAGATCTCCTCCTTCATAGTCCTGCTGAGCGTCCGCGGAGCAGGCCGAGGTGGAGGTCGGCGCGTATCTCGTAGCGGATCCGTAATCGCTTGAACTGGTGGAGCCAGGCGAAGGTTCGCTCGACGACCCAGCGGGTCCTGCCCAGACCGGAGCCGTGCGGGACGCCGCGTCGGGCGATCTTGGGCGTGATGCCGCGGGCCCGGAGGATGCGGCGGTACTTGTCGTCGGCGTAGCCGCGGTCGGCGAACAGCCGGCCCGGCCGGTGCCGCGGCCGGCCGCGCATTCCCCGGATGCGGGCAATCGCGTCCAGCGGCGGCGTCAGCCGGGTGACGTCATGCCTGCTCCCGCCGGTCAGCGTCACGGCGAGAGGAGTGCCGTGCCGGTCGACGATCAGGCGGTGCCTGCTGCCCGGCCGCGCGCCGCCTGCCGGCGAAGATCCGGTGTGAGCCCCGCTCCCAGGGGCCGGATGTGCGAGCCGTCGATCGCGCAGACGTCCATGTCCAGCAGACCGGCCTTGCGCAGCTCGGCCAAGAGCGCTTCGTGCAGGCGGGGCCAGACGCCGGCCTCGGTCCGGTCCCGCAGACGGCGCCGAGCCGTCACCCCGCTGCGGCCGGTCCACTCGGCGGTACCTTTCTCCGGCTGACGTTCTTGCGCAGCACGTGAACGATGCCTCGCAGGGCGGCACGGTCGTCCGCCGGCAGGCGCCCCGGATACCGATGGCGCCGCGGCGGACGGGACGGCAGCAGCGGAGCGATGCGTTCCCAGAGGTCATCAGGCACAAGATCATCCGAAACCCACACCACTCCGCCGTCCGAGCCGTACTCACGAGCGGTCTGGCACCGCCTCGCCCCGGGCGGACCCACCGAACGCACGAACCTGACCTGGCTGGAGGGAATGGCCGAGCATGGGGTCCAAGCGCACTTGCCGCCCTCCACGTCAAGCCATCCGCACACCCGGCTGCTGGGCTTGGACGCGGTCCGCGGCCGGGTGAAACTTCTCGATGCTCCGCACTCGACTTCCGAGTGGATCGCCCTTCCCCGGCCGGTCGATCCGAGCAACGACTGCGTCCGCTCAGCGGCTTTCACCACCCTGGCAGGGAGCAGCGTGCTGCTGACGGGCACCCGCCCGATCTGGCGCCGGGAAAGCAGCGTGGCAGGCCGGCACGACCGCTCGGCCGAAGACGAGACACCGCGCACCGACGTCACGAAAGGCCGGCTGTGGGACGTATCGGTGGGCACGCCCGGCAGGGGCACGCCGCTGGAGCTCCTCAGCGACGTCTGCCTTCTCCTGCCGCACCACGCCGAGGCCGGGACGCGGTGGGCGGCCCAGCAGGGGCGGGAAGGCACGACGGAAGTCATCGATCTGTCGGCGGACAGCGGATACCAGATCCGGCTGAACCGGCCGGTGGCCAGACCCCGTTCGAACATCGGCCACCAGACGATCTCCGAAATCGACGTCTTCCTGTGCTGGACCGAGTTGGCCGACGGAGGCGCCGTCCTGCTCCTTCTGGACCTCGTGGCCTGCGACGACGCGCATGCAGCTCCAGGCACCGTCTGGCACTCCGCAGCCCCCGAGACCCCGCGCCGGCTGGGTGTACCTGCCTGCCGGTTGCTGTGGACGGGACGGGTCCCGGCTGGCGACACATTGGTCGCGGTGAGCGACGAGCAAGGCGTGGCACGGTGCCGTCTACCAAGTGGCGAGAAGGTGCGGTCGGCGTCCCTGCCAGCGCTCGTCACCTCCCTCGTCGCCCTGCCCACGAGCCCTGTCCTCGACATCGCCGTCGGCATCCGGCAGGGAGTTTTTTCCTGCGCCCGCGGCTGTCCCGGGCCTGGCGGAAGCGGCTCGGTTACGGGTGACCTGACCCGTCGGGGCGGGAGCCCGAAGCGTACTGGAGGCACACAGCCCCCGCTCCGAGAGCCACGCCCCTCAGGATGTGCATTCTGGCCGCCGCTATGACCGTAGGCGGCTTGCCACGGCTCGCCACAAGAACTCGTATTGCGGGCCAGTGGCACAGCACTCTTGATCGGCTTCTGAGCGACGCCTAGGCTCCCATGCCCATGGAGATGGGGGAACCAGATCGCGGGCGGCGGGCATGGCACGACGGGCTGGTCAGGCGTCGGGTGGCCGCAGTTCTGCTGGCCGGGACGGGGCTGGTCGTTCTGTGCACGGTGTTCGTCATACTGCCGGGGGTGGTGGTCGACCACGACCTCGCCGGGGCGAGCGTCGCCGCGCAGGACCGGCTGAAGGCGGTGAACGATGTCCGTACGGCGCTTCTGCAGGTGGTCGGCGGCTTGGTCGTCCTCTTCGGAGCGTACGCCACTTGGCGGCAACTGCGGGTGAGCCAGGACGGTTTGCGCGCCACCCAGGAGGGCTACGTCACCGACCGGTTCAGCCGGGCCGTCGACCAGCTCGGCAGCGACAAGCTGGATGTGCGCATCGGCGGGTTGCACGCGCTGTGGCGGATCGCGGAGCAGTCCGCCCGCGACCGGGAGGCCATCATCTCCATCCAGGCCGCGTATCTGCGTACACACCTGGCCTGGCCACCCGCCGGGCCGGAATCACCGGCGGCGGACGTGCCCATCAACGACATCGCACCCCTGGAGACCCGCGCCGCCGATGCCCAGGTGGCGCTGACCGCGCTCGGCGTGCTGTGCCGGCACCGGGAGCAGTCCTGGGTCAATCTCAGCATCACCGATTTGCGCCGAGCCGACTGCGACGGGCTGTGGTTCCCCGAGGTCAACTTCGATCGCGCCTGCATGGAGGCGGCGGGCCTGTACCACGCCAATCTGACCCAGGCGTCCCTCGTCTCGGTCAACCTGCGGCACGCCGACCTCACGACTGCGATTCTCCGCCGGGCTCGCTGCATCCTGGCCGACCTACGGGCCGCGAAGCTGGTCCGAACCGACTTGCGTGACGCCGACTTCACCGAGACCGACCTGCGCGAGGCAAACCTGCGGAAGGCCGACGCCCACGGCGCGATCTTCCACCGCGCCGACCTCCGCATGGCCGACTTGCGCGGCACCGACTTGAGCACCGCCGACCTTGTCGAAGCACGTCTGACCGGCGCCCTGGCCAGTGAGCACACCCGCTGGCCCGCCGACTTCGACCACACGGCCGCCGGAGTCGTCGACACCGATGACCCCGGACCCGAGCCCTCGCCCCTACTCCAGCCGCCCGGGATGACGTGGCAGGCACCGCCGCTGAGGTCCACTCCCTGACCAAGACGCACCGGTCAAGACTGCGGCGACCGCGATCCGGCTGACCGGCGTCATTCCTCCTCGGCGGCGTCCTGACCACGCGGAGCCCCGGGCCGCCAGGCAGATCCGGGAGCTGATATCGCTCCCAAGGTCGTAAGACCTTTACAGAGGTGGGCACGGCGAGTTCCTCCGGGACGCACGAAGCCCCCGGCCGGTCGGCCGGGGCGGTGGTCGCTGTTCGCGTCGAAGGGCGTCGGTGATGTGGTGCTCAGTCGTGGTGGGTGGGGCTCGGACGGTCGTGGCGCAGTATTCACACGGTGTCGTAAGGCGTCGTCGCCGAGGAGTGGCGGCATCTCCTTCCTCCAGCGGTCGGGGTGGAGCAGGTGGCAGCCGGCGGGGCACCAGCGATCCTTGATGCCTTCTCGCCGAGGGAAGGAGAACTGGGCGCCGAAGACTGGTGGCCTGGGTCAGAGATTCGCCGCCTACTGCCGACGAATCTCTGACTCAGGTCACTAGGGCCTGTCTCTTTGATCGGACTTCAAGGACGCCATTCCTCGCGGTAGTCCGGATGCTCTGCATAGGACTGCGCGAGCACGCGGAGCGTGTAGGTGAGGCCGACGAAGCGCGGGTCTGTGGGGTCCATGGCCTCGCAGTCCCGCGCAAGCATGTCGATCAGGTCGAGCATCGGCAGGTGACTGTCAAGGATGGCCTCGCCACCGAAGCGGTAGGCCACCTCGGCGTAGGCATGGTTGTCCGCCTCGTACCGGGCGTGAATGAACCTCAGAAGGTCGTCCATAGGGTGATCCTCGCGTGCTGATGCCGCAGCCGGAAGCCCTCGCCTTCTCGGTCAGCACCTTGTCCAGATGAGGATGCCCGCGAGATGCAGTGCGGCCTGGTAGGCGATGGCGAGCCTGTCCGTTCGCATGGCCAGGCCGCGCCACTGCTCGAGCCGGTTGACGCACCGCGCTCGACGGCGTCGCGCTGCTTGTGAGCCTCGGCGTCGAAGACTGGTGGTCGGCCTCCGTCGCGGCCTCACCGCAGCCGGTGGACGACCTGGTCGGACGGTTGCCGGACGACAGCGCGGATTCCGCGTCGGCGGAGGTGATTGCGGATCGCGCGGGATGAATACGCGCGGTCCGCCAGGGCGGCACCGGGTCGGGTTCTCGGTCGTCCGAGTCCGCTTCGCGGAACACGGATGCCTGCCATGACGGTCTCGAAGGCCGGGGCGCCGCCCGCCTGCCCTGCGGTGATATGAAGGGCCAGAGGTCGTGCACGGTTATCGCCGGCAAGGTGGACCTTCGTGCTCAGGCCGCCACGGGAGCGCCCGAGGGCATGAGCGTCAGGTTCGGCCCGACGTGACGCCCCCTTTTCCTGGCGCCGACGGCGTGCTGGTGGGCTCGGCAGACGGTGGAGTCCACCGAGACGGTCCAGCCGATGTCGGCATCAGCGTCGGCCGCTGCCAGAACTGCGGCAAGAATGCGTTCCCGAGTCCCCTTCACAGCCCGTCTGATCAGCCGTTTGTGAGCAGTCTGGAACGAGCCGAGCTCGTCCGGCAGGTCCCGCCAGGGAGAACCGGTGCGGTATTTCCACGCGATGGCTTCCAAGGTCCGGCGGTGATCGGCCCATCACCGACCGCGGACCGGATCGGCCGGCATCAACGACTCGATCCGGTCCCACACCGCATCAGTGATCACTAATCGAACGAACACATCCGATCAACTGACCAACCGATCAAAGAGACACGCTCTAGGGGGAGGGCCGGGCGTTGGGGGCTTGTCCGAGGGTGGGGTGGCAGGTGATGACGGTGTCGATGCCGATGAGGGTCAGGACGCGGTGGACGGCTTCCTGGGGGCCGCGATGCGCAACCAGCCCTGGGCGTCGGTCAGGTGCTGGTGGGCGGAGATGAGGACGTTGATGCCGCTGGAATCCATGAAGCTCACGCCGCTCATGTCCGCCACGACCCGGAGCGGCGTTCCGGCTTGGTGCTGGGTCAGGGCGTCGCGCAGGACGTCTCTGCCGGTGTGGTCGATCTCGCGTGCAGGGCGACGACGCGGACGCCGTCGACCGTGTGGTGCGCTGCGGACGGACGGCTCGGCAGGTCTGCTTTGTCGTGGCCGCTCATGGTCTCCTCAATCAGCCCTTACGCCTGTCCCCCCCCGGGGGGCGGGAGCGTGTGCGGACGATTCTGCCCCACCACGCAGGCCGCCCCACACCCGCACGGCCGTCCCGGCCGGCCCGCGCCGGGCAGGGATCGGACGGGCGGGTGGTCGCACCGGGTGAAAGGTAATGAAGGCGAGGCCAGGACCGGTCCAATCCCGTGATGGCGACGGCGACGGCGCTGCCCAGCCCCCGCCGGACGGGTACCGGATACGTGCCGGGTATGCCTTCGACGGCGACGTCGGCTGCATCGCCGACGCCCGCCACCACGCCGCCGCCTTCCTCGAGACGGCCCGCGCCGTACACCGCCTGACGGTCTCGGACCGTGCCAGGGATCTGACCGTGCTCGTCGTCGGCGAACTGGTCACCAACGTCCTCAAGTACGCCCCCGGCCCGGTGCTTATGGAGCTGCGCGCCACCGCCGAGGTCATGGACGTCGTGCTATGGGACGGCGACCCCACCCTCCCCACGCTCAGAACGGCCGGCCCGGGCCGGGCAGCACGGCGTGGAGATCGTCGAGGCCGTCACCGAGGCGCTGTTCGTCGAGCAGGAGCCGGTCGGCAAGCGCATCACCGCCCGCATCGCCCTGTCCGACACCCTTGGTCCTGCGTAACAGCCCGCTCCACTCCGCCTGCGGGCACACGCACGAGGGTTTCGGCGGCCTCATGCCGCGGCCAGCAAGCAGAAAGCTGTGCTGAGGGTGGGAGAAGGCGGACCGGGCGACGCCGGTGGCGTCGGCGGGGTTCAGTTGGTGGTGAGCATGCCCTCGCGCAGGTGCCGCAGGGTCCGTGACAGCAGGCGTGAGACCTGCATCTGGGAGATGCCCAGGTGCTCACCGATCTGGGCCTGGGTGAGTTCGTCCACGAACCGCCAATGGATGATCTGCCGGGATCGGTCGTCCAGGTCGGCGATCAGGGGGGCCAGGGCGTGGAAGTTCTCCACCAGTTCCATCGCCGTGTCCTCGACGCCGATGAAGTCGGCCAGGACCGCTTCCCCGTCGGTGCTGCCACTGAGGGTGGCGTCCAGGGAGGCGGAGGCGTAGCCGTTGGCGGCCACCTTGGCCTCGACGACCTCCTGCTCGGTCAGGCTCATCAGCTCCGCCAGTTCCCTGACCGTCGGGGCGCGGTCCAGCCGCGAGTGCAGTTCCTCGGTGGCCTTGGCCAGTTCGATACGGGCCTCCTGCAGACGGCGTGGTACGTGGACCGCCCAGGAGGTGTCACGGAAGAACCGTTTGATCTCGCCGATGATGTAGGGGATCGCGAAGGTGGTGAACTCCACCTCCCGCGACAGGTCGAACCGGTCGATCGCCTTGATCAGCCCAATCGTGCCGACCTGGATGATGTCCTCCATCTGGTCCGCCCCGCGGCTGCGGAACCGGCCCGCCGCGTAGCGCACGAGGGAGGTGTTGATCTCGATCAGCGTGTTGCGCGCGTACTGGTAGTCAGGAGTTCCCTCCTCCAGCACGGTCAGGCGCTCCAGGAACTGCTTCGAGAGCGAGCGCGCGTCCTTCGGCGCCACGTTCTGCGGGTCGGACACCACTGGGAGCCGCTCGACCAACACCTCGGCCCTGGCCTGTGTGTTCGACATCGTCGTTGCCGTCATGGTCCTTTTCCCTCCCTCGGCGAGCCACCGCATACCCCGGCCTGTTCGAATTATGCGGTGTGCCACGCGGACGAGTGACCCGTGTGCGGCGCGGCCGGGGAACCGTACGCGGGGCCGCGTGATCAGAAACCCTGACAGGCCCAACGGCCCCGCCCTTCGAAAAGGGCGGGGCCGTTCGCACGGTACGTGCCGGGGGAGGGGCTTGCTCAGGCGTGTCGTCGGTTTCCGGTGATGAGGCGGTAGAGGGCCAGGAGGATGACGGAGCCGATGATGGCGGCGATCCAGGTGGAGAGGTCGAAGAAGCCGTCGATGGAGTCGACGCCGAATATGACCTTGCCGAGGAAGCCGCCCAGCAGGCCGCCGGCGATGCCGATCAGGATGGTGATGATGACGCCACCCGGGTCCTTGCCCGGCATGATCGCCTTGGCGATGAAACCGGCGATGAGGCCGATGAGAATCCACGCGATGATGCCCATGATGCGTCTCCAACCTGCTCGTATAAAGTCTGCGTCAATACGGCGTATGCGCACTTCGGCCATCTTCAAACCCCCCGCCCTCTGCATGATCGGACCGCGCTCGTAGACATGAGGGACGCGAACCGGTTCGTGACGAAGCGGATCCTCCGTTCATTTCGGTCCACCGGTTCCAGCCGGCCCGGTGCTGATGCAGCTATGCGCCACCGCCGAGGTCCTGGATGTCGCAGTGCGGGGCGGCAAGCCCCTGTCTCCGCCGCTTTGGCCGCGGCACCGGGCCGGTTCGTACGACAGGGCATGGAGATCGTCAAAGCCGTCACCGAGGCGCTGTTTGTGGAGCAGGAGCCGGTCGGTAAGCGGATCACCGCCTCTATCGCCCTGGCCGGCACCCTCAGCCCCGCATGAGGCGGGCCCCGGCCTGACCGGCACGGGCCGGGCGGGTACGTCGTGCGCCCCCGCCCGCCGGTCAGTGAGCGAGGGCGCAGGTGGGAGTGGGACGGACCGCGAACCGGGCGGCAACGCCGACGGTGTCGAGGCGACGCCGGAAGCCGGGGCCGGGCCGGCCGATGAGTTCGACGCCGTGGGTGCGGTGGGCGTCCAGGAGCAGGTTCAGGAGGGTCTCGTCGCCGTTACTCCAGGGCGCCGAGGTCGACGACCAGGCGCGAGCCGGTCATGGTGGCGGCGGCGAAGTCCACGTCGAGGGCCTCGGCGGTGAACATGTCGGCCGCACCGCGCAGCATCAGGACGTAGGCGCCGGGGAAGCGGGCGTGCACGATGGTCAGGTCGCGGTCGGGGTCACCAGTCTGTTCGTTCGTCGTTTCGGCCTTCCGGGCGATGTGCCGCTACGTGCTCGGGCCCTCGGCCCTGCCCACAGCTGACGCTTTTCCCGTACCCGTACGTCGAGACGCGGCCCCCCTCGCCCTGATTTCCGCCGCAGGTGCCCCGGTGGTGGTCCGGTAAAGCAGCGTCGCGGCGGCGGAGACGGTTGGCCGGCTTGCCTGGTGGGCGGGGGCGTGGGCGAGACGTACGGGGTCGACGTCGCTCACTCCGTCCCGACCCCTTCCGCTTCTGCCTGACCCGCCCGGCACGCCAGCAGGGGCGGGCCCCGGGGCCCGCCCCTGTCTGGTGTTTCGTGGTGTGCTTGCTGTGTCAGGCGTTCAGGGCCTGTTCGACGGTGGGGTGGCAGTCGATGACGGTGTCGACGCCGATCAGGCTGAGGACGCGCTGGACGGCTTCCTGTGCGCCGGCGATGCGCAGCCAGCCCTGCTGGGCGGTCAGATGCTGGTGGGCGAGGATGAAGGCGTTGATGCCGCTGGAGTCCATGAAGCTCACGCCCGTCATGTCCGCCACGACCGCAGGCGGCACTGTCGCGTCGTCCTGGGGTATCAGGACGTCGGCCAGGGTGTCCTTGGCGGTGTGGTCGATCTCCCCCCGCAGGGTCACGACGCGGATGCCGTCGACCACGCGGTGCGCTACGGACAGCCGTTCGGCCTGATCCGTCTTGTCGTTGCTGGTCATGCATCTCCTCGACTGCGTTCCGGCTTGCCCGTATCCGGGCATGCACGGGCGATTCTGCCTCACCGGCCCACGCCGGATACACCCGGACAGGGCATGATCGATCTGAGCCGATTTAAGGATCATCCGGTCGGGTAGTCGCGCTGCGTGAACGTGAGGAAGGGCGGATCCAGTGGAACTCGATGCCGGTTATGACAGTGGTGCCCAGCCCCGGCCGGAGAGGCATCTGGCACGGGCCGACTACACGCTGGAGGGCGGCGGCAGCCGCATCGCGGCCGCCCGGCGTCATGCCGGGGTGTTTTTGGAGCGGATGCGTACCGAGTACGGTGTGCCGGTCTCGCGGCGGGTGCGGGAGTCGACCGAGCTGGTGGTCAGCGAGCTGGTCACCAACGCCCACAAGTACGCCCTGGGACCCGTCCTGATGCAGCTGCGCCTGGGCCCCGGCGGGGTGGACGTCGTAGTGTGGGACAGCAGCCCGGCCATCCCGGTACGGCGTGCGGCGGACCCCGCCAGGGCGGGCCAGCACGGTCTGGAGATCATCAGTAAGGTCGCCGAGAAGCTGTCCGTCGAGCGGGAGCCGGTCGGCAAGCGCATGACCGCCCGCCTCGCTCTGGTCTGGACGCCGGACCCGGCGTGAGGGCTGGACGTGGGTCTTGCACGTGCGCTGCCCTCCCAGCCGTCCTCGAAGTCCTGCTCCGGCCGGTGCGGGCGCTGCTCTGCGCGATCCGGGTGTGAGCCCTGGAGACCGCTTCGGCCTTGAATGCGGCGAGGCGCTTGCCGCCTCGCCGGATGAGGCCCCGATGGTGGCCGGGTAGTCGCCTGGGGGTTCTTACAGCCCGCTGACCAGGGGATCGTCGGCCAGGGCGATGGCGGCGGTGATCCTTTTGCCCAGGGGCGTGCGGTGGACGGTGAAGCTGTGCGCGAGTTTGATGACGATCTCCAGGCCGTGCTGGCCGATGCGGGTGGGGTCCGGCGGGAGGATCGCGGGCGGGGTGGGATTGCTGTCCCAGACGCTGACCTCGATCGTTCCGTCCCTGGCGTCGAGGGCGAGCAGGCTCGCGCCGGGAGCGTACTTGTCGGCGTTGGTCATCAGCTCGCTGACCACGAGCTGGACGATGTCCATCGCGGACCGGCAGACCGGCAGGCCGTGGACTGCCTGAGCGTCGGCCAGGAAGCGGTGGGCGAGATCGCGGGCGGCGGCGATGTCCAGACTCCCCTGGAACACCCCGGACACCGAAAGAGCAGCCTCCCGGCCCGGCCGCCGCTCCGCACAGTCCACGATCCACTCCACAGCATCCCCGCTCTCGATGTCTTCCTGATCCCGCAAGACCGGAGCCTGTGTACCCCCGAAGTCTGCTTCGATGCATGGAACCCGTGAAGAACACATCCGGCTGCTGCTTTGTCCTCGGCCCCCGCTGAGCACAGGCCGGTACTGGCAGACACAGATTCGCGCCGAGACCAGTGTCACCGCCATGAACGCCAAGGCCAGTGCTGCGAGTTGCACGGCAATGGCCAGGGCCGACCGAGTGGCCGTTGTCGCGCTGGTACATCTCGGGCGGATCGGCGTCGTACCGGCGGCCGCTCGGCGGGTCAGTCCTGCGGGGGCTTTTGGTCATGACCCAGGCCAGGAGTGATGTGAAGGTCGGCTACGGAGAGCGGGCCTTGTCGGTGAGGGTGGACTCCACGCGAGGGGAGACTTCCGCGTAGACCGTGCGGTCCATCAGGCCGTCGCTTTCGAGTTCACGCAGCTGCTTGGTGAGCATGTGCTGGGTGACCTGGGGATCTCGTGACGGAGCTCGTCGAAGCGGTGAGTGCGCTCGTTGAGCAGCCGGAGGATCTCCATCTTCCACTTGCCGCTGATCGTCGTCAGGACCCGGCACATCTGGCGCCGCGCCCCCCTCCACTTCTTCCGGCATGCACTTCTTCATTGGTATGCAAAATGATAATTAGGTACAGAAAACATCGTAATATCGCCTATTTATCTAAACTCATACCGTGGCAGGTGTTCGTGTCGGGCAAGAAGAAGCAGAACACGATGAAGGCCACTGTCATCGCCGACGGCCGCGGCCGCACCTTGTGGACCGACGCCCTGCGGCCGGGCCGTATGCACGACGCCACCACCGCCCGCACAGCCGGCATCACCCACTGCTTCCACGCCTTCGATCAGGTCCAGGTCCTCCTCGACGACGGCTACCTCGGCCTGAGCAGAGACCACCGGGGCAAAGCCCTCACCCAACCGCGCAAGCCACGTCCCGGCGCGACACTTCCCTTCTTCGAACACAACGAACGCCAGCGACACGAGCACTCCTCCAGGCGGATCACCGTCGAACACGCCCTCGCCGACCACAAGCGCTGGAAACAACTCCAGCGCTGGACCCACCGCCGCGACCGGCTCCTCGACACCTACCAAGCCATCGCCGCTCTCGTCTCCGACCGCAACATCACCGACTGAACAAGCCCCTGAACAGGCCGGACACGGCCCACCCGCTATCACGCACCAACTCGTAAGCCTTTTCCGTCCTGAACAGGTGCAGGTCAGGAGGGTGTGGGTGGCTTGGACGATGGTGCCGGTGCGGCGGGTGGAGCATCGGGCTCGGCGGAGGATGTGCCAGGGCTTGAGTTGTGCGAAGGTGCGTTCCCGGGAACCCTCAGGCAGGTGTGGTCGCGATTGAACTGTTGGTGGTGATCGGGCTGCTCGGGGTGGTCCTTGTACGGGGTGCGGACGGTGGCGTCGGCGCCCTGGTAGGCGCGGTCGGCCAGGACGAGGATCTCTCTGGCGAGGCAGGCCTGCACGATGTCATGGGCCCGGGCCGCGGTCGGATCGGGGGCCCGCTCGGGTGTCGCACTGGAGAGCCACAGCGGTGTGCTGTCAGGACGGGCGATGACCTGCACGTTCATGCCATGCTTGCGGTGTTTTGGTGAGCGGTACGGTTCGTCGGCGACGATGCCGTCGATGGGGATCGGCGTGCCGTCGATGATGACGAAGTCGCCTTCGCCCGGTCCGGTCAGGGCCTCGTGCAGGCCCGGTGTCCAGGCCGCGGGAATGTCCAGGGTCTCGTCGATGTAGCGCCAGGAAGTCGCGGTCGAGACGCCGAAGCCGGCCGCGAGCCGGGCGAATGTCTCGTTCTTCCGCAGGTGGGCCGGCGTGAGGAGAGCCTGTTTGAAACAACCGAGCCGTCTCCACGGCGAGTTCACTTCACGCCTTCGAGCGTAGATCAGCCAGGAAACATGCGCGACCGGCTCGTACGAGACGTCGAGCACGGCTCGATACGAAGCCCACAGGGTCCCGCTTGAACTCAGGTGGGTAGGCGGGCAGCCGCTCCAGGGGTAGCCACTTCTGTTAGCCGGCCCATGCCCGCATTGCCCGGCTCCGGTGAGCCGACAGCCCACCCCGCACCAGTACCACCCGCTCGCCGCGGTAGGGGCACCGATCAGAGCGGTCGCAGATCCGTTCGACCATGCGGATGAAGCGTAATGAACCTAGACTTTTCAGAAGCTGTTCCTCTCCTGAGGGAGGCTCTCCATGAGCGGTTCGCTCTTCCGCCGACGTGATGTGCGCGCCGGCGCGGCCCTGGTAGTGGTGCTGGCGCTGCCGGCCTCGATTGGTACGGCACATGCGGCACAGGTCCCACCGGGCGTCCTTGCGGCCGTGCTCCCCTCCGAGGCGGAGCCTTCACCCTCGTCTGAGGGGGCGTTCCGCACGCTGACGCCGCAGGTGCGCACCCAGGTGGACGCGGCAGTCCGCGGGGCCCTGAAGGGCGCTGGGGTGCCGGGAGCGATCGTGTCCCTGTCGGCGCCGGGCAAGGGCGAGTATGTGCGCGCCTATGGCGTTGCCGACAAGGCCACCGGGGCGCCGATGCGCACGGACTTCAACACTCGGATGGGCAGCGAGACCAAGACCTTCACGGTGACGGGGATACTGCAACTGGTCGACCGGGGCAAGCTGAGGCTTGACGATCCGATCGGGAAGTATGTCGAGGGGGTCCCGAACGGCGGGAAGATCACGCTGCGGGACCTGGCTGACATGCGCAGCGGGCTGTTCAATTACAGTGAGGACCCGGCTTTCCAGAAGCAGCTTCTGGGAAATCCCCGGCAGCCGCTGACCCCGCGGCAACTCCTGGACTACTCCTTCCGGCACCCGGTGAACTTCCAGCCCGACGCGCGCTTCGAGTACAGCAACACCAACCTGATCCTGCTGGGACTGGTGGTGGAGGAGGTGACTGGGCAGCCGCTGAAGGACTTCTTGCGGGAGAACATCACCGGGCCGGCCGGGTTGCCGGACACCTTCCTGCCGACCGGGGCAGAGTTCCCGGAGCCGCACGCCCAGGGCTACACCGACCAGAGCGGCGGACCGGCGCAGGAGATCGCAACCGATTGGGACCCGTCCTGGGCATGGGCGGCCGGCGCCATGATCTCCACCGTCCGCGATCTGCGCTCCTGGGCCCGCACGGTAGCCACCGGCACGCTGCTGGAGCCGAACACACAAGCCGAGCGACTCGTGCCACGCAGCACGTTCGCCCCCGGTATCGGCTACGGCATGGGCATCTTCCTCACCGAAGGGTGGATCGGGCACAACGGCTCACTGCCCGGCTACGAGTCGGTGACGGTCTACCTGCCCGAGGCGCAGGCCACCATGGTGGTGGTGCTCAACACCGACGACGCAGCCCCGGACGGACAGGAACCGAGCACCGTAGTGGCGGAGGCGGTCACCAAGGTAGTCAGCCCGGAACACGTCTACACCATCCCCGCGACGCCAGCCGCACCGGCGAAACCGACCCCGACGCCCTCTTCCTGAGAACTGCCCCCTCACACCGCCATCTGGTCCGGGACCGGGGCACCAAACCGATGATCGCCCGCCGGGACGTTCCGCACGGCTTTGGCCTCGGCGTCTACCGATGGGTTGCCGAGCGGACCATCGCCTGGCTGCGCCGCTTCCGACGCCTACGCGTCCGCGGGAACGGCGCGATGACATGTACGAAGCCTTCCCCGGCCTCGCTACCTGCCTCATTACCTACAGGCATGCAACGGCTTCGTCAGGACCTCTTGCCCCCAGATAATCCGACCTCGAGCTGCTCGAAGCATGTCTGTCCGTTGTGCGTACAGGACTGGCGAACACGCTCAGGGCTCCTCCCCGGGAAGCAAGCACGGATCATCGACCATGGGGAAAGCCGCAGTACCGCTCCGGCGATCACCACGGCGTTACCGCGGCCGCTTCCCGGCCTGATGGCCAGGGACGTCACGTCGTGGGAACCGTGTCTGGGTGATGCGGTGCGCAGCGGATACGGGCTGGCCGGGCCGCTGCCGCCCGCGCACATCGACCCGGCGGCGGTACGGGCCAGGGTGGCGGCACATCCACTGACGGCCGGCGCCGTCTCTTCCGAGGCCCAGTACGCGGTGATCACCAACTCCACCTACGACGGCCTGTGCTACGACACCGTCCACACCGCCTGTCAATCGGCCCCAGCACACCGCGCCTGCACTTCGACGAGGCATGGTTCGCCTACGCGCGTTTCCCCCCCCCGCTCTACGAGGGCCGGTACGGAAGGGCGGTCGGCCCGGACGCCCTCGTCGACGAGGTGCGGCCCACGGTCTTCGCCACCCAGTCGACCCGCAAACTTCTTGCGGCCCTGTCCCAGACCGCGATGGTGCACGTGAAGTCCGCACCACGGGCACCGGTCGAACACGACCGGTTCAACGAGGCATTCATGATGCACGGCACCACTTCACCGTTCTACCCGGGCATCGCCTCGCTGGACGTGGCCACGGCGATGATGGACGGCGCACCGGGCCGGGCGCTGATCGACGAGGCCATCACCGAGGCCATCCGCTTCCGACAGGCCGTCGTGAGGACCGGACGACGAATCGTCGAAACAGGCGACAGGCCGGGATGGTTCTTCGGCGTGTGGCAGCCGGACACCGTCACCGACCCCCGTACCGGCGAACGGACCGACTTCGCCGATATCCCCGCCTCCGCGCTCGGCCAGGACCCGCGCTACTGGTGCCTCGAACCCGACGCCGACTGGCACGGCTTCACCGGTCTGGACGAGGGCTACGCCCTGCTGGACCCGATCAAGGTCACGATCACCTGCCCCGGCGTCACCGCCCCAGGGCAGCGCTCCGAATCGGGTGTCCCCGCACGAATCCTCGCCTCCTACCTCGCCACCCGCGGGATCGTGGTGGAGAAGACCGACAGCTACAGCACGCCGGTCCTCTTCTCCATGGGCATCACCAAAGGTAAATGGGGCACCCTCATGGACGCCCTGATGGACTTCAAGGCCCTCCACGACAACGACGCGCCGCTGGAACGCGTACTGCCCGCCCTGGTCGGGGAGCACCCCGACCGCTACAGCGGACTCACCCCCGAGCAACTGTGCCGACAGGTGCACGAGCATCTGACCCGGGCCGAATTGATCGACGCGCTCGACACCGCCTTCCGCCATCTGCCCGAACCCGTACTGCCCCCGCAGCACTGCTACCAACGACCCATCCGCGGCGGCACCGAACGCGTGCCGGTGGCCAAGGCCGCCGACCGCGCCGCCGCCATGGTCACCGTCACACCTCCCGGCATCCCCGTTCTCATGCCGGGCGAGTCCACCGGCACCACCGACGGCCCTCTGCTGCGCTACCTCCGTGCGCTGGAGGACTTCGACCGTCACTTCCCCGGCTTCCACAGCGAGACCCACGGCGTCATTCTCGACCCGCGCACGGGCGACTACCTGATCGAATGCCTGCGCCAGGAGCGGTGACTCCGTACTCTCACCCCCGCCCCCAGTGCTCCGGGACCGACCAGGCACTGGGGGCGCCGAACTGATCGTTTCAGAATGAGGTTCGGAGGCACCGCAGGCAGATTACGTTGTAGGCGAGTCGGGGGCAGCCCGAGGTGGAGGTCGGCGCGTATCTCGTGGCGGATGCGGAGTCGTTTGAACCGGTGGAGCCAGGTGAAGGCCCGCTCGATGGCCCAGCGGGTCTTGCCCGGGCCGGAGCCGTGCGAGACGCAGCATCGGGCGATCTTGGGCGCGATGCCGCGGGTCCGGAGGATGCGGCGGCACTCGTCGTGGTCGTAGCCGCGGTCGGCGAACAGCCGGCCCGGCCGGTGTCTGGGTCTCCCGCGGACTCGCGGATGCGGGGGGTCGCGTCCAGCAGGGTCCTCAGCTGGGTGACGTCGTGCCTGTTTCCGCTGGTCAGCGTGATGGCGAGGGGTGTGCCGTGTCGGTCGACGATCAGGTGGTGCTTGCTGCCCGGCCGGGCGCGGCCGGCAGGCGAAGGTCCGGTGTGAGCCCTCCTCTCAACGCCCGGACGCACGAGCCGTCGATCGCGCAGTCGTCCATGTCCGGCAGGCCGCCCTTGCGCAGCCCGGCCAGGAGCACTTCGTGCAGGCGGGGCCGGACGCCGGCCTCGGGCCGGTCCCACGTACTGCTCCAAGGGCGCACGACCAGATCCTGTGCCTGTTGATGCTGGTGACTGCCGTCGTGGTGCGGCTGTTCCCGATGGCCACGCAGGACGGGCCCAAGGACGCCCAGGTGAACGAGCTGGTGGTGGGGCTCGTGATCGCCTTCGCCGCATGCCCGTCCTGTTGGTGCTCGCCGGACACGACGTGAACGTGGACACCGCCGACATCGAGGCCACCTGCCGCTGGCTCCTGCCGGAGCCCGCGCTGCGCGTCGCCCACTACCCGGACGCCCCTCACGGCCTGGTCAAGCACGATGTGGAGAACTCCTCACTCCGCCTCACCCTGACCGCACTGCGCGCGCCTGGAGCCCTGTCTGCCGACGGCTTCCCCGAAGACCAAGGACAGTTCTTGGCCTCCGTCGGCGCCCAAGGAGCGAGCCGATGACCATCCGACCCGCGGCAGGGCCCACAGCGGGGCCGCCGGCCAAGGCGGCAGCACCGCGGCGCCTCTCCGACACGGACGCGCTGCGCGGCTTCGCTTTCTGCGGCATCCTGCTCGTGAACGTCACCTTCATGGCCTCGGCCCGTCAGGGCACCGGCGTGGACGACCCGGCCTTCGGCTCCGCACTCGGCACCGCCGCCCGCTTCACCACCTACGCCGTACTCGGCCTCGTCCTGTTCGCCGTTCACCGGATCCGTCCGCACACCGCAATACGCGCCGCCATCGCCCTGTTCACCCTCACTGCCTGTCGCCGACGAAGCCACCGCCCGGCTCGACGCCGTGCTGACCGCCCCGGCCGCCACCTGACCTTCCCCCTGGCCCGATGCCTGCTGGCCGTTGCACGCGGTGCCGCATCCACCGACCGACCGTGATCCGTGAGGTGCCCACCGCACCAGGAGCCGATCGGGAGCGCCTGCGTCCGGCCGGTGCCCCGGCCGCCCATGATCGCCGCGCCTGCGTCCGTCCGCGCGCGGCCAGGGCACGGCCGGTGGCCCGGTACCAGGAAGCGGCCAGCACGACGGCGAGCCCGGCTTCGACCAGGTCACCGCCGTAGTACATGGCCTGGGCGCCGGTGTGCAGGTCGGCGGCCGCGAAGGTCGTGCCGGGTGGAGCGGTGGCGTACAGGGACTTGGCGAGGACGGCGTGCGCGGCGCCGACGGCCAGCAGGGTCGTCCCGCGCACGGTCAGGCTCCAGCGGCGGCGTACCGGATCGAGCTGGCAGACGGCGAAGGTGAACAGCAGCCCGGCGGTCAAAACGTGCAGCTGGACCACCGCGTGCAGCCACACGTGGTGCTGCACGGCGGCGAACAGACCACTGCGGTACAGCAGCCACAGGCCCCCGACATCCAGCAACGCCGCCAGCGGTGGGAAGACGAGCCACCCCGTGGCACGGGAGCGGGCCAGCGCCAGCAGCCCGCGGCGCGCGCTTCCGGGGGCCAGGGTGCGCAGGGCCAGGGTCAGAGGGCGGGCGAGGACGAACAGCAGCGGCGCCGCCATGCCGACGACCAGGTGCTGGGCCACGTGAGAGGTGAACGCACCGCCCGGCAGCGGGCCCACCGCCACCCAGGCCAGCCCCGCACTTCCGGCGGTGAACGACGCGTCGCGCCACTGAGGCCAGGCATCCCCGCGGCGCCGCAAGCGGGATGCGGCCGCCCCATAGACGACGGCCGCCAAAAGCGCGGCCGCCACGACGACCGGCCCGGCCACGCCCGGACCCGCGTCCGGACCGGAGTGGACGTGCGCGAGGATCACGACGCCGCCGCAGCCCGGCTGCGGCGGTCCGCACGGACGGCCAGACCCGCGCCGATCAGCAGCAACACCAAGCCGGCGAGGTTCCACGCCCAGTCATACGGGGTGACGTCCACGCCGTAGCGGATCTGGTGCAGGCGCAGCAGCTTGTGGTCCACGATCCCGTCGAACAGCTGGAAGATGCCCAGGCCCAGGAAGAACCCGGGCCAGGCGTGGGCCGGTGCCAGGACGCGGCGGCGGCGCAGGTCGGCGAAGAGGAAGAACCCCGCGACCAGGGCCAGCAGCTCGGCGGTGTGCAGCAGCCCGTCCGACAGCAGCCCCACGCTGAGGGTGGAACGGTCGTAGAAGTGGTGCCAGCCCAGGATCTGGTGGAAGACGATCTCGTCGACCGCGGCCATCACCGCGACCCCGATCACCCCGCACACCACCATCGACCGGCGCGGCTCGGGCCGCGCCTCAGGGGCCGCAGGCGGGTGGGACGGTGTGCTCATGAGTCTGCCTTCCTGACACGGACGCATCTGCTGCCCCGTACGCCTACCCCCTCCCGCCGGATGCGAGCCCGCCGATCACCGCATCCGGGTGAGCAGCCGGGCGGCACGGGTCAAAGCGCCGGACAGCGGGTACCCGCAACGGCATGATCAAGCGCGCACTGTGGCAAGGACTGATCGCCGGCACCGCGGGAGGCGTCGTGATGACTCTCGGCGAGAAACTGGAACAGGCCATCACCAAGCGCCCCGACTCCCACGTACCCGCCCGGGTCCTCCAGCGCCTGACCGGCCTGCCCGAACACTCCGGCAGACAGCCTCTGCCGGTGAACTGGGCCATGCACTTCGGCCAGGCCGCCCTCCTGGGCGTGCTGCGCTCGGTCATGGCCCAGACCGGTCTGCGCGGACCGGTCGCCTCGGCGAAATTCACCGTCGTGCGCCTCACCAACGACCAGATCCTCGAAAACGCCACCGGCGTCGGCGCCCCACCGCCCACCTGGCCCCGCAAGGAACTCGTCATCGACGTCCTGCACAAGGCCGTCTACGCCTTCGCCACCGGGGCCATCGCCGACGCCCTCGCCCAGCGAACCACCGGCCCCGGCCCCGGACAACGCCACGCCGCCCTCCGCCCCGGCCGCCACGCCGGCATCGGCCCCCTGCCCCGCAAGGACGCCTGTGGCAGGTGAGCCGGCTGCCTACGCGTTCGCCGGAGCAGAAGTGTGAGGTGCTTGTCGTGCCCTGAACATGATGGGGCCCGTGAGGAGGCCAGCACGGTCGCCTTCGGCGGGACGGTCACGAAAGTCGTCCAACACGCTGTGATGGAACCCGGGATCGTCCGGTTCCGTCGCCGCGGCGTACGTGAAGTCGATACGACAAGGCACCGCCACCTCGGCCACCGCGAGCACATGAGCGACGCGGTCCAGGCCGTCGCCGGCCTGCTCTCCCTCAGCAGGCCGCAGACCTGACGCCTGCACGACAGACCTGAACACCGAGCCTCACCGGGAACCCGACGTCTCACTGCTTCCTGTGCACGAGTTCGTTGGGGAAGTGCTATGACGAACCCTCTTGAGCTGCGAGTTCAGTGATCTGCGCCCTTCGGCTGGATTTGCGGTCACAGTCGTTTCCGGAGGGCTCGTCCGGCCCCGGGCGGTGGTTCGCCCGGGGCGGGACGAGGTACCCGCGACGGATCCCGCCGGGCCGCGTCCCGCGCCTTTTGCGCCGTGGTGCGGGGGAGGGGTCAGCCGTCCTTGCCCATGGCCTTGCGGACGGCGTCCCTGGTGCGGTCCATCAGCGCGGCGACGGGTCCGAGGGTCATGTTGGCGGCCGCGGACTCGACCCCTGGGTGGGGTCGTGTGGGTGCCATCGCCTCGGCGGCCTTGACGGCCTTGGCCATGGCGGCGAGGTCGGTCACGCCGGCGCTGCGGCGGATGTGGGTGAACTCGTAGCGTTCCTCGGCGCGGGCGTGCTCCTGGACGTCCGCGCGCAGCCGCAGCAGCCGGGGCGTGAAGGGGGGTCGTCGGTATCGAGGTCATCGAGTGCCGTGAGGGCCTCCTTGGCCGCCTTCTCCTCGGCGAGCCGGTCCTCGACGACCTGCTCACCGTCGACCAGGTTGCGCCGGGCGAAGGAATGGACGACCTCCTCCTCCGCCGTCTCGTGGACCGCGAGCAGCCGCACGAGCCGGCGGAAGGCGTCACGGCGTTCGTCACCGGTCGCCGCCTCGACCTCGTCGAAGAGGTTGCGGATGTCGCCGTGCTGGCGCATCAGCAGCGCGACCACGTCGATGTCGGGAGCCCGGTCGTCACCGGCGTGGGGGGTGTGGAGTTCGGACACGTTGCGGCCCTCACTTCTCGCACATGGCGGGGTCGGGGTGCTCGCCCTCGGACTGCACGCGGTACTCCCGGCCGGACATCGCGTCGTGCTCGGCCATGACCCGTTCGCTGGGAGGCTCCTCGCCGCCGCGGATCTGCGCCTGCATCTGCTCGAACCGCTCGTGCGCCTCGCGCACGTAGCCGGCGCCCAGGGTGGTGAGGTCCATCTGGGTGCCGAGCAGCTCGCGCAGGTAGGCCTTGTTCGGCTCGAAGGTCACCACGTTCGGCAGCTCGGGGGCCAGCACCGATTCCGGGTCGCGACCGTCGTGGCGGCGCATCAGGTCGCAGGCGATGTGCAGGTGCTCCAGCTCCATGTTCAGGTGCAGCTCCCAGATCGCCTTGACCCTCGGGTCGCTCTCCTGCTCCATGAAGGAGTAGTACAGATAGCACTCGTTGTACTCGTGGTTGACCAGTTGCTCCCACCACGTCTCGCCCGGGTCGACGAGCGACTCGTAGTGGGTGACGTGCTCCTCCTCGATGAGCCCGATCTCCTGGTAGAGCTGCCGGGCGATCGGCTCCATGGAGGTGGGGCCGGTGTTCCTGTAGAAGTTCATCGTCTGCTGCTCGGTCGACATGATCGTCAACGCGTGCAGCTTCGACAGCGGGTTCGTCGCGTCCTTGTCGTAGGGGTCGCGGACGTTGTCGACCGGGTTGCGGTGGTGGAACTTCGTCGGCCGGCCCGGCATGACCTCCGTCAGGCCGTCGACGATCGACTCCGCCTTGCGGTGCTCGATCATCTCGTACAGGTTCGCGTACCGGTACAGGTGGTCGAAGTCCTCCAGGACCCCGAACTGGTACGCCTGCTTCAGGTACGGGTCCGGCTCCATCCGGGCCACCCAGGCCGTCAGGTCCACGGCCACCAGCTCATAGGCGACCGTCGAACCATTTATTACCTTCCGTAGTCGTTGGGGGCCGCAGTGCTGCTTCGTAACCCGCTACCGAAGCGGACGGGCGCAGCAGGGAGGCCAGGGACGCCGCGAACTCGACCGGTTCCACCGGGGGAGGGTGACCGCGGCGTCCGCGCGGCTCCAGGTGCCCGGCCAGGCGTCCTGCGGGCGCCCGATGAGCAGCACCGGCCGGCAGCGGAACACCTCGTCCTTGATCTGCCGGCAGACCCCCATGCCGCCCGCCGGTGCGGCCCCGCCGTCCAGGACGCAGACGTCGATCCCGCCCTCGCCCAGGCGCGCGAGGACCGCGGGAAGCGTGGCGCACTCCACGAACTCGACCGGGGGGACGTCGGCCGCGGGCCTGCGCCCGGCCGCGAGCCGCGCCTGCGCGCGTGTTCGCGTCGTCGCTGTAGACCAGGACCGTGGCACTCGGCTGCATCGTTCCTCCCGAGGCGGTGGTGGCCGGGTCGGCCGAAGGGAACGGCCGCTCGGCTTTGATGCCCTGCTCCGGCGGAGTTTCTCCGGCGTGGGGCGGGGCGGTCGAAACCGGAGGGGACATGCCCCTGGGAAGCGCGCTTCACGCCGTGGTGGAGCGGTGGAGCGAGGGCGTAAGAGCGGATGTTCAAGGAACTTCGTAGCAGGTATTTCGAACTGTTCGACACCTATCCGGCGCCCTTGCTCCCCGAGCGCGGGCACACGACCGCGGCTTTACGACGGTGGGTATCCGATGGCTCCATGCAAAACACCCGACCACCGCACCGGTCACCGAGGACCGCATTGGACCCACGCCCTGTGCTCCGCACAGAAGGCCGGTGCCGTCATCGTTACCGACGACGCCGAAGAATCCGCTGCCTACGTCCGTGACTGTTCCGGCCCCGACTGTTTTCCGCCCCGGATCACCGGGATCGGTATCTGTTGTGACAGCCACGACGTCCACCCCGACTGGTGAACGCGATGTTTCGCTGCACACCGTGCCGATCCCCGCCGGACTGACCGGACAAGTTCGAGGAGAGACGGCCAGGGCAGAACCGTCCCACCCATTGGAGAGACGGAAAGAGGCCCAAGTCTTCCTCAAGGCCGTGCGGCTCCGTGCCCCGGCCGTTCAGTGCCCCCGGCGTCGGAGGGCGGTGACCAGACAAGCGCCGAGGGCCGCTGCCGCGAAGGTGGTGGCGAGCGAACGGCCGTGTGGCCCGGCGAGGAGGGAGAACGCGTCACGGGTCCGGTCGAAGGCGCTGAGGGGGAGACCGGCCAGGGCGTTGCCCGGGGGACGACGCGACACGGTGGGGTGAGGACGGGTGGGCGCGGTGCGACGCACGCTCTCCCACGTGCTGCCCAGCCGCCGATGGCGGAGTAGACGAGTACGCTCATCGACGCCTCTCCACGCAAACCGCTGACGCTGCGGATGCCGAAGTCGCGGCTGCCCGCGGTCCGAACCTGCCGTTCTGCCTCGCCCGGGGCAGTGTCCCAGCGCTGGATCAACACTGCGAGGCCTCTCCCAGAGGTGCGGGCCACGGGAGCCAGGTGAGGGCGAGAAGGCTGACGGCGATGGTGCCCGAGCCGACCAACTGATCGAAATGGATACGCCCGGCCAGAACGCCGCGGGCGAGCAGAACGGTGCTGCCCGGGCTGCGGCCGGGGCCCGGTTGACGGTGCGCTGGGTGGGGGTGAGCTCGCCACCCGGTGGACGTGTGAGTCCAGTGGTGACCCAGGAACCGGCACCCTGGTAGGCACGGTTGGCGAGGACGGGAATGCCCCGGCGCTCGCAGATTCGGATGATGTGGTGAGTACGGGCCGCGGTCAGGTCGTGGCTGCGACCGGGCAGCGCGGGCGAGATCCACAGCAGCTCGCCCGTCGGATCGGTGAGGACCTGGACGTTCACGCCGTACCGGCGGTGCTTGGCCGAGTAGCTGGCCCGGCTGTCGCCGACGCGGTCGCATTCGGCGAGGGGCCCGTCCAGCAGGACGAACTCCGGATCGTGCTCGCGCAGCGTTTTGAGCAGGCCGGGGGCTCGTTCGGAGAGCAGGCCGGTCACGGCGGTGACGTATGCGTGGGCGGTGCCGACGGATATCCCGAAGCCGGTCGTGATCCTGGTGATAGTGTCGTGGCGGCGCAGGTGCACCAGAGCGACGAGCGCACGCTGGTGCGGTGGGAGCTTGCAGCGGCGGTCACCCTCGCGGGTGACGATGAGCATGGTGACCCACTCGACCAGGGCGTGAGGAAGGTCGAGTGCGGCAGGACAGGGAACCAACAGGGTTGCTGTGCAGGTGGGTTGAGGCGTCGAACACCTCCCTCAACGGCGCGGGGGCTTTGTGCGGTGCGGCCCTCACCTCGACCTGAGCGGCGACACTCGATCAGTGGCCACGCTGAAAACGCTCGCTGCTCGGCGAAGAATCGAGAACCTTCGACTCGGGCGACGATTCGCACTGCCGGTATCTGTTGGACCTCACCGGCTGGTGAGCACCGGACACACAGGTCTCGGTCCACCTCATGGTTGGTGGCCTTCGTGCTGAGGACGCCCGTCTTCTCCTGCAGATGAGAAGGCTTGACTGCGAGAAGCCATCTAGGGCGGGGCCACCGTCACCCGGTTGAGGAACTCGCGTCGGGTCCGGACGGCGCAGGACAAGGTCTGGAAACACGAAAGGCCGATGCGCCACATCTTCCTGGGGCATCGGCCTTTGATGTGGTGGCCCAGCCAGAGCGTTCAGGCCTCAGCCTGAAAGTCCCCGTCGGGGTCGAGCACGACAACCGGAGCTGCCAGGGCGGCGGAACGCCGTACGGCGATGACCGGGACGGCACCTGGCTGGTCGGGGCGGGTTCGGGTGAGACACCGGGTGTAGAGCATCGCGGAAGTGCTGTCGCTGTCCGTCGACGCCGCCGCCGAGTTCCTGTCCGACCTCCCCGCCGCCTCCCGCGGCCTTGAGACGTTGCGCGAGGTGGGGCTGGGGTACCTGCGGCTGGGCCGGCCCGCGACGGAACTCAGCGGCGGTGAGGCGCAACGCATCAAACTGGCCACCGAACTGCAACGAGCCCGCCGCGGGCACGCGCTCTACCTGCTCGACGAGCCGACGGCGGGGCTGCACCCCGCGGACACCGCGCTCCTGCTGCGACAGCTGCACCGGCTCGTCGACGCCGGCAACACGGTCGTCCTCGTCGAGCACGACCTGGACGCGATCGCCACCGCCGACTGGGTCGTCGACCTCGGCCCGGGCGGCGGCGACAAGGGCGGGCGGGTGGTCGCGGCAGGCCCGCCGGCCAAAGTGGCGAAGGCCCGGCGCAGCGCCACCGCCCCCTGTCTCGCGGCCCGGCTCACGCGCTCCTGACAGCAGTGTGAGCGGCTGGGCACCGGGCAGCCGGCTTCGGAGCGCGGGGGCGCGCGCTCGCCATGCCGCGTTCCGGTCCGCAAAGGCACGGCATCGGCCGAGTGCGGCATCAACCGCCTCAAGAGACACCGGGCCGTGTCCACGCGCTACGACGAGCTCGCGGTTCGCTACGGGGCGACCGTCCTTGCCGCGGCCATCAACGAGTGGCTCCGAGCCGCGCATGCGAACCGGCCCCCGGGGACGGCAGGGTGAAATGGATCGCCCTGTCGGCGGACCGGATGGCAGGGTGCGGCGCATGGCGCCCCAGTATCAGATTCGTGCCGACTACGACGCCCGCACGATCGTGGTCTATCAGGCGTACTCGCCTGCCATCGCTGACGCGGCACTGCGGGCGGGCCGCTTCGTGGCGCCGTTCTCGTTCCACCGGATGACGTGGATCAAGCCGTCGCTCATGTGGCTGATGCACCGCAGCAACTGGGCCCGCAAACCTGGCCAGGAACGTGTTCTCGCCGTGCGGATCACCCGGGAGGGCTGGGAGGAGGCCCTGGCCCAGGCCGTGCTGACGACCGCCGACCCGGCGGTGGTGGCCCAGTCAGCCGTACACGTCCAGTGGGACCCGGAGCGCTCGCCGCGTGGAGCGGCCCTGAACCACTACAGCATCCAGGTCGGCATCGGCCGCCGCTTGATCCGCACGTTCACCGACGACTGGATCGTCAGCCTCACCGACCTCACCCCTCGGATCCGCAAAGCCTCGACACTCATACAGACCGGGCACGCCACCAAGGCGCAGCGGCTGTTTCCTGCGGAGCGCGCCTACCCCATGCCCCGGACGTTGGAAGACGCCGTTTCCCCAGGTGGATGACCGCCATCGGTGAGCATCGGCCACCACATCACGGGCACTTCTGACACGCCCTCCGATGGTCCAGCCGTAGATCTCGATCTTCATGTCTGGGTGTCGAAGGTCAGGATGCAGGGAAATCCGTGGACGGTTCTGCGGTAGGTGACTTACTGTGTCGCTTCACGCCCTGAGACGGATGAAAGGAGGCGAGTGCCGTGCGGTTCACACCTTTCCAGCGCTCCCTCTTCCGCCGTCCCGGCGTGTTGTGCGGGTTTTGACCGGGAGCGCTCCAATCAGCCTGCACCCCGGAGGAATCCATGACCGATACGGTCATCCGCTCTCTCTCTGCGAGCGACGCTCACCTTTTCGACGCGCTCCCCGACCCCCTGGGAGCCCGTGAAGCACATCGGCTCACCCGGTACCGCCCCGACTGGAAGCGCGTCGTCCTGCGTGACGACAAGGTCGTTGCACGCGGCGCATGGTGGGGCGGGCCCGAGGACTCGGATCCCGTCAACATCAACTGGTTCGACGTGGCCGAAGGACAGGAGGCGGCCGGGGCGGAGCTCCTGCGCTCCGCCCCCTGGCAGGTCGAACTGGAGATCAACCTGCCGGGAGGCTGGCGGGACAAGCTCGACCTGCGCGCCGCCGCCGAAGCGCGCTTTGGCGCCGCGCGGGCCGCGGGGTACGAACTCCTGGTGGAACGCTTCCTGTACCGCTGGACCCCGGAGCAAGGCCTGCCCGAACGGCCCGGACGGCTGCGCTTCAGCGCCGAACCCGACGACACCGTGTTCTTCGACGCGTTGCGCCGCATCCACTCCTCCACCCTGGACGCTCACGCGCTCAAGGCCGTCGAGGAAGGCGGCCCCGACCAGGCCGCCCAGGAGGAACTCGACTTCTTCCACTGGTGCCCCTCCCCGCGGGAGTGGTGGCAGACGGCGTACACGCCGGAGGGCGACCTGGCCGGCATCCACATCCCTGCCCACAACCCCTCCGGCCCGACCATCGGCTTCATCGGAGTCGTACCCGAACAGCGCGGTCACGGCTACGCCTACGACCTCCTCGCGGAGTGCACCCGCTTCCTCGTCGAGCAGGGCGCGGAGTTCGTCAGCGGAGCAACGGACCAGGGCAACTTCCCCATGGCGGCGAACTTCGCCAAGGCGGGCTTCCCCATCATCCGTGAACGCATCAACTTTCACCCGGCCGGCCAAGCGGCCTAGCGAGAAGTAGGTACGTGCTGAGGGGGCCGGCCCAAGATCGGGCCCGGCCCCCTTGTCAGCGACACTCGGGACCTGTGCTGTTACCAGTGGTCACCATCTCGCCGTCAGGCTATGTCCCTCACAGTGAGCCTTGGAGATATACGCGGATTTGGGTCACCGTAGATGCTGAGGCCGAGAAGGTGAGGGAGCGCTTCTCGCTGGTCACCGAGACCCGCTGCCGGCCGGTATCGGTCACGACGATGTCCACCGTGCGGTCGCGCGCGTCCGGATCTTCCGTTGCGATGCCCGTAATGCACAGCTCGTCCGCGCCGGTGAACACGACGAAGAACCGCAGCGTGTTGTGCTGCTCTCTCTCCCATTCCGGCCTGGGGTGGTCCGGTAGTCGCGAGGTCTCGAAGCCGAGGGTGACCGAGGTGTCCCGCTCGTCGACGTGCACGTAGTACAGCGGGCAGGAGGAGAGGTCCGGCGGCGTCTCGTAGAGCGCCGCCAGCTCGAGCCAGAGGGGGAGGTTCATGTCAGAGGTGCTCATGGAAGGTGTTCACATGGGTTGCGGGGACGGTGGGGAAGAACTTGCGTTCCAGGATGCTCGTGAACTGGTGCGGGCCCGAGTCCTCGCCGTCCGGGTCCAGGGTGAAGACGCTCAGGCGCCCTGCCAGTACAGTCGCGTTGGAGGTGTACGCCAGGTCGAGCCCCGGCGCCGCCACCCGTACGGCCAGCCGGTGCCGGGGGAGTGGCGTGAGCACGACGTCGGCGGTCACCGGCGGCCGCCACCCCGTCATCTCGAAGTCCTCCACGTGCAAGAACGCGAGGTGACACTGCAGGGTGTCACCTGGCTCGCGGTCCCAGCGCTCCGGAAACCGGGCGAGGTCCAGGCGCAGCGTGACCACCGAGCCCCAGGCATCGAGGTGCACCGACCGCACCCGGACCCCCGACAGCTCGGGAACCTCGTCGTAGTACGGCGCGAAGACGTCCCGGTTGGGAACGAGATCAGTCCAGGTCATCGTAATAATGCTTCTCCGCGCTTTTGATTTGTCCGTTTTGACGATGAGCAGGGTTTTGGGCTGGCCGACCAGAAAGTACCGCCCGTCTTCTGCCCGCGCATGCTCGGCATACCGGGCGATCCGGTCTGCCGCCGTGCTGCCGGAGATCGCCGTCTCAGGCATCGCTGTCCGTACGGCGCCGGCGCCCAGTATTTTGACCGCGACCTCGTCCCGTACTCCCACCGCCCGCTCACCGGCAGCGATGGTGAGACCCTCCGCCAGCCATCAACCGAGAACAGCCGGTCTCACCAACCCTCATGAAAGTCGGCACCGGCCCAGCCAAGGATCGGCTGCTGGCGTCAAGCGTCACTTCTTGGTGCCGGACGGGCTTGATGGCTACTCGACACGGAGCCAGGGTTCGCAGTTCTTGGAGATCTTGATCTGTTCGTCCACGAGTTCGACTTCGAAGGTCGCCATCTCGCCTGCCGGGATGTAGCGCGCCTTCACTTTGGCACCCGGTTTGGTCGAGTCGTTGGCGATGCTGCACCGGCCCGCGGAAGCGTCGACCGCACCGAGCGTGGAGTAGGTGCCGGGACACATGTCTTCGGGAACACGGTAGGTGCCTTCCCCGTACTGCCTGTCCGCATCAGACGGTCCGGGCCGGTCGGCGCATTTGACTACGCCGTTGTGGCCCTCCGCAGAGGCAGGCGATGGTGTTCCGGTTGAGGTGCTGGACCGCGGCGCGTCGGCCGTGTCCTGCGAGCCGCTGCAGCCGACGAGCAGCACGAGTGATGCCGCCACGACGGTAAGACTGATCTTTCCGATCATCGGAACTTCTCCAGGGGCCGGGTCGGGAACATCGATTCCAACTCACAGCCTATGAACGGTGCAACGCCTTCGTCCCAGCCGTCCTCGAACCGCTCCTCGACCCCTTGGGGGGCGCTGTTCTCCGCGATCCAGGTGTGGGCCTCGGCGAGTGCTCCGACCTCCAGCGCCGCGACGAGCTCGTCCGCGCGCCCGGCCGGCACCCCGGCGGCGGCAGGGCGCGGAACACTGCCAGGCGGGCGTTCACCGCGTCGTCCTGGTGCCGGCGGACCGGGCCGGCTCTCGCTTGTAGGCGTCCGCGTCGTACGACCCGCGTTCATGCCGTTCCTCCTTCGTCATCCCGGTCCCGCCGCGCCGCCCACTGCGGATCGCGCACGGGCACAGCCACCGACACCGGTGCCGGCTTCTTCGCGGCCAAGGCCCGCGCGATCTGGCGGCTCGCGCGCGGCGAGGAGATGGGCCAGGATCAGAACGGCCTGACGGCCCCAGCCGCCGAGCACCCACGGCCCGGTAGAACGGAACTTGCCGACAGCGCAGTCACCCGGGCGTCGCCACGGCCATGCCCGGCCGAGGAGGTGGCCGGCTGCGAGCGCCACGACCACGCCCATCACGCCCACCTCATCCCGATTTTGGAGAGTTGTTCGATCCGCTCCGGCGTCAGCGTCGCCGCCCGGGTGAGCTGGTTGCCGATCCACGCACCGAACTTGAGCGACACCTCCCGCCGCTCCTGGCCCTCGGCGTCGCCGAGGACGACGGTTTCGACGTGCTTCCTAACGAGCTCGTGCACGGTAAGCGGTGAGACGTCGAGGGCTTCGGCGGGACCGGTGCTCACCTCTGTCGTCGGGGGCCAGGTCTGCGGTCTGCTGCTGGGACAGCAGGCCGGCGACGGCTTGGACGCTGTCGCTGATGTGCTCACGGCGGCCGAGGTGGCGGGCCAGTGCCCGCCGGTTCTTCAGGTGGGCGATGCCGTGCTCGACCCGGATGCGGCACGAGGAATGCGCCTTGCGCTGTCGCTCGTGCGTCTCCTCGTACCGGTCCGGGGCGTTCTTCCTGAACCTCCGGTGCGGGGGTGTCACCACACGTCCGCTGGTCTGGGCTCCGAGACCTTGGTGGCCGGCATCGGCGAGGATCTCGACCGCTGGACCGCCGACCAGGAGCTTGACCAGGCCCAACTGGCGGGCGTGGGTGATGTCCGCGCAGCTTCCAGGCCTGGTCGGGCTGCAGAACAGCACCCGCCCGTTCTGGTCGGTGAGGGCCATGGTCCTGACGGCGTTCTGCTTGTTCTTGCCGGAGATGGACACGTCGCGGTCCTTGCGTCCGGCGGCTGGCCGTCGGACCCGGATCCCGGTGCCGTCGATGATGCCGGTCTGGCCACTGGCGCCGAGGTGGTCGACGACCTCGGCCAGGGTTCGCAGCCGGACGCCGGGACTCACGGTGCACCCCCGCTCGGCGAGCAGGGCCGCACCTCGCCGACGGCTCGGGTGATGGTGGAGCGGTCCACTTCGAACCAGCAGGCCAGCACATCGTGAGTGGCCGCGTGACGGAGACGGACAAGGGTGGCCAGGAGTCGGTCGACGAACACCAGCCGGTGCTTCGCGCCGGCGCCCACGGCACGCTGCCGCGGCCGGGAGACCAGCTTCGCCTGGTGATACTCATGCCACAACAGGCCCAGGTTCGCAGCGTGTTCAGCGATCACATCGGCCGACAGGCCCGTGATCCGCCGACTGCTGACGATCGCTGCACGAGTCACGGTCACCACCCCCCGACCGTGATCGACCATCCGCGGTTCGACGTCTCACCGCTGACCGTGCACGAGCTCGTCAGCCTTCCGCATCGGAGTCGGGTTCGGCCATCTTGCGGTGAACTTTCGCCTTGATGCTGTCAGGCAGCACTTTATTGGCGACAGCCTGTGCCTTGGTCTTGACCGAGCCTGCGACAGTCTTGTCCTTACCGGCGAAGAGGGCCTCCAGGCCTTGGTGGGCAACCTGAGCGGGATCGTCTTTGTCCATGCGGCCGACCCTGGTGTCGTCCATCCCGGCGCGGCGGAAGACGTCGGTCTCGGTGGGGCCGGGCATCAAGGAGGTCACGGTGACACTGCTGTCCTTGAGTTCGTTCTGCAGGGCCTGGGCGAAGGACTGCAGGAACGACTTCGAGGCGTTGTACACGCTGTTGAAGGCTCCGGGCATCGCCGAGGCGGTGGACGAGGTGATCATGACGCGGCCGGTATCGCGAGCGGTCATGTCGCGCAGGACGAGCTTGGCCAGGTGCACGGTGGAGCGGATGTTGAGGTCGATGATCTCCAGTTCGTCCGTCAGGCTGGTGTCGACGAACGCACCGCCACGGGCGACACCGGCGTTCAGGACGACGACGTCGAGCGGCCGCCCCAGGGAAGTGGCCCGGGCGAAAAGTGTTTCGGTCTGCTCGTGATCGCGCAGGTCGGCCCGGATCACCTCCACTTGCGCACCAACCGCTCGGATCTGTTCGGCCGCATGCTGAAGTCGGGTATCGTCTTCGGCGCTGATGACGAGGTCATAGCCGCGTTCGGCCAGCTGCCTGGCCAGCTCAAAGCCGATGCCGCTGGAGGCGCCCGTAACAAGGGCAAAAAACTTGGTGGTACTCATATCAAAACACTTCCGTCCTGGAGGCGGGGCGGATGCAGGGACACCTGCCATTCGGTCAGGACGCAAGCCCGCCATGACTATGGCCGCATGCAGTTTCTGTGCCCGTCCCACAGCATCCGTCAGCCGGTTTGGAAAAACCTTTCACTCACACGGACCAGCCCCCAGCCAACCCTGGCCGTCGCGGCGCCCGACATGACCCGCGAGGTCTCGCGCACCGCAGGATCCGCCGTGCCACAAGACAGGCCGCGCCGAAGAGCTCCCAGGGGAAATGGTCAATGCACACAGGGCACCTACGTCATTCTCTCGTCCGGCCTTACTGATGGTTTCAGCATGGGTTCGCTGCTCGGGGTTTGCGTTCGGGCTTGATGGCGGCAGAGTGGTGTGGGTGTCGGATGATCTTGTGCCTGATGACCTGTGGGAACGCGTCGCCCCGCTGCTGCCGCCCCGGCCTCCGCGGCGTCATCGGTATCCGGGGCGTCTGCCGGCGGACGACCGTGCGGCTCTTCGGGGCATCGTGTACGTGCTGCGCAAGAACGTCAGCTGGAGAGACGTGCCCGCCGAGCGGACCGGCTGCAGTGGGGTGACCGCCTGGCGGCGGTTGCGGGACTGGACCGAGGCCGGTGTCTGGCCCCGCCTGCACGAAGTCCTTCTGGCCGAGCTGCGCAAGGCAGGGTTGCCGGACATGGACGACTGCGCGATCGACGGCTCGCACGTCCGGGCGCTCGAAGGGGGGCTCACACCGGACCTTCGCCGGTCGACCGCGCCCGGCCGGGCAGCAAGCAGCACCTGATCACCGACCGCCACGGCATACCCCTCGCCGTCACGCTGACCGGCGCAAACAGGCACGACGTCACCCGGCTGACGCCCCTGCTGGACGTGATACCCGGCATCCGAGGACTCCGCAGGAGACCGCGGCACCGGCCGGGCCGGCCGTTCGCCGACCGCGGCTACGCCGACGACAAATACCGGCGCACCCTGCGGGCCCGCGGCATCACGCCCAAGATCGCCCGACGCGGCGTCCCTCACAGCTCCGGCCTGGGCAAGGCCCGCTGGGTCGTCGAGCGGACCTTCGCCTGGCTCCACCGGTTCAAACGCCTGCGCATCCGCTACGAGATACGCGCCGACCTCCACCTCGGCCTGCTCCCACTCGCCTGCGGCATCATCTGCTTGCGACGACTCCGAACCTCATTCTGAAACGATCAGTTAAAGTCCGATCAAAGAGACAGACCCTAGGTGCGGCCGACCAGCGTGGTGATGATCTTGCGGGCTCTTGCCTTGGTCAGCCGCTTCGAAGCCGTCGCGCACCGCTGCCGGGGAGCGCGTGAGGCGAGGTCGCTGCTCTTGATCACTTTGGCGGACTCGGCGTCGGACCGCTCCCTGCCGACCTCCTCGGCGAACGTGTTCAGGTACCTCACCTGAGGGGCGATCGTCGGCTCTGTCCTGTGGTGAACTACGGCGGCCAAGCGCCCGCAACCAGGGTGCCGAGGGCTGTGCGCTGGTGGGTGACCGAGCGGCCTGCGCGGGTCGTCGTCGCCACGCCTGCCGATCTCAGCGTGGCCGCGTGGGATGAAGCCGTCGCGTTGCTGACGTGGAGGGCGCGGGCCAGGGACGTCGTGGTGTGGGGCTCGGCGAGGAGGCGCAGGGCGTCCAGTCGGGTGCGGCCCAGGATCGCGGCGAGGGCCTCGGCGGAGACGACGGGGGTCCCCGCGGTGGGTGGGAGCCCGGGGCCGGCCGGGTATGTCAGGACCGCGGGACGGCCTGGGGTGTCCTGGAGAAGGGGGCCCGCCGGGTGGTGGAAGGTGGGTAGCAGAACCAGGCCACGCCCGTTGAGGCAGACGTCGCGGTCAGGCGCCGTGCCGGACCATTCCCACACGCCCTCGTGGAGCTGGCTGCCCGGGGCCAGGGCGGTCAAGGCGGCTGCCACGCCATGCTCGGCGACCGTTAGGGCGTAGCGGGTGAATTCCTCACGGTGCAGATCCTGCACGACGGACCAGACCGGGGCGAGGACCGTCTCGAACGCGGCCTGCTGGGCGCGGTGCAGGGTGTGCCACGCGGCCTCGTCGCCCGCGTGCAGGTCCCGGATCCAGCGAGGAACGGGCGCCGTCCCGTAGACCCGCTCCAGCTCGACTCGGACGAGACCGGGGCTGGTGGCTCGGATCTGTTCGAAGCTGTCGGGCATGGTGTGGCCGATGACGTCGAGGAAGGAGGGCGGGCGGCCTGCGGGAACCAGATCGGAGAGCGGGCTGCTTGCGGCTGGGAGGGAGCGCAGGATGCGGCCGCGCCACGGCGCGAACAGCGGCCCGCCACGCTGGGTCACGGCTGCCGTCAGGGCTGCGTGCAGTTCCTGGAGCGGCGCTGGGCGGGGTGCGAACCGGATACGGGCGAAGTCCTCCGCGGTGAAGTGGACTCGCAGCACTCGCACAGCTCCTCGTCCTGGGCCAGCCTTTCGGCCAGGGCCTGAACCTTCGCGTCGTGACGGCCCCGCACCAAGGATGGTCGTATGACTTCGCGACGCACTATTTTGAAGGGCACCCTATTCGGGAGCGCCGCCGCCCTGCTGCCCACGGCTGCGTCCGCATCCGGTGGCGGCCCGGTCCTCCGGTTGCCTGCGCCCGCCGGCCCGTACCCCGTCGGCATGCGGACGGTCCATCTGACGGACCCGTCCCGGACCGATCCGTGGGTGGGCGGTGTGCGGGAGCTGATGCTGACCGTCCTGTACCCGGCCCGATCGGTACGCGGCTTCCCCCGGGCCCCTCAGCTCACCCCGGCCGAGGCCAGGGAGTTCGCCGGCCTCGCGCCCCACGTCCATCCCGGGCTGCCGCAGCCTGGAATGGTGGACTGGGGTTCGGTCCTCACCCACGGGTATGCGGGCGCGCCGCCGCTTCCCGGGCGACGGCCGGTGCTGGTGTACTCACCGGGCGGCGGTGACTCCCGCACGCTCGGCACCACCCTCGCCGAGGACCTGGCGAGCCACGGCCGAGTGGTCGTCCTCGTCGACCACCCCGGTGACGCTTCACAGGTGGAGCTGCCGACCGGACTGCGGCCGACCGTCCTGTGGGGGCCACCGGACCCGGCGACCTTCCGCACGATGGTGGACACCCGGATTGCGGACCTCCGGCTGGTCCTGGACCGACTCGACGACCTTCCGCTCGCATCGGCCATGGATTCCCGCCGGATCGGGCTGTACGGGCACTCCGCAGGCGGCACGGCGGCGGTGTACGCGGCCCGTGACGACCGCCGGGTCGGCGCGGTGGCGAACCTGGAGGGCTATCTCGACCTGTGTCCGACGCCGGCCGGCCTCGATCAGCCGCTGCTGCTGTTCCGCACCGACGGATTCGACGGCGCCGTCCGGATCGAGTCGTCCTGGGCGGGCCTTCCCGGACGCCGTGTGCTGCTCTGCGGCGCGAACCACTGGGCGTTCACCGACTACGGTCCGCTCGTCCCCCGACTCCAGACTTCCGGCCTGGTGACAGCGACGGCGCGGACCGCGCTCGTCGGTACCGGCGACCCTGCGGTGACACTCGCTGAGGTACGGCGCCGGGTGGGGACCTTCTTCGCCCGTCATCTGTCGTAACAGGACCACGAGGCGGCGGCGAGCCGTCCGCTCCAGCTCACAGGTGCACCGGACGTCTGTCGGCAAACGACGGCGGCCTCAGTCGGAGTAGCGTCCGCGCTTACCCCTCCGCCGGCAGGACGCGTCACGTGCGGGTCTCGAGGCGGTGCGCGCGGGCGGTGAGGTGGCGGCGCTCGGGGGCGCTGGTGGCGCGGCGGGCGGCCTCGCGGTAGGAGACCACCGCGGCCCCGTGCTCGCCGAGGAGCTCCAGGAGGTGGGCGCGGGTGGCGTGCAGGCGGTGGTGGCGGGCCATGCGCTTGTCGGCCTCCAGCGCGGTGACCAGGTCGAGTCCGGCGGCCGGGCCGTGGACCATGGCGACGGCTACCGCGCGGTTGAGGGTGACCACCGGGTTCGGCCCGAACCGTTCCAGGAGGTCGTACAGGGCGAGGATCTGGGGCCAGTCGGTGGCGTCGGCGTCCTCGGCCTCGTCGTGCACGGCCGCGACGGAGGCCTGCAGTTGGTACGGTCCGACCCGGCCGCGCGGCAGCGTCCTGCTGATGAGGTCGACCCCTTCGGCGACGAGCCGCCGGTCCCACAGGCCGCGGACCTGTTCGGCCAGCGGCACCGGCTCCCCGGTCGGGGTGGTACGGGCGGGGCGGCGCGCCTCGGTCAGCAGCATCAGCGCGAGGAGACCGGCGGTCTCGGCGTCGTCGGGCGTCAGGCGGTGCAGCATCCGGGTGAGCCGGATCGCCTCGGCGGACAGCTCCGGCGCGGTCAGGTCGGCGCCGCCCGTGGCGGTGTACCCCTCGTTGAAGATCAGGTAGAGCACGTGCCGCACTTCGGCCGACCGCTCGGTGAGATCGGTCCCCTCCGGCACGGCCAGGGAGACACCGGACGCCCTGACAGTCTGTTTGGCGCGGCTGACGCGCTGAGCCATGGTCGCCTCGGGCACCAGGAAGGCCGCGGCGATCTGCGCGGTGGTCAGACCTCCGACCGCGCGCAGGGTCAGCGCGATCCGGCCGGCCGGGGACAGCGCGGGGTGGCAGCACAGGAACAGCAGGGCCAGCGAGTCGTCCCGGTCCCCGTCGGGCACGGCGTCGGCGGTGTGGTCGAGCGTCGCGGCCTGCGGGGTGGCCAGCCCGAGGGCGTCCTCACGGCGTCGACGGGCGCTGTCGCTGCGGATCTGGTCGACCAGCTTGCGGGAGGCGACGGTGACCAGCCAGCTCCGGGGGTTGTCCGGGACACCGGCCTCCGGCCACTGCAGGGCTGCGGCCAGCAGGGCTTCCTGCACCGCGTCCTCGCACGCGTCGAAGACGCCGTAGCGGCGTACGAGCGCGCCGAGGACCTGCGGCGCCAGCTCGCGCAACAGGTCCTCGGTGGCGGAGTGCGTGGCGGTCACGCGTCCGCCGCGGACTCGTGCAGGACGGGCCACAGTTCGACCGGCTCCACGTCGGCGAACGGCATGTCCGCGGCGATCGCCTGCGCCCGCTCCAGGCTGTCGCAGTCGAGCATGTAGAAGCTGGCGATGTACTCCTTGGTCTCCAGGTACGGGCCGTCGGTGACCGCCGGGACACCGTCCTCGCGGCGCACGAGCTGGGCGTTGGCCGCGTCCGCCAGCCCATAGGCGCCGAGGAGTTCACCGCTCTCGCGGTACTTCTTGTTGAACGCCTCCTGCTTGGCGATCGCCTCCGGCCACTCCTCGGCCGGGAAGGAGTCCCACTTGGCCTGGTTGCCGTAGATCATCGCGACGTACTTCATCTCGGGTGTCCTCCTCGTTTCGCACGCCCCGTTGGCGCACTGTCACCCCTCAGTCGGAGCGGGAAACAGGTCCTCGACATCCGACGACAACTTTCTTCGAACTCTTTTTTCGCACCGCCGTCGAGCAGCCCAAACACCGATGCGACGCAAGCGATCAAGCTACAACCCGGCTCCACACCGGCGTGGACCTCGTACTGCAATGGTCTCTTTTGTGATGGTTTACCGTCGTCTGGTGGTGCGTGGTCGCGTCGTTTGTAGTGGCTGTTGCGGGCTTGGTGTTGTCGTCGGCGGCGCTAGGTCGACCGGTGTGGGATGTGGTCGATTGGGGCGGGGCGGCGGTGGGTGAGGCGGTGGGTCACGCGTCTGAGTTCGGCCAGGCTGAGGGAGACGAGGCCGGAGATCCGTTTCTGCTTTGTCGGTGTCGAGCTCGCGGGCCTGCAGGACGGTGCGGATGTGATCACTCCCGACCCCGGTACGGTCCGCCATCAGGGCACTCCGAATCACCGGACCCGTGCCCGCGGGCTCCGGCAGGCCGTTTGTGCGGTGGTGTCCGAGACCCTCGCGGTATGAGGTGCATCAGCCGTTGACTGCGCGGGACCAGCATTCCTGGATGGCTGCCTGCTTCCGCTCAAGCTCGGCATCCAACGCCTGGCCGGTGGCCGTTCCCGGAATCGTGAGCGACCGCCCGCGAACCCTGACGACCCGCAGATCACACAAGACTCCGCTCCGGACCACCCGCGGCCGTGTCTGGATGTCGGCGACCTCGTTCCAGGGGATGACCCGCCTGCTGACAAAGGTACGGAACTCCAGTCCCCTCGTGGCCAAGAGGGTCTGGCCATAAGTCAGGTTGACCGTACCGAGAGAAGTGACCACAGCAAGGATTCCAAAGCCAAATGACGTTGTCGTCTGAATGATGGGGCTCCGGTCACGCTGATCGGCCGGAAATCCCACTCCCGCAGGCCACACCACGCTCTAGACTGCGACCGCTCCAAGACCTGGAGATCACCGGGAGGGCGTGCAAGATGAGACGAACACTGATCAGTGCATTCGCGGCCGCGGCGTTAGTGATGTCCGGGGGAAGTGTCGCCACCGCTTCCGACAGCGCTCCACCGCGCACCACGCACGGTCCCTGCCAGTACACCCAGACCCCGGACGAGCCGCCGGCGCGCCGTGTTCCGCTGCCGCCCGACCCACGGCGCACCCCTGCTCGTGGCACGGTCGACCTGGCTGTTCCGACCAGTCAGGGCCCGCTTCCGCTGCGCTTGGACCGGGCCAAGGCGCCGTGCACGGTCCAGAGTTTCCTGCACCTGGCGCGGCACGGTTTCTACGACCGCACGGTGTGCCACCGCCTGACGGCGTACCCGACGCTGAAGGTCCTGCAGTGCGGCGACCCGACCGGCACCGGTGAAGGCGGGCCTGGGTACAAGTACAAGGACGAACTGCCGGTGGACCTGCCGCCCGCAGCCACCGATCCCACGGGCACGCGCCGACTCTACGGACGCGGCCTGCTGGCGATGGCCAACGCCGGCCCGAACACGAACGGCTCGCAGTTCTTCGTCGTCTACGGCGACTCCGCACTGCGACCGAACTACACGGTGTTCGGCACGGTCGGTCCCGCCGGTCTGGCGACACTCGACAAGGTTGCCGCCGGAGGCATCGAGCCGACCGCGGAGAACCCGGCACCGGTCGACGGCACACCCGCACTGCGGACCGAGCTGCTCCACGTCCGGCTGTCCTGGCGGCACTGACACACCGCGATGTCGCCGCGTCCACGACGAGCATGCCTGGCGGTTTGCGGGGTCGGCTTGCGGCGACACTCGAATGCCCAGTGAGTCCCTGGCTCCTCCATGGAGTCGGATCGATCGCGTCGCCTTCGCGTCACATCCGGGTCGACAGCAGATGCTGATACTTGATCCGGTTCAGTTGCGTACGTCGCTCGGTTCCGTGTCCGCCTCCGTGGTCCTCCGCAAAGGGCCACACCTGCGTGTCCTTTGCTCCGCGGTATCGGTTGTAGGTTGCGGATACCGTGAACGGGGGACAGGTCGGGCCCTCCGGCAGCGGAGCCAGAGCGGCCACCAGGCGGGCGCCGAGGTCGCGGCGAGCGGCCTCGGTGTCCGTGCGGGCGTCGTCTACCTGAGGCAGCTCGCCGATGAGCTGCTGGCCGCCGCCACGACGGCCCGGGGCGACGGGTGCTGCCAGCTGCTGTGTTCTGCCGCCGCCCGTGACGCCGTCGCCTTCTACGAGCGGGTGGGCGAGGTCCAGGTCACCCACCTCGCGCCCCGCGCAGCCATCCCTTAGATCGTGTCCTATGTGGTGAGGCGGATGAGCCGCTTGTAGCAGCAGAGGGCGGCGGCGAGTCCGAGAAAGGCCAGGTAGTTGCGGGGATGGCGTTCGTAGCGGTGGTTGAGCCGGCGGTAGCCGGTCAGCCAGGACATGGTGCGCTCGATGACCCACCGGCGACGGCCCAGACGTTCGCTGGACTTGATACCCTTGCGGGCGATACGGACGCCGATGCGTTTGCCCCGTAACCATTTGCGCAGGTGGGGGACGTCGTAGGCCTTGTCGGCATGCAGACGCTGCGGTTTGAAGTGGCGGCCGCGGTGGGGGTCGTGTCTCGTTTGGTTGCCCGTGACCATGGGCTTCAAGGCGAGGCTGTCGTGGGTGTTGGCGGCCGAGACGCCGACGATGAGGGGCAGGCCGTTCGCATCCGACAGGACGTGCATCTTGGAACCCGGCTTGCCCCGGTCCATGGGGCTCGGACCCGTGAGTTCGCCCCTTTTTTTCGCCCTGACGTGGGCGGAGTCGAGGACCGCGCGGGAGAGATCGAGCAGGCCGGCGTCGTCGAGGCGGTGCAGGATCTCCTCGTGCAGCCGGCCCCAGACCCCTGCCCTGGACCAGATCAGGAACCGGCGATGGGCTGTCGACTTCGATATCCCGAAACAGGGTGGCAGGGCCCGCCAGGCGCAACCGGACACCAGCACGTAGATGATCGCGGCGAACAGCGTCTCATCAGGCGTGTCCTGTGTTCCCCCGCCCTGCGGACGCGTCTTCGACGGTGGGATCAGCGGCTTCGCGATCTCCCACAAGCCATCCGGAACAATCCAACTCCAAGTACCCCGCCCCATGCCGGTCTCAACGACCGCCTCACCACATAGGACACGACCTTAACAACATGAGGTGTCTTTGTACGCGGTAGCCGTACGAAAAGGTCGGATACTCGCGGGCCGGGCGGGCGGCGTCCGTTCCGCCCTGCGTGGTGAGCAGCGCCGGCCTGTCCTGTGCCACCGATCCTTGACCGATTGCCATTGAAGTTGGACCACTGCACAGTTCGTGCCATCGAACCCTGACCGCCCAGGTCAGAGCCTCACGGGGCGGTGTCAGTCCCCTGGTGGATGATCCGGCCATGCTGATAGCGACCAACGAGCGTGGCCACGTGGTGAGACGCGCCACCAAGCCCGCCATCGGAACGATGCTGGCCGATCTGCGAAGGGGCAACGCCCACCTGACTGTGGAGCGGGTGGACGAGGAACTGCCTGGCAGCTGGTACATCCAGGTCCTACTGCGTGAGAACAACGCCTACCAGCTCGAATACCGGGACGGCGTGGCCGAGCAGCACTTTCAGACCATGACCGTTTCACAGGAGAAGGTCCTCGCGGCGCTGCTCGGCTGGGCAGCAGCGAAGCCGAACTGGCAGGACGGCTTCATGTGGAACAACATCGGCGAGCAGTTCAGCTCCAGCTCTCGGGCAATACCGGAGCCCGCTGACGGTACGAAGCAGTCGGCGGACCCTGGAGCAGCCTGACCAGTGCGGTCAAGGTTCGATGGCACGAACCGTGCAGTGGTCCAACCTCAGTGGCAATCGGTCAAGGATCGGTGGCACGGGACACCGGCCCCGCTCACCACCGAGGGGCACGGTGAGTGCCATCTGTGAGGCTCACAGTCCGTTTTCCCAGGTGGACGCGCAGCTGTGTGACTATGAGCGACTTTCCACGGGGCCCGGCGCCGTGGCGGTTGTTCTCTGACAGTCGATCTTGACCGATTGCCAAGAGACCTGGACCGGCACGACTGGTATTTCTTGGTGGTGATGTCAGCTACCGCCTTGTCTCGGAGGAGTCCATGTCCTGGTCGCCCGGCCACCTTGCTGTCGAGCAGGAGGATCTGCCGCGGCTTCGCGAGCTCCTGGACGGTGGCTACGACGTGGAGGACGACTGTGGTGACGGCTGGACCCTTCTACGGCACGCCATCGACGTGGAGATCGACGGTCACTTCCAAAGCGGCGAACCCCTCCACGTCGACATGACCGCCTTCCTGCTGGCCCGTGGCGGCGACCCATTCCGGGACACCGATGGTGTCTTGCCCGGCGCCGAAGCGGAAGCACGCGGACACTGGCTGGCCGCCGAACTCATCCGGGCCTGGACCTCCCGGCGGCCGTAGCCTGATTCCCGGTCAAAGTCGCCTGGCAGTCGGTCAAGATCACCTGGCAGAGGACATCGGCGGCCGGGGCGGACAGGGTCCCGTCCAGCCCGTGCCGATATGGCGTGCACGGGTCAGGCCCGGCGCCCGGACGCGTTCTGGGAGGCAGTACCGCCGGGCCGACCCGTCCTCTTGCCGTTCTCCGCCGCGCGCGGCCAGGAGCACGCCCACGCCCCGAGCGCGCCCCGCGCGCAGCCTCCGACTGCGGGCAGGTGCCTCCCGTTCTCGGGCTCTGGCTCAACTTCTGTGACGTGACCCCGTGAAGCGGATTGTCATGAACGTTCGGGGACAGGCGGGAAGGGGACCAGTCGAAGGGGACAGGCGGACCTCATGCAAGGTGGCATGACGCCGCTGAGGAATCGCTGCCTCGCTGCGTGCTTCATCATCGTCATGTACCTGCTGGTTGGCGCCCTGTTGGCTTGCTCGCTGCGGCGTTCTCGCCCAGCGGCCTCTGGGCAGGAGCGGCAGCTCTCATGGGCGGGGCCCTTGGGGCCGGCTTGGGCGTGTGGCGTCTCCGACGGACGTCCAAGGCTGAACGCGCCGACGACCACATCTACTAGGCACAGGGCCGTGGCTGAACGTGCGTCTGCGTCACACAACTCGTGCCAGAACCCGAGTTTTGACGGCGCTTCGCGTCAGTGATTTTGGCCTGCGGCCCGTGCAGAGCAGTCGTGTTCATCGGCGGGCAGACCCATGACGTTCAGCATGGGTTCCTCATCCTCGGGGATCTCGAAGGTGAAGTTCGCTCCTGACGCGATCGCCGCGAGCGAGCACTGGTTGCCAAAGGTCAGCGCAGCATGCGGCTTCCAGGAACAGCCGGCCCTGTCCAAGGCGGAAATGACGTCCGCGTGCTTGAGCCTTGCCGGGAAGGTGCCCGTCCTCCCGACAACCGACGGAGGGAGTTCGACGACGTCACGCCAGGTCTGGACGCAGATGAGGGAAACCTTGCGGCAGCGGCAGACACTCAGCTCAAGGTCTCCGTAGGCGAAGAGCCGCGGCCACTTTCTGTTCCGGCTCATTGTTCCGATGTCCCACGGCTCGCCGAGTGCTGCGGTCACATCGTTCCAGTCGGCTCCGCTGAACACCGGGCCCAGTCGGCCTGTCTTCGCCATGCTGGTCAGGACATCGAGAATCTCCACGAGGCGGAGCCTGACAGGTGTCCTGACCAGCAGTCCAGCAGTCCAGCGGTTTCAGGGGGTTACTGAGGTTGAACTCGTGATGTCGCATGGTTGCTCAGGCGGGTCTGATGGTCAAGCCGGTCTCGGTGAGGCATCCGTCTATGAGGTGACCGCGGTACTGGATGTGCCGTAGGCCGGGTCGGATGCGCTGGACGAGGTGTTCGGGGGTGCTGAAGGCGACGTTGGAGAGCCAGCCGCGTCGCATGAGGGACCAGATCCCTTCAACGGGATTGAGGTCCGGCGCGTAGGGCGGGAGGTAGGAGATGGTCAGCCATTCGCGGTCCGCCGCCCATTGCCGCAAGTCGGCGGCTTTGTGGGCGTTGAGGTCGTCCCAGACGAGCACGATCGGGCCGTCGAACTGCTGGTGTGCTGCTATCAGCAGGTCCCGGTAGTCGTGCCAGGAGAAGCTCTTGCGCCCGTCGCGTCGGCCGTCGCCCAGCGCGGCCGGTAGATCAGCCGGGACCGGTGGCCGGGTTTGTAGCAGGTCGGCGCAGCGATGGACATCCGTCTGCGGGAGCGGCCACGGACCCGCACCGCCGGTGTTCGGCCGCGCTGCGACCACGTCTTGGCCTGCGGCGGCGTCATGGAGGATCCGGCTTCGTCCTCGAATACCAGCCAGGCTCCACGGGCCGCCGCGCGCCTTCCGCGCAGGGCCACACCTCCTTGACCCACCCGGCCACCGCGTCGTCGTCCCGCTCCATCGCGCGTCGGGCCGGGACCTGGCAGGACCAGCCGTTGCGTACCAGCAGTTTCCGGACGCCCCGGATCGTGTAGGTCAGGTGGAAGCGCCGGCCGATCACTGTCTTGACCCGCGCCAGCGTCCATCGCTGGTCCTTCCAGCCATGTGCGGCCGGCCCTCTGGCAAGCTCCGCCTCCAACTGTGCGAACTGCTTCTCGCTCAGTCGTGGCAGCGACGCCGGCCCCGTCGACCGCAGAGCCCGCGGACCGCCCTCGTCCCAGGTCCGCCGCCATCGCTGCACCGACCGGACACTTACCCGCAGGTCTTTCGCGATCACCGCACCGGTCTCACCCCGAGCGAACCGCTCGGCCGCCTGAACCGTAACCTCTGGCGAAACTGCTGACGTTCGGCGGTCAGCCCGCCCCCTCGTGGATACCGCATGCCCCGGTGACACCGCAGCCGACGATCCGCCGTCAGCCCCTAAGGCACCACGAGTTCAACCTCAGTAGCCGGAGCGAGTCTGCCCGGCCCGCGGGCTTGTCGTTGACGCTTTTCCGATGCCTCAGGAACCCCCGTGATGTTCGTGGTCACGGGCGGTAGACCAGTTCCAGGATGACGGCTGTGATGAGTTGCCACGCGCCGACGGTGAGTAGCCACATGCTGTCGAGGACCAGTCCGACGGCGCTCGTGAGGGATGCGCCGACGATGAGCGTGCGGGGGAGAGGTGGCGCACGCGGTGGTCGGAGGGCAGGCGTCCGTCATGTGGGCTCATGGGGCGCACTGTAGGGCTGCGGTCGGGCAGGACGGCCGATGCCCGGGCAGTCTTCACACCACCCTGATGCCCCCGCGCCGTCGAGGCCGGTGTCAAGGAGCTGTCGGGGGAAGGCCGGGCGGCGCCAAGAACGCGCCAGGACGGGCGGAGAAGCCCTACGGAAGGACGGAGGCCGAGCGGAGCCCTACCCGAAGGAGTCCGTCCGCATGACCACCGTGACCGTTGAGAAGGGCGCCGTACCCGGCGCCGAGGAACCGCCCGATACCGGTGCGCGGCACAAGCTGACCGCCGTCACCGGGCTCGCGGCCCTGTCCCTGGACGCGATGGCGTCGGTGGCGTACGGGCCCGAGGCCATCGTGCTGGTCCTCGCGGCCGTCGGCGGGTACGGCCTGGGGTTCACGCTGCCGGTGACCTCGCCGTCGCGGGGCTGCTCGCTGTGCTGGTCGCCTCGTGCCGGCAGGCCATCGCCGTGTTCCCGGACGGCGGCGGTTCCTACGCCGTGGCGAAGGCGCACCTGGGACGGCGTACGAGCCTGGTCGTGACCGGTTCGCCGGTGCTCGACTACGTGCTGAACGCGGCCGTCGCCGTCAGCGCCGGTGTGGCCGCGCTGACGTTGGCGTTCCCGGGCCTGTACGGTGACCGGCCGGTGATCTGCCTCGGCGTCCTGGTGCTCATCACGGCCGTCAACCTGCGCGGGATCGTCGACTCGGCCCGCGCCTTCATCGTCCCCACCGCTGTCTTCGTCGGAGCGATCCTCGTCGTGATCGCCGTCGGCCTGTTCCGCGACGCGCCGGCATCCACCGCGGCCTCCAACGGCCATGCCTCCGTCCTTGCCGACAACGCCACCACCGTCGGCGCTCTGCTCCTCCTCAAGGCGTTCGCCTCCGGCTGCTCCGCGTTGACCGGTGTGGAGGCGATGGCCAACGCGGTGCCGTCCTTCCGGGCACCGGCCGCCCGCCGGGCTGCTGGGTGTGATGATCGGCCTTGCGGTGCCGATCTCCCGTTTCGGGCTCCAGCCAGTGGAGGGCGTCACCGCCCTCGCTCAGCCCACCGACGCCTCCCTGGGCCATAACGGGGCCTTCTGCGTCGTGCAGTTCACCACCATGGTGCTGCTGGCGCTCTCGGCGAACACGTCCTTCAACGCCTGGGGCGAGGCGGGCACTGTCGTCACCTCCGTCGCGTTCGTCGGCAGCGGGATCGTCACCGACGAGGGAGGACTCCGTGAGCACCCTCGCGCGGGACACGTCGCAGGCGAAGTCCGAACGAAGAGGGACGGCTGCGGCGTCGGGCCCGTGGATTCCGTGGGAGGAGCCGGGATCAGGTGGGCGGGACCGCGTCGCTGGCCGGTGGTGACCTCGTCGACCAGCCAAGTAACGGCTGATTCTAAAGATGCCTTGCGGGCCCTTGCTGTAATGGAAGATACTTCCATGGGTTCGGAAAGAACCGACCGTCAAGGGCGAAGGGGCCGCTATGCAGCGCGAGGAGCACGACCTGATAGGCGGGAGAGAGGTGGGGGCCGAGGTGTACTGGGGCATCCACACGCTGCGGGCGGTGGAGAACTTCCCGCTCACCGGGATCCCGCTCTCGTCGCACCCCGAACTCGTCGTGGCCCTCGCGGCGGTGAAGGAGGCGGCCGCGCTCGCCCACCTGGAACTGGGGACGCTTCCCGAGGAGGAGGCCAGGGCGATCGTCGGCGCATGCCGGGAGATCCGCAGCGGTCGCCTCCACGACCAGTTCGTCGTGGACGTCTTCCAGGGCGGGGCGGGCACGTCGGCGAACATGAACGCCAACGAGGTCATCGCCAACCGTGCGCTCGAGCTCCTCGGACACGCGCGGGGAAGTTACGCACATCTCCATCCCAACGATGACGTGAACCGGTCCCAGAGCACGAACGACGTGTACCCCACGGCGGCCAAGCTCGCCCTGTACGCCGCCGCCGGGCGGCTATTGGACGCGATGTCCGTGCTGCGCAACGCCTTCGCCGAACGGGGCGGAGCCTTCGCGAAGACCGTCAAGCTCGGCCGCACCCAGCTGCAGGACGCGGTGCCCATGACGCTGGGCCAGGAGTTCGACGCGTTCGCCCTCACCGTGCGCGACGACGCCGAGCTCGTCCGCCTCGCCTCCGAGGCCCTGCTGGAGGTCAACCTGGGGGGAACGGCCATCGGCACGGGCCTCAACGCCGACGCCGGGTTCGCGGAGCTGGCCGTGACCCACCTCGCCGCCGTCTCGTCCGCACCGGTGAGGCCCGCCCGTGACCGGGTGGAGAGCACGCAGGGAGTGGGCGGGTTCATCCGGCTCTCCGGTGCCATGCGGCAGTTCGCGCTGCGCCTCTCGAAGATCTGCAACGACCTCAGGCTCCTGGCCTCGGGCCCGCGCGCGGGACTGGGCGAGATCAGGCTGCCGGAGCTCCAGGCCGGGTCGAGCATCATGCCGGGCAAGATCAACCCCGTGATGCCCGAGGCGGTCAACCAGGTCTGCTTCGACGTCGTCGGGGCGGACGCCGCCGTCTGCGCGGCGGCGCAGGCGGGACAGCTGCAGCTGAACGCCTTCGAGCCCTTGATCGTCCACCACCTGCTCAACTCGGCCAACCGGCTGGAGGCCGCCTGCGTGCTCCTCGCCGAGCGCTGTGTCGTGGGCATCGAGTCCGACGAGGAGCACCTGCTGGTTCTGGTGGAGAACAGTTCGGGTCTCGCCACCGCCCTCAACCCCGTCATCGGCTACCAGCGGGCCACGGCGCTGGCTCGCCAGTGCCAGATGACCGGCGTTCCCGTCCGGGAGCTCGCGGCTCGCGAGGGGCTGATCTCCGAGGAAGAGCTCGCCTTCCTGCTGGATCCGCGGAGGCTCGCTCGGCCGAGTTGAGCCGCCAGGGCCGCGCGCGGGTGGTGGGGAGGTGCCGGGCCGCGCGCGGGTCGTTCGGAGGTGCCGGGTCCCTGGAAAAGGGGCGACCGGACCGCGCACGCGGTCCGGACGCCCGTCATGCGGGCCGGATCAGCTCTTCGTCACGGTGCAGCTGTAGGACGCGGTTCCGGATCCGCTGTAGGCCTCCATGTCGAGGTAGTAGGTGCCGGTTCCGGAGGCGGTCCTGGTGAAGGACAGGGACTCGTCGGTGCCGGCACCGTTGTTGACGGAGCGGGTCAGGGTGCTGCCGTTCGTGTCCAGCCAGTACAGGTCGGCGTCGTAGGCGGACGGAACGGCACAGTTCACGGAGGCCTTCTGGCCCGAGGACAGGGTCAGCTTGAAGTAGTCGCGGTCGCCGGTCGACTGCATGCTGCCGGTGAGGGTGCCGGGGGAGGAGAGGGCGGTGGCGTCGTCGGCCGTGTCGCGGGTGTCGTTCGGCTCGCTCTCGGCGAGCGCGCCCCCGCCGCCCTGGGTGCCGCAGTCGGTCACTGGAGTGCCGCTGTAGAGGTTGGGGTCGGTGACGCCGTTGGTGACGCTGCGGAGGTAGTAGCCGCAGGTGGGGCGGTTCTTGAAGTCGAAGGTCGAGCCGGGCGTCAGGCGCCAGATCTTGAAGCCCGAGTAGGTCAGCGGCTCGCGGTCGACGGCCTGCTCCGGCTGGTGGTCGGCGAGGACGACGTAGGCGTCCTTGCCGTATTGGGTCGCCGTGCCGTTGCGGTCGAGGTACAGCGAGCCGCCGCCCTCCTCCACTCCGACGCCCCAGGCGGCGCCTCCCGGAGCGAGGCCGTCCTTCACCGCGCGGGCGAGGAAGGACATCGTGCGGCCCATGCGGTCACGGGTCACGAAGTGCGAGTCGTTGATGACCGAACCGTAGTTCGCCCACTCGAACATGCCCGTGGTGAAGCCGATGTACCGGTCGTAGGGGTTGGCGAGCGCCTCGGCGCTGGTGACGCTGCCGTTGCAGGCGTCGTAGACGATCGGGCTGTTGATGTGGTGCCCCGCGCTGCCGCCGCCGGATCCGCCGCCCTTGGCCACGACCGACTCGACGGAGGCCTCCAGCGCGGTCCCCTTCCAGGCGGCGTAGCGGCACTGGTCGCCGCCGGCGAAGTAGACGAACTCCGCGTTGCGCACGTCGGTGTTGACCTGACTGTTGTTGCCGTCGCCGGCCGTCGTGAGCGTCCACGTCGTACAGGAGTTGACTCCTGCGAGTCCGGTGATCGTGTCGCACTCGGGGGTCTTGCTCCCCGAGGTCGGGGCCGAGCCCGACAGGACGACGACGTCGAGGGCTCCGGTCCCGCCGCGGATGTCGTCGATGGCCCGGGTCATCGAGGCGGTGACGATGCCGCCGGCGCCGTTCATGGTGAAGGCCGGGCCGTTCCACGCGCTCCTGCTGACGTCGGCCGTGTTGCCCAGTCTGATCCTGTCGGCCGCCGCGTGGGCGGGCTGATGCGCCATCAGCGCCGAGGCCATCGCGGTGAGTACGACGGCCGCCGAAGTGAACCTGAGTGAACGGAGTGGCATCTGCGCTCCAAGGAAAAAGGATTGATCGATTCCGCAGCGACCCACTGAAGGGGCGGCGGTTGGTAGCGGAACATACAAGTAACGAGACGCCACGGAAAGATGTAAGGCTGTTTCAGCTTTCATCGACCTCACGGGCCCGGGAAATACCTGGCAAAAACATCAAAATCGACCATGCCTGAAGCTGGTAGGGGCGTGTTACGTGAACGTAATGAGGCGTACATCTAGTCAATGAGTGCGTCCGTATGTAACTTCTTTGCTGTGCCGGGCGGCCAGAATCCGTCGGCAGAAAATCACCGAGAGGTTCCACGCGATGAACGCTCGTATCGCACGCCCCGCAGCGGCCGCCGCTGCCGCGGCGATCATGCTCGCCTCCCTGTCCGCCTGCGGAGGCGATGACGCCGCCGCCCCGTCCGGCAAGGCCGTCGTCGCCGGCGTGGAGGTCGTCAAGGACCAGCAGCTGCACGACCTGCTCCCCGAGAAGATCAAGAAGGCCGGCGAGGTGCGCGTCGCGACGGACGTCCCGTACCCGCCCTTCGAGATGTACGTGAAGGAGGGGGAGAGCGAGCTGACCGGACTGGACTACGACCTCGGCCAGGCGCTCGGCGCCAAGCTGGGCGTGACCTTCGCCTTCGCCCCGCAGAAGTTCGACGGGATCGTCCCGGCCATCCAGGCCGGCAAGTTCGACGTGGCGATGTCCGCCATCACCGACAACAAGGACCGGCAGAAGGTCGTCGACTTCGTCGACTACTCCCAGTCCGGCTCCGGCATCCTCGTCGGTGACGGCAACCCCTCCAAGATCGAGAACCTGGACGACCTGTGCGGCCTCAAGGTCGCCGTCCAGACCGCCACCAACCAGCTCGACCTGCTGAAGTCCCACCAGGACGCCTGCGCCAAGGCGGGCAAGGCGAAGATCGACGTCCAGACCTTCCCCAAGGACTCCGACGCCCAGCTCGCGCTGCGCTCGGGCAAGGTCGTCGCCCAGGTGCTGACCAAGCCCGCCGCCGGCTGGGTCGCCAAGACGGCCGACGGCGGCAAGGCCTTCGACCTGGTCGAGGACCCCACCGCGCCCGGCGGCTACAACGCCTCGCCCAACGGCATCGCGGTCAGCAAGCAGCTGCCCGAGCTGACGGACGCCATCCAGAAGGCGCTGCAGTCCCTGATCGACGATGGCACCGTGGTCAAGATCTACAACGAGTACGGCGTCACGTCGATCGCGGTGAAGGAAGCCACCAAGAACGCGTCGGTGGACTGAGCATGATCGACACCAAGTCTCCCGCCGACACGACCACCGGTACGACGAGCACGCGCGATCTGGAAGTCGTGCCCGTCCGCAACTACGGGCGCTGGATCGCCGCGGTCGCCTCCCTGCTGGCCCTGGTCGGACTGGTCGGATCGCTGGCGAAGAACGACAACCTGCACTGGGACATCGTCGGCGACTACCTCTTCGCCGACCTCATCTTCGACGGTCTGGCCACCACGCTCTGGCTGACGGCCGCCGCCATGCTCCTCGGCCTGGCGCTCGGCACACTGATCGCTGTCATGCGGCTCTCGTCCAGCCCCGTGCTGTACGGCCTCGCCAACGCCTTCGTCTGGGTCTTCCGCGGCACCCCCCTGCTCGTCCAGATCATCTTCTGGGGATACGCCGCGGCGCTCTACAAGTACGTGAAGGTGGGCATCCCCTTCACCGACGTCACGTTTTTCCAGGCCGAGACCAACACCCTGCTGACACCGGCGATCGCAGCCCTCCTGGCCCTCGGCCTGAACGAGGCCGCCTACGCCTCGGAGATCGTCCGCGCCGGCATCCAGTCCGTCGACCCCGGTCAGGCGGAGGCCGCGCACTCGCTGGGCATGCGGCCCGCGCTCACCATGCGCCGGATCGTGCTGCCCCAGGCCATGCGCGTGATCATCCCGCCGATGGGCAACGAGACCATCAACATGCTCAAGATGACGGCACTGGTCTCGGTCATCTCCGCCCACGACCTGATGTCGAACATCCAGGACGTGTACGCCCAGAACTACCAGGTCATCCCCATGCTGGTCGTGGCCAGCATCTGGTACCTGGCCCTCGTCACCCTCCTCAGCGTGCCCCAGGCATGGCTGGAACGGCGCTACGGACGCGGCACCACCCGCGCCGGACACGTCTCCCCGCTCCGGCGCCTGCTCGGCGGCGCGGTGGAGCGGCTCGGCAAGAACAGCAAGGAGCAGAACCGATGAGCACCCCCATGGTGCGCGCCGAAGGCGTACGCAAGCACTTCGGGAGGCTGGAGGTCCTCAAGGGCATCGACCTCACCGTGGGGCGCGGCCAGGTCTGTTGCCTCCTCGGACCCTCCGGCTCGGGCAAGTCCACGTTTCTGCGCTGCATCAACCACCTGGAGAAGGTCGACGGAGGCCGGCTCGCCGTCGACGGACAGCTCGTCGGCTACCGCCAGCAGGGCGACAAGCTCCACGAGCTGCGCGAGCGCGAGGTCGCCGAACGCCGACGGGACATCGGCATGGTCTTCCAGCGGTTCAACCTCTTCCCGCACATGACCGCCGTCGAGAACGTCATGGAAGCCCCCGTGAAGGTCGGGTCGGTCCCCAGGGCCGAAGCCCGTGAGCAGGCGCAGGAACTGTTGGCGCGGGTCGGACTCGGCGACCGCGCCCACCACTACCCCGCCCAGCTGTCCGGCGGCCAGCAGCAGCGCGTGGCGATCGCCCGCGCGCTCGCCATGAGGCCCAAGCTGATGCTCTTCGACGAGCCCACCTCCGCCCTCGACCCCGAGCTGGTCGGAGACGTCCTGGACGTGATGCGGCAGCTCGCGGCCGACGGCATGACCATGGTCGTCGTCACCCACGAGATCGGCTTCGCCCGCGAGGTCGGCGACACCGCCGTCTTCATGGACGAGGGCGTCGTCGTGGAGGCGGGGGACCCCCGCAGGGTGCTCGTCGACCCGGAACAGGAGCGCACCCGCGCCTTCCTGTCCAAGGTCCTGTGAGCGCCCCCACCCGCCGGGAGGGCCGGCTCGGGCACTTCCTCGGCCTGGCCCGTGCCCGCCGCCCCGACTACCTGCGCGACCTGGAGGAGCTCGTCTCCATCGACTCCGGCTCCTACAGCGCCGAAGGCGTCGACGAGGTCGCCGACTGGGTCGAGCGCCGACTGGAGCGGATGGGGTTCGACGTCGAACGCGTCCGCTTCCCCGCCACCGCCGACGGACACCGGACCGGCGACGCCCTCGTCGGGCGCAGACGCGGTGGCCTTCCCGAGGCGGAAGGAGGCCGCAGGATCCTCCTCGCCGCCCACATGGACACCGTCTTCGAGGACGGCACCGCCGCCTCCCGCCCCTTCCGCGTCGACGGCTCCACCGCGTACGGCCCCGGGGTCAGCGACGACAAGGGCGGTCTGCTCGCGGGCCTCACCGCCCTGGAGATCCTGGGGGAGTGCGGCACGGACGCCTACGCCGAGTTGGTCTTCCTCGCCACCCCCGACGAGGAGATCGGCTCCCCGGCCAGCCGCCCCCTGATCGAGAGCACCGCCAGGGACGTGCACTACGGCCTCGGCCTCGAATGCGCTCGGGAGAACGGCGACCTCGTCATCGCGCGCAAGGGCGTCGCGGACTTCCGCCTCACGGTCACCGGCCGGGCCGCGCACGCCGGCATCGAACCGGAGCGCGGCGCCAACGCCGCCCTCGCCGCCGCCCATCTGACCGTCGCCCTGCAGGCCCTCAACGGGCACTGGGACGACGTGACGGTCAACGTCGGAGTGGTCCGGGCCGGTACCCGCGCCAACATCGTCTGCCCCGACGCCGAACTCCGCATCGAGGTCCGCGCCGCCACGACGGCCGACATCCAGCGCGTGACCCGGGCCATCCAGGAAGCCGCCGACCACCCGAGCGTCCCGGGCGTCACCGTGGAGGTCGAACAGCTCGACCTGTGCCCCCCGATGGAGGACACCCCCGCCTCCCGGCGCATGCTCGACCACGCGCGCCGCGCCGCGCACGCGGCCGGGATCGAGCTCGGCGCCGCGGCGACCGGCGGAGTCGGAGACGCCAACCTCATCGCCGGAACCGGAGTTCCGGTCCTGGACGGCCTGGGCCCCGTCGGAGGCGCGGACCACACGCCTCAGGAGTGGCTCGACACCACCAGCGTCCCCCAGCGCGTCGCCCTGCTCGCCGACCTGATCGTCTCCCTCGGCGACAGCAGCACCACCTGAACGGCATCGACGTGCCGGCGGAGGGAAGGTCCGCTTCCCTCCGCCGGCGCACTCGGCGACCCCGCCGGCTCGACCCGGGCCCGCGCCGCACGCCGGACGCACGGGCTCATCGACCCCCTCTCCCGCCTTCGGAGGCATCATGCGCGTACCTTCCGCTCCAGCCCGCCGCACCGTCCTCGCCGGCGGCCTCGTCGTGGCCCTCCTCACCGCGGCCGCTCCCGCGAGCGCCGACTCCCGGCCGGACCGGCACCAGACCGGATCCCTGGTGCTGATCGGCGGAGCACTGAAGGAGAACAACACCCAGGTCTACGGCGAGATCATCAAGCGGGCCGGCGGGCCGCAGGCCCGCATCGGCATCATCACCGCCGCCTCCGTGCCCGAAAGCCAGGACCCCCACGCCGGCGATCCCGCCTTGTGCAGCAACTCCGCCTGCAACGGCGCCTACTACGCCGACCTCTTCAAGCGCCACGGAGCCGCGGACGCCCAGTGGATCCCCCTCGACATCGACCACGTGGCCAACGCCGACTCGGACGCCGTCGTCGCACAGGTCGAGTCCATGACCGGCTTCTTCTTCGGCGGAGGCGACCAGTACCGCTACATCACCACCCTCCTGCGCGGAGACGAGCACAAGGACTCCAAGGTCCTCGCCGCCATCCGTGCCAAGCTCGCCCACGGGGCCGTGGTGTCCGGATCCTCCGCGGGCGCCCAGATCGCCTCCGGCCCCGACATGGTCAGCGGCGGCGAGTCCTACGAGTCGCTCCGCGACGGCAGCGCCCCCGGCTACTTCGACGACCCGACCCGCCTCGGATACATCCACCAGGGCGGGTTCGGCTTCCTCCGCTCCGGACTCGTCGACACCCACACCGGTGCCTACGGACGCGAGGGCCGGGCGCTGCGCCTCGCCTCCGACACCGGCCACGACCGCGTCTACGCCCTCGAGGAGAACACCGCCCTGGTCGTCGACCGGCCCGGCGGCGCCCGCGAGCACATGACGGTCCTCGGCCCCAACGGCGTCGCCGTCCTCGACCTGCGGGACGCCCGCGCACACGACTCCGCGAACGGCTGGTCGCTGCGCCGGGCCCGGTACAGCTACCTCACCGACGGAGACCAGTACGACGCCCGCACGTGGACAGCGCGCGTCCACCCGGGCAAGCAGCCCCTGGTCCCCGCCGCCACGACCCCCGTGCCGGCCAACACCGACGTCTTCTACTCGGCGGCCAACCCGGACGGCACCCCCTACTCCTTCCGCACCACCGCCCGCGCCCTCGCGTCGACCCGGGCACAGAACAGCGCCACCGCGACCACCTTCGAGACCGGACCGCGGTTCACCGTGACCTTCACCAAGGCGCGGGGGTCCGCCGCCTTCACCGGAGACGGCACCACCGCCCGCACCCTCATCGCGCTGCGGATCGACATCGCGCCGCAGTGATCGGCCGGGTGGCGGAGCCGGCCCGCTTCGCGGTGCCGGCTCCGCCGCTTTCCGCCCGACCAGCCGTCGGATGCGAGACCGCCCCCTCGCCGAGCGCGCGGCTTTGGGCGGTCCCGACCCCCGAGAACAGTCGCCCGGTCCCTACTTCCGAGAAAGGCCGCCCCGTGCCGGTCCACCCCCGCTCCACGGCCGTCTCCGTCGCCCTCCTGACGCTCCTCGTCTCCGGATGCGGCACCGGCGACGACGCCTCGTCCCCCGCCCGGTCGCGGATGGCCGGCCCAGTGGCCGTCCTGCCCGACCTCACGATCAAGCCGAACCCCGCGTTCTACGACATGCTCCCCGCAGACATCCGTGCCGAAGGGGTTGTCCGCGTCGCCACCGACGTTCCCTACCCGCCCTTCGAGATGTACACCGAGGAGGGGAGCGACCGGATCACCGGAATCGACTACGACCTCGGTCAGGCCCTGGGGGCCCGCCTCGGGGTCAGGTTCGAGTTCAAGGCGCAGAAGTTCGACGGGATCCTGCCCGCCGTCCAGGCGGGGAAGTTCGACGCCGTCATGTCGGCCATGACGGACAAGAAGGCCAGGCAGAAATCCGTGGACTTCGTCGACTACCTCAACGCCGGCCCCGGCTGGCTCGTCAAGAAGGGCAATCCCGAGAACATCGCAGTCGTGACGGACGTGTGCGGCAAGCCCGTCGGAGTGCAGACCGGAACCAACCACCAGAAGCTCCTTCAGCAGCGCCAGGAACTCTGCAAGGCGAAGAACCTCAAGCCCATCCGGATCCTCGCCTTCTCGAAGGACTCCGAGGCCCAGCTGGCCCTCCGGAGCGGCAAGGTCATCGCCGACTACCTGGACGAGGTCACCGCCGCGTACGTCGCCTCGAACGCGGACGGCGGCAAGTCGTTCTCCACGGTGACGGGGCGTGCGGCGGTCGGAGAGTACAGCGCCTCCCCGATGGGGATCGGGCTGTCGAAGGACCACCCGGGCCTCAAGGAAGCCGTTCAAGCGGCCCTGCAGTCCCTCATGGACGACGGCTCGTACCGCAAGATCCTCACGAAGTACCAGGTCCCCGGGATCGGGATCCCGCGGGCCACCGTCAACGGAGCCCTCGACTGACCCGTCCCGTGGAAACCCCTCCGCACCCTTCCTCCCGGCCGCGGGGTGCGGAGACCGGACCCCCCCCGTCGGCCGGGGCCGACCCCGGCCCCGCCCTCCGAGCCGCTTCTCCGCAGGGCGGACCCGCACGCGGAGGCCCTTCCGCGGCGACGCTTCGGCGCGCACCGCGGAAGGACGGGATCCGACCTCGGCGGATCCGCTCACAGGAGGCCGGTGCGCCGGGCGATCTCCTCTGCCCCCTTCATCCGCTCGTGGCCGTCGCCGCCGATGCGGTCGAGGACCTCGGCGACGAGCGACTCGACGACCGCCAGGGCCGGAGTCAGGCTGTCGTAGGGGGACGGGGAGGACACCTGGGTGATGAGGACGACGTCCGCGTGGGCGGCGGCCGGCGAGAGCCACGGGTCGGTGAACACGATGACCTTGCCGCCGCGCTCCCTGGCCAGTTCGGCGATGAGCGTCTTGTCGGCCTCGTAACGCCGGTAGTCGAAGAGCACGGTGACGTCGCGTCGGGCGAGCTGCGTGAGGAACGACGTCCGCTCCACGTCCTTGTACGGCAGGAGGCTCACCTGGTCGCGGAACTGCATCAGGTGCAGGCCCAGGTACTCGGCCAGAAGGTGGGTGAACCTTCCTCCTCCCAGGTGCACCCGGCGCCTGGGGTCGCCGAGGAGGCCCACCGCCTCCTCGAACTCGTGCTGGGCCACCTCGTCGAAGGTCTGGGAGACCGCCTGCTGCACGAGGGCCGAGCGCTCGCCGAGAGGGGTGGCCACGGAGCTGGGCCGGGCCGTCGTCTCCCGCTCCGACGCCTCCGCGGCCGCGTAGAGGGTGATCGGCGAGGCGTTGCGCGCGTCGAGTTCCGAGCGGAGCGCCGCCTGCAGATCGGGAAAGCCTTTGTAACCCAGCCGCGACGCGCACCGCAGCACCGTGGGCGCCGAGACGCCCGCCCGCTCCGCGATCGTCGCGACCGTCTCGAACACCGCGGCGGGGTAGCCGGCCAGCAGCACCCGCGCGACCTTGCGTTCGGCAGGGCTCAGCTCTCCGAGCCGACTGCGGATCTCGTCGGCCAGCGTGGGGCTCATGGACTTCCCTTCTGCAGCGGGAGACCGCCGAAGCCTGCACACGGTCTTCACGACCGCGCCATCTGGCCTCCCGCGTTTCACTTCATGGAGTTTCAAGGCGTAAATGTATCGCCTATTACGAGATCTGGACAGGCTTCCGGGTGCGACGGCGAGCGCCTCCGGAGTGTTCGCGCCGGCCGTCACGCGCGCCGCCGAGCCGAGGGAAGGGGCCTGCGCCGCGCCTGCCTGCGTGCGCGTGGTCGCAGTGACGCGTGCCGGGAGACGGACGGCGCAGGCCAGGGGTCCGCCTTTCACTCCGCCTGTCGATGCGCGACCTGTAGGTGCACGATCGACGCGTTTCGCGGGGGCGGGGGCGCGGGCGGGGTGGAAGACGGTCGAGACCCGGCGGCGTGGGGCCGCCGTGCAAAGGGAGCGATCACGAGCGTGTCGTTCGTACCTCCTGAGGAGACCCCGCTCGTGGAGGGCAGCACTTCCTCGGCCCACCCCGAACGCACCGACGGCGGCGTCTGGGAGCACCCGATCATCTGGGTCTCCCTCGTAGTCTTCGGAGCCCTCCTCGACGCGTCCTTCTTCCTGTTCCGGATCTTCGGCTTCCGATTCGACCGCCGAGCGACCACCCCGGAGCGACGACCGCCGGACTGCGCCGCCCGAACCGGCCGGCTCCTCACAGCCGGTCCGCACGGCTTCCTCCCGGACCACCGGGCGAGGGTGGGGAAGCGGCTCCGGCGACAGGACTCCGCAACCACGCCGCTTCGGCGGGCAAGAGGTGCGGGTCGGCCGGCCTGGCCCTGGCCGCCTCCTGGATCCGTCCCGAGTCCCGAGGGGTCGCTCCGGGAGCCGGCGCGTATGCCGCGCAGCAAGAGGCCCCGTCCCAGGCGTGCAGCGGGACCGGGGACGTCCGCGCTGTCGACGGTCGCGATCGTCATCGCGCCCGCGGCGCTAGAGATCGTCTTCAAAGGTCAGATCCAGAGCAGGATTGAGGCGATGGTGACGGCGGCCTGGTAGGACTCGCGGGTCTTGTCGTAGCGAGTGGCCAGCCCGCGCCACTGTTTGAGGCGGTTGAAGCAGCGTTCGACGACATTGCGGCGGCGGTAGACACCCCGGTCGAAGCGGGGTGGCCGGCCGCCGCGTGTCCCGCGGTTCAGCCGGCCGAGGATCTGGTCGGCGCGTTCGGGGATCGTGTGCGCGATGCCGCG
>NZ_JBIVSC010000017.1:0-137020 GCF_044756005.1 Streptomyces sp. NPDC092045 | reverse complement strand
GTCGAACGCATGATGCGCGACGCCAAGATCACCCAGATCTACGAAGGCACCAACCAGATCCAGCGCATCGTCATGGCCCGCAACCTCCCGTAGGCACCAGCCCGTTGACCCGTTGAAAGGAGACAGGCCGTGACCCTGAAGATCGCTGTCTGTGTGAAGTACGTCCCCGACGCGACCGGCGACCGCGGTTTCGCCGACGACCTGACGACCGACCGCGAGGCCGTCGACGGTCTGCTCTCGGAGCTGGACGAGTACGCGGTCGAGCAGGCCCTGCGGATCTCGGAGGAGGCCGACGACGCCGAGGTCACCGTCGTCACCGTGGGTCCGGACGACGCCAAGGACGCGCTGCGCAAGGCGCTGTCGATGGGCGCCGACAGGGCCGTCCACGTCAACGACGACGACATCCACGGCTCCGACGTGTTCGCCACCTCCGCGATCCTCGCCAAGGCCCTGGAGAAGACCGGCTTCGACCTGGTCGTCTGCGGCATGGCCTCGACCGACGGCGCCATGGGCGTGCTGCCCGCGCTGCTCGCCGAGCGGCTGGGCCTGCCGCAGGTCACCCTGCTCTCCGAGGTCTCCGTCGAGGACGGCACCGTGAGGGGACGCCGGGACGGCGACGCCGCCACCGAGCTCCTGGAGGCCCCGCTGCCGGCCGTCGTGTCGGTCACCGACCAGTCCGGCGAGGCCCGCTACCCCTCCTTCAAGGGGATCATGGCCGCCAAGAAGAAGCCGGTCGAGGAGCTCGACCTGGACGACCTGGACATCGACGCCGACGAGGTCGGCCTCGGCGGGTCCTGGACCCTGGTCGACTCCGCGACCCCGCGTCCGGCCCGCACCCAGGGCACGGTCGTCACGGACGAGGGCGACGGCGGCAAGCAGCTCGCCGCCTTCCTCGCCGCCCAGAAGTTCATCTGAGCCGCCACCGGCCAGACACCCACACAGGAGCAACGAATCATGGCTGAGATCCTGGTTCTCGTGGACCACGCCGACGGTGCGGTCCGCAAGCCGGCCCTCGAACTGCTCACGATCGCGCGCCGCATCGGCGAGCCCTCGGCCGTCGTCCTCGGCGCCGGCGAGGCCGCCGCGTCGATCGCCGCGACCGCGGGCGAGTACGGCGCGGCCACGGTGTACGTCGCGGACGGCGCCGAGTTCGCCGAGCAGCTCGTCGTGCCGAAGGTCGACGCGCTCACCCGGCTCGCCGGGGAGAAGGGGGCGGCGGCCGTCCTGGTGACCTCCTCCGGCGAGGGCAAGGAGATCGCGGCCCGCGTCGCGCTCCGCCTCGGCTCCGGTCTGATCACCGACGCCGTGGAGCTGGAGGCCGGCGAGAACGGCCCGGTCGCCACCCAGTCCGTCTTCGCCGCCTCGTACCAGGTGAGGTCGACGGTCTCGAAGGGCGTGCCGGTCGTCACCGTCAAGCCGAACTCCGCCGCCCCGGAGGCCGCCCCGGCCGCCGGTACGGTCGAGAACGTCACCGTCGCCTTCACGGGCAACGCGGCGAAGGTCGTCTCGCGCACCCCGCGCGTCTCGACCGGCCGCCCCGAGCTGACCGAGTCCGCGATCGTGGTCTCCGGCGGCCGCGGCGTCGGCGCGGCCGAGGGCTTCGCGGTCGTCGAGAAGCTGGCCGACTCGCTCGGCGCGGCCGTCGGCGCCTCCCGCGCCGCGGTGGACGCCGGCTGGTACCCGCACGCCAACCAGGTCGGCCAGACCGGCAAGCAGGTCTCGCCGCAGCTGTACGTCGCGGCGGGCATCTCCGGCGCGATCCAGCACCGGGCCGGCATGCAGACGTCGAAGACGATCGTCGCGGTCAACAAGGACCCGGAGGCCCCGATCTTCGACCTCGTGGACTACGGCGTGGTCGGCGACCTCTTCGAGGTGCTGCCGCAGCTGACGGACGAGATCGGCACCCGCTGACCTCCGGACACCGCCGACCTCCGGTGCCTGCCGAGCGGCAGGCACCGGAAAGGGGCGGTTGGGTGGCACTCTGTGCCACCCAACCGCCCCTTTCGCACGATGTGGGACGGGGCGCCCGCTCACATCCAGCCGTCGAGCGGGACCTCGTCGCAGAGCCGGACGACCGGCCGGCGACCGGAGACGCCGACGCCCGAGGAGAGCCTGACCCGGAGCCCGGGGCGCACCGCGTGCGGCGGTCCGTCGACCCGGCAGCGGACCACGAACCCCTCCGCCATGTGCACCGGCCAGAGGTCCGCGTCGGCCGCGGCCACCCCGCGCCGTACGGAGATCACGCCCTCGCCCCCGCTGAGTTCGGGCGCGAGGTCGGTCGACCCGCAGGTCGGACAGAGCAGTCGCTGGAACGTGGTGGTGTGGCACCAGCGGCAGCGCTGGAAGTAGAGCTCGGAATCGGGGGCCGACTCCTCGGCGTGGACGGCGGTCCCGCTCCTCAGTCCCGTGTGGAACACGATGCCTTCTCCTTGCACTCGGCGGCTCGACCGTGCATGGAGCAAAGATATGGCACTGAGTGCCATCAAATAAAGACCTGAGTTCCCTCAATTGGAGATACCGAGATCCCCGGGCCCCGTCCGGGCGCCCCTCAGCCCTCTCCGAGGCTCGACTCCACCTCGCGCACCACGCGCCACATCGGGGTGGACCGCTTGGTGATGACCACCACGACGTCCTCCGCCTCCTCGGCGGGGACGTCGGCGGCCGGGGCGGAGCTCCAGGTGGTGCGCACGAACTCCAGGGCCTCGTCCACCGCGGCCAGCGGGTCGCCCTCGCCGCCCGAGCGCAGCCAGTGGCGCAGGGCGTGGTTGTGGGCGGCGACCACGGCCGCCGCGACGACGTTGGCGCGCAGGGTGCCGTCCCTGCGGTCGGCCCAGCGGGTGCGCAGGTAGTCGCCGAGGGTCTTCTCGTACCGCCAGACCACCGACAGCTCGTACGTGCGGAGCCCGGCGACCTCGCGGGTGAGCCGGTAGCGCTGCACGGAGAAGGTGGGGTTCTCGGCGTACATCCGCATGACGAGCCGGGCGGCGCCGCAGACCCGGACGATCGGGTCGTCGGTGTCGGCGCTCGCCGCGAGGAAGCGGGTCATGTCGTCGAGGCACTGCTCGTGGTCGGGGAAGACCACGTCCTCCTTCGACGGGAAGTACCGGAAGAAGGACCGCCGGCCGACGCCCGCGAGGGTCACGATGTCGTCGACGGTGGTCTGCTCGTAGCCCCGCTCCAGGAAGAGCTGGAAGGCCGCGGCGATGAGGGAGTCCCGCATCACGGGCTTCGTGGAGTTCGTCGACGCTGTTCCCATGCGTCGAAACTAGCATTGGAAGGGCGATCTCGCGGCACTGGGTGCCGGACGAATCCGGCACCCAGTGCTTTTTCGAGGGTACGGAGGCTCAGCGCGCGGACATCCGGAGCGCGCCGTCCATGCGGATCGTCTCGCCGTTGAGGTAGTCGTGCTCGGCGACCATCGTGACCAGCCGCGCGTACTCCTCCGGGCGGGCGAGGCGCTGCGGGAAGGTGACGCTCGCGGCGAGGCCGGCCCGGACGTCCTCGGTGAACCCGGCCATCATCGGGGTGTCGACGATGCCGGGGGCGACGGTGACGACCCGGATGCCGAACTGCGCGAGGTCGCGGGCGGCGGTGACGGTCATGCCGGCGACGCCCGCCTTGGAGGCGGCGTACGCGATCTGTCCGACCTGGCCCTCGAAGGCGGCGATCGAGGCGGTGTTGACGACGAGGCCCCGCTGCCCGTGCTCGTCGGGCTCGTGCCGGGCGATGGACTCGGCGGCGAGCCGCATCACGTTGAACGTGCCGATCAGGTTGACGTTCACGACGGCGCGGAACAGGTCGAGGTCGTGCGGGCCCTTGCGGCCCAGGATCCGGGCCGAGGGGGCGATGCCGGCGCAGTTCACGGCGAGCCGCAGCTCGGCCCCGTCGGCGTCGGCCTCGGCGAGGGCCGCGCGGACCTGCTCCTCGTCGGTGACGTCGGCGGCGAGCAGCCGGACGCCCTCGGGCAGGGCCCCGGCGGCGGCCACGGACGTGTCCAGGTCCAGGCCGTAGACGGTGGCGCCCCGGGCGGCGAGCGCGGCGGCGGTGGCGGCACCGAGGCCGGAGGCGGCGCCGGTGACGAGAGCGGCGGAGCCTGCGATGTCCATGGAACTCCTCGTTCGTGTCGTGCGGGGGCGACCCTGCCGCCGGGATGGCCGCCGGATCGGGCGCGTGCCCGCGGAGGACCGCGCGGTCCGCGCGATCTGCGCCGCCCACCATAGAACCGCGTGCGGCGCCCCCGGAAGCGGAGGCCGGGGGCGCGGCTTCCGCTTCCGGGGCGGTCGATCCGGGAGCCGACGGTTCGGGAGCCGTCGATCCGGGAGCCGTCCGTTCGGGAGCCGTCCGTTCGGGAGCCGACGGTTCGGGAGCCGTCAGTTCGGGAGCCGTCCGTTCGGGAGCCGACGGTTCGGGAGCCGTCAGTTCGGGAGCCGTCCGTTCTCGGGGACGGCGTGCGGGCGGAGGACCATCAGCCCGTCCTCCACGGCCGCCGCCATGGCGAAGGGGAAACGGTCGAGTTCGAGGCAGAGCGCGACGTCGTCGGGGTGGGCGCCCTCGCGCACGCCCTCCCTGAGCTCGGCGGCGGCGCGCGACTCCGCGGCGCGGCGGAGGAACCCGGCCGCGTCCGTCCCGGCCCCGGCGGCCCTCCCCGCGATGTACTGGGCGCACGCCAGGTCCTCCTCGGCGCGCCCGTCCTCGCCGGTGACCACGAACGTGACGTCGTCGCGGGCGCGCGTCCGCAGGAGCCGGGCCGTCGCCTCCGCCACCACGAAGCCGGCGCACAGCACCAGCGGCGCGTCCTTCACCGCGAGGGCGCCGACCGTGCCCGCCGTGGTCTTCTGCACGACGGTCCGGCCGCCGAGGTCGGCGGAGCGGAGCAGGCCGGGCGAGTTGACGGCGTCGAACCCGGGCGCCGGCGGGCCGTCCTTGAGCGCCACCCAGTCCGGGTGGCGGGCCTTCGACTCCAGTGCCTCGTCCAGGGATCCGGCGAGGACGATCCTCTCGGCCCCCCGGCCGAAGGCCCAGGCGGCCACGGTGAAGGCGCGCATGACGTCCACCACGACGGCCGTCGACGGGGTTCCGGTCAGCTCGGCGGTGCCGAGGAAACGAGCGTCCATCGGATCATGATCACCCATGCCCGGACCGCGCCCGGCGGGGAGTGGCACGCGTCACACCTGTGGTAACGGCGTCGGCGGAGGCGTTAGCGCGACGGCAGCGGGACGTGAGCAGCGCGCGGCAGGCTGGTGGGCGACCATCGCGGCAGGCGTGCGCCGGCCGCGGCCAGCAGACCGCGGGGGACCGCCGTGCGTGCCGGACACCGGCCCCGGGGCACCGGCGCGGCCGCCTCGCCTTCCGTACCGGGCGCCCGACCACGCCCGGACGGCCGGGGCGCGCGAGAAGGAGCAGGTAGCGGAAGTGCTCACCAAGCGGGTGACGGTGACCGTCCACGCGTCCGATCCGCTCAGCCGGGCCGGGCTGATCAGCCACTTGCGGCACCAGCCGTCCCTCGACGTCCTGCCGGAGCGGGCCGAGGGGGAACGGGACCGGGAGGAACGGGACGGAGGAGAACGGGTCGGGCGGGAGCCGGTCCGGGAGGGGCGGGAGCCGGTCCGGGAGGAGCGGGACGCCCCCGCCGTCGCCGTGATGCTCGCGGACCGGATCGACGAGTCCACCACGGCCGAGCTGCGGCGCCTGCTGCGCGGCCGGGACCAGCGGGTCGTGCTCGTCGCGGGCGAGCTGCGCGAGCCCGACCTGCTGTCGGTGGTCGAGTACGGGGTGCGCGCCATCATCTGGCGCCACCAGGCCACCGAGCAGCGCCTGTTGAGCGCCGTGCACAGCGCGGCGCGCGGGGAGGGGGAGCTGCCGCCGGACCTGGTCAGCAGGCTCCTGAACCAGGTGGGACGGCTCCAGCGGGCGACGGCGGCGGGCGCGACGGCCGGCGGGGCGGTGCCGCTCTTCGGGATGGCGCCGCGCGAGGTGGACGTCCTGCGGCTGCTCGCCGAGGGCCTGGACACCCGGCAGATCAGCGAGAGGCTCGCCTACTCCGAACGCACCGTCAAGAACATCCTGCACGCGCTGATGACCCGTCTCCAGCTCACCAACCGGGCGCATGCCGTCGCGTACGCGCTCCGCGAAGGCTACATCTGATGATCCACGAGATCGACGAGGCGCTGCGCGGCCTCCTCGCGCCCGCCGTGACGGGCGACGTCGCCTTCGACGCGCCGACCCGCGACTGGGCGGCCCGCCGCAACGCGCCGACCCTGAACGCCTATCTGTACGACATCCGGGAGGACGTGGAGCGGCGCGAGCGCGGCGCCCTCGCCGAGCGGGACGCCCGGGGCGTCGTGACGCGCCACCGCCGGCCGGCCCGCTGGTTCCGTCTCTCGTACCTGGTGACGGCCTGGACCACCCGGCCCGAGGACGAACACCGGCTGCTCTCGGGCGCGTTGGCGCTGCTGCTGCCCCACGAGGTGCTGCCGGCCGACGCGGTGCCGGAGTCGGTGCGCCCGGTCTCCACGTCCCTGCCGCTCTCCGTCGCGGTGCCGCCCGCCGAGTCGCGGTCGCTCGCGGACATCTGGTCGGCGCTGGGCGGCGAGCTCAAACCGTCCCTGGACGTCGTGGTCGTCACGCCGTTCCCGGTCACCCCGGTGTACGAGGCGGCGCCGCCGGTCACCGTGGGCGCGGAGCTCGTCGTCCGCGGCGTCGACGGCGTACCGGGCGACTCCGGGCCCCGGATGCTGCGGCGGCCCGGTCCGGCGGCCCCCGAGAGGAAGTCCGGTGTTCGACATGGGCGTTGACGACGAGGGCGACGGCGGCCTGCTCCCCCTGGTCACCGCCCTGCGCGCCCGGGTCGCCGCCCTCGTGGAGGCCCGCAGCGCCGGGGACCCCACGGCCGGCGATCCGCTGCGGGGGCTGTACGTCACGGAGGAGTCCGTCCGCCGGATCACGACGGGACCCGCTCCGGGCGCGACACGGGAAGCGGGCGTCGTCCGGGAAGCGGACGCCCTACGGGGAACAGGTGCCGTACCGGAGACGAGTGCCGCGCCGGAGACGGGCGCCGGACTCCCCGTGCTTCCCCGCATCGACGGGCCGGGCCGGACCGCACGGCTCGCGCGGGCCTTCGGGCTCTCCGGGCTCGACGCGCACATCCTCGTCGTGGCGCTCGCGCCCGAGGTGGACCGGGGCTTCGAGACGCTCTACGGCTACCTCAACGACGACGTCGGCCGGCGCCGCGCCACCGTGGGGCTCGCCCTCGACCTCGCGGGCACGGGTCCCTTCGACCCGGACGGCCGCGACCGCTTCCACCCGGCCGCCCCGCTGCGCGCCGGGGGCCTCCTGGAGGTCGGGGACGAGGACCGGCCGCTGCCGGGCCGGGCGCTGCGCGTGCCGGAGCGGGTGGTGGCGCACCTCCTCGGCGACGACGGCCGCCTCGACGAGGAACTCCTGGGCAGAGGAGTCGAGTTGCTGCCTCCGATGGACGACGGCACGGGCCGCTCCCCCCTCGGGGCGCGGATCGCCGCCGCGGGGCCCGTCGCCGTGCACCTGCGGGAGCGCGCCCCCGGGGCCGGGGCGGGGGCCGTGGCCGCCGCGCTGCGGGGCGCCGGGCGGCCCGTGCTGCGGTACCGGCCGGAGTCGGTCGACGTGCCGGCGGCGCGGGCGCTGCTGCGCGAGGCCCGGCTGCGCGGGGCCGCCGTGGTCGTCGGGCCGCTGCCGCCGGACCCGGGGCCGCTGGTGCGCGTGCTGGCCTCGCCCGGCGTGACGGTGGTCCTCGCCGGCGCCGGAGCGCCCGACCCCCGGTGGGCGCCGGACGTCGAGCTGCTCGCCCTCGACGCGCCGGACGGGCCGGCGGACGGCGGCGACCTGTGGCGGCGTGAACTCGGTCCGACGGGCGGCGACCTCGACCTGGACGGGGCCACCGCCGCGTACCGGCTCGGTGACGAGCAGATCCGCCGGGCGGCCCGTTCGGCGCGGGCCCTCGCCGCGTTCGAGGGGACCGCGCCGACCCTCGCGCACGTGCGGCACAGTGCCCGGCTGGTCTCCGCGCCGCTGCTCGACAGCCGGGCGCGGCGGATCCGTCCCGCCGTCGGGTTCGCCGATCTGGTGCTCCCCGGGGAGCCGGCGGAGCTGCTGCGCGAGCTGACCGGGCGGGCCCGCGACCGGGACCGGGTGCTCGGCGAGTGGCGGCTGCGGACCGGCGGCGGGCGCGGGCGCGGCGTCGTCGCCCTCTTCGCCGGCGAGTCGGGCACCGGGAAGACGCTCGGCGCCGAGGTCGTCGCGGGCGAACTGGGCCTGGACCTCTACGTGGTGGACCTCTCGTCGCTGGTCGACAAGTACGTCGGGGAGACCGAGAAGAACCTGGAGCGGATCTTCGCCGAGGTGGACCGCACGGACTGCGTGCTGCTCTTCGACGAGGCCGACGCGGTCTTCGGGAAGCGGTCGGAGGTGCGGAGCTCGCACGACCGGTACGCCAACCTGGAGAGCGCGTACCTGCTCCAGCGTCTTGAGGCCTTCGACGGGATCGCGGTGCTCACCACCAACCTGCGGTCCAACATCGACGAGGCGTTCACGCGCCGGCTCGACCTGGTCGTGGAGTTCCCGTTCCCCGACGCCGCCCTGCGGACGGCGCTCTGGCACTCCGCCCTGGCGGACGCGCCGAGGGCGGCGGACGTGGACGGGGAGATCGCGCGCTGTGCCGGGGAGTTCGAGCTGGCGGGCGGGGCGATCCGGTCGGCCGCGGCGACGGCGGGCTATCTGGCGGCGGCCCGCGGCTCGGCGGTGACCGGCGCCGACGTGCGGGCGGGGGCGCGGCGCGAGTACCGGAAGGCGGGCCGGCTGGTGCCGGACGCGGGGCTGCCCTGGGCGCCGTGACGTCCGGTGCGCACGCGGGAGGGGGCCACCCGTGCGGGTGGCCCCCTCCCGCGTACCGGGGTCACATGACGCTGCCGCCGACCATCTTGCGGAGCGTCGGCCAGTCGACGGTGCCGGACGGCGTGAGGCCGACGGCCGCCTGGTAGTCGCGGATCTTCGTCTCGACCTGGTCGCTGTAGCGGCTGGTCGCGTCCTGGCCCCTGCGGAAGTGGTCGATGCCGTACTGGGCGTTGATGCGGGCCCGGGTGAAGTCGGCGTCGTTGTAGTGGCGGTTGTACGCCGCCCAGAACGCGGCCATCAGCTGGGTGGTCTCCCAGGTGGTGGTGCCGGGGCGCACCTTGTCGGGCGTGATGCCCTGGGCCCACAGGGAGGTGAGGGTGGCCGGGCCGAGGGTGCCCTTGCGGTCCGTCTCGAAGATCGCGGCGGAGTTCTTGCCGTTCTTCTCGCCGTCGTCGACGACGGCCTGCTGGTAGCAGGCGAGGGAGTCGCGGGTCGGCGCGTCGATCACGCCGGAGCTCCAGCCCGGCTTGAGCCTGCACGGGTTGGCGGACCCCAGGTGCGCGAGGCGCTCCTGGGCGAACTCGACGACGAGGTCCTTCGGGGAGCCGGGCACCCAGGGCGGTACGGGTGCGGCGGCGGGCGGGGCCGCGGGCCGCGCGTTCCCGCCGCCGTCACCGCCCGAGCCGCCGCCCGAGCCGCCGCCCGCTCCCCCGCTCCCGGAGCCTCCGCCGGCCGGTCCGCCCTCGGTCGGGCCGCCGCCCGGCGCGCCGTCCGTGCCGGTGTCGCCGCCCGCGGGCGGCGGCGCTCCGCCGTCCGCCGGGGGCGGGGCGGCGCCGCCGGGCCCGTCCCCGCCCGGGGCCGGCCCGGTGGCGGAGGGCGGGGGCGCGACGGGGAGCGCGTCGCCGCTGCCCTGCGGGGCGGGCCGGGGCTCGCCGGTCGCCCGGAGGGCCTCGGCGGCGCTGACGATCTTCGGCGAGAAGCCGAACCAGAGCACGCCGAAGGCGATGGCGGCGGTCATCAGGAGGCCGCCCGCCACCACCAGCCAGGTCCCGAGGACGGGGCGCTGGTCGAAGGTGGCGTCGAGGTCGAGGGCCGTGTCGTCACCGGCCCGCCGGACGGCCACGGTGAACCGGTGCGACTCCTCGGCCCCGGTCCACCGCACGGTCTGCGGCCGCACCACGAGTTCGCCGAAGGCGGCCCGGCCGGGAGCGATCCGCACGGCGTTCGGCCGTACGTCGAAGGTGAGCCGGTTCGCCTCGTCGCGCACCACGAGGGAGGCGGTCAGCGGGGTGTTGCCGAGGTTGTCCACGGCGATGCGGGCCCGTCCGCGGAGGCGGCCGGAGAGCGCGGGCGGCAGCACCTCGGCGCGCGTCTCGGTGAAGGGGGCGACGGTCAGCCGGCCCTCCACCACGTCGCGGGCCCCGCTGTTCTCCCGGGGGTCGACGCGGACGCCGTACGCGACCGGCCCGGCCTCCACGTCCGACGAGCGGGGCGGGGCGAACGAGATCTCGGCGGTCCCCTCGCTGCCCGGGTAGAGGCGGAGGACGTCGGGCTCCACCCGGGACCAGCCCGCGGGCCTGCCCACCAGCGAGAGCCGGTACTCCTCCACGGTGTCGCCGGTGTTCCGCACCCGCAGGCGGGCGGAGGTCCGGGCCCCCGGCTCGACGGTCGCCCCGGCCGGGTCCAGAGAGGTCCACATGGTCATGGGCGAAGGCTAGGGGCGCGGGGGCGGCGCCCGGTTGCCCGAACGTCCCCGGTCCGGGGCAGCACCGCGTGCCCCGGCGCACCTCCGGACGCTCCGGCGGGTCCCGGGTCCGGTCGTCGCCGGAGCCGTCCTACCCCGGTCCGCGCCGTCGCATGCGCGGTCGTCCTCCTCCGGCCCGGCGCGCTCCCGGCGGGGGCGCGGGTGTCCGTGAGGGCAGTGGCGGCTGCCCTCGTGACCGCCCCTTCCTCCCTGGTCCGTGCGGGGGGCGGGACGGCAGGGTCGGAAGCGTACGACCGCCGTCCACGGCCGCGGGGAGGGTGAGCGGACCCGTTCCGTCCGGAACCGTCCCGCCGACCCCGTTCCCTCGGGCCCGTTCCGCCGGAACCGATCCGTCCGGACCCGGCCCGTCACGAACCGCCCGCCCATCCAGGAGTCTCCGCCATGCCCACCTACCTGTCCCCCGGCGTCTACATCGAGGAAGTCGCCGGCGGCTCCCGGCCCATCGAGGGCATCGGGACCTCGGTCGCCGCGTTCGTCGGACTCGCTCCCACCGGGCCGCTCGACGAGCCGGTGCTCGTGACCAACTGGTCGCAGTACGTCGCCGCGTTCGGCGACTTCACCGACGGGTACTACCTCGCCCATTCGGTGTACGGCTTCTTCAACAACGGCGGCAGCGCCGCGTACGTCGTGCGCGTCGGCGGCGGGGACGCGCCGGGCGCCGGGACCGCACCGGGTGGTGCCGGGGCCGACGCGCCGCGCGAGCCGGTGACCGGCGAGGCCGTGGCGCTCGGTCCCTTCCGGGTCGCCGCGCTCACCGCCGGGACCGGGGCCGGCGGGGCGCTCACCGTCGAGGTGCAGGACGTCGAGGGCGAGACCGAGCGCTTCCGGCTGGTCGTCAAGGACGGCGAGAAGGTCGTCGAGAGCTTCGACGCCTCCGCCAAGAAGAGCGCCCGCAACTACGTGGTGACGCAGGTCAAGCAGCGTTCCGGGGCGATCGTCCTGGAGGAGGCCGCGGCGGGCGGCCAGCTCGCCAGGCCCGACGCGCAGACCGTGACCCTGGCCCCGCCCGCGCAGGCGCCCGCGGCGGTCGCGGCGCGGGCGGCGGACGGTCCCGCCGCGCTGGAGTCCGGGCGGTTCATCGGCGACTCGGCCGACCGCACCGGTTTCGGCGGCCTGGAGGCGCTCGACGAGGTCAACACGGTCGCGGTGCCGGACCTGATGGCCGCCTACCAGCAGGGGCTCATCGACCTGGAGCAGGTCAAGGCCGTGCAGCTCGGTCTGATCGCGCACTGCGAGCTGATGGGCGACCGGATGGCGATCCTCGACCCGCCGCCCGCGCTGAACGCCCGTGACGTGCGCAAGTGGCGCCAGGAGACGGCCGGTTACGACTCGCGGTACGCGGCGCTGTACTACCCGTGGATCAAGTCGTTCGACCCGGCGACCGGCCAGACGCGCACCGTGCCGCCGTCCGGCCACATGGCCGGGGTCTGGGCCCGCAACGACACCGAGCGCGGCGTCCACAAGGCCCCCGCCAACGAGATCGTGCGCGGCGCGGTCGACCTGGAGCTCCAGATCACGCGCGGCGAGCAGGACCTGCTCAACCCGGTCGGCGTGAACTGCATCCGCGCCTTCCCGGGCCGCGGCATCCGCGTGTGGGGCGCGCGCACCCTCGCGTCCGACCCGGCGTGGCGCTACCTGAACGTGCGCCGCTACTTCAACTACCTGGAGGAGTCCATCCTCGTGGGTACGCAGTGGGTCGTCTTCGAGCCCAACGACCACGCGCTGTGGGCCCGCATCCGCCGCAACATCTCCGCGTTCCTCGTCAACGAGTGGCGTCAGGGAGCCCTGTTCGGCCAGCGCGCCGAGGACGCGTTCTACGTGAAGTGCGACGAGGAGACCAACCCGCCGGAGTCGATCGACCTCGGCCGCGTGGTCTGCGAGATCGGCATCGCCCCGGTGAAGCCGGCCGAGTTCGTGGTCTTCCGCCTCGCGCAGTTCCAGGGCGGGGGCGGCGAGCTGGAGGAGTAGCCCTCCGCACCGCGGCCCCTCTCCGTACCGCGGCGCCCCTACGCGCCGCGGCGCCCCTCCCCGCAACACCGACACCCCCTCGCGGATCCGCACGCGTCCGGTACGGACCGGTCCGTGGATCCGCCCCACGAACAGGAGTGACCCCCCATGGCCCTCGCCGCCGGCGACGCCCTCGCCGCCCACAATTTCGGCCTGCAGATCGACGGTGTGATGGTCGAGACCCTGCAGGAGGTCAGCAGCCTCACGATGGAGCAGGACGTCATCGAGTTCCAGCAGGTCTCGGCCGACGGCAAGCCGATCGTCAAGAAGCTCCCCGGCGTGAAGAAGGCCGGCGAGTGCACGGTGACGCGCGGTGCCACGCAGTCCGTCGTCTTCAGCGAGTGGATCGCGTCCTCCATCGCGGGCGACATGGGCGCGGCCCGCAAGAACGCCTCCATCATCTTCATGGACTACCAGCTCAACCCGGTGAAGCGGTACAACCTCCGCAACGCCTGGTGCACCAAGGTGGAGGTGAGCGGGGCCAAGGCCGGTGACGCCGCGGCCCTGACCGAGCAGGTCACCATCACCTTCGAAGAGCTGACGATCGGCTGATGCGGCGCGAGGCATCGACGGGGGCGCGGCAGGACCACCGCCCGCACGAACCGCTCCGCACGGAGTTCGCGTTCGAGCTGCCGCGCGGGTTCGTCGACGAGACGGGGACCGTGCACCGCGACGGGGCGATGCGGCTGGCCACGGCCCGGGACGAGCTGGTCCCGCTGCGGGACGTCCGGGTCCGCGAGAACCCGGCCTACCTGTCCGTGGTGCTGCTCGGCCGGGTCATCACCCGGCTCGGCACGCTCCCGGAGGTCCACGACGGGACGGTGGAGGCCATGTTCGCCTCCGACCTGGCGTTCCTCCAGGACTTCTACCGGCAGATCAACGCGGAGGGCCACACCAGGGCCGCCGTCGCCTGCCCGCACTGCGAGGGGTCCTTCGAGGTCGAGCTGGCCGGGAGCCGCCTGGGGGAATCGTGACGTACCCGGCCGACCGGATCGAGGAGGAGACCGCGTACCTCGCCTTCCACTTCCACTGGGGCGTGGACGACATCCTCGATCTGGAGCACGCGGACCGGCGCGGGTACGTGGCGCGGGCGGCGTCGCTGGTGGAGCGGTCCCAGGAGTAGGCACAGGAACGGAAGGGAGGTCGGAGACGGTGGGGATGTTCGAGAGGTGGCGGTCGCGGAGGCCGCGGGCGTCCGTGACGGACGTGACGGCTCCCGGCGACGCGTGGCGGACGATGCCGCCCGTGCCGCGGGTCCTGGGCGCGCCGCGCACCGTCGCGGAGCACGGCTTCGCCGCGTCCCTCGCGACCCACTGGGACCCCTCCTTCCGGACCGCCCTGGGCCACGGCGCCCTCCCGGACGCCCCCGCGGGCGTCCTCCTGGACGCGGCCCGTCCCGTGCCCCCGTCGAACGGGGAACCGCCGGGGCTGCGGCTGCCGGTGGCGGGTGGTGCCGGAGGGACTGCCGCGCCGAACCCGGTCGGCGGGCCCGGGAGAACCGCCGCTCCCCGTACGACTGCCGCGCCGCGGGGCGGGAGCGGGAACGCCGGCGCCACGGAAGCGGGGGCGGCTGCCGCCCGGCGCCCGGACCCGGCCGGTCGGGCCGGGGAACCCCCCGCTCCTCGTACGGCCTCCGGGCCGTCGGGCCGAGCCGGAGACGCTGTCGGTACGGGAAGGGGCACGACTACGGCCGGGAGCCCGCCGGCGGTGCAGCGCGCGGCGGCGGTCCCGGCCGGCCGGGACGGGACCACGGCCGCTCCGGTGCGGGGCGGCGGCGCTTCGGGCCCGACTCCGCCCGTGCGGCGTGCCGTCACGTCCACGAGCGGGGCCGCCGCCACCGTGGTCGCGCCCCTGGAACCCGTACGGCGCTCGCCGCTGGTCTCCGCCCGGCCCGTACAGCCGCCGCGCCGCCTGGCGCCGGCGGGTGCCGCCGGGCCGGTGGCCCCGGCGCCCGCCCCGCGGAACGCCGGGACTCCCGCCGTCCCCACCGCCGCACCGGAGCCTTCGGCTGCCGGGCGGCCCCAGAACGTCCCGGGTCCCGTTTCCCCCACGGGGCCCGGGACTCCCGGCGGTACGCCGAGCGCCCCGGTCCAGCGCCGCCCCGTCGTGCGCCGCACCCGGCGCGCCCCGGGCGCCGACTGGACCACGACGGCCCCCGCGCCGCCCGAGGCCCCCCGACCGGCACCGGCCACCGCGTCCCCCGACGTCCGGAACAGCCCGCCCACCGACACTCCCGCGCAACCGACCCCTCCCCCGAATCCGACGACCCGCGAAACCCCGGCCACCACCGCACCCACGTCTCCGCCGCCCTCGACCACTCCCGTACGCCCGGCCGCCCCGGCGGCACGACTGGCACCACCGGCACCACAGGCACCAGCCACCGCGTCGCCCGACGTCCGGAAAAACCCGCCCACCGACACTCCCTCGCGACCGACCCCTCCCCCGAATCCGACGACCCGCGAGACCCCGGCCACCACCGCACCCACGTCTCCGCCGCCCTCGACCACTCCCGTACGCCCGGCGGACCGGACGAGCCCGGCCGCCATCACGCCCACGGCCGACCGGCCCGCCGGGGAGGCTCCGGTTGCCCGGAAGGGCCCGTCCGCCGAGGCTCCCGCGCACCCGGCGCCTCCGAACGTCCAGCGGAGCCCGGCCGCCCCGGCGACTCCGACCGACCAGGTCCATCGGACGGCCTCGACCGCCGCGGCTCCGACGGCCTCGGGCTCCCCCGCGCCCCCGACGGCTCCGAAGCCCCGGACCGCTCAGCCGTCCCAGGCGGTTCCGGCCGTTCCCGCGCCCCCGGTCGACCCGACGCCTCGCACCGCCCGGAACACCGGACAGAACCCGACCGCCGCGGTCCCGCCGATCGTGTCGGCCCCCGTCCCTCCAACGGTTCCGGTGCCTCCGGCCGGCCCGGCGACCCCGGCCGTGCAGAAGAGCACGGCCGCTTCCCTGCCCTCGGTACCTCCCGCGTTCCCGGCCGAGCCGTCTCCCCGGACCGCCCCGGCCGCCCGGAAGCGTCCCACCGCCCCGCAAGGCCCCGTCCGTGCCGGGCTCGGGGCCCCCGTGCAGCGGTCCGGCGGCGAACCACCGGCGGTCCGGACGCACAGCGCGCCGCGCCGCTCCCCGATCGGGGCTCCGCTCGCCCGCCCGTCCGCGCCCCCGACCACGCCCCCGGCCGTCCCCACTCCGGCCGAGGCCGAAGCCGCGCCCGTCCGGCGGACGACCGCCCCGGCACCACTCCCGGCTCCGCCCGCCCGGCGGAGGGCGGCCCTCCCGGCCGCACCGCATCCGGAAAAGCCGCCCCTCCCCGCCACCGCACCCGCACCCGCACCGCAAGAACCTCCGACCGCCGCCCCCGTCGCACCGCGTTCCGCAGCCGTGTCCGGTCCGCCCGTTCCCCTGGTCACCGTCACCGGGCTGCCCCGGGCCTCCGCGCTCCCCGCCCCACCGCGGGCCGTGCTTCCGCTGGCCACCGGGCGGGCGCTGGCTCCGGGCCGGCCGGACGGTGGTGCGCGCGTGCCCGCCGCTCCCCGTACCCCCGCCGTACAGGCCGCGCCCCTCGCCGCCCCCGCCCCGGCCGCCCCCCGGCCGGTCGTCCCCCTCACCCCTCCCGCCGCCGCGCGGCCCGTCGCGCGCCCGGTCGCCGTGCAGCGGCGGAGTGCCCCCGGGGCGCCCCCCGCGCCCGCGCCCGTCCCCGTACCGCTCCAGCGGACGGCCGCCGCCGTGCCCCCGGCCCCGCCGGCCCCCCGCCGTACGGCCGCGCCCGTCCCCGCCCCCGTGCAGCGCGCCACTGCCACGACCGGCTCCGCCCCCGCCGCGTCCCCGAACCTCCCCGCCCCCGCCGAATCCCCCACCCAGCTCGACGAGTTGGCCCGTCGTCTCGTCACCCCCCTCTCCCGGCTCCTGCGCGCCGAGCTGCGCGCCGATCGCGAGCGGGTGGGGCGGCTGCGCGACCACGGACGCTGACCGGGCGGGCCCGCCCGAAGAACCCGACCCCCTACCCGAGAGACCGCCTCATGCCCACCCAGCCGGACCCCGCGTCCACCGTCTTCTTCAAGCTCACGATCGACGGCCAGGACCTCGGCCTGTTCAACGGCTGCGACGGCCTCGCCTCCGAGGTGGAGGTGGAGCGGCGCCAGGAGGGCGGCAACAACGGCTTCGTGTGGCAGCTCCCGACCCGCGTGACCTTCTCCGCCATCCGGCTCACCCGCCCCCTCACCGCCGACACCGCCAAGGTCGCCGCCTGGATCTCGTCCCTGGCCACCGGGATCACCCGCCCGACGGCGCAGATCGCGGCGCTGCGCGCGGACGGTTCGGTCGTCGCGCAGTGGGGCCTCGTGGAGGTGCTGCCGGTCCGCTGGACGGGGCCGACCCTGGACCCGGTCAACCCGGCCGTGGCCACCGAGACCCTGGAGATCGCGCACCACGGCTTCACCGACGCGGGAGGCGCCTGAGATGGCCGGGACCGCGGCCCGAGGGCTCTCCCGCGCCTCGCTCGCCATCCACCAGCCGCCCACCGACCTCGGCGGTTCCGTGGGCGGCCGGATCGGCGAGGTGAGGTTCCAGTTCAACCCCGACCAGTTGCGGCTGAGCCGGTCGGCGAACTGGCACACCGAGCCGGCCGTCGCGTACACCCGCGGCGCGCCGCCGAAGTTCACCGGCAGCGAGCCGGCCCGGCTCCAGCTGGAGGTGTTCCTCGACCGGTCCGCCTCCCCGTCCTCGAAGGACGTGCAGCAGCAGGTCGAACTCCTGCTCTCCTGCTGCGAGGTGACCCCGCAGAGCATCGACGCGAAGGCGCCCTCGCCGCCGTGGGTGGAGTTCTCCTGGGGCTCGTTCTCGACCGTGCAGTTCGTCGCGTACGTGACCTCGGTCGCGGCGACGTACACCCTGTTCAGCCCCAGCGGCGTGCCGATCCGGGCCACCTGCGCGCTCTCCCTCACCGAGGTCGCCACCGCGGCCAAGAAGCAGAACCCGACCTCCGGCGCGCTCTCGGCGCGCCGGGCGCACCGCACGGTCGCCGGGGACTCGCTCGCCTCCCTCGCCTGGCGGGAGTACGGCGACGCGACCCGCTGGCGGGTCATCGCCGAGGCGAACGGCATCGACGACCCGATGCGGCTGCGCCCCGGCACGGAACTGCTGCTCCCGTCCACCACCGACCTGCCGGAGATCCAGGGCGCCCCATGAGCGAGAAGACCTTCACCACCGTCCTCCACGTGCAGCTCGACGGCACGCCGCTGCCGGATCCGCTGGCGGTCCGGCTCACCGAGGGCTGGGTGGACGCCAGCGTCAACGTCCCGTCCGCGTTCCAGCTGACGTTCGGCGACAAGGACGGCACCCTCACCGAGAAGTTCCCGTACCTCAAGGTCGGGGCGATGGCGGTGCTTTCGCCGTTCACCGACGGGCGGCTGGGCGAGCCCATGCTGACCGGCGAGGTCACGGCCGTCGAGGTGGACGCGGCGCCGGGCCACGGCCGGTACCTGATCCTGCGCGGGTACGACCCCGGCCACCGGCTGCTGCGCAACCGGCGCGTCGAGGGCTATCCGAACATGACGGCCTCCGACATCGCGCGGAAGCTGGCCGGGCTCAACCGCATCCCGATCGGGCGGGTCGACGCCACGCCGGCGGTGTACGAGCTGGCGACCCAGCCGAACATCACGGACTGGGACTTCCTGTCCCGGCTCGCGCGGGAGAACGACGTGCGGCTGTCCCTGGACCCGGCGGGCCGGCTCGTGTTCGCCGCGCTGCCGCCCGCCTCCGCCGCGCCCTCCGACACCACGCCGGCCGCGACCAGCCCGTACGTCCTGGACTTCGGGACGAACACGCTGCACAGCCGGGTGTCGGTGACCGCCGCCGGGCAGGTCGGGAGGGTCGACGTGCGGGGCTGGGACCCGCGCACCAAGCAGGCCCTCACCTCGCCGACCCCGGCGACGGCGAGCCGGGACATCGTCTCCGACATCACCCCGGCGCAGCTCTCCGCGCCCTTCGGGGCGGCCGAACTCGCCGCGACGGGAACGCCGTTCACCACCCAGGCGGAGGTGACGCAGGCGGCCTCGGCGCTCGCCGACGACGTCACCGGCTCGTTCGCGGAGGTGGAGGTGGCCGTCACGGGCAATCCGGCGCTGAAGCCGGGGCAGCCGGTGGCGGTGAAGGGCGCGGGCTTCCCCTTCGAGGGGCGGTACACGGCGACCGGGGTCCGTCACGTCTTCGCGTCGGGGCGGCAGTTCACGACCTGGCTGACGGTGTCGGGCCGGCAGTTCCGCTCGCTGTACGGGACGGCCTCGGGCGGCGGGGAGCCGGCGCCGCCCATGCCGGGCGTGGCGGTCGCGCTCGTCACCAACACCAAGGACCCGCTCTCGCTGGGCCGGGTCCGGCTGCGGTTCCCGTGGCTGTCGGCGACGTACGAGAGCGGCTGGTGCCGGGTGGCGCAGCTCGGCGGGCGCGGGGGCGGCGGCCTGGTCCTGCCGGAGGTCGACGACGAGGTGCTGTGCGCCTTCGACCGGGGCTCCCTGGAGCATCCGTACGTCCTGGCGGGGCTGTACAACGGCGTCGACCGGCACACCCAGGCCACCGACCGGGTCCCGGCGGTCGACCCGACGAGCGGGCGGGTGCAGTGGCGCGCGCTGACGTCCCGCACGGGCCACACGGTGGAGCTGCGGGAGGAGGGCGGCCGGACGCGCGCCTCGCACGGCATCCGGCTGCGCACCTCGAAGGGGGGCCTGAGCGTCGAGCTGAACGAGGCCCGCACCACCCTGACCATCGACAGCGAGGGCACGGTCACCATCACGGGGGCCCGGGGCGTGACGGTCGAGTCGGGGACGGACCTGAAGCTGTCGGCGGTGGGCCGGATCGAGCTGAGCGCGGGGAGGGGCGTGGACATCAAGGCGGGGGCGAAGTTCAAGGTGGCGGCGCTGACCCAGGCCGTCGTCAACGCGCCGTCGTTCATCACCTCCACGGTCCCGATGCCCAACCCGGTCGTGGCGAACCTGCCGTTCTGACCCCGCCGTTCCCACCACCCCTTCCCGAGGAGGACGTTCCTTGAGTGAGCACTTCGTCGGCGCCGGCTGGGCCTTCCCCCTGCGCACCGGCCCGAGCGGCTCCATCGCACTGGTGCGGCGCGACCGCGAGATCGAGGAGTCGATGCGCCTCGTGCTGGCGACGGCGCCGGGCGAGCGGCCGATGCGGCCCGAATTCGGCTGCGCAGTCCACGAGTTGGTGTTCGCGCCGGTCAACGACGCGACGATGGGGCGGATCCGGTACGCGGTGGCGACCTCGCTCGACCGCTGGGAGCCGCGCATCGAGGTGGAGGACGTCACGGTCTCCCCCGCCCCCGAGGAGCCGACCACCCTGCACATCGACGTCCGCTACCGGGTGCGCGGCGCCAACAACCCGCGCAACCTCGTCTTCCCCTTCTACGTCATCCCCTCCGAGGACTGAAAGAGCCGCCATGGCCCTGCCCGCACCCCACCTCGACGACCGGCGCTTCCAGCAGTTCGTCGACGACGCCAAGCGCTACATCCAGCAGGCGTGCCCCGAGTGGACCGACCACAACGTCTCGGACCCGGGGGTCACGCTCGTCGAGGCCGTCGCGCACATGGCGGACCAGCTCGTCTACCGCCTCAACCGGGTCCCGGAGAAGAACCACCTGGCCTTCCTCGACCTGCTCGGGGTGACGCTGTTCCCGCCGGCCGCCGCCCGCGCCGACGTCACCTTCCGGCTGTCCGCGCCGCAGCCGGAGCCGGTGCTGCTGCCGGCCGGCACGGAGGTGTCGACGGGGCGCACGGAGACGGAGGAGGCGGTGGTCTTCGCGACCACCGACGACCTGACGGTGGTGCCCTGCGCGCTGACGCACCTGCTGCGCCAGGAGGCCGGGGGCGCGCCCGAGGACCGCTTCCAGGCGATGGTGGGGGGCGAGGACGTGCCGGCGTTCTCGCCGCTGCCGCGCGTCGGCGACCTGCTGCTCCTGGGGCTTTCGGCGGCCGTGCCGGACTGCGTCCTCGTGCTCGACCTGGACAGCCGGGTGGACGGCGTCGGCGTGGACCCGCGCAGGCCGCCGCTGGTGTGGGAGGCGTGGTCGGCGACCGAGGGCTGGACGGCGTGCGAGGTCGACGAGGACACCACGGGCGGGCTCAACCGGCCGGGCGAGGTGGTGCTGCACGTGCCGTCGGGGCACGCGCCCTCACGGCTCGGCGGGCACGAGGCGGGCTGGGTGCGCTGCCGGGTGGTGGCGCCGGCCGAGGGGCTGCCGTCGTACAGCGAGTCGCCGACGGTGCGGGCGGCGGGGGCGTTCACCATCGGCGGCACGGTCCGCGCGGCGCACGCCGAGACGGTGCGGAACGAGCTCCTCGGCGAGTCCGAGGGCGTTCCGGGGCAGCGCGTGCGGCTGGCGCACGCGCCGGTCGTGGACCGGCCGCCGCTGCTGCTCCAGATCGCGGAGCACGCGGACGGCGAGGACGGCGGGGCCTCCGGCTCCGGGTGGCTGGAGTGGACCGCCGTCCGCGACTTCGCGTCCTCGCGCCCCGGCGACCGGCACTTCACCCTGGACGCGACGACCGGCGAGATCGCCTTCGGTCCGAGCGTGCGCCGACCGGACGGCACGCTGCGGCAGTTCGGAGCCGTGCCGCCGAAGGGGGCGGCGATCCGCGCGGTCCGCTACGGCACCGGGGGCGGCCGGGCGGGCAACGTGGCCCGGTCCACGATCAGCGTGCTGCGCAGCTCCATCCCGTACATCGCGCGGGTCGAGAACCGGGAGGCGGCGCGGGGCGGGGTCGACGGGGAGACCGTCGAGGAGGCGAAGGCCCGCGCGCCCATCACGCTGCGGGCGCAGGAGCGGGCCGTGACCGCCCGCGACTACGAGGAGCTGGCCCGGCGGGCGGCGCCGGAGGCCGCGCGGATCGCGTGCCTGGCGGCGGACGCGGCCGAGGCGGGCGAGAACGCGGTCCGGGTCCTGGTGGTGCCGCAGGCGGTGCCGGACCGGGGCGGGCGGCTGCGGTTCGAGCAGCTGGTGCCGGGCGAGGAGCTGCTGTCCCGGGTGACCGGCTTCCTGGACGAGCGGCGCCCGCTGGGCACCCGGCTCGCCGTGGGTCCGCCGTTCTACCAGGGGGTGACGGTGGTGGCGACGCTGCACGCGTTCCGGGCGGCGGAGGCGGAGCGGGTGCGGGCCGAGGCGCTCGACGTGCTGTACGCGTACCTGGACCCGCTGACGGGCGGGGCGCACGGCGAGGGGTGGGCGTTCGGGCGTCCGCTGCGGGCCGGGGAGGTCTTCGCGGCGCTCCAGCGGGTGCCGGGGGTGGAGCTGGTGGACGAGGTCCTGCTGCATCCGGCGGACCCGCTGACGGGCCGCCGGGGCGACACGACGGACCGGATCGAGCTGGGTCCTTCGGCGCTGCTCTTCCCGTTCGACCACCGCGTCCGCGTGATCGAGGCGCGGTGAGCGGCGGGCCGGGCGGTTCGGCGCGCGGTACGGTCCCCGGGCTCGCGACCCCGTGCCCGCTGGGGGCGGCGCTGCCGGCCGTCTACGCGGAGGACGACTTCGGGCAGCGGTTCACGGCCGGTCTGGACGTGGTCCTCGCCCCGCTCTTCAACGTCCTGGACTCGCTGGAGGCGTACTTCTCGCCCGCCCTGGCGCCGGCCGACTTCGTGGACTACCTGGCGACGTGGGTGGGCGCGGAGCTGGAGGGCACCGAGTCCCTCGCGCTGCGCCGGCGCGCGGTCGCCTCGGCGGTGGCCCTGCACCGGGTGCGGGGCACCCGGCAGGGGCTCGCGGCGGCGGTCCGGCTGGCGTTCGGCGTGCCGCCGGAGATCACCGAGAGCGGCGGGGCGGCCTGGTCCGTCCGTCCGCTCGGCCCGTTCCCGGGGACGCCGGCGGCCGGGCTGCACGTCGCCCTCCGGGTCGCCGACCCGGCCGCCGTCGACCCGCACCGGCTGCACGCGGTGGTGGCGGCGGCCCGCCCGGCGCACCTGCCGTTCACGGTCGCGGTGACCCCGTCCCGTACATCCGAATCCCCCGTAGAGGAGCCCGACCCCCATGAGTGACGCCCCCGAGACCCGCCCCTGCCCGGACTGCGCGGGTCCGGTGCGCGCGGCGAACCAGTCGTTCTGCGACGGCTGCGGAGCGTTCCTGCGCTGGGACGCCCCGGCGGAAGCGCCGCGCGAGGTGCCGGAGGAGACCACGACGCCCCTGCCGGCGGTGCCCCCGGAGCCGGAGACGCCGGTGCGGGAGGCGGAGCCGAGGCCGGTACGGGAGGAGGCGCCGTCTCCGGAGGCCCCGAGGCCCGAACGGCCCCCCGTCCCCGCCCCGTCCTCGGTCCCGCCCCCCGCTCCCTCCCCGTCCCCGTCCCCGTCCCCGTCCCCGGAGACGGTCGCGCGTTCGCTCCTGGTGCCGGTCCCGGAGGACCGGGCGCCGGAGCCCGCGGTCGCGGCCCCGGTGCTCCCGGCGCGCCCGGAGGCGGCGCGGCCGGCGGTCCGGGCGGCGGGGGTCCCGGCCCCGGTCCCGGGCGGCACGCCGTGCCCGGCCTGCCTGCTCGCGAACGCGCCCGGCCGCCACTTCTGCCGCTTCTGCGCGACGCCGATGGTCCCGGAGCGGATCTCCGCGGCCGAGGGCCCTTACGCGGGCCGGCGCCCCGGACCGACCCGTGACCGGAGCCGCTGGATCGTCCGGGCGCTGATCGCCGCGGGGGTCGCGGCCGTGGTGGTCGGCGGGGTGTTCGGCGGTCCGCCGGCGGCCCGCGCGGTCCAGGACCACTTCGCGACCCGGGTCCCGGTGCTTCCCGTCTCGTGGACGGCGTCCCACTCGGCGCCGGGCCAGGAGCCGAAGCTGGCGGGCGACGGCTACTCCAACACCTGGTGGGGCACGGGGTACGCGGGCGACTCCGAGGGCCAGTACCTGGAGGCGGCGTTCGCGGAGCCGACGGACCTGCTGAACCTCCTGATCACCCCGGGCAGCGCGAAGAACACCACCCAGGCGGACGGCCAGGCGACCCCGCGCACCTTCGACCTGGTGGTCAAGGACGCGTCGGGCGAGGTCCGCGTCTCCCACCACCGCGTCAACGACGGCGGCACCCAGCGCGTCGACCTCCGCGTCCGCGACGCCCTCTCGGTCCGTCTGGTCCTCCGCACGGCCTGGCGCGCCGACCCGCGCAAGCAGGTGGCCGTCGCGGAACTGGAGTTCTTCGGGAGGTCGGTGTCCTGAGGCCCGGAAGGACGGGGACGGGGGGCCGCCGCTTCCGGGCGGACCGCCCCGTCGTCCCGTTCCCCCGCCTGCGCTGCCTCTACTTCTCCGCGAGCGCCAGCCCCCGGCTGATCACCAGCCGCTGGATCTGGTTCGTGCCCTCGAAGATCTGCATGATCTTGGCCTCGCGCATGTAGCGCTCCACCGGGAAGTCCCGCGTGTAGCCGTAGCCGCCGAGGACCTGGACCGCGTCCGTGGTGACCTTCATGGCCGTGTCGGTGGCGATGAGCTTGGCGGCGCTGGCCTGGCGGCTGAAGGGGCGGCCGAGGTCACGGCGGCGGGCCGCGTCCAGGTAGGTGGCGCGGGCCGCGTCGACGGCGGCGGCCATGTCGGCGAGCAGGAAGCCGAGGCCCTGGTGGTCGACGAGCCGGCGGCCGAAGGTGGTGCGCTCGTTGGCGTGGGCGACGGCGGCGCCCAGGGCGGCCTGGGCCAGGCCGGTGGCGCAGGCGGCGATGCCGAGGCGGCCGTTGTCGAGGGCGCTGAAGGCGATCTGGAGGCCCTGGCCCTCCTTGCCGATGAGACGGTCCTCCTCCAGGAGGGCGCCGTCCCAGTAGGCGGCGGTGGTGGGCACGGCCTGGAGGCCCATCTTGCGTTCGGGCGCGCCGAAGCTCAGCCCCTCGGTGGCGCCGGGGGCCAGGAAGCAGGAGACGCCGTGGCTGCCGGGGGCCGTGCGGGCGAAGAGGGCGTAGAAGTCGGCCCGCCCGCCGTGGGTGATCCAGGCCTTGGTGCCGGTGACCCGGTACCCGCCGTCCTCCTGCCGCTCCGCCTTGCAGCTGAGGGCCGCCGCGTCGGAGCCGGCCTGCGGCTCCGAGAGGCTGTAGCCGCCGATGGTCCGGCCCTCCAGCATCGCGGGCAGCCGGCGCTCCTTCTGCTCCGTCGTGCCGAAGGCGTGCAGCGGGTGGCAGGCCAGGGTGTGGACGCTGGTGGCGACGGCCACGGCCGCCCAGCGCGCGGCCAGTTCCTCCAGGACCTGGAGGTAGACCTCGTACGGCTGGCCCCCGCCGCCGTACTCCTCGGGGTACGCGAGGCCCAGGAGCCCCGCCTCGCCGAGCGTCGCGAAGAGCCCTTCGGGATAGGTCTCGGCGGCCTCGTGCTCGTCCACCCGGGGAGAGAGCTCCTTGTCGGCGATCTGCCGGGTGAGGGCGATGAGGTCCGCGGCTTCGGGGGTGGGAAGCAGGCGGTCGACATCCATGGCGACTCCAGCGGCGCGCAAAGTGGTACTGGGGAGGGTACTCCAGTACCGGTCAGAGTAGCGCAGCGGTGGTCGGCCGCAACCCCCGGAGCCGTGCCGCCCGGACCGGCCCCGCGCGCGCGGGGCCACGGCCCCCTCCCGGCGCGGCCTGGAATACTGGGCGGGTGATCGAGACCTCCGCCGCCGACACCCCGCAGCTGACGGGCCGCGGAGCGGCGCGCCGCTCCGCGCTCTTCGAGGAGCTCGTCGCCCTCCTCGTCGGCGAGGGCTTCGCCGGCCTGACGCTCGACGACCTCGCCGCCCGGCTGCACTGCTCGAAGCGGACCCTGTACGGCCTGGCCGGCAGCAAGGAGCAGCTGGTCCGGGCGGCGGTCGTGCACTTCTTCCGGCGCGCCACGGCCCGGGTCGAGGCCGTCCTCGCCGCCGCGACCGGGCCCGCCGAGCGGCTCGCCGCCTATCTGCGGGCGGTCTCGGCCGAGCTGGCGCCGGTCTCGCCGCAGTTCTTCGACGACGTGGCGGCCTTCGAGCCCGCCGCCGAGGTGTACGAGCGCAACACGCGCGCGGCCGCGGGACGGGTCCAGCAGCTGATCGAGGAGGGGGTGCGGGCCGGGGTCTTCCGCGAGGTGCACGTGACCTTCGCCGCCGACGTCATCTCCTCGGTCATGGTCCGCATCCAGCGGCGCCAGGTCGCCGCCGCGACCGGCCTGGCCGACGCGGAGGCGTACGACCAGCTCGCCGAACTGCTCCTCAGCGGCCTCCGGAAGGCCTGAGCCTCCGGAAGGCCCGATTCTCCGGAAGGCCCGGCTCGCGGGGGCCGGGGACACGGAGACCTCCCCACACCCCCACGCGAATGGCCGGTTTCCACCCCCGCCCCTCCCTCACCCTGCGCGCCCGCTCCCCTACTCTGTGCCGCGCCACTGACCACCCCCCTCCCAGGGAGACCTCCGCGTGGAGCACAGCCGCACCGTCCTCAGGATCCGCGCCGTACTCGCCGCCATGGGCGTCACCGCCGCCCTCACCGCGGCTCCCGCGGCGCAGGCCGCACCCGTCGAGAGCGCCGGGAAGCACCGGCCCGCGCCCTGCACCGGGGAGTTCCGCGGCGACGCGCGGCTCGGCCCCGCGTACCTGCCGGACAAGCGGCGGAAGCCGGTCGGGCCGCTGCTCAAGGGCTACCACCGGACCGGGAAGCTCTCCCCCGCCGCCTTCCTCAAGAAGTACTGGGAGGGCCCGGCCGACACCGGCGGCTGGAAGTACCCGCCGAACGACGGCTTCGGCGAGGTCGACAAGGCGCCCGAGCTGCTGGTGAGGGGCGAGCGCCTGGACCGCTTCGGCTCGGAGTTCGGCGGCTACCTGGCCCCCGCGGGCGACGCCTACGCGAAGCGGGCGCTGCCCCCGCAGAACCTCGACACCCGTGACGCCGCCTTCCCCTGCGACTACCACCTGTACGAGGTGACGCGGGCGTTCGTGGTCTGGGAGGGCTCCATCGCGCCCTGGTTCGAGCAGCCGGGCGGCGGCCGCCAGATCAAGCTGGACCCGGCGTTCCTCGACCCGGGCGAGGGGCGGCGCCTCAACGTGAAGTGGCTGCTCGACAACGGCTACCTCGTGCGCGTCCCCGCATGACCGACCACCGCCGCACGCTGGAACGGGCGCTCCAGGAGGCCGGGGTGCCCGCCGGCTACTACTGGATCGAGGGCGTCCACGAACCCTCCCCCGTCCCGACCGACTTCGCCTATCTGCGGGCGGCGCCGGGCGGGGACGGCTGGGAGACCGGGGTGTACGAGCGGGGCGCGTACGAGCCGGTGGCCACGCATCCGGCCGAGGCGGACGCCTGCGCCCACCTCCGGACGCTCCTGGGAGCCCAGTCCCGGGGCCCGGGAGGCACTTCCCCGGCACGTCCCGCGTTCGGGAAGTGAAGGCGACGGGGCCACGACCGCCTTATTTCACCTCATGACTTAAAGCTAAAGATAATGTCGCGACCCCGGCCCCGCAGCGGTATGTTCGATCAGGACTACTTCACCAGGGGGCCCAGTGACCAAGCGGAGCGGACGCACCGTCCGTGACCTGCGGCGCGAGAACCGCACCGCCGTCCTCCAGCGCCTGTACTTCGACGGGCCGACGAGCCGCTTCTCGCTGGGCCCCGCGACCGGGCTGAGTTCCGGCTCGATCAGCAACGTGGTGGCCGAACTCGTCGCGGAGGGCCTGGTCGAGGAGGCGGGCAGCGTCGACTCGGCCGGCGGGCGCCCGCGCACCCTGCTGCGGATCTCCCCCGGCAGCGGCTTCATGATCGGCGTCGACGTCGGCGAGACCCGGGTCAGGATCGAGCTGTTCGACCTCGCCCTCACCGAACTCGCGCGCGCCGAGCGCCCGCTGGCCGTGGGCGGTGCGCACCCGCACGACCGGTACGAGGTCGGGGTCGTCGTCGGGCACGTCCGGGACGGCATCGCGGAGGTGCTGCGGACCGCGGACGTGCCCGCCGAGCAGCTCCTCGGCGTCGGCGTCGGCGTCCCCGGCATCGTGGCCCGGACACCGGAGGACGGCGCGGTCGTGCACGGCCAGACCGTCGACTGGGACGGCGTGCCCCTGGAGCGCCTGCTCCGGGAGAGCGTGGAGCTCCCGGCCTCGGTGCCGTACCGGATCGAGAACGGCGCCAAGACCCTCGGCCAGGCCGAGATGTGGTTCGGCGCGGGGCGCGGCGCGCGCAGCGCCGTCGTCGTGCTCTTCGGCTCCGGCGTCGGCGCCTGCGTGGTCACCGACCCGACGGTGCCGGGGCGGGCGGTCGAGTGGGGCCACCTGAAGGTGCGGGTGCGGGGCCGCCGCTGCCGTTGCGGGGCCCTGGGCTGCCTGGAGGCGTACGCGGGCGCGGAGGCGCTGCTCGAACGCTGGCGGGAGGCGGGCGGGCGCCCCCCGGAGGACGCGGACGAGGAGACGGCCCTCACCGCCATGCTCGCCGCCGCGCGTCCCGCCGACGCCGGGACCCCGCCCGACCCCACGGCGCTCGCCGTCCTGGAGGAGACCGCCGAGTACCTGGGCGCCGGGTTCGCCGACCTCATCAACCTCTTCCAGCCCGAGCGCATCCTCGTCGGCGGCTGGGCCGGACTCCAGCTCGGCACCCGCTTCCTGGAGACGGTCGAGGGGTACGCGCGGGAGTACGCCCTGACGTACCCGGCGGCCCACGTGGACATCGGCCTGGGGACGCTCGGCCCGGACGCGGTCACGGTCGGCGCGGCGATCCTGCCGCTCGCGGACTTCTTCGCGCGCGGCGGACGGCGGGCGGAGACCGGGGGCGAGGCGGCCGGGGAGCAGCCGGTGTGGGCGACGGCCGTGCGGGAGCGGACGGCGCACTGATCCCAACCGGCCCCCTCTCCCCCTTGTGTCATCCATTTGACACAAGCTGCGGGGCCCGCCATCTTGTACTCGACACATGACACAAGAGTTCCGACGGGGGTCCCCATGCTCGACTCCGCCCCGCCCGCTCCGCTCCGGCCGGCCCGCGCCGAACTGCTCGTCCGGTGGGGCGGTGCGGCGATCGGCGCGGCGGCGGCCTGGACGGTCGCCCACGGCGCCGGGCTCGGGCTCGACGTCCTCCACGCCCTGCCGGTCTTCGCCGTCTGCGCCACGGCGGGCGTCCTGGCCGCCGACGCGCTGACCCCGGGGCCCGGCGGGGGCGCGGTGCGGCTCGCGGGCCTCGTCCCGCGCCGCGTCCGCGACGTCCTGCCGACCGGTTTCGCCCTCCTGCTCGCCGCCGAGGCCGCCGTGCTCCTCGCGCTGCTCGCCGTCGCCGCGCTCACCGCCGCCCCGGACGACACGGGCGGGGCGGGCCGCACGCTCAGCGTCGCCTGTACGAGCCTGACGGAGTCCCGGGGCCCCTGGCCCGGCCTCTTCTACGGCCTCCCGGTGCTCGCCGCCCTCGCGGCCGGCACCGCCGCCTGCGGCTACGCCCTGCGCCGCATCACCGGGCGCCCGGTCCCCGGCGGCGACTCCGCGGTGGCGGCGGACGACGCCCGGCGGCGCCGGGAACGCGCCCGCGCCGTGACGGCCGCGTGGGGCCTCCTGGTCTCGGCGCCGCTGGCCGGCGCCGCCCTCTTCGCCTCCGGCGCGCTGCGCTCGCTGTCCTGCGTGGGGCCCCTGGTCCACACCGCCGGCCTGCTCCTGCTGCCGGTCGCCGCGGTCGCGGCCGGGACGGCGCTGTGGTCGCTGTTCACCGTCCTCGCCCCGCCGGCCTCCCCCCGGAGCGGGCCGTGAACGGTCCGGCCGTACGCGTGGACACGACCGGCCCGGTCCCGCCGTACGAGCAGATCCGCTCCCAGCTCGCGGCGCTCATCGACGGCGGGGTCCTGCCGGAGGGCGAACGGCTCCCCACCGTCCGGCAGCTCGCCGCCGACCTGGGGCTCGCCCCCGGCACCGTGAACCGCGCCTACAAGGAGCTGGAGGCCGCGGGCCTGGTCCGCACCCGCCGGGGCGCGGGCACCAGGGTCGCCGCACGCCCGAACGCGGCCCCCGTCGACACCGCCGCCCTCACCCGTCTCGCCCGCGCGTACGTCGCCGGGGCCCGCGCGACGGGCGCCGACGAGACGGCCGCCCTGGCCGCCGTACGGGCGGCCCTGGACGCGCCGTCCGCCTGACGGCCCCTCAAGAGGACTCCCTGCGGGCGGGGAAGCCGTGGGTGCGGGCCGCGACGACCACGGCCGCCACGGGAACCAGGAGGGCGAGCACGCTCCAGGGCAGGGCCCCGGTGCCGAACGCGTCGAGGAGGAGGCCGCCGACCACCCCGCCGCCCGCCATGGCGACGTTCCAGAGGGTGACGAGCATCGCCTGCGCCGCGTCGGCCTGCTCGCCGCCCGCGTCGCCCGCCGCCGTCTGCAACAGGGTCGGCGCGCCGCCCCAGCCCAGGCCCCAGAGCACCACCGCGCCGTACACGAGCGCGGGCGACCGCGCGAACAGCGCGAGGATCCCGCCGGCCACCGCGACGAGCAGCGTGCCGGTGATCATCAGGGCCCGGAGCCGGCGGTTGATCAGGCTGCCGACGGCCCAGATGCTCAGCAGCGAGGCGGCGCCGAAGACCAGGAGGACGACGTCGGCCCGGCCGCCCATCCCGAGGCGGTCGAGGAAGGCGGCGATGTAGGTGTAGAGGAGGGTGTGGGCGAGGACGAAGACGAGGGTGACGGCGAGGACCGGGGCGACGCCGGGAACCTTGAGCGCGGCCGTCGTCGACGGCGAGGAGCCCTTCTCCGGGCGGTGTCCCGGGTAGTCCGGGACGGCGGCCAGGATCCAGCCGAGGAGGACCAGCGTCAGGCCGGTCATGACGAGGAAGGCCGTCCGCCAGTCGACGACCCTGCCGACGAACGTCCCGGCGGGCACGCCGAGGGAGAGCGCGACGGGGATGCCCGCCATGGCCACCGCGATGGCCTTGCCCTGGAGATGCGCGGGGGCCATCCGCCGGGCATAGCCCGCGAGCAGCGCCCACGCGAGGCCCGCCGCGACCCCCGCGGCGAACCGGGCCCCCATCGTCAGCGCGTAGGAACCGGAGAGCGCCGTCACGGTGTTGGCGAGGGCGAACCCGCCCATGGCCGTCAGCAGGAGCCGGCGGCGGCGCCATCCGGCGGTCGCGGCGGAGAGCGGGACGGCGGTGAGGACGGTGCCGAGGGCGTAGATCGTCACCGTCTGCCCGGCGGCGGACTCGCCGACGCCCAGGTCGCCGCCCATCGCGGGCAGCAGCCCGGCGGGCAGCGTCTCGGTGAGGCTCGTGATGAACACGGCGGTCGCCAGGGCGAGCAGCGCCGGCAGGGGCAACCCGCCGGACGGGGAAGGGTTTTCGGCCCGCCCCGAGGGGGCGGCGGGACGGGGAGAGGGTCCTCTGGTCAGGTCTGTGCTCGACATGGCAGCATGGTCGAACCCTTCCATTGATGTGAAGGTCAAGCGGGATCCGGAAGAGCGTCGCGGGAACGCGGGGAGGGCGGGGATCGTGCGCATCGGGGAGCTGTCGGAACGCACCGGGGTCTCCCGCCGGATGCTGCGCTACTACGAGGAGCAGGGCCTCATCGCCTCCCACCGGTGCGCCAACGGCTACCGCGACTACCCCGAGCCCTGCGTGGACCGCGTCCAGCAGGTGCGCGGGCTGCTCGACGCGGGCCTCTCGACGCAGACGATCCGCAGGATCCTGCCCTGCCTCGGACCGCCCGGCCGCATCGACATCCCGAACCCGACGCCGGAGACGATCGCGCTCCTGGAGCTGGAGTGCGCGCGCATGGCGCAGCGGATCGACCGGCTGACCCGCAACCGGGACGCCATGGCCGCGTACCTCGCGGACGTCCGCAGGGCGGCCCCGGCCGCACCGGCCGCCTGACGCCTGCCGGTGCGGCGCGGGGGCCGCGAACCCCTGTGCGCCCCAAGCCCGTTGACTTGGACGGCACTCCAGGTTCTAGCGTCGACCCGTCGGCCACAAGACGATCGGACGGTGGAAGAACATGGGTGTGTGGTTCGTCACGGGCGCCTCGCGCGGGCTCGGCGCGGAGATCACGCGTGAGGCGCTGGGCCGCGGGCATCGCGTGATCGCCGCGGCGAGGGACGCGTCGGCGGTGCTCCGCGCGTACGGGGAGAAGCCGGACGGACTGCTGGCGGTGACCGCGGACGTGACCGAACCGGAGCGGCTGGCGGCCGCGGTGGAGTCGGGTCTGAAGGAGTTCGGCCGGATCGACGTCGTGGTCAACAACGCGGGTCACGGCCTGGTGGGAGCGGTCGAGGAGACCTCCGACGAGGCCGTCCGGGCGCTGTTCGACGTCAACGTGTTCGGCGTGCTCAACACCTTGCGGGCGACCCTGCCGACGCTGCGCGCCCAACGGTCCGGACACGTCGTGAACATCGGCTCCGTGGGCGGCTTCGCCACCGTTCCGGCGGCGGGCCTGTACGGTGCGTCGAAGTTCGCCCTGGAGGGCATCTCCGAAGCGCTGCACGGCGAGCTGGCCCCGCTCGGCGTGCGCGTCACGATCGTGGAACCGGGCGGCTTCCGCACCGACTTCCTCAGCGCCTCCAGCATCCGGGTCGAGCCGGCCGCCATCGGGGACTACGCCGTCGGCGCGGGGCCGGTGCGCGAGGCGCTGGCCCGGAACGACGGCCGCCAGCCGGGTGATCCGGCGAAGGCGGCCAGGGCCGTCGTCGACGTCACGGAGGCCGCCGAGCCTCCGCTGCGGCTGCAGTTGGGCGCGGACGCGGTGGAGCGCGTCGAGGCGAAGCTGGACCTGGTGCGGCGCGAACTCGACCGGTGGCGTCACGTGGCCCTCTCGACCGGCATCGGGGAATCCGCCCGCTGACCGGGCGCCCCGGTCAGGCGGGGGCGAAGAGGTCCCCGGGCGCGTCGTCGAGCACGAAGCCGTTGTCGAAGCGGACGCGGACGGCCGTGCGGAGCTTGCGCTCCAGGTGGGCGGTCCAGGCGGGTTCCAGGGCGGCGACCCGTTCTTCGAGCTGCCGCCCGCTGGCCGGGGGCATCTGGTGGCCGAAGTCGTCCAGGAGGGACTTGAGCCGCTCGTACTCGCGCACCTCCGGGCTCTGCGGACGGTCCTCGTCCACCCGCTCGACCGTGCCCTCGGCGCCCGCCGCCAGGGCCAGGAACCCCGCCCCGGCGCCCGGCTCCGCCGGGGGTCCGCCGGCCGGGACCACCTCTCCGGCCAGCCTGAGGTCCACCGTGAGCCGCACTCGCCGGCCCTCTTTCAGCATCGTCGGTCCTTCGTCCTCGGGATGGTCGGCCGCACGCGTGGCCGCCTCGATTATCGCGCCCGGAAGCCACGACCCCGTTTCGGGGGCCGGTTCGCGGTTATGCGGCCTTTCACAAGGACAAGGGTTTTCCAGGTTCTCGGAGAGGAGCCGACGTGTCGGGCAACGAGAAGATGAAGGCCATGGGCGAGCAGGTCAAGGGCGCCGTCAAGGAGAACACGGGCCGTGCGCTCGGCGACGAGCGGATGGCCGGCGAGGGCCGCGCCGAGCGCGCCAAGGGCGACGCCCGGGAGGCCAAGGAGAAGACGAAGGACGCCTTCAAGCACTGACCCTCCGGGTCGGCACACGCCGCGGCCCCCGGCCCCTCACGGGGTCGGGGGCGCGGCGCGTGCGGGGCCGGACGGGCCGCGCGCGAGGGGCCGCACGGGCGGGGTCGTACAGGCGGGGTCGTACGCGAGGAGTCGTACGCGAGGGAGGGAGGGGCCCTGATGGGATCCGTCGGGCAGGACAGGGGCGCGGTCCGGCGCGGCCCCGTGGCGATCGGTCGCGATCTGGTGCTCGCGGTCGGGCTCGCGGGGACGTGCGTGGGCGGTCTGGCGCTCTTCTTCAAGACGGCCGAGGCGGCCGGGGACCGGGGCTCGGGGGTGCCGGCCGCCCTTCTGGTGGCGTTCGCCGCCCTCGGGGCTCTGGCCGTCGGGTTCGCGCTGATCAGGAGGGGCGCGGCGTCCGCCGGAAGGCGCGGGGCCTTCCGTACGGCCGTCGCCGCGCCGGTCCCGGCGGCGCCCGGCGTCGGCGCGGAGGTGCTGGAGCACACGCTGGTGGACCGCGCGCCGCTGGACCACACCGCGCTGGATCACGCGGCGGTGGACCCCGACGGCTTCGAGCACACGGTCGCCGCGCTCTGCGCGCGGGACGGCTGCACCCCCGTGGAGGTGGTCGGCGGCGCGGGCGACCTGGGCGCCGACGTGATCGCGACGACCGCGGACGGGCGCCGGGTGGTGCTCCAGTGCAAGCAGTACGCGGACGACCACCGGGTGGGTTCCCAGGACCTCCAGCGGTTCGGCGGCACCTGCTTCACCGTCCACGAGGCGGACGTGGCCGTGCTCGTGACCACCAGCTCGCTCACCGCGCCGGCCGCCGAGTACGCCGCCACGTGCGGGATCGTCTGCGTGGACGGCGAGGCCCTGGCCGCCTGGACGGACCAGCTCGCGCCTCCCCCGTGGGAGGCGCTTCCGGTGGATCCGGCCTGACGGCGGGGGCGGGGACGCTCCTCCGGGCCGCGGAACCGGCCCGGAGGCGGGAGCGCCCCTAGGGCGTGTGTCGAAAGTCCCGCCTGCCCGGCGGGCAGACGGCGCCACTTTCGGCACACGCCCTAGGCCGCCGAACCTATCCGGCCCGCCGGCCCCCGGGGCCCGTCGTGGTGGATCGGGGTGTGGGCTCCGGTGAGGGAGGTTCCCGTGCCGCCCCGGCGGTCGGCGACGATCTCGGCGCCGATCGAGAGGGCGGTCTCCTCCGGCGTGCGGGCGCCGAGGTCGAGGCCGATCGGGGAGCGCAGCCGGGCGAGTTCGAGTTCGGTGACGCCGACCTCGCGCAGCCGCTCGTTGCGGTCCAGGTGGGTGCGGCGGGAGCCCATCGCGCCGACGTAGGCGACGGGGAGCCGGAGGGCGACCCGGAGCAGGGGGACGTCGAACTTGGCGTCGTGGGTGAGGACGCAGAGCACGGTCCGGCCGTCGACCTCGGTGGACTCCAGGTAGCGGTGGGGCCATTCGACGACGAGCTCGTCGGCCTCGGGGAAGCGGGCCGGGGTCGCGAAGACGGGCCGGGCGTCGCAGACGGTGACGTGGTAGCCGAGGAACTTGCCGACCCGGACGAGCGCGGCGGCGAAGTCGATGGCGCCGAAGACGATCATGCGGGGGGCGGGGACGGAGGACTCGACCAGGAGGGTCAGGGGCTGTCCGCAGCGGCTGCCGTCCTCGCCGATCTCCACGGTGCCGGTGCGGCCCCCGTCGAGCATCGCGCGGGCCTCGCCGGCCGCGGTGCGGTCCAGTTCGGGGTGGCCGCCGAGCTTTCCCTCGTACGAGCCGTCGGGGCGGACCAGGAGGGCCCGGCCGAGCAGGTCGTCGGGGCCGGAGACGATCCGGGCCAGGGCCGCCGCCTCGCCCTCGACGGCGGCGGCGAGCGCGGCGGGGAGGACCCCGCCGCGGACCGGGGTGACGAGGATGTCGATGATCCCGCCGCAGGTCAGGCCGACGGCGAAGGCGTCCTCGTCGCTGTAGCCGAAGCGCTCGACGACGGCGCGTCCGTCATCGAGGGCCTGGACGCACAGGTCGTAGACCGCGCCCTCCACGCACCCGCCGGAGACCGATCCGATCGCCGTGCCCTCGCTGTCGACGGCGAGCGCGGCGCCCGGCTGCCGGGGCGCGCTGCCGCCGACCGCCACCACGGTGGCGACGGCGAAGTCGCGTCCCTGCTCGACCCACCGGTGCAGCTCTTCGGCGATGTCCAGCATCTCGGTTCTCCTTGGAAGGTGCGGGAGGGCGGTGGGGGCGTCAGCCGACGCCGAGCCAGCTCTCGATCGGATGGATGGCGAAGTACACGACGAAGATCGCGGTCAGGCCCCACATGAAGGCCCCGACCTCCCTCGCCTTCCCCTGCGCGGTCTTGATCACCGCGTAGGAGATGACACCGGCGGCGACACCCGTGGTGATGGTGTACGTGAACGGCATCAGGACCACGGTGAGGAAGACCGGGATCGCCACGGAGCGGTCGCTCCAGTCCACGTGCTTGGCGTTCTGCATCATCATCGAGCCGATGACGACCAGGGCCGCGGCGGCGACCTCCTGCGGCACGATCGCGGTGAGCGGGGTGAAGAAGAGGCAGAGGGCGAAGAAGCCGCCGGTGACCACGGAGGCCAGGCCGGTGCGGGCGCCCTCGCCGACGCCGGTGGCGGACTCGACGAAGACCGTCTGGCCCGAGGCGCCGACGCCGCCGCCGATGACGCCGCCGGCGCCGTCGATGAAGAGGGCCTTGGAGAGGCCGGGCATGCGGCCCTTGTCGTCGGCGAGCCTGGCCTCGGTGCCGACGCCCAGGATGGTCGCCATGGCGTCGAAGAAGCCGGCCAGCACCAGGGTGAAGACGATCATGGTGATCGTGATGTAGCCGACGTCTCCCCAGCCGCTGAAGGAGACCTCTCCGAGGAGCGAGAAGTCGGGGGCGGAGACGGCGCTGCCGTGCAGCTCCGGCGGACCGGAGAACCAGGCCTTGGCGGATATGTCGGCGACCGCGTTGAGGATCACCGCGACGACCGTGCCGACGACGATGCCGATGAGGATGGCGCCGGGGATGTTGCGGGCCTGGAGGGCGAAGATCAGGAGCAGGGTGACGGCGAAGATCAGGACGGGCCAGCCCTGGAGCTCGCCGGCCGGGCCGAGGGAGACGGGGCCGCCGCCCGGGGCGGGGTTCTCGTGGACGAAGCCGGCCTTCACGAAGCCGATGATCGCGATGAAGAGGCCGATGCCGATGGTGATGGCGTGCTTCAGGGCGAGCGGGATCGCGTTCATGATCATCTCGCGGAGGCCGGTGACCACCAGGAGGCAGATCACCGCGCCGTACGCCACGGACATGCCCATGGCCTGCGGCCAGGTCATGACGGGGACGACCTGCGAGGCCATCACGCCGGAGACGCTCAGACCGGCGGCGAGGGCGAGCGGGACCTTGCCCCAGAAGCCCATCAGGAGGGTCGTCGCGGCCGCGGCGAGGGCGGTGGCCGTGATGAGGGCCGGCTGGCCGAGCAGGTTCCCGTCGACGTCCTTGCCGCTGAGGATCAGGGGGTTGAGCAGGAGGATGTACGCCATCGCCATGAAGGTGGTGACGCCGCCGCGGACCTCCGTCGCGACGGAGGATCCTCTCTCCGAGATGTGAAAGTACCGGTCGAGCCAAGACCTGCCGGCGGGGGTGCGCGAGCCGGAGCCCGCGTCCTCGGCGCTGGTCTTGGGCTCCACTGACGACTGGGTCATGGGGCCTACTCCCAAGGTTCAAAGGGGCACCCGCGACGGACTTCGAAGGGTTCTGGTCCGGTGAAGCTGCGGGATTTGGGATGGTGCACGGCTGCACGACCCGGGGGACGGCCCGAGACGAACGGGGGGCTCCGGGCGGTACGGGCGGGGAGGGTGGCGTTCCCGGTACGGGCCGTACCGCCCGGAGGGTCCTACAGGGTGCCGGTGAGCGCCTCGGGGCGGACCGGCGTCTTGTTGAGCTCCAGGCCCGTCGCGTTCCGGATCGCCGCGAGGACGGCCGGGGTGGACGACAGGGTCGGGGCCTCGCCGAGTCCCCGCAGGCCGTACGGCGCGTTGGGGTCGGCCAGCTGGAGCACGTCGACCGGGATGGTCGGCGTGTCGAGGATCGTCGGGATCAGGTAGTCCGTGAAGGAGGGGTTGCGCACCTTCGCGGTCTTCGGGTCCACGATGATCTCTTCCATCACCGCGACGCCCAGGCCCTGGGTGGTGCCACCCTGGATCTGGCCGACGACGGAGAGCATGTTGAGCGCCTTGCCCACGTCCTGGGCGGTGGCGAGCTCGACGACCTTGACGAGGCCGAGCTCGGTGTCCACCTCGACGACCGCGCGGTGCGCGGCGAAGGTGTACTGGACGTGGCCGTCGCCCTGGCCGGTGACCAGGTCGAAGGGGACGGTCGGGCGGTGCCGGAACTCCAGCTCCAGGTCGACCGGGTCCTCGCCCTCCAGGACGTCGGCGAGGGTCGCGAGGACCTCGCCGCCGTCGGTGACGACCTTGCCGCCCTCCAGGAGGAGTTCGGCGGTCGCCCAGGCGGGGTGGTAGGAGCCGTTCTTGCGGCGGCCGATCTCCAGGACCTTCTCGCGGACGGCCTCGCAGGTGTTCTTCACCGCGCCGCCGGTCATGTACGTCTGCCGGGAGGCGGACGTGGAGCCGGCGGAGCCGACCTGGGTGTCGGCCGGGTGGATGGTGACCTGCGTGACGCCGAGCTCGGTGCGGGCGATCTGGGCGTGCACGGTGACGCCGCCCTGGCCGACCTCCGCCATGGCCGTGTGGACCATGGCGACGGGCTCGCCGTTGATGACCTGGAGGACCACGCGGGCGGTCGAGTAGTCGTCGAAGCCCTCGGAGAAGCCGACGTTCTTGATGCCGACGGCGTAGCCGACGCCGCGGACGACGCCCTCGCCGTGCGTGGTGTTGGAGAGGCCGCCGGGCAGCGCGCGGACGTCGGCCTGCTCTCCGGCGGCGAGCCACTGCTGCTCGGGCGGCATCGGGCGGGCCTTGACCCGGCGGAGCAGCTCGGCGACCGGGGCGGGCGAGTCGACGACCTGTCCCGTGGGCATGAGCGTGCCCTGTTCCATGGCGTTGATCTGCCGGAACTCGACCGGGTCCATGCCCAGCTTCGCCGCGAGCTTGTCCATCTGCGCCTCGTACGCGAAGCACGCCTGGACCGCGCCGAAGCCGCGCATCGCGCCGCAGGGCGGGTTGTTGGTGTAGAGGGCGACCGCCTCGATCTCGACGTCGTCGACCACGTAGGGGCCGGCGCCGAGCGAGGAGGCGTTGCCGACGACGGCCGGGGAGGCCGAGGCGTAGGCGCCGCCGTCGAGGACGATCCGGGCCTTGAGGTGGGTGAGCTTGCCGTCCTTGGTGGCGCCGTGCTCGTAGTGGAGCTTCGCCGGGTGGCGGTGCACGTGGCCGAAGAAGGACTCGAAGCGGTTGTAGACGATCTTGACCGGCTTGCCGGTGCGGAGCGCCAGGAGGCAGGCGTGGATCTGCATCGACAGGTCCTCGCGGCCGCCGAAGGCGCCGCCGACGCCGGAGAGCGTCATGCGGACCTTCTCCTCGGGCAGGCCGAGGACGGGCGCGATCTGCCGCAGGTCGGAGTGGAGCCACTGGGTGGCGACGTACAGGTCGACGCCGCCGTCCTCGGCCGGTACGGCGAGGCCGGACTCGGGGCCGAGGAAGGCCTGGTCCTGCATGCCGAAGACGTACTCGCCCTCGACGATCACGTCGGCCCGCTTGCGGGCCTCCTCCACGTTTCCGCGGACGATCGGCTGGCGGTGCACGATGTTGGGGTGCGGGACGTGTCCCGCGTGGTGGTCGTCGCGGCCCTCGTGGAGGAGGGGCGCGTCGGGGGCGAGCGCGGAGGCCTCGTCGGTGACGAGGGGCAGCTCCTTGTACTCGATCCTCACCTTGGCGGCGGCGCGGCGGGCCGTCTCCGGGTGGTCGGCGGCGATCAGGGCGACCGGCTCGCCGTGGTGCCGCACCCGGCCGTGGGCGAGGACGGGGGTGTCCTGGATCTCCAGGCCGTAGTTCTTCGTCTCGGCCGGCAGGTCGTCGTAGGTGAGGACGGCGTACACGCCGGACATCGCCAGGGCCTCGGAGACGTCGATGGAGACGATCTCGGCGTGGGCGACGGTGGAGCGGAGGGTCTGGCCCCAGAGCATGTCCTCGTGCCACATGTCCGAGGAGTACGCGAACTCTCCGGTGACCTTGAGGGTGCCGTCGGGGCGGAGCGTGGACTCGCCGATGCCGCCCTTGGTGTGGTTCTGGGTGACGTTGGTGGGCGTACCGGCGGGGACGGTACGGGTGTTCTGCGCCATGGTCAGACCGCCTCTCCCTGACGGGCGGCCGCGAGGCGGACCGCGTCGAGGATCTTCTCGTAGCCCGTGCAGCGGCACAGGTTGCCGGAGAGGGCCTCACGGATGTCCTGGTCGGACGGGTCGCTCTGCCGCTCCAGGAGCTCGTCGGCGGCGATCAGCAGACCGGGGGTGCAGAAGCCGCACTGGACGGCGCCGGCGTCGATGAACGCCTGCTGGATCGGGGAGAGTTCGACGCCCTCGCCGGTCTGGGAGTCCTGACCGGGCTTGGCCTGCCACCTCTTGGCGGCGTCGAGCGGGGTGCCGCAGGCGCCCGTTCCGCAGGAGCCGTGCTCCGCGCGCTCCTTGGCGAACTCGGCGAGGCCCTCGACCGTGACGACCTCGCGGCCCTCGACCTGGCCGGCGGCGACGAGACAGGAACAGACGGGGACGCCGTCGAGGCGGACCGTGCAGGAACCGCACTCGCCCTGCTCGCAGGCGTTCTTGGAGCCGGGAAGGCCCATCCGCTCGCGCAGGACGTAGAGGAGGGACTCGCCCTCCCAGACGTCGTCGGCCTCCTGCGGACGTCCGTTGACCGTGAAATTGACGCGCATGTTATGCAGCTCCCTCAAGCGTGCGGCCGGTGCCGCGGTACTGCTCCCAGGTCCAGCCGAGCTGGCGGCGGGCCATGATGCCGACGGCGTGGCGGCGGTACTTCGCGGTGCCCCGGACGTCGTCGATCGGGTTCGCGGCGCCCGAGCAGAGGTCGGCGAACTGCTTCGCGATCGACGGGGTGATGATCTTTCCGTTGTCCCAGAAGCCGCCCTCCTCCAGGGCCGCGTTCAGGAAGGCCTCGGCCTCCTTGGCGCGGATCGGGGTCGGCGCGGCGGAGCCGATGCCGGTGCGCACGGTCCGGGTCTCCGGGTGGAGCGCGAGACCGAAGGCGCAGACGGCGATGACCATCGCGTTGCGGGTGCCGACCTTGGAGTACTGCTGGGGGCCGTCCGCCTTCTTGATGTGGACGGTCTTGATGAGCTCGTCGGGCTCCAGGGCGTTGCGCTTCACGCCCGTGTAGAACGCGTCGATCGGGATGAAGCGGCTGCCGCGCACCGACTCGACCTCGACCTCGGCGCCCGCGGCGAGCAGGGCCGGGTGGGCGTCGCCGGCCGGGGAGGCGGTGCCGAGGTTGCCGCCGACGCCGCCGCGGTTGCGGATCTGCGGGGAGGCGACCGTGTGCGAGGCGAGCGCCAGACCGGGCAGCTCGTCCCGCAGGCTCTCCATGATCCGGGTGTACGGGACGGAGGCGCCGAGCCGGACGTTCTCCTCGCCGACCTCCCACTCGCTCAGCAGCTCGATACGGTTCAGGTCCAGGAGGTACTCGGGACGCCGGTGGTCGAAGTTGATCTCGACCATGACGTCGGTACCGCCCGCGATGGGCACGGCCGTGGGGTGCTCGGCCTTGGCGGCGAGCGCCTCCTCCCAGCTGGCGGGGCGAAGGAAGTCCATGGTGGCTCTCTTCTAGTGATTCTGGTGATCGGATGATCAGTGCGGTGCGGATGGGCCCGGGAAGACGGCCGGCCCTCGACTTGTTCATGTGCTGTTCACGCGGTGTGTGGCCTAGTACACAAGGCCACGATCGCCCGGGTGCAGTCACCGAAAACATGAAGGAGTTGGCTGGTGCCCATCGTCGTCTTGTAGATTCGAACGAAAGACGGAGAACGGAAACCTCACCGTTTCCCCATGGAAACGGTGGCACCACCGACCCGTCGACAATGCGACACCCACGACCACTGACGAGAAGGACGGCGGCGACATCATGCGGCTGCGCGCACTGCTGGAGAACGACGCGCTGGGGCTGCGCCTGCTCGGCGGCGACGACGAGCTGGACCGCACCGTCCGGGGCGTGATGACGACGGACCTCAAGGACCCCAGCCGTTACCTGTCCGGCGGGGAACTGGTCCTGACCGGTCTCGCCTGGTTGCGGGAGCCCGAGGACGCCGAGCCCTTCGTCCGGATCCTGGCCTCGGCCGGGGTGGCGGCGCTCGCGGCGGGCGAGGCGGAGCTCGGGGACATCCCCGACGATCTCGTACAGGCGTGTTTGCGCCATCGGCTGCCGCTCTTCGCGGTCAACGAGTCCGTTGCGTTCGCGACGATCACCGAGCACGTCGTTCGACAGGTGTCGGGCGAGCGGGCCGGGGACCTGGCGGCCGTCGTGGACCGGCACCGGCGCCTGATGACCTCCGGCCCGGCGGGCGGCGGCCCCGAGGTCGTGCTCGACCTGCTCGGCTCCGACCTGGACCTGCGGGCCTGGGTCCTCTCCCCCACCGGCCGCCGGATCGCGGGCGCCGGGGAGCCCCTGGACAGCGGGCTCGCCGCCTCCCTGGCCGGTGAGCACCTGGCCGCCGTCCGGACCGGCCGGCGCGGCCCGCACCGGGTCTCCGGCGGCGGCACGACGTACTCGCTCTTCCCGATCCGCAACACCGGCCGGGGCGCCGCCCCGGCCGTCCGGGACGTGCGCGAGACGGTCCTCTCGGACTGGCTGCTCGCCGTCGAGGCGGACGCCGGGGACTGGCCGGCCGCCCGGCTGGACCTGCTCCAGGGCGTGACCCAGCTGATCGCGGTCGAGCGGGACCGGCGCGACGCGGCCCGCACCGTGCGGCGCCGGCTCGCCCAGGAGGTCCTGGAGCTGGTCCAGACGGGCGCCGCGCCCGCCGAGATCGCGGCCCGGCTGCGGGTGGCCGCCCCGGTGCTGCTGCCCGGACTCGGCACGGCCCCGCACTGGCAGGTCGTCGTCGCCCGGGTGGAGTGGGAGCAGGAGGCCGGCCTGGGCTCCCCGGTGGACGGCGGGCCGGTCGCACAGGCGCTCCTGGAGGAGATCCTCGTGGACCCGGCGGCCGTCGGCGCCGAGTCCGCCGACCGGATCGCCGTCGCGCACAGCGGGGACGAGGCCATCGCCCTGGTGCCGCTGGCCGCCGGGCCGCTGCCGGACAGCGAGGACGAGGGCGGTGCCGGAACCGTCGGCCTGCACGCCGACGCGCTCCTCGCCTCCGTACGGGCCCCGCTCTCCGCGGGCCTCGCCGACGACGGGCGCCTGACCCTGGGCGTCAGCGCGGCCGTGCACTCGGCGGAGGGCCTGCGCGGGGCCCTGGAGGAGGCCCGGCACGCCCGCCGGGTCGCGGCGGCCCGTCCGGGCCGGGTCTGCGCGGCCGGCCACCACGAGCTGGCCTCGCACGTGCTGCTGCTGCCGTTCGTCCCGGACGACGTCCGCCGGGCGTTCACGGCCCGGCTGCTCGACCCGCTGCGGGACTACGACCGGCGCCACCGGGCGGAGCTGATCCCGACCCTGGAGGCCTTCCTGGACTGCGACGGCTCCTGGACGCGCTGCGCGTCCCGGCTCCACCTGCACGTGAACACACTGCGGTACCGGGTGGGCCGGATCGAACAGCTCACCGGCCGCGACCTGTCCCGCCTGGAGGACAAGCTCGACTTCTTCCTGGCCCTGCGGATGAGCTGAGCGCCTTCGGCGGAAGCCCGGAAAGACATCCGGAAATTCACTCCTCCGGAGGAGTCCGAAGGAGTGGCGTACGGGCTGGTGGGGGCCCGCCGGCCGGGTCGGCGCACGGGCCCCGCCGGGGCCCCGCCCCAGGCCCCGCCGCGATCTGACGGGCCGTCGGGGGCGCTGCGAAGGGTGGTCACCACACCGATCGTCCCTTTGTGAAATCTTTCACCCGACCCCTTGGCCGGGTATGCCGCTTCGTGCTGAGATGCGGGTCTACTCAACAGCTCGATGGCGCGCTCGGGGAGGGCAATGTGGCGGATACCGCCATGTCTGGTTCCGAATCAAGGGATGGCGAAGATCCGTCCCTCGCCCACGGCAGGGAGACTCCCGTGGAGACCGCCGTGTGGCGTCTCCGCTCCCGGGGCTGCTGGACGGACGCGGCCGCGCTGCTCGCACCGCGCGCCGCCGAACCGACCGCGGCGCTCGAACGGGCCGCGCTGCTCATCGAGCGCTGCCTCTACACCGAGAAGGGCTGGGCCGACGCCGAGGAGGCCCTGAGGACGGCCGAGGCGGTCGCCCGCACCGACGAGGAGCGCGGGGCCGCCGCCTGCGAACGCGGCTACCTCGCCTACGCGTCCACCCTCCTCGGGGTCCGCGACCGGGCCGACGAGGCCCGGATGGCCCTGGGCCGGGCGGCGGCCCTGATCGCCCCCTCCGCCGAGGGCAGGCCGCTGCTCGACTTCCGGCGCGGCCTCGTCGCCCAGAACCTCGGCGACTCCCCGCAGGCGGCCCTGGCCGCGTACCGCAGGGCGCACGCGGGGGCGGTCGCCCAGGGGGACGCGCTGCTGCTCTCCTCGACGTGGCGCCACCTCGCCGGACTGGCCCTGCGGGAGGGCGAGTTGGCGGAGGCGCGGCACGGGTTCGCCGAATCGCTGAGGATCCGGGAGGAGTTGGGCTACCTGGTGGGTACGGCTCCGGCCCTCACCGCCCTGGCCACCACGGAGACCGAACCGGAGGCCGGACGGCTGCGGGCGGAGGCGCGGCGCCTCTTCCGGCTGCTCGGCGGGGTGCCGACCTGGCTGTCGGCCCAGCTCACCCCGCACCCGGCCACGTGAAAGGCCTCCGTCCGAAGGCCTCTTGACGCCGGGTCACCTCGCCGGGTCACCCGGGGCGCGTCCGGCGGATCACGGCCGGATCCGCCGGACGCGCCCCCGCCGGGTCACCTCCTCGCCGCGAGGCACAGCAGGCTCTCGTCGGTGCCGACGAGGAGGGACCCGGAGCCGGTGACGGCGACGGCGCGGACCGGGGGGCCCGGGCGGAAGGAGAGCTTCGGGCCGCCCTCCGGCCGGTGGAGTTCGACGATGCCGTCGGCCCAGGCCGCGGCGACCAGGGGGCCGTGCGGGGTCTCCGCGGCGTGCAGCGAGACCACCGGCGAGCGGCGTTCGGCCAGGGGTTCGGGGCGCGGGTCGCGGCCCGGCGTCCAGAGCCGTACGGTCCCGTCGGCGCCGCCGGAGCAGACGAAGGGGGTCTCGGACTCCACCGCCGCGACCGCCGTGACCCGGCCGCTGTGGGAGGCCGCCTGGTGGAGGCCGGTGAGGCCGAAGGCGTGCACGGAGCCGAGCCGGTCCCCCACCACCACCGAACCGCCGATCGCCGCGAGGGCCGTGCCGGGGTGGCGGGCGAGGGTCGCGGAGACCGCCTCGGTGAGGCGCTCCAGGTACGGGGGCCGGGGCGCCGTTCCCCGTACGGCGTGCAGCCGGCCCCGGTCGTCCAGGATCAGCACCGTGCCGTCCGGCGCGGGCGCGAGGGCGGCGATCCGGCCGGGGACGGTGTGCGCCAGGCGCCCGGCGGAGCTCGCGTCGGCCTCGTGCAGCAGGCGTACGGTGCCGGTGCGGTCGCTCACGAGCAGGGTGCCCTCCAGCGGGCCGCCCGCCGCGCCGAGGACGGCGACCGGGCCCGGCCAGGGCGGGGTCAGGTCGCCGCGGTGGCGGGCCCAGCGGAGCCGCCAGGGCGCGGCCGCCGCGAGGTCGGCGAGGGCGGGGCGCAGCCGGGGGTCGGCCCCGTCGCCGAGCGCGGCGAGCAGCACCAGGGCCCGTTCCGCCGGGGGCTGGGCCCGGCAGAGCGACTGCCCGGCCCGCATCCAGGCGGTGCGCAGGCCGCCGTGGTCGTCGGCGGTGGTCTCGCCGGGGCGGCCGGACGGCTCGGGCCCGTCGAGGGTGCCGGGCACGCCGGCCGGGGCGGAGCCGGTGACGTACGCCGTGGTGACGAGCAGCGGGTCGGCGGCGCAGACGGCGGCCGGGTCGGAGAGGTCCGGCAGCGGCCGGGCGGCGGGCTCCCCGGCCGCGTCGAGGGGTCCGGGGTCGCCGTCCAGGTCCACGACGGCGACCCGGCGGTCGGCGCGCAGGGCGGTCAGGGCGGGGGTGTCGTCGCGGGCCTCGACCACGAGCCGGACCCGGCCCACTCCGGCGAGTTCCGCGACCAGCCGGGCGAGCGCCCCGGGTTCGGCGGCGGCGTGCAGGTCCGTGAGGAGGAGGACGGTCCGGCCGGTGGGCCGCGCCTCGCCGGTGGCGAGGGCGTCGACGAGGTCGCCCGGCGTCCCGGCGACCACGCCGAGGCGGTCGGCGACGGTCCAGGTGACGCCGAGGACGCTCTGTCCCGCCAGCGGGACGAGCACCCGGGCGGAGCGGCGGCGGGGGCGGCCGGAGCGCGGGCCGTGCGCGGCGAGCCAGCCGAGCAGGGCCGTCTTGCCGCTGCCGGGGGCGCCGGTGACGAGGCAGATCCGGGGCGCGTCGGGGTCGGTGAGCCAGCCGAGCAGGGCCGCTGCCCCGGGTTCCGTACCGGTGGAGGGCCGGCGTCCGTCCCAGGCCGGGGACGGGGTCGCGGACGGCATGGGGACACCTCACGGACGGCACGGTGCGAGCGGCTGACGCCCCCGACCTTAGTCGTCCCGGGCGCTCAGCACTCCGATCCGGTGAAGTGCTCCCGCACCAGGGCCCGGACGACCGTCAGGTCCTGGGCGATCAGGGCGTCGAGCAGGGCGGTGTGCTCGGCGGCGTCGGCGACGAGGACGCCGTGGCTGACGGCGGGGGCGCTGATCAGGGGCCACTGGGAGCGGCGGTGGAGGTCGTCGGCGACGGCGAGGAGCTGCCGGTTCCCGGCGAGGGAGAGGACGGCCCGGTGGAAGGCGCGGTCGGCCTCGGCGTAGTGGGCGCGGTCGCCCCGGGCCGCGGCCGTCGCGGTGGCCTCGGCCAGCGGGCGCAGCCCGGCCCAGCGGGCGGCCGGGACGGTGCGGGCGAGCCGCAGCATGACGGGGACCTCGATGAGCGCGCGGATCTCGGCCAGCTCGGCGAGCTCGCGGGGGGTGCGCTCGGTGACGCGGAAGCCGCGGTTCGGCACGACCTCGACGGCGCCCTCGACGGCCAGGCGCTGCATGGCCTCGCGGACGGGGGTGGCGGAGACGCCGAAGCGCTCGGCGAGGGCGGGCGCGGAGTACACCTCGCCGGGGACGAGCTCGCCGCCGACCAGGGCGGTGCGGAGCGCTTCGAGGACCTGTCCGCGCACGGAGTGCCGCCGCACGGACCGGGGCACGAGCCCGGCCGGGCCGCCGCGGGCATGCTCGCCGCGCGCGTCCGGGAGGTCGCCGGGGGCCGGGGCCGCGTCCTGGTACCGCTCCGGTTCCGCTCCCCCGCCCGTCTCCCCGAACCGGGCCTGGCCGGGTACGCGGGCGGAGCGCGCGTCCGGGGTCCCGGCCGGGTCCGCCGGCTCCCCGTGCGCGGCGTCGGCGGGGGGCGAGTCCGGGGACGGGGCCCCCGTCGTCCGCTCGCGCGCCGCTCCCTGCTCCACCCGGGTCCTCCTGGGGCCTCGTACCGGGCCCGGCTCGCGTCGCGCGGGTCCCCTGTGCACCATAGGCGAACGGGCCGGTGCCGAGGGTGTGAGAGACGCCTCCCGGGTCGGAACGGTGTGCTGGTGGTGAGACACCCGATCGAATCGGGTAAGGTAAGCCTTACCTGTCGACGATCGCGATTCGGTGGTCCGCATGACCGTCCCCGCCCTGTTGCCCGCCCCGTCCGCCTCACCCGTCGCGGCCTCCTACGCCCGCCTCGCCGAGGTCTTCTCGTACCTGCGCATAGAGGAACACGCCCCCGGCGACCTCCTGCCGCGCGGCGAGGGCTGGGTCGGCGCGGAGGCGCTCGCGGCCGGCGGCGCCGAGCTGGACGCCTTCCTGGCCTGGGACGACGAGCAGGTGCGGCGCGACTACGGCGCGCAGGCCCGTCCCGACGTCGTCGCCAGCTTCGGACTGCACCGCTACGCCTGGCCCGCCTGCCTCCTGGTCACCGTCCCGTGGTTCCTGGACCGCCGGGTGCCCCGCCTCCCCGTCCGGAACGTCGCCTTCCAGCGCACGCTCGGGCGCATGGCGGTCCGGATCGAGGAGTTCGCCTGCCTGCCGGGCGATCCCGCCGCGGACCTGCCCGGCGCCCGGGTCGTCGCCGACGAGGAGGCGCTGCGGGCCGAGGTGCGCTCCTCGCTCGCCGAGCACTTCGAGGCGGTCCTCGACGGCTTCGGCTCCCGGATGCGGCGCGGCCGCCGGGCCCTGTGGGGCATGGCGACGGACGAGATCGTCGAGGGCCTCTGGTACGTGGGCAACCTGCTCGGCGAGGAGCGGCGGGCCACGGAGGAGCTGGAGCTCTTGATGCCGGGCACCGCCAAGCCGCACAAGCCGTACGCGGGGGCCGCGGGCTTCCGGGAGCTGCCCGGCGCCGAGGGGCCGGACGGCGCCCCGCTCACCACCCGCGACCGGGCCACCTGCTGCTTCTTCTACACGCTGCGCCCCGAGGACACCTGCGTCACCTGCCCGCGCACCTGCGACGCCGACCGGGTGCGCCGGCTGACCGCGGCCGCCTGACGATTACGCCACCCGGAAGGGTGGCGCCAATCGAACGCAACTCCCCTTCCCTGCAAGGGCGTTCGACCAGATCGCTCCTATTCGCACGGACCGGCACCCCGATGGCGTGGTCTTGCCCGGAAACGGCGTGAGCGCCGCGCGGGGTCGGTCAGTATGGGCGACCGAACGCCCTACCGCGATGCAAGGGACACCGCATGAGACTGACCGACATATCGCTGGACTGGCTGCTTCCCGGCGGCGTGATGGTCGCCGGGGTCCTGACGGCGGTGGCGGTGCTCGCGCGCGGGAAGCGCGCCGGTGACCAGGCCCCGGCCGAGGACTCCTGGGAACGCAGCGAGGAGCGCCGGAGGCGCAAGGAGGCGATCTACGGATTCGCCTCGTACGGCCTGCTGTTCTGCTGTGCGGCCGTCGCGGCCGCGCTCTCCTTCCACGGCCTCGTGGGCTTCGGCCGCCAGAACCTCAGCCTCTCCGGCGGCTGGGAGTACCTCGTGCCCTTCGGGCTCGACGGCGCGGCCATGTTCTGCTCGGTCCTCGCCGTCCGCGAGGCCAGCCACGGCGACGCGGCCCTCGGCTCGCGCCTGCTCGTCTGGCTGTTCGCGGGCGCGGCGGCCTGGTTCAACTGGGTGCACGCGCCCAGGGGCCTCGGCCACGACGGAGCCCCGCAGTTCTTCGCGGGGATGTCCCTCTCGGCGGCGGTCCTCTTCGACCGGGCGCTGAAGCAGACGCGCCGGGCCGCGCTGCGCGAGCAGGGCCTCGTGCCCCGCCCGCTGCCGCAGATCCGGATCGTCCGCTGGCTGAGGGCGCCCCGGGAGACCTTCGCGGCCTGGTCCCTGATGCTCCTGGAGAACGTGCGGACCCTGGACGAGGCGGTCGACGAGGTGCGGGAGGACCGCAAGGAGAAGGAGCAGAACCGGATCCGCAGGCGGGGCCAGGTGAAGCTGGACCGGGCCCGGCTCAAGGCGATCAACCGTCAGCACCGGTCCTTCGGGATCGGCCGCGGCGGTGGCCGCCAGGTCGAGATGGCGGCGCTGAACGCCACGGCCGCCCCGGGCACGGCGCCCGCCCAGGTCTCCGGGTCGGGCTCCACGACGGGCGCCGTCCAGGCGCCCGTCGTGGAGCCCGCCATAGCGGATCCCGGACAGCTGCCGCTTCGACCCCGGCCATCCCTGCAAGCCGTGAGGGGCGATGAGCCCCGTGCGGGAGACTCCCGGGCGGTGGACCTCACCGCCGAGGACGACACCCAGGCGCTGCCCCGTCTCGACTCCCTGGAGCGCAAGCTCAAGGACCTGGAGCAGCAGTTCGGCTGAGCAGTACGACAGCACGGAGAACGGCGGGGCCGCCCCTCAGGCGGCCCCGCCGTTCAGTTCGAACCACACCACCTTGCCCACCCCCTGGTCCTCGACTCCCCAGGAGTCGGCCAGCGCCTGGACGAGGACGAGTCCCCGGCCGTTCGTGCGGTCGTCGGCGGGCGGTGCCTCCGGCGCCCTCAGGCCCGGGACGAAGTCGCGCACCTCGACCCGTAACTGCTCGGGGACGACCGTCGCGGTCACGACGGCCCCGTGGTCGGTGTGGACCAGGGCGTTGGTCACCAGCTCGCTGGTGAGGAGCTCGGCCACGTCCGAGGCGCCCGGGTCGCCCCACTTCCGCAGCAGTTCCCGCAGGGCGTGCCGCACTTCCGGCACCGCGGTGAGATCCGCGCACCCCACCTTTCTGAGCAGCTGAGTCGGCTGTCGTGCCTCCCCGGTCATGTCCCCCCACCCGTGGTCGCGTCGAACAGGCTCACGGGGATGCATGCCCCACGGGACCGTCGGCATACATGGGTCGTGGCGGGGGGTCAGGGCCTGGGCACGTTCCGCAGGTTGGAGCGGGCCATCTGGAGCATCCTGCCCACGCCCCCGTCCAGGACCATCTTGCTCGCGGAGAGCGCGAAGCCGGTCACCATGTCCGCCTTGATCTTGGGCGGGATGGAGAGCGCGTTGGGGTCGGTGACGACGTCCACCAGGGCCGGGCCCTTGTGCTTGAAGGCCTCCTTGAGGGCGCCCGCGAGCTGCTTGGGCTTCTCGACCCGGATGCCGTGGGCGCCGGCGGCGCGGGCGATGGCGGCGAAGTCCGGGTTCTTGTTCGTCGTCCCGTAGGAGGGCAGGCCGGCGACCATCATCTCCAGCTCGACCATGCCGAGCGAGGAGTTGTTGAACACCACGACCTTCACGGGCAGGTCGTACTGGACCAGGGTGAGGAAGTCGCCCATGAGCATGGAGAAGCCGCCGTCGCCGGAGAGCGAGACGACCTGTCGGTTCAGATCGGTGAACTGGGCGCCGATCGCCTGCGGGAGCGCGTTCGCCATCGAGCCGTGGCTGAACGAGCCGATGATCCTGCGCCGCCCGTTGGGCGTGAGGTAGCGGGCCGCCCAGACGTTGCACATGCCGGTGTCGACGGTGAAGACGGCGTCGTCGTCGGCGAGTTCGTCGAGGACGGAGGCGACGTACTCGGGGTGGATCGGGGTGTGCTTCTCGACCTTGCGGGTGTAGGCCTTGACGACCCCTTCGAGGGCGTCGGCGTGCTTCTTGAGCATCTTGTCGAGGAAGCGCCGGTCCTTCTTGGCCCGGACCCGGGGGATCACGCAGCGCAGGGTCTCCCGGACGTCGCCCCAGACGGCGAGGTCGAGCCGGGAGCGGCGCCCGAGGTGCTCGGCCCTCACGTCCACCTGGACGATCTTGACGTCGTCGGGCAGGAAGGCGTTGTACGGGAAGTCGGTGCCGAGCAGGATCAGCAGGTCGCACTCGTGGGTGGCCTCGTAGGCGGCGCCGTACCCGAGCAGTCCGCTCATGCCGACGTCGTACGGGTTGTCGTACTGGATCCACTCCTTGCCGCGCAGGGCGTGGCCGACCGGCGCCTTGATCCGCTCGGCGAACCGCATCACCTCGGCGTGGGCACCGGCGGTGCCGCTGCCGCAGAAGAGCGTCACGCGGTCGGCGTCGTCGATCATCCGGACCAGGGCGTCGACCTCGGCGTCGCCCGGGCGGACGGTGGGCCGGGTGGTGACGAGCGCGGACTCCACGGTCTTCTCCGGGGCCGGCTCGGCGGCGACGTCGCCGGGCAGCGAGACGACGCTGACGCCGCCGCGGCCGACGGCGTGCTGGATCGCCGTGTGGAGCAGCCGGGGCATCTGCTTCGGGCTGGAGATCAGCTCGCTGTAGTGGCTGCACTCGCGGAACAGCTGGTCCGGGTGGGTCTCCTGGAAGTAGGAGAGGCCGATCTCGCTGGACGGGATCTGCGAGGCGAGGGCCAGCACCGGGGCCATGGAGCGGTGGGCGTCGTACAGGCCGTTGATGAGGTGCAGGTTGCCCGGTCCGCAGGAGCCCGCGCAGGCGGCGAGGCCACCGGTGATCTGGGCCTCGGCGCCCGCGGCGAAGGCGGCGACCTCCTCGTGCCGGACGTGGATCCAGTCGATCCCCTTGGTGCGGCGGATCGCGTCGACGACCGGGTTCAGGCTGTCGCCGACCACTCCGTAGAGGCGTTTCACGCCCGCGCGCACGAGGATGTCGACGAACTGCTCCGCTACGTTCTGCTTGGCCATGGTCCCATCAACACACGGCCCGGCGGATCACGCCTCCCAGACGGCCACCCCCGTACGGTCATCGGCGTAACCGGTCACCCTCAGCTGGACGTCGGCGAGGAAGGCGGCGAGGCCGGGCGGCTCCGCGTCGGCCCAGCGGCCGGCGAGCTCGCGGGCGAGGCCCGGCTCGCCGCGCACCGGGTCGGCGAGGCCGGACGAGGCCAGCAGCAGGGTGTCACCGGGGCGGGCTACGGAGGCACGGAAGCGGAACGGCTCGGCGGGCGGCGGCACGGGCTCCTCCACGAGCGGCCCGGGCGCGGTCGTGATGCCGAGGTCCATGGTGAGCCTGTCCTCCTCCTCGGTGGCCTCCGGGACGGACGGCGCGGGCGGCGGGGAGCCGAAGCCGACGACGGGGGCGCCGGTGACGGCGGTCCGCTCGGGCAGCAGCGGCTCGATGTCCTGCCAGGCGCCGTCGCGGAGCCGGAACAGACCGCCGCCACCGACGCCGAAGAAGACCCGGGTGCGGCAGTCGGGGTCGGCGGGGAGCAGGAGGCAGCGCAGGGAGGCGGTGTACTCGTCGGGGGCGAGGCCCCGCTCGGCGGCGCGGGCGCGCAGCTTGCCGTACGTGCGGTCGGTGAGCCGGTGCAGTCCGGACTTGAGGTCGCCGCGGCGGCCGGACCTGATGTCCTCGGAGAGCCGGCCTTGGCTGCGGCAGACCGCCTCCGCGATCCAGCGGCAGGCGTCGGCGGCGGCGAGGTGGGCGTCCTCGGCGGCCCGGGACCCGGCGGCGACGGCGACGAGGACGAGCGCGGCCTCGTCGTGGCCGAAGCGGGCGGTGAGGAGGGCGTCGCGGCGGGGCTCGCCCCGGAAGCGGGCCGAGTCGCCGCGCACGGAGGCGGCGCGCAGCGTGCAGGTGCCGTAGCGGGCGCCGTCGAGGACGGTGTCCGCGACCACGTCGGCGAGTTCGCCGGGACGGGCGACGGGCAGGGCGGTGGGCTCGGGCTCGTAGGTGGGCGGTCTGCTGCCGACGAATCCGGTACGGGGACGGGGGACGGGGACCTGGACGGTCGGGGCGTGGTCGGCCGGGGTGTGGCCGGTCGGAGCGTGGCCGGTGCGGGTCGACGACCGCTCCGCCTCCGGCTCCTGTTCCTTCTCCGCCTCCGGGTCCGATTCCGGTACCGGAGGGTCCGGAGGCACCGGCACCTGGACGGTGGGCGCTTCGACCGGCGGGGTGGGAAAGGTCCGCGGCCCGCTCTCGGCGGCCTCCCAGGGGGCTCGTTCCGGAACGGGCGGAACGACGACGGGCGGAACGGGAGCGGGCGGCTCGGGGGCCGCGACCGGCGCGGGCGGTACGGGAGGTACGGGCGGCGCGGTCGGTACGGGCGGTGGTTCCGGGGCCGGGCCGGGAGCGGTGCTCCTCGGAGCGGGAGCGGGAGCCGGAGGCGGCGCCGGTGCCGTGGCCCGGGGGTCCGGGCCCGCCGGGCGGGTGGTGCCCCTCGCGGCGGCCGGGACCACCGGGTCGGCCGGGCTCTTCGCGGCGGCCGGTTCCTTCGCGTCGGTCGGCGGGCCGCCCGGTGGGCCCGTCGTGGCGCGGGCCGCCGTGTCGAAGTGGTCGTCGAGCGTGTCACCCGAGACCGTCGGGGCCGTGTCCGGCGCCGACTCGTCGTAGAGCTTGTCCCACCAGCTGTCCCCCTGCTGAGTCATGCCCTTATTGTCCACCGCGCGAGGGGCCCGAAAACGGCACATCGGAAAAAGCGTTGCGGCGAATGGGTGGTCCGCCGGGCGGCCCCACCCCCCACGGGAAGGACGCCCGGCGGACCGGCGTGGTCAGCGCACGTCGTAGGCGCGGACCACGGTCTGGGTGACGGAGTTGCCCCCGGCGTCCGTCAGTTCGGTCTTCAGGGTGACCTGCTCGCCGGTCGCGCCCGCGTGGTTCACGGTCGCGGTCCAGCGGCCGCCCTGCCGGGAGACCCGCGCTTCGGTCCAGGTCGTACCGCCGTCGTAGGAGTACGAGAGCCTGGCCGAGGTGAGCGCCGCGGGGGTGTGCCCCGCGTGTCCCGTCGCGGTGAGGCCGATGTGCTGGCCGTCGGTCGCGGCGAGGGTCTTGAGGCCGTCCTCCGGAAGGTCGTACCGGGGGAAGAGAATCGGGATGCCCTGAGAATAGACGCTCTCGTCAAGCTTGGAGGTGAATTCCCACACCGAGTTGACGGAGGTGGAGCGGTTCCACACCTTGCTGCCGAGCTTCGTGGTGTTCTGTTCGAGCGTGTACGTCCCGGCTTCGGCCGGTACCTCGAAGACGCCGTGCGGCCAGCCGGTCTCGCCGATGAGCTCGCCGTCGCGGCGGAGGCGCAGGTTGCCGATGTCGCCGAAGGAGCCGGGCTCGGCGTGGTGGGTGGAGTCGCCCCACATCGCGGCGGCGAAGCCGATGAGGTTGCCCTGGCGCTCGGCGACGAGGACCGGCTTCCCGGTGGCGTCGCGCGGGGCGGTGGGGGCGAGGACGCCGTCGTACCAGCGCTCGGTGCGCCTCTCCCCCGCCCTGTAGGCGTGGCGGGTGCCGGCCATGAGCTCGCCGAAGGGGAAGTTGCTGCCGACCAGCTGCTCCCAGGCGGTGTCGCCGGTGGAGTAGTACTCGGTGCGGGTGCCGGGCACGGGGACCGTTTCGAGGGAGCCGAAGAAGACGCGGGTGCCGTTGGGGCGGTGGGCGGCGGGGCTGTCGAAGAAGTCGGTGGCGACGCCGGTGGAGCCGTACGTGGAGTCCGTGCGGCCGAGGGCGCCGTCGCGGACCCGGTACTCCTTGGCGGAGCGGATCGCGCCGGTCTCGGGGAACGCGAGGTTGTAGACGTACGGGCTCTTCGCGGTGGCCTTCCAGGCGAGGGTGACCGGGCCGGCGGCCAGCTCGCCCAGGAGCGCGGCGGCCTCCGCGGACGGGACGGAGAGGACGGGGAGGCCGTTGCCCATGAAGCCTCCGCCGGGGTACCAGCGGCCGGGGGCCGCGTGGTGGGCCAGGACGGCGACGGCCCCGGCGGCCTTGGCGTCGCGGGCGAGGACGCTCACCTGGTTGCTGTCGTCGGGGAGGCGGACGAGGGCGACGCGGTCCTTGACGCCGGCGGCCCTCAGTTCGTCGGGGGTGCCGGTTCCGGCGTCGACGAGGCGGGCGGAGCCGGTGCCGTCGAGGTTGTCGGAGGCGAGGGAGCCGGTGAGCGGGTGCAGGGTCAGCCCGTCGCCGGTGCGCAGGGAGGTGATCTGCGGGGCGGCGGCCCGCCAGTAGCTGCCGAACTCGAAGTCGCCGTCGTCGGCGCGGCCTTCGACCGAGGCGTAGTACGCGCGGACGGTGCGCGGTCCGGCGGCGGTGCCGGCGTGCGTCCAGGTGTCGTCCCAGGAGCGGGCGAACGCGAGGGTGGCGCCGCGGAGTTCGATGTCCTTGTCGGTCCGCACGGACAGCTCGTGGGCCCTGCGGGCGTCGAGGACGACGGTGGTGTCCTTCCTCAGCTCGAACTGCGGGCGGCCGAGGTAGCTGAGCGAGTCGGTCGGCGCGGCGCCCTCGCCCGGGTCGGGCGTGGTGACGTAGGAGGAGAGGAAGTAGCTGCCGGGGCGCAGGCGGAAGACCTGGTCGGTGGCGCCCTCGTTGAAGCGGCGCTCCCCGGTGGCGTCGTCGGTGCCGATGACGTCGAGGGAGGAGGCGCCGGAGGCGGGCTCGCCGAGGCGGTCGACCAGCTTGACGCGGAGGGTGACGGTCTCGGGCTCGACGTACAGCGAGAACGGCGTGGAGACGTGGACGCCGCCCCTGCCGGTGGCGATCACGCGGCCGGTGACGTCGCCGTACTGGGCGCGGTCCAGGCGGGCGGCCGGGTCGAGCTCCAGCGGGACCTCCACGGTGGCGCCGGCGGGGACGGTGACGGTGCGCTTGCCGAGGCGGGCGACGGGCGACTTCACGCGGGAGCCGTCGTTGCCGGTGACCCGCTCGACGGCCAGGTCGAGGGCGACCGGGGCGTTCGAGGTGTTGGTGTACGGGACGGAGACGGTGGTGCGGTCGCTCCTGTCCTGCGGCCAGGGGAAGGTGCCGCCCTGGACGGCGGGGGCGCCGAGGACCCTCTGGTCGACGGCGGCCTTGACGTCCAGGCGGCCGGCGCCGACCTCGCGGACGTCGCCGGGCAGGTCGCTCTCGGCGGAGGCGACGAGCGCCGCCTTGACCTGCCGGGCGGTCCAGTCGGGATGGCGCTGCTTGACGAGGGCGGCGGCGCCCGCGACGTGCGGGGTGGCCATCGACGTACCGGACATGGACCGGTAGGCGTACACGCCCCGGCCGCCCGCGGCGGCGGCGGATATGGCGACGCCGGGCGCGGCGATCTCCGGCTTGAGCGTGTGGTTGACGAGCGTCGGGCCTCGGCTGGAGAAGGACGCGGTGGAGTCGTCGCGGTCGGTGGCGCCGACGGTGAGGACGCCGGGCGCGCAGCCGGGCGAGGAGACCGTGTTGGGGGAGGGGCCGGTGTTTCCGGCGGCGACGACGAAGAGGGTGCCCCCGTTCCCGGCGAGCTCCTCGGCGGCGACGCTCATCGGGTCGGTGCAGTCGGTGGGGACGGGGCTGCCGAGGCTCATGGAGACGACGTCGGCGCCTTGGGCGACGGCCCACTCCATGCCGGCGATGATCCAGGAGATCGCGCCGGAGCCGGAGTCGTCGAGGACCTTGCCGTTGAGGAGTTCCGCGCCGGGCGCGACGCCCTTCTTCTTTCCGCCGCTCGCGGCGCCGGAACCGCCGACGGTGGAGAGGGTGTGGGTGCCGTGGCCCTGGCGGTCGCCGGTGGTGTCGGAGCCGGTGAAGTTCTCCGAGGCGACGACGCGGCCCTTGAGGTCGGGGTGGTCGGTGTCGGCTCCGGTGTCGAGGACGGCGACCCTGGTGCCCCTGCCGTCGTAGCCGGCGGCCCAGGCCTCGGGGGCGTGGACCTGCTTCGTGGAGCGTTCCAGGGTGGCCTCGACCTTGCGGTCGAGCCAGAGCTTCTCGATGCCGGAGGCGGCGCGGGCCTCCGGGGCGTCCACCTCGGCCCAGAAGGTGGCGGCGGTCTTCTTCTCCGCCCGGAGGGCGACGCCGTCGACGGCCTCGAGGACCTGGCCGCGCCGGGCGCCGCGCGGGGCGAGGGGGACGGAGCGGGCGACGTCGGAGCCGTAGACCGCGATGAGGGGCAGGGCGGTGGTGGCGGTGTCGTCGTAGCCCTGGCGGACGAGGCCGGTGACGTTGAAGAGCTCCTCGTCGACGCGTCCGGCGGCGAGCGCGGCGGTGGCGGCCTCGGGGTAGACGTACAGGTCCCGGCCGGAGCGGCGGGTCTGGACGAGGGGGACGGTGCCGTCCTCGCCGGGCAGGGCCGTGGCCGCCGGGACGCCCGCGGCGTCGCGGGTGACCAGGACGCGGTCGCCGGTGACCAGGGTCACCGTGGTGGTCCCGGCCCCGGCGCGGGCCGGGGCCTCGCTGCCGACCGGGGGCCGCTTGCCGGCCGTTCCGTCCTGCGGCACGTTCGCCACGGACGGCGCGACCGCGGTGGCGGCCAGGACGGCGGCGGTCGCCGCCCCCAGGGCCGTACGCGAAATCGGGCGCATCACTCTCCCCATCGTTTTCCGGGCACGGCGGAGCGAATCGCCCGTTCCCGGAGGCTGTTGGTGCTGCGGTGGCGCCACATTGGCAGAGGTGAGGGCGGTACAGGGATGATGAGCCGGGCGGGAACACGCCGTGGCCGTTTTCCGCCAGGTCACCGACGGAACGAAAGCCTCCGGCGGGCGTCCCCGGAAGACGCGGGGCGCCCGGCGCGGGTGGGGCGAGGGGTGGGGCATCCATGCTGGGAGCGATAGGACTCGACGAGCGCCAGGAATCGGCGTACCGCGCTCTGGTCTCGCTGGGCGCGGCCGAGGTCACGGACCTCGCCCACCGGCTCGCCCTGCCCGAGCAGGAGACCGAACGGGCCCTGCGGCGCCTCGAGTCGCAGGGGCTCGCCGCCCAGTCCTCGGCCTGCACCGGGCGATGGGTCGCGGCCCCGCCCGGGGTGGCGCTCGGCGCGCTGCTCACCCAGCAGCGCCACGAGCTGGAGCAGGCCGAGCTGGCGGCGGCGCTCCTCGCCGAGGAGTACCGGGCGGAGGCGGCGGAGGCGGCCGTGCACGACCTGGTGGAGGTGGTGACCGGGGCGAGCGCGGTGACCCACCGCTTCCTCCAGCTCCAGCTGGGCGCGACGGAGGAGGTCTGCGCCCTGGTGACGGGCAAGCCGATCGCGGTCTCCGGCCTGGAGAACGACGCGGAGGAGCAGGCGGCCGGGCGGGGCGTGCGCTACCGGGTGGTGATCGAGCGCGAGGTGCTCTCCCTGCCGACGGGGCTGATGGAGCTCTCGGCGGCGCTCGGCCGCGAGGAGCGCATCCGGATCGCGGACCGGGTCCCCACGAAGCTGGTCGTCGCCGACCGGTCCCTGGCGATGGTGCCGCTGACCGGGCGGGGCGTGGAGCCGGCGGCGATCGTGGTGCACGCGAGCGGGCTCCTCGAATCGCTGATGGGGCTCTTCGAGTCGGTGTGGCGGGAGGCGCTGCCGCTGCGGCTCGGGGCGGGCGCCCAGATCACCGAGGACGAGGCGCCGGGCCCGGACGCGGTGGACCTGGAGATCCTCTCCCTGCTGCTCGCCGGGATGACGGACGCGAGCGTGGCGAAGCAGCTCGACCTGGGGCTGCGGACGGTGCAGCGGCGGGTGAAGGGGCTGATGGAGCTGTCGGGCGTCTCGACCAGGCTGCAGCTGGGCTGGCACGCGTACGAGAAGGGGTGGGTGGCGCGGAGGTGAGGCGGGGACGGGCCGGGGGCGGGGTCGGGGAACCGGCTCTGGGGCCGGGCCCCGGGCCCGGGCCCGCGCGCCTCCGACCACCGTCCCCGTCCTTCGCCTCCCGCCCTTCGCCTCCCGTCCGCCCTCCTCCGTCCCCCGGCCGCCGTCCCCCGTCCGCCCGCCGCGACCTGCGGGAATCCGCGGTGTCGTGCACGCTGGGCAGCGTGGGTGTGTGGCAGCTCCTGATGGTCGCGACGGTGATGCTGCTCGGTCTGTTCGGGGTCCTGGCGCCCGGCGTGCCGGGAACGTGGCTGGTGTGGGCGGCGATGCTCTGGTGGTCGCTGCACGAGCGGACGGACCTCGCATGGATCCTGCTCGCCTCCTCGACCGGTCTGCTGCTGCTCACCCAGGTGGTCGTCTGGCAGCTGCCGGCGCGCCGGTTCCGGGGGGTCGGCATCACCCGCCGGATGGTGGCGTACGCCGGGGCGGGCGCGCTCCTGGGCTTCGTCCTGGTCCCGGTGGTCGGCGCGGTGCCCGGCTTCGTGGGCGGGATCTACCTCGCGGAGCGGCTCCGCCTGGGCGGGCACGGGCAGGCCAGGGCGGCGACCCGGACGGTGATGCGGGCGGCCGGCACGAGCGTGCTCGTGGAGCTGTTCGCCTGTCTGCTGGTCGTGGGGGCGTGGGCGGGGGCGGTGCTCTGGGGCTGAGGGTGCGGGTCCTGGTCCCGGAGACGGAGGCGGCGTCGGTCCCGTCGCCGATCCGCCGGGCGGGGATCGGCGCGATCCTGGACCCATGAGGAACTTCGAGGGTTTCAGCGGGACGGAGTGGACCTACCTCACGGAGGACCGGGGGCGGCTCGGCCGGATGGCGACCGTCGACCCGTCCGGGCAGCCGCAGGCCAACCCGGTGGGGTTCTTCCCGCAGGAGGACGGCACCGTGCTGATCGGCGGGTTCGCGATGGGGCGTACGAAGAAGTGGCGCAACCTGCGGGAGAACCCGAAGGTGGCCCTGGTCGTGGACGACGTGGTGAGCGTCCGCCCCTGGCGGGTGCGGGGCGTCGAGATCCGCGGCGAGGCGGAGCTGCTCGTGGGCCCGCACGGCCTGGGGCCGCACTTCAGCGAGGAGGTCGTCCGGATCCGTCCGCACCGGATCCACAGCTGGGGACTCGACGACTCCCGGGACGCGGACGCCTGAGGGTCACCCGGAGCGGGGTCCGGGGGTGGCCGGGACCATGAGGTAGCGGGCGGCGTAGGAGCGCCAGGGGCGCCATTCCCCGGTGTCGGGGAAGTCCGGCGGGGCGGTGTCGGGGCGGGGAGCCGGGGGCGCGCCGAGGCCGGGGGCCGAGGTCGCACCGACGCCGGGAGTCGAGGTCGCGCCGGGCCCGGCACCCGGAAAGACGCCGGGCCCGGCCCCCGGAAGCACGTCGGGACCGGTCTCCGGGAACACACCGGTGCAGGTCTCCGGGAACACGTCGGGGTCGCCGAGGGCCCGCATCCGGATCAGGGCGGCGGCCCCGGGGGTCACTCCGGGGACGGCGAGCAGCGCGCGCTCCGCCTCGTCGCGGTCGGCGCCGGGGTCGAGCCGTACGGCTCCGTCGGCGAGGGCGCGGGCCAGCGGCCCCGCGACGGGGTGGCCGGTCAGGTCCCGGGGCGCCGGGAAGAGGTGGGTGAGGCCGCCGCAGGCGGTGGCCAACGGGGTGCCGTGCTCCTCGACGACCCGGGCGGACTCCCCGGCGCCGAGGAGGGTCCGCAGCGCGAACTCCTCGGGTTCGGCCGTGCCCGGGGAGCGGACGCCGGGCCGGGCGGCCACCCGGGCGGCGAGCCCGGGGGCGGCCCCGAGGCGTTCGGCGACGGCGTAGGGGTCGGCGTCCAGGTCGAAGAGGCGGCGGAGCCGGTGCACGGCGGTGGTCAGGTCGCGCAGCTCGGTGAGGTGGATGCGGGCGTCGAGCCAGCGCCCGGCGGAGCGCTCGTCGACGGAGACGATCCCGGTGCCGTACGGAAGGCGGAGGGTGCGCCGGTAGGTGCGGGCGCCGGGGGCGCCGGCGACCTCCTCGACGCGGGGCACGGCCTCGGCGGCGAGCAGGTCGAAGACCTCGCCGGCCGCGTACGGCCCGCGGTGGGCGAGCCGGAGCGGCACTCCGGCGGCGAGGGCGGTGCGGGCTCCCGCGCCGGTGCCGGCCTCGGCGCGCAGGGCGGTGGGGGTGCGGGCGTAGACGGCGCGGATCGTGTCGTTGAACTGGCGGACGCTGGCGAAGCCGGCCGCGAAGGCGATCTCGGTGACAGGGAGGTGGGTGGTCTGGAGCAGCAGCCGGGCGGTGTGGGCGCGCTGGGCGCGGGCGAGGGCGACGGGTCCGGCGCCGAGTTCGGCGGTGAGCTGGCGCTGGACCTGGCGGGTGCTGTAGCCGAGGCGTCCGGCGAGGCCGGGGACGCCCTCGCGGTCGACGACGCCGTCGCCGATCATGCGGACGGCGCGGCCGACGACGTCGGCCCGGACGTTCCACTCGGCGGAGCCGGGCACGGCGTCCGGGCGGCAGCGGCGGCAGGCCCGGAAGCCGTGGCCCTGGGCGGCGGCGGCCGTCGGGAAGAAGGCGACGTTCCGCCGCTTGGGGGTGACGGCGGGGCAGCTGGGACGGCAGTAGATGCCGGTGGTCCGGACGGCGAAGAAGAACTCTCCGTCGAACCGCGCGTCCCTGCTGGTGACCGCCTCGTAGCGGGTGTCGTCGTCCCTCACGGTCTCCAGTGTGCGGGGGCGCACGGCCCGGGGCTCGCGGTTTTCGGACACCGCGCTCCCCCGGGGCCGTACGCCCTCGCCCGTAAGGGCTACCGCAGGCGTCCGTTGCGCTTGAACTCGACGGCGGCGCGACCGGCGGTCATCGTGCGCTTCCAGTCCTTGCGGATCTCGTTGCGCAGGCGGGCGTCGGTCTTGGCGACGAGCCGCTGGTTCTCGCGCATGAGCTTGCGGAAGCTCTCCAGGCGGCGGACGGGCAGGGTGCCGTCCTCGATGGCGGCCGCCACGGCGCAGCCCGGCTCCGCCTCGTGGGCGCAGTCGTGGAAGCGGCACTCGGCAGCCAGTTCCTCGATCTCCGAGAAGACCTGGCCGACGCCGGCCTCGGCGTCCCAGAGTCCGACGCCGCGAAGGCCGGGGGTGTCGATGAGGACGCCCCCGCCCGGCAGGACGAAGAGGTTGCGGGTGGTGGTGGTGTGGCGGCCCTTGCCGTCGACGTCGCGGGCGGCTTGGACGGACATGACGTCCTCGCCGACGAGGGCGTTGGCGAGGGTCGACTTGCCGGCGCCGGAGACGCCGAGCAGCACGGTCGTGCCGCCCGCGACCACCGCGGAGAGCACGTCGACCCCCTCGCCCGTGGCCGAGCTGAGGGGCAGCACCTGCACGCCGGGGGCGACGGTCTCGACGTCCTCGACGAGGTAGGAGAGGCCGACGGGGTCGGGGACGAGGTCCGCCTTGGTGAGGACGACGATCGGCTGGGCGCCGGACTCCCAGGCCAGGGCGAGGAAGCGTTCGATCCGGCCGAGGTCGAGCTCGACGGCGAGCGAGACGGCGATGACGGCGTGGTCGACGTTGGCGGCGAGGATCTGTCCCTCGGACCGCTTGGAGGAGGTGGAGCGCGCGAAGGCGGTGCGGCGCGGCAGGCACGTCCGCACGTACCGGGGGTCGCCGGCGCCCTCGGGGTCGACGGCGGCCCAGTCACCGGTGCAGACGACCCGGAGCGGGTCGTGCGGGGTGACGAACGCCGTGTCGGCGCGGACGGTCCCGTCGGCGGTGACGACGTCGCACTGCCCGCGGTCGACCCGGACGACCCGCCCGGGGACGAGCCCCCGCGCGGCGTACGGCTCGAAGGCGGCGGCCCAGCCGGAGTCCCAGCCGTGGGCGTCGAGCAGGGAGGAGGAACCGGGGGAAAGCGAGGAAGACAAGGGGAACCCTTCGAAGGGCGGCCCCGGCGGCGCGCTCCGAGCGCGCGGATCGAGTGGGTGTCAGCCGGAGGCCACGGGGGTGGGAACGATGAACTCCTGAATGCGGGCAGTGCCCGTCACCGTGACAGTCATCAATGTCCTCACCTCCGGCTTCTTCTCTACGTACCGACGTACCGACGTACCGGCGCACCGATCACCGCTCACTCACGAGCGGACGGTCAGCACCATAGCCCCCTCCCGTGGCACGGCACCACCGAATTGAACGCCGCTGCCGACGGCTCAGCGGGACCGCACGGACCGGCTCGCCGGGCTTCGCCCCGGCTGACGTGGACCGGTGGGGCTCCTGGCCCGGCGTCAGTCCTTCTCCCAGTTCGAGTGCAGGCGGGACTTCACGTCGTCCGGGGGGAGGAACTTCGACCAGCGCTCGGGGAACTCGGAGGGCATGTCCGGGTCGTCCTCGTCGACCTCGTCGGCCTCGGCGCGGACGCGGGCGACGAGTTCCGCCGCCTGGACGGCGCGGGCCCGTTCGTTGGCCTCGCGGGCCGCGGCGGTGGCGACGGAGGGCCAGACGCGGTCGATCGCGGCGTTGACGGCGGCGCCGACGAGGACGGCGAAGGCCGAGACGCCGATCCAGAGGAGGACGGCGATGGGCGCGGCGAGGGAGCCGTAGATGGTGGGGCCCTCGACCTGGCTGGTCAGGTAGATGCGCAGCAGGAAGCTTCCGAGGGTCCACATGGCGAGTGCGACGAGGGCGCCGGGGATGTCCTCGATCCACGGCGACCTGACCGGCACGGACACGTGGTAGAGCGTGGTGAGGAAGGCGATGGAGAGGAGGATGACGGCCGGCCAGTACAGGACGGAGACGACCTCCGTGCCCCAGGGGATGAGCTCGACGACCCGGTCGGGGCCGACGACGGCCAGTGGCAGCACGACGGCGCCGATGACCAGGGCCACGAGGTAGAGCAGGAAGGCGAGGAGCCGGGTCTTCACGATGCCCCGGTGCCCGTCGAGGCCGTACATGACGGTGATGGTGTCGATGAAGACGTTCACCGCGCGGGAGCCGGACCAGAGGGCGATGGCGAAGCCGAGGGAGATCAGGTCGGGCCGTTTGCCCCGGGTGACGTCGTCCAGGACCGGTTTGGCGATCTCCTCGACGCCCCGGTCGGAGAGGACCGTTCCGGCGGCGCGGAGGATGTTCTCCTGGATGCTGGTGACGGTGTCGGTGTTGGTCCAGTCGTCGGCGTAGCCCAGGAGGGCGATCAGGCCGAGGAGCAGGGGCGGCAGGGACAGCAGGGTGAAGAACGCCGCCTCGGCGGCGAGGCCGAGGATCCGGTACTCGACGCACGAGTTGACGGTGTCCTTGAGGAGCAGCCAGACCAGCTTCCGCTTCGAGACGTTGCGGTAGAGCACACGGGCGCGGTGGAGCCTGCTCCAGGGCCGCCCCTCGGGCCGTTCGGGTGTTTCTCTTGCTGCCTGCACCTGCTTACCGTATCCGCATGGCGCGGACCACCCACACAGTGACCAATCAGCCCCCTCCCCTGGTGGGGTACGACGTCTTCACGGGCGACCGTGCCCTGGTCGAGGCGGTCGAACGGCACCTCGACCCGGGGCTGCTCGGGGAGGCGCGGGAGTCCCTCGCGCTGCTCGGCCGGGCGACGGGTTCGGAGCAGGTGCGGGAGTGGGGCGAGCAGGCGAACGAGAATCCGCCCCGGCTGCGGACCCACGACCGCTACGGCCACCGGGTCGACGAGGTCCGCTTCCATCCGGCCTGGCACCGGCTCCTGGGGCGTTCCGTATCGGCCGGGCTCACGGACGCGTGGGGCCGTCCGGGCGGGCACGTGCGGCGGGCCGCCGGGTTCCTGGTGGCGACGCAGGCGGAGGCGGGGCACGGCTGCCCGCTGTCGATGACGCACGCGTCCGTGCCCGCGCTGCGGATCGAGCCGGAGCTCGCCGAGGTGTGGGAGCCGGCGGCCCGCTCGCACGTGTACGAGCGGGCGCTGCTGCCCGTCGCGGAGAAGCCGGGCGCGCTGCTCGGGATGGCGATGACGGAGAAGCAGGGCGGCAGCGACGTCCGGGCGAACACCACGCAGGCGCGTCCGCTGGCGGCCGCGGGCGAGTACGTCCTGACCGGGCACAAGTGGTTCTGCTCGGCTCCGATGTCGGACGCCTTCCTGGTCCTGGCGCAGGCCCCGGCGGGCCTCACCTGCTTCCTGGTGCCCCGGGTGCTCGCGGACGGCTCGCGCAACGCCTTCGCGATCCAGCGCCTCAAGGACAAGCTGGGCAACCGGTCGAACGCCTCGGCCGAGGTCGAGTTCGACGGGACGACGTGGGCGCGCCGGATCGGCGAGGAGGGGCGCGGGGTTCGCTCGATCATGGGCATGGTGACGGCGACCCGGCTCGACTGCGTGCTCGGCTCGGCGGCGCTGATGCGGCAGGCGGTGGCGCAGGCCGTGCACCACTGCGCGTACCGGAACGCCTTCGGCGGGCCGCTGATCGAGAAGCCGTTGATGCGGAACGTGCTCGCGGACCTGGCCCTGGAGTCGGAGGCGGCGACGGCCCTGGGGATGCGGCTGGCGGCGGCCTACGACGCGGCGGAGGACGGCGGGGCGGACGCCGACCGGGAGCGGGCGCTGCTGCGGATCGCGGTGCCGGTGGCGAAGTACTGGGTGACCAAGCGGTGTACGCCGGTGGTGGCCGAGGCCCTGGAGTGCCTGGGCGGCAACGGGTACGTGGAGGAGTCGGGGATGCCCCGGCTGCTGCGGGAGTCGCCGCTCGACTCGGTCTGGGAGGGCTCGGGGAACGTGCAGGCCCTGGACGTGGTGCGGGTGCTGCGGACCGAGCCGCTCTCGCTCGACGCGTTCCTGCGGGAGGTGGGGGCGGCGCGGGGCGCGGACCACCGGTTCGACCGGGCGGTGCGGGAGCTGCTCGTCGAGCTGGCGGACCTGAGCGGGATCGAGGCGCGGGCGCGGCGGCTCGCGGAGCGGATGGCGCTCGTGCTCCAGGGCGCGCTGCTCGTGCGGTGGGCCCCGCCGGAGGTCGCGGACGCGTTCTGCGCGGCGCGGCTGGGCGGCGACGGCGGCGCGGCCTTCGGGACGCTGCCGCACACCCTGGACCTGCGGTCGGTGGTGGAGCGGGCGCGGGTGGAGGTGTAGAAGACGCCGGGGCCTGCGGCTCGTACGCCCGGGCCGGGCCCGTGGCCGGCGTACGGCCGGGCGTGGCGGAGGAGGCGGGCGCGCGGAAAAGCGGGGGTGGTGCTGCGCCGACACGGCACCACCCTCCGCTCGCACAAGCCTCGTCCAGGAGGGCGGGTGAGGGCGAGAGTTGCAAAGGGTTGCAGGATTACCCGAACCGGGTCTCGCCGGACGGTCCCGGGCGGCACGATGGGCACCGACGCTCCGGACGTCCGCCCCCGTGCGGAACTCCGGCCGTCTGCCCCTGTGCAGAACCGATACAGCACCCCGGGTGGCTGGGAGAGACCGATGAAGAACACGCAGCTCGACATGGGGCGGCTGGCCGCCATGGACGCCGCCCGGGCCGCCCGGCTGCTGCACCGGGTGCGCGAGGAGACGCTGGCGGGCCGGACGCCGCCGATCGCGCCCCGCCCGGTCATCGACGCGTCCTGGCAGCGGATGGCCCGGCTCGGCCTCGACCCCGACCGGGGCACGAACAGCGTGCTGCTCCGGCGCGACGAGCTGGAGGAGCGGCGCAGGACCACGCTCCTCGCCGAGGTCGTGCAGACGCTGACCGGCGGTCTCGCCGGGATCGCCGACGCCTCCCTCCAGATCATGGTGGTCACCGACGAGCACGGCCGGGTGCTGTGGCGCCAGGGGAACTCCGGGGTGCTGCGGCGGGCGAACGGCATCTGCCTGGAGGAGGGGGCGGCCTGGACCGAGCACACGACCGGCACCAACGCGGTCGGCACGGCGCTCGCCCTGGGCCGGGCGGTGCAGGTCCACTCCGCCGAGCACTACCTGCACACGCTGCACAACTGGACCTGCGCCGCCGCGCCCGTGCGCGATCCGCGCGACCGGCGGCTCCTGGGCATCCTCGACGTGAGCGGTCCGGCCTCCACCTTCCACCCGGCGATGCTGGCCCTGGTCCACTCGGTGGCGCAGCTCGCCGAGGCCGAGATGCGGGAGCGGCACCGCCGGTCGGTCGAGCGGCTGCGGTCGGTCGCCGCGCCGATCCTGTGCCGGGTGGGCGGCCGGGCCGTCGCGGTGGACGTCCACGGCTGGACGGCGGCGGTGACCGGGCTCGCGCCGGTGGACCGGATCCCGCTGCCCAAGTCCTTCCGCGCCGGACGGGTGTGGCTGCCCTCGCTCGGGACCTGCGCGGTGGAGCCGCTGCCGGGCGGCTGGCTGCTGCGGGTCGAGGAGGAGGCCGGGGCGGCCGGGGAGCCGGGCGCGGAGGCGGCGCAGCGGGTGGTCCTCGACCTGAGCCGGCCGCGCCGCTGGACGGTGTCCGTGTCCGGCCCCGCGGGCGGCTGGCAGCAGGAGCTCAGCCCCCGGCACGCCGAGCTGCTCTACGTCCTGGCGCTGCACCGGGGCGGGCGGACGGCGGCGGAGCTGGCGGAGGACGTGTTCGGGGACCGGACGAGGACGGTGACCGTGCGGGCCGAGATGTCCCGGGTGCGCCGGACCCTGGCGGGGGTCCTGGCCCACCGCCCGTACCGCTTCCGCGAGGAGGTGGCGGTGGAGGTCCTCCGTCCGGAACTCCCGGCGGACCTGCTGCCGCACTCGACGGCACCGGCGGTACGGGAGGGAGTACGGGGGTAGCCGGCGGGCGCGGGACGGGCGGCGGTACAGGCGCGGGACGGGCGGCGGTACGAGCCGGATCCCGGCCCCGGCGTCAGGCCCCTCGGCGTCACCGCCCCGGCGCCACGGGCTCCAGCGCCACCGCCTCCGGCGTCAGAGTCCTCGGCGTCAGGCCCCCCGGCGCCACGGCCCTCGGCGTCACCGCCCCGACACCACCGCCCCGGCGCCACGGGCCCGGACCGGGACGCACCCCTCCCTCCGTCCACCATGCGGACAGCCGTCTCCCCGGGAGCCTCCCCTCCCCGGGGCCGCCCTGCGCATCCCCCGCCCCGCATGATGCGATGGCCCCATGAGCATCACTCTCACCACCTGGTCCCTCGAACAGACCTCCCCGTCCGACCTGCGCCCCGCCGTCCCGCCGGAGGGCGACGACGTGGTGATCCGGCGCGCCGAGGTGCCGTCGGCGGAGTTCAGCCGCTTCCTCTACACCGCCGTCGGCGGCGACATCCGCTGGTCCGACCGCCTGTCCCTGACGTACAAGCAGTGGCAGGAGATCGTCGAGAAGCCGGGCGCCGAGATCTGGGTGGCGTACGAGAGGGGGACGCCGGCCGGGTACGTGGAGCTGGAGGCCCAGGCCGACGGCGTGGTCGAGATCGTCTACTTCGGCCTGATCCCGGCCTTCCGGGGGCGCCGGATCGGCGGCCACCTCCTGTCGTACGCGACGGCCCGCGCCTGGGACCTGGCCGACCGCTGGCCCGGCCGGGAGGCCACCGGGCGCGTCTGGCTGCACACCTGCTCGCTCGACGGCCCGCACGCCATGGCCAACTACGAGCGGCGCGGCTTCCGGCTGTTCGACACCAAGGTGGAGCAGGCCGAGGAGAGCGCGACGCCCGGCCCGTGGCCCGGCGCGTACGCCTGAGGCCGGTCGGCGAGGGGCCCCACCGGGCCCCTCGCACGTGACCCAGAACACATCGTCTCGACAAACGAGACGACAATGTCCATATCCTGGACGATGCTGGACTGGTTCCAAAGTCCCGTGACACGCTTCCGCCATGCCTGGAACTGGAATTGCCTTGGTGAGTCGGCGGCACGTCGACCTCGGCCGCATGTCCAGCGCCATCTGTCCGGCGCGCTGAGAGAACCAGCACCGCCGCGATCACCCTTTCCACCCGACTCTGCCCCACCCTGCTGCGCACTGCCGCGCCCCCCTCTGACCGAGCGCGAGTGTGCAGGTCAGAGCCGCCCTCTCGCAGTCCCGAAGGACGAAACGCCATGGCCGCCACCCCGGAAAACCCCACCCCCGCCGCCGCCCGCCGCAAGGCCGGACGTCACCGCGGCGAGGGTCAGTGGGCCGTGGGGCACTTCACCCCCCTCAACGGCAATGAGCAGTTCAAGAAGGACGACGACGGTCTCAATGTGCGGACACGCATTGAGACGGTCTACTCGAAGCGCGGCTTCGACTCCATCGACCCCAACGACCTGCGCGGACGCATGCGCTGGTGGGGCCTCTACACCCAGCGCAAGCAGGGTCTGGACGGCACCAAGACGGGCGTCCTGGAGCCGGAGGAGCTGGACGACGAGTACTTCATGCTCCGGGTCCGCATCGACGGCGGCCGGCTGACCACCGAGCAGCTGCGGGTCGTCGGCGAGATCTCCGAGGAGTTCGCCCGGGGCACCGCCGACATCACGGACCGGCAGAACGTCCAGTACCACTGGATCCGCATCGAGGACGTCCCCGAGATCTGGAACCGCCTGGAGGCGGTCGGCCTGTCCACCATCGAGGCCTGCGGCGACACCCCGCGCGTCATCCTCGGCTCCCCCGTGGCCGGCATCGCCGCCGACGAGATCATCGACGGCACGCCCGCCATCGACGAGATCCAGCGGCGCATCGTCGGCAACAAGGACTTCTCCAACCTGCCCCGCAAGTTCAAGTCGGCGGTCTCCGGCTCGCCGCTGCTCGACGTGGCGCACGAGATCAACGACATCGCCTTCGTCGGCGTCCGCCACCCGGAGCACGGCCCCGGCTTCGACGTGTGGGTCGGCGGCGGCCTCTCCACCAACCCCAAGCTCGGCGTCCGCCTCGGCGCCTGGGTCCCGCTCGACGAGGTGCCCGACGTGTACGAGGGCGTCATCTCGATCTTCCGCGACTACGGCTACCGCCGGCTGCGCAACCGCGCCCGTCTGAAGTTCCTCGTCGCCGACTGGGGCCCGGAGAAGTTCCGGCAGGTCCTGGAGGACGAGTACCTGAAGCGGAAGCTGACGGACGGCCCGGCCCCCCAGGACCCCGCAGGCCGCTGGCGCGACCACGTCGGCGTGCACCGGCAGAAGGACGGCCGGTTCTACGTCGGCTTCGCGCCCCGCGTCGGCCGCGTCGACGGCGCCACCCTGACGAAGATCGCCGAGGTCGCCGAGGCGCACGGCTCCGGCCGGGTCCGCACCACCGCCGAGCAGAAGATGCTCGTCCTCGACATCGAGGAGAACCAGGTCGACTCGCTGGTCTCCGCCCTGGAGTCGCTCGACCTGCGGGTCACCCCCTCGCCCTTCCGGCGCGGCACGATGGCCTGCACCGGCATCGAGTTCTGCAAGCTGGCGATCGTCGAGACCAAGGGCCGCGGCTCCTCGCTCATCGACGAACTGGAGCGCCGCGTCCCGGACTTCGACGAGCCGCTGACCATCAACATCAACGGCTGCCCGAACGCCTGCGCCCGCATCCAGGTCGCGGACATCGGCCTCAAGGGCCAGCTCGTCCTGGACGACGAGGGCAACCGCGTCGAGGGCTACCAGGTGCACCTGGGCGGCGCGCTCGGCCTGGAGGCCGGCTTCGGCCGCAAGGTCCGCGGCCTCAAGGTCACCGCGGCCGAGCTCCCCGACTACGTGGAGCGGGTCCTCAAGCGCTTCCGGGCGGAGCGCGAGACCGGCGAGCGCTTCGCGACCTGGGCGGCCCGCGCCTCCGAGGAGGCCCTGTCGTGAGCGACGCACGCGCGGCCACCGGGCCGCGGCCGACGACGAAAGCCGCCCCGCTGCGCCGCGCGGGCGGAGATGGGGGTACCCCCGGGCCGAAGGCCCAGGGGGAGATCGAGGAGGCACCGTGAGCGAGCGCGCCGCACCGTTCTTCTGCCCCTACTGCGGCGACGAGGACCTGCGTCCCCACGAGCAGGGCCACGGCGCCTGGGAATGCGCCGCGTGCAGCCGGGCCTTCCAGTTGAAGTTCCTGGGGCTGCTCGCCCCGGGGACTTCGGGCAGGACCTCTGGAGGGGAAGAGATATGACGCTCGCTCAGGACGTCACCGCGGCCGACCTCAAGGCACTCGCCGAACGGGCCGGCCGCGAGCTGGAGGACGCCTCCGCCACGGAGATCCTCCGCTGGGCCGTCGACACCTTCGGCGAGCGCTTCTGCGTCACCTCCTCCATGGAGGACGCGGTCGTCGCCCACCTCGCCTCCCGGGTCCGCCCCGGCGTGGACGTCGTCTTCCTCGACACGGGCTACCACTTCGAGGAGACCATCGGCACCCGCGACGCCGTGGACGCCGTCATGGACGTCAACGTCATCACCCTGACACCGCGCCTGTCCGTGGCCGAGCAGGACGCCGAGTACGGTCCCAAGCTGCACGACCGCGACCCCGACCGGTGCTGCGCGCTGCGCAAGGTCGCCCCCCTCGAAGAGGGCCTGACCGACTACCGCGCGTGGGCCACGGGACTGCGCCGCGACGAGTCACCGACCCGGGCGAACACCCCGGTCGTCGGCTGGGACGAGAAGCGCCGCAAGGTGAAGGTCTCGCCCATCGCCCGCTGGACCCAGGACGACGTCGACGCGTACGTCGCGGAGCACGGCGTCCTCACCAACCCGCTCCTCACGGACGGGTACGCCTCCGTCGGCTGCGCCCCCTGCACCCGCCGGGTCCTGGAGGGCGAGGACGCCCGCGCCGGACGCTGGGCGGGCCGCGCCAAGACCGAGTGCGGGCTGCACGGCTGATGACCACGACCCCCCGACCCCCTTCAGAGACCTCCCGGGAGAACCACGTGACCGGTGCCACCATCTGGCTCACCGGCCTGCCGAGCGCCGGCAAGACGACCATCGCGTACGAGCTGGCCGGACGGCTGCGCGGCGAGGGCCACCGCGTCGAGGTCCTCGACGGCGACGAGATCCGCGAGTTCCTCTCGGCGGGCCTCGGCTTCACCCGCGAGGACCGGCACACCAACGTGCAGCGGATCGGCTTCGTCGCCGAGCTGCTCGCCTCGCACGGCGTGAAGGTCCTGGTGCCGGTCATCGCCCCGTACGCCGACAGCCGCGAGGCCGTCCGCAAGCGCCACCACGCCGGGGGCACCGCCTTCGTCGAGGTGCACGTGGCCACCCCCGTCGAGGTCTGCTCCGTCCGCGACGTGAAGGGCCTGTACGCCAAGCAGGCGGCGGGCGAGATCAGCGGCCTCACCGGGGTCGACGACCCCTACGAGGCCCCCGAGACGCCCGACCTGCGGATCGAGTCCCAGAACCAGACCGTGCAGGAGTCCGCGGCGCAGCTCCACGCGCTGCTCACCGAGAAGGGTCTGCTGTGACCACTGTCGCCCACGTCCACGACACGACCGACGGCTCGTTCGCGCTGTCGCACCTGGACTCCCTGGAGTCCGAGGCGGTGCACATCTTCCGCGAGGTGGCGGGGGAGTTCGAGCGGCCGGTGATCCTCTTCTCCGGCGGCAAGGACTCCATCGTCATGCTGCACCTGGCGCTGAAGGCGTTCGCGCCGGCGCCGGTGCCGTTCACGCTGCTCCACGTCGACACCGGGCACAACTTCCCCGAGGTCATCGAGTACCGCGACCGCACGGTCGAGCGGCACGGCCTGCGGCTGCACGTCGCCTCCGTGCAGGAGTACATCGATGCCGGAAAGCTCCGCGAGCGCCCCGACGGCACCCGCAACCCGCTCCAGACCGTCCCGCTGACCGAGGCGATCCAGCGGCACCGCTTCGACGCCGTCTTCGGCGGCGGGCGCCGCGACGAGGAGAAGGCCCGCGCCAAGGAGCGGGTGTTCAGCCTCCGCGACGAGTTCTCGCAGTGGGACCCGCGCCGCCAGCGCCCCGAGCTGTGGCAGCTCTACAACGGCCGCCATGCCCCCGGCGAGCACGTCCGCGTCTTCCCGCTCTCCAACTGGACCGAGCTGGACGTCTGGCAGTACATCCAGCGCGAGGGGATCGAGCTCCCGGAGATCTACTTCGCGCACGAGCGCGAGGTGTTCGCCCGCGCCGGCATGTGGCTGACGGCCGGCGAGTGGGGCGGCCCCAAGGAGTCCGAGACGGTCGAGACGCGGCTGATCCGCTACCGCACCGTGGGTGACATGTCCTGCACCGGCGCCGTCGACTCCGACGCCACCACGCTGGACGCCGTCATCGCCGAGATCGCCGCCTCCCGGCTCACCGAGCGGGGCGCCACCCGCGCCGACGACAAGATGTCCGAGGCCGCGATGGAAGACCGCAAGCGCGAAGGGTACTTCTAATGAGCACGTCCACCGAGCAGCCGGCCGACCTGGCGGCGGCCACCACCCTGCTGCGCTTCGCGACCGCCGGTTCCGTCGACGACGGCAAGTCCACCCTGGTGGGCCGGCTCCTGCACGACTCCAAGTCGGTCCTCGCCGACCAGCTGGAGGCCGTGGAGCACGCCTCGCGCTCCCGCGGCCAGGAGGCGCCCGACCTGGCGCTGCTCACCGACGGCCTGCGGGCCGAGCGCGAGCAGGGCATCACCATCGACGTGGCCTACCGCTACTTCGCCACCGCCCGGCGCCGGTTCATCCTCGCCGACACCCCCGGGCACGTGCAGTACACCCGGAACATGGTCACCGGCGCCTCGACCGCCGAGCTGGCCGTGGTCCTGGTCGACGCCCGCAACGGCGTCGTGGAGCAGACCCGCCGGCACGCCGCCGTCGCCGCCCTGCTCCGCGTCCCGCACGTGGTCCTGGCCGTGAACAAGATGGACCTGGTCGACTACGCGGAGCCCGTCTTCGCCGCCATCGCCGAGGAGTTCACCACGTACGCCTCCGAGCTGGGCGTCCCGGAGATCACGGCCATCCCGATCTCGGCGCTCGCCGGCGACAACGTCGTGGAGCCGTCGGCGAACATGGACTGGTACGGCGGCCCGACGGTCCTGGAGCACCTGGAGACGGTCCCGGTCAGCCACGACCTGACGGCCTGCCACGCCCGCTTCCCCGTGCAGTACGTGATCCGGCCGCAGACCGCCGAGCACCCCGACTACCGGGGCTACGCCGGTCAGATCGCCGCCGGGGCCTTCCGGGTCGGCGAGGAGGTCACCGTGCTGCCGTCCGGGAAGACCTCCACGATCACCGCGATCGACGCGCTCGGCGCGTCCGTGGACATCGCGTGGGCGCCGCAGTCGGTGACGATCCGGCTGGCGGACGACATCGACATCTCGCGCGGCGACCTGCTCGCCCCGGCCGGTGACGCCCCGGCCACCAGCCAGGACGTCGAGGCGACCGTCTGCCACGTGGCGGACCGGCCGCTCGCGGTCGGCCAGCGGGTCCTGCTCAAGCACACCACCCGCACGGTCAAGGCGATCGTCAAGGACATCCCCTCGCGGCTGACCCTGGACGACCTCTCCCAGCACCCGGCCCCCGGGCAGCTGGTCGCCAACGACATCGGCCGGGTCGTGGTCCGCACCGCCGAGCCGCTCGCGCTCGACGCCTACGCGGACTCCCGCCGCACCGGTTCGTTCCTGCTGATCGACCCGGCGGACGGCACCACGCTCGCGGCCGGCATGGCGGGCGAGTCCTTCGCCACCGCCAAGGCCGTCGCGGTCGTCGACGACGAGGAGGGTTGGGACTTCTGATGGACCAGAACGTCTACGCCACTTTCGCGAAGGAGGGTGGCCGCGTCGGCAGCGGCACCCTCGGCAGCGGCCAGGGAGGGGTGGCGCGATGTGCGCGATGACGTACGCGCACCGCATGCGCGCCCACACCCCCCACGAGCCGTACCCGCCCCTGCTCCACCGCCGAAGACGTGCGTCATGAGACCACGTGCCGAGAGGAACGCCTCCCGTGTCTGCCAACGGAAACGCCCGCACCACGAGTAAGACCCCGCGCCGCGGCGTCGTCGCCGCCGCCGCCCTGCCCCTGCTGATCGGCGCGCTCGCCTCGTGCGGCTACGGCTCCGACGCGAAGAAGGACGAGTCCGCCGACAAGAAGGCCCCGGTCGCGGCCGACGCGAAGAAGCTCTCCGCCTCCGAGGTGCGGATCGGCTACTTCCCGAACCTGACGCACGCCACCGCGCTGATCGGCGTCCAGGACGGCCTCATCCAGAAGGAGCTGGGCGCCACCACGCTGAAGCCCCAGACCTTCAACGCCGGCCCCTCCGAGATCGAGGCGCTCAACGGCGGCTCCCTCGACATCGGCTTCATCGGCCCCTCGCCCTCCATCAACGCGTACGTCAAGTCCAAGGGCCAGAACCTGCGGATCGTCTCCGGCTCCGCCTCCGGCGGCGTGAAGCTGGTCGTGAACCCGGCGAAGATCAAGACCCTGGACGACCTCAAGGGCAAGAAGATCGCCACCCCGCAGAAGGGGAACACGCAGGACGTCGCGCTCCTCAACTGGATCTCCGAGAAGGGCTGGAAGGTCGACCCGGAGTCCGGCAAGGGTGACGTCTCGGTCGTCCGCACGGACAACAAGGTCACCCCGGACGCCTTCAAGTCCGGTTCGATCGACGGCGCGTGGGTGCCGGAGCCGACCGCGTCCAAGCTGGTCTCCCAGGGCGGATCCGTCCTCCTCGACGAGACCACGCTGTGGCCCGACAAGAAGTTCGTGATCACGAACATCATCGTGTCGCAGAAGTTCCTCGCGGAGCACCCGGACGTCGTCGAGGCCGTCCTCAGGGGGACGGTGAAGACCAACGAGTGGATCAACGCCAATCCGGACAAGGCCAAGGAGTCGGCCAACGCGGCGCTGAAGGCGGAGACCGGCAAGCCCCTGGCCGCCAAGGTCATCGACCCGGCGTGGCCCAGCATCGCGATCACCGACGACCCGCTGGCCTCGACGCTGAAGACCCAGTCCGAGTGGGCCGTCAAGGCCGGGCTCATCAAGCAGCCCGACCTGGCCGGCATCTACGACCTGACGCTCCTCAACAAGGTGCTGAAGGCCGCCGGCAAGCCCGAGGTCTCCGACGCCGGCCTCGGCGCCAAGTAACCGCCGGCGCATCCACGAACCCCAGGAGGTGACGACCATGGCCACGACGCTCGCCAAGGCGGCCGAGGGCACGGCTGCGGAGCGGACGCACGCAGCCCGGATCGAGCACGTCTCGAAGTCCTTCACCGGCCCGGCCGGTACCCAGCTCGTCCTGGACGACGTCAGCCTCGACGTCGCGCCCGGCGAGTTCGTCACCCTCCTGGGGGCCTCGGGGTGTGGCAAGTCCACGCTCCTGAACCTGGTCGCGGGCCTCGACCGGCCGACCCAGGGGTCCATCGCGACCCCGGGCGGCCGGCCGGCCCTGATGTTCCAGGAGCACGCCCTCTTCCCGTGGCTGACCGCGGGCAAGAACATCGAACTCGCCCTGCGGCTGCGCGGGGTGCCCCGGGCCGAGCGCAGGACGGAGGCCGAGCGGCTGCTCGAACTCGTCCGGCTCGGCGGCGCGTACGGCAAGCGGGTGCACGAGCTGTCCGGCGGCATGCGGCAGCGGGTGGCCCTCGCCCGGGCGCTCGCCCAGGACAGCCAGCTCCTGCTGATGGACGAGCCGTTCGCCGCCCTGGACGCCATCACGCGCGACGTGCTGCACGGCGAGCTGACCCGCATCTGGGAGGAGACCAGCCTCTCCGTCCTCTTCGTCACCCACAACGTGCGCGAGGCCGTCCGCCTCGCCCAGCGCGTGGTCCTGCTCTCCTCCCGGCCCGGCCGGGTGGCCAAGGAGTGGACCGTGGACATCCCGCAGCCGCGCCGCATCGAGGACGCGAACGTGGCCGAGCTGTCCGTCGAGATCACTGAACACCTGCGTGGGGAGATCCGCCGCCATGGCCAGCACTGACACCGCCCCGAAGGCCAAGGCGGACGACCTCGCCGGCCTGGAGGCCGGGCTCGACGCCCTGGACGCGGTCGAGATCCGCCGCACCCCGGTCCGCGAGGTCCTCGTCAAGAAGGTCCTCCCGCCCACCCTCGCCGTCACCCTGGTCCTCGCCGTCTGGCAGGTCCTCGTCTCCGCGGGGATCACCGAGGAGACCAAGCTGCCCGCGCCGTCCGCGGTGTGGGACGGCCTGGCCGACATGTGGCTCCAGGGCACCCTCCTGGAGGTCATCTGGACCAGCGTGTCCCGGGGCCTGGCGGGCTTCCTGCTCGCCCTCGCCATCGGCACCCCGCTGGGCCTGCTCGTGGCCCGGGTGAAGTTCGTGCGCGCCGCGATCGGCCCGATCCTGTCCGGTCTCCAGTCGCTGCCGTCGGTGGCGTGGGTGCCGCCGGCCGTGCTCTGGTTCGGCCTGAACGACGCGATGATGTTCACCGTCATCCTGCTCGGCGCCGTCCCGTCCATCGCCAACGGCCTGGTCTCCGGCGTGGACCAGGTCCCGCCGCTGTTCCTGCGGGCCGGCCGCACCATGGGCGCCACCGGTCTCAAGGGCACCTGGCACGTGGTCCTGCCGGCCGCGCTGCCCGGCTACCTGGCGGGCCTGAAGCAGGGCTGGGCGTTCTCCTGGCGCTCGCTGATGGCCGCGGAGATCATCGCCTCCTCCCCCGACCTGGGCCTCGGCCTGGGCCAGCTCCTGGAGAACGGCCGCAACAACATCGACCTGCCCGGCGTGTTCCTGGCGATCCTGCTGATCCTGATCGTCGGCATCGCGATCGACCTGCTGATCTTCAGCCCGCTGGAGCGGTGGGTGCTCCGCAGCCGCGGCCTGCTCGTGAAGTGAAGTGAGCCGAACCACCATGAACCACCCCCCCGTCCTCCTCGTGATCGCCCACGGCAGCCGCGACCCGCGGCACGCGGCCACCGTCCAGGCGCTGGTGCGCCGGGCCGGCGCGCTGCGGCCGGGGCTGCGCGCGGAGACGGCGTTCCTGGACTTCAACCTGCCGTCGGTGACGGGGGTCCTGGACCGGCTCGCCGCCGAGGGGGTGCGGGACGTGGTGGCGCTGCCGCTGCTCCTGACCCGCGCCTTCCACGCGAAGGCGGACGTGCCGGCCGTCCTGCGGCAGGCCCCCGCCTCGCTGCGGATCCGGCAGGCGGAGGTCCTGGGCCCGTCGCCGCTGCTCGTCGCGGCGGTGGAACGGCGGCTGTACGAGGCCGGGCTCGCGCCCGGCGACAAGAGCGCGACCGGGGTCGTCCTGGCCTCGGCGGGCTCCACCGACCCGGAGGCGATCGCGGTGATCGCAGAAACGGCGCGGGAGCTGCGGCGCACCGGTTGGTGCTCCGTGCGGCCCGCGTTCGCCTCCGCATCCCTTCCCCGTACGGAGGACGCCGTACGGGCCCTGCGCGCCGAGCCGGGCGTCCGGCGGGTGGCGGTCGCCCCGTACGTGATCGCGCCGGGGCGCCTCCCGGACCGGATCGCCGCGGGCGCGGCGGAGGCGGACGTCCTGGCGGACGTCCTCGGCCCCTCGCCCGAGCTGGCCCGGCTGCTGCTCGCCCGGTACGACGGGGCGGCGCGGGCGGCCGGGCGCGAGCGGGTGACGGCGGCGGCCGTCTGAGCCACCCCGGCCCGTGAGCGGGCCCTGCGTCCGGCCCATGAGCGCGCCGCCACCCGGCCCGTGAACGGGGCTCGTCGTCCGGCCCGTGAACGGAGCCTGTCACCCGGCCCGTGGGCGGGGCTCGTCGTCCGGCCCGTGAGCAGGGCCCTTCGCCCAGCCCATGAGCAGGACCCGTCACCCGGCCCGTGAGCAGGACCCGTCGCCCGGCCCGTGGGCGGTCCGTCATCCGGTCACGAACTTTCGCGACACCTCCTCCCCCGCCGCATCCGCCGCCCCCCGATGGGCCGAATGCAGCACGGGGCCACGCATCGCCCCCGTTCCCGGGTACACCCACCGGGACCGCTGCCGAGGTGACGTGAGGGAGGTGACGGACGCCCGTGGACACCGGCACCGAGGTGGTCGTCGTCGGGGGCGGCGCGGCCGGGCTCTCCCTCGCGTGGCGGCTGCTCGCGCCCCCGGACGGCGTCCCCGCCCCCCGCGTCACCCTCGTCGAGGCCCCGCCGGGCCCGCTGCGGCCCCCGGAGCGCACCTGGTGCTTCTGGGAGGCGGGGCCCGGCGCGTACGACCCGTTCCTGACCGCGAGTTGGGGCGGGCTCCGGGTGCGGGGCCCCGACGGGTCGGGGCCCGTGCGGCCCCTCGGCGGCCTGCGCTACAAGATGCTGCGCTCCGGCGGGTTCGAGCGGGGCCTGCGGCCGGGGCTCGCCGGGCTGCGCCGGGTCGAGGCCGTCGTGGAGGAGGTGGCCGACGGGCCGGACGGCGCCGTCGTGGTCTGCCGCGCGGCCGACGGGACCGTCTCCCGGCTCACGGCCCGCTGGGTCTTCGACTCCCGGCCGCCCGCCGCCGCGCCGCCCGCCCGCACCGCCCTGCTCCAGCACTTCCGGGGCTGGTTCGTGCGGACCGGGCGGCCGGTGTTCGCGCCGGACGTCGTCGAGCTGATGGACTTCCGCACGCCCCAGCCCGCGCACGGCCTCTCCTTCGGCTACGTGCTGCCCACGAGCCCGTACGAGGCGCTCGTCGAGTACACCGAGTTCGGCCGGGCCCCGCTGACGCCCGCCGCCTACGACCGGGCCCTGGCCCGGTACACCCGGGACGTGCTGCGGCTCGGCCCCTTCCGGGTGCTCGACACCGAGCAGGGGGCCATCCCGATGAGCGACGGCCGCCACCCCCGCGAGGCCGGCCGGCACGTCTTCCGGATCGGGGCGGCGGGCGGGGCCGTCCGCCCCTCCACCGGGTACGCCTTCGCGGCGATCCAGCGGCAGGCCCGGGCCGTCGCGGACGCCCTGCACCGGGGCCGCCGCCCGGTGCCCCCGTCCGCGTACTCCTCCCGGGCGCTCGCGATGGACTCCGTCCTGCTGCGCGGCCTCGACACCGGGCGGATCGACGGCCCGGCCTTCTTCACCGGGCTCTTCGCCCGCGTCCCCTGCGAGCGCCTGCTCCGCTTCCTGGACGGTGCCACCGGCCCGGCCGAGGAGTTCTCCATCGGGCTGCGCACGCCCGTCCCCGCCATGCTCCGCACGGCGGCCGAAGTCCCCCTACTCCCCCGGCGCCCCCGCCCGGGACCGCACCAGGAGGCCCCCGATGACCGGTCGTGAACGCTCCTCCGCCCCGGAGCGGCCCCCGGTGCCGCGCCGCGGCCGTGACCGCCGGGCGGCCGTCCTGCCCGCGCGCCCCGGACGGGACCGGGCGGACCGGGACGGGCCGCGCTGCGCGGTCGTCGGGGGCGGGATCGCGGGCATCGCCGCCGCGACCGTCCTCGCGGAGCGCGGGGTCCGCGTCACCCTGTACGAGCGCGAGGCGTCGCTCGGCGGCCGGCTGGCCGGGTGGCCCGTGGAGCTGGCGGACGGCTCCGCCGCGACGATGAGCCGCGGCTTCCACGCCTTCTTCCGCCAGTACTACAACCTGCGCGGGCTGCTGCGGCGGGTCGATCCGGGCCTGGAGCGGCTGCGACCGCTGCCCGACTACCCCCTGCTGCACGGCTCCGGCCTGTACGACAGCTTCGCGCGCGTGCCCCGCACGCCGCCGTGGAGCGCCGTGGGCTTCGCCGCGCTCAGCCCCTCCTTCGGCGCGCGGGACCTGGCCCGGATGAACCCCCGGGCCGCGCTGCCCCTCCTGGACGTGCGCCTGCCCGGCGTCCACCGGCGGTACGACGACGTCAGCGCGCGGGAGCTGCTCGACCGGATCCGGTTCCCGGAGAAGGCCCGGCACCTCGCGTTCGAGGTCTTCTCCCGCAGCTTCTTCGCCGACCCCGGGGAGCTGTCGGCGGCCGAACTGGCCCTGATGTTCCACATCTACTTCCTGGGCTCCTCCGAGGGGCTGCTCTTCGACGTGCCCGACGAGCCCTATCCGCAGGCCCTGTGGGAGCCCCTCGCCCGTTATCTGGAGGGCCACGGCGTCGACATCCGGGCCGGCGCCCCCGTCGTCCGGATCGACTCCTCGCCGGGCGGGGGCCACCTGGTGCACGGCCCGAGCGGCACGGAGCGCGTCGACGCGCTGGTCCTCGCGCTCGACACCGCCGGGCTCCGGGCGGTCGCGGCGGCCTCGCCCTCGCTGTGCGACGAGGCCTGGCGCGCCCGGGTCGCCGCGCTGCGCACGGCCCCGCCGTTCCTGGTCACCCGGCTCTGGCTGGACCGTCCCGTCGCCCCGGACCGGCCCGGTTTCCTCGGGACCGGCGGCTACGGCCCGCTGGACAACATCAGCGTCCTCGACCGGTGGGAGGGCGAGGCCGCCCGCTGGGCCGGGAAGACCGGCGGTTCCGTGGTCGAGCTGCACGCCTACGCGGCGGACGCGGCGGCGGGTCCGGAACCGGTCGCGCGGGAGCTGGTCGAGCAGCTCCACCGCGTGTACCCGGAGACGGCGGCCGCGCGGATCGTCGACCGGCGCGACGAGTGGCGGGACGACTGCCCGCTCTTCGCCGTCGGGGGCCGCGCGGACCGGCCGTCGGTGGACACCCCCGACCCCACCGTCACCGTCGCCGGTGACCTGGTCCGCACCGACCTGCCGGTGGCGCTGATGGAACGGGCCGCCACCACGGGCTTCCTGGCCGCCAACGCGCACCTGTGGCGCTGGGGACTGCGGGGCCAGACGCTGTGGACGGTGCCCCGGCGGGGCCGGTCGGCGGTCCTGAGGGCGGCGGCCCGGGCGTACGGGGAGTACTGAGCCGGCGGCCCGGGCGTACGGGGGTGCCGGACCGGCTCCCGTACGAGCGGTCCCGGGCCCGCCGCCGCACGTCAGCCCGGGAACAGTCCCCGCGCCCGCAGGGACCAGCGCCGTTCGGCGTACGCCAGGTCGTCGCGCCACAGGCGGGCCGCCGCCGCCCGCATCGCCGGGCGGAGGAGCGGCGTCGCCAGGCGGGCCGCGGCGAAGCCCCGCCGGTCCGAGCCGGCGACGACGGCCTCCACGACGGCGGTGCGCGGGCGCCGGGCGCCCGCCGGGGTCAGGGGGGTCGCGTGCGTCTCGACCACCGAGCCCGTCCCCTCGCCCGCCGTGATCCGCATGACGACCGTCCTCGGGCCGGGCGCGGTGAAGACGGCCCGGACGGGCACCACGACCCGTCCGGCAACCTTGAAGGAGACCTCCACCTCCAGCTCGTCGTCCTCCTCCGTCGGGGTCCGCAGCACCTCCAGGTCGACGAAGGAGTACGGGTGGAGCCAGGCGCCGTGCCAGGGGTCGAGCCGGTTGGCGACGACGTCCTCCGGTTCGCAGGTGCCCGCGCCCGTGTAGACGGCGGCGACCGCCCCGTGCGCGGGCGGGCGTTCGGGCACGGGGGGCCGCTCCGTCGGGGTCTCGCCGCCGATCCGGTCGAGCCTGACCCAGAGCAGCGTCCCGTCGTCGTGGACGGGCCACGGCGCCCAGCCCGCGAAGGGGCCGCCGTCCAGGGCGAGTCCGTGCCAGTGGCAGATCAGCGTGCCGCACCGCACGACGCTGTCCTTGAGCGGCGCCCCCAGGTGCGGGCAGGCCCCCGGGCCCGCGTGGGGCGTGCCCCCGGCGTCGCGCCAGAGGACCACCTCGGTGCCCGCGACGGTCCGTCCGAGCGGCCGGCCGTCCCCGAGGTCGCGGCTGCCGCCGACGACGAACCAGTTGCCCGTGGGGCGGGTCCCGGCGCGGTCGAGGGCCTCGGCGATCAGGGCCGGTTTGGCGTCCCGCCAGGTCGGCCGCTGCCGCTCCCAGGCGACGGCGTTCCGGCGCAGCCGCAGCGGGATCTCCGGCCTCCGCATCGCGCTCACCGCTCACCGCCTCCTGTCGTCCCCGTCGTGTGCGTCGTGTCCGCCGCCCGCGTCGCGCGGTCGAGTTCGGCCCCGCTCCGCGCCCACGTCCTGCGGACGTCCGTGCGCGGAGCGGCCGGGACGGCGGGGGCGGCGGGGCGGGCGCGCTCCGGCAGGGTGCGGGCGGCGAGGGCGCCCGCCAGGCCGCGCGCCGCCACGGCCGCCCGGCGGCGGCGGCCGACGACCGCCCGCCGGTGCACCGCCGCGTACCCGTCGCGCTCGATGGCCGCCAGGATGTCGCGGTACAGCACGAAGGCGGTCCGCACGCAGGGCGCCGAGACGGGGGCGAGCCGGGCGATGCCGGGCTCGGCCTCCCGGTAGACGCCCCGGGTCAGGGCGGCGGCGGCCCGCAGCGCGGCGGTGATCCGGGGGTCCCGGCAGCCGGTCATCCTGCTCCACATCAGCAGGTCGGGGTCGACGCCGTACGCGGCGAGGAGGTCCAGGGGCAGGTAGACGCGTCCCCGGTCGAGGTCCTCGCCCACGTCCCGGAGGAAGTTGGTGAGCTGGAAGGCCCGGCCGAGGGCCGCCGCGTACGGCTCGGCCTCCGCGCGGGGGACGACGGTCCCGAGGACGGGGACCATCTGGAGTCCGATGACGGCCGCCGAGCCGTGCATGTAGGCGTGGAGGTCGGCGTAGGTCGGATACCGCTCGACCGTCAGGTCGCTGCGCATCGACGTCAGGAAGTCGGTGAAGTGGCCTTCGGGGATGTGGTGGCGGGCGCGGGCGTCGGCCGCCGCCATCACCACCGGTTCGCGGACCTCCCCGCCCCGGACGGCGTGCCGCCACTGGCTCTCCAGGACGTCCAGGGCGGCGGCGCGCTCCTCCGTCGTCGCGTCGGTGCCGAGGTCGTCGACGATGTCGTCGGCGCGGCGCGCGAAGCCGTACAGGGCGTGGACGGCCGCGCGCCGGTCGACGGGCAGGAGGCGGGTGGCCAGGAAGTACGTCCTGCCGTGGCGGGCGTTCAGCCGCCGGCAGGCGGTGTACGCGGCCCGCAGGCGCGGGTCGGTGATGCCGGCCGCGTCCAGCTCCCGGGCCGTCATCGCGCGGCTCCGCTCGTGCCGGGCACCCGCGTGCGGTCCGCCGCCGGTGGCGCGGGGCGCCGGCCGGGGCGGGCGGGGCCGCCGGTGATCCGGGCCGCCGCGAGCTTCCCGGAGAGGAGCACCGTGGGGACGCCCACGCCGGGGGTGGTGCCGCAGCCGGCGAGGACGGCGTTGGCGGTGCCCCGCACCAGGTTCCGGGGCCGGAAGGGGCCGGTCTGGGCGAAGGTGTGGGCGGCGGAGAAGGGGGTGCCGGCGGCGTGCCCCCGGGCGGTCCAGTCCGCCGGGGTCACCAGGGCCTCCTCCTCGACGGCGTCGCCGAAGCCGTCGAGGCCCCGGCGTTCGAGCTCGCGGACGAGCGCGTCGCGGTAGCGCGGTCCGAGTTCGCCCCAGTGGGCGGCGTCCGGTCCGACGGAGGTGTTCGGGCAGGGGGCGAGGACGTAGTGCAGGTGGCGGCCGGGCGGGGCGAGCTCGGGGTCGGTGGCCGTGGGCCGGGTGACGAGCAGCGAGGGGTCGCTCATCAGGCGGCCCCGGTCGATCAGTTCGTGGAAGGTGCCCTCCCAGGCGTGCCCGAAGGAGATCGTGTGGTGGGCCAGCCGGTCCCAGGTGCGGTCCGTCCCGGCGTGGATCACGACCGCGCTCGGGGAGTGCCGCAGCCGGACGGGGCGGCGGGGTTCGCGGCCGAGGAGGCCGTAGGCGACGGGCAGGTCCGGGGTGAGGACCACCGCGTCGCAGGGGATCCGGCCGTGTGCGGTGAGGACGGCGGTGACGCGCTCGCCCCGGCGTTCGAGCGCGGTGACCGGCTCGTCGTACCGGACGGTGCCGCCGGCCCGTACCACCGCGTCCGCCATGGCCGCCGGTACGGCGTGCATCCCGCCGCGCGGGAAGTACACCCCGGCGACGGTGTCCATGTAGGCGATCACCGCGTAGGCGGCGAGGGCCCGGGAGGGGGCCACGCCCGCGTACAGGGCCTGGAAGGAGAAGACGCGCCGCAGCCGCTCGTCCGACAGGAAGCGGCCCACGGCCCGGTCGAGCCGGCCGAAGCCGCCGAGGGCGGCGAGCCGGGCGAGGTCGGGGTGGAGGAGCTGGGCGGGCGAGTCGAAGTTGGCGTCGATGAAGCGGCGCTTCTGGAGCGCGTACAGCTCCTCCAGCCAGCGGCGCAGCCGCCGGTACCCCTGGGCCTCGCGGGGCCCGGCGAAGGCGGCGACCTGCGCCTCCATGGCGTCGGCGTCGGTGTGCACGTCGAAGCGGGTGCCGTCGGCGAACAGGGCCCGGTAGGCCGGGTGGAGCGGGACGAGGTCGACCCGGTCGCGCAGGGAGTCCCCGACCGCCCGGAAGGCCTCGTCGAGGAGGTCGGGCATGGTGAGGACGGTCGGCCCGGTGTCCGTCCGGTAGCCGCCGAGGTCGAGGCGGCCGGCGCGGCCGCCCGGGAGCGGGTCGCTCTCGACGACGGTCACCCGGCGTCCGGCGCCGAGGAGGTGGAGGGCGGCGGCGAGCCCGGAGAGGCCCGCGCCCACCACGACGACGTGGTCCGTCGGTCCCGTGATCGTCCTCACCGGGCCTCCCCGATCAGGACCGGAAGGGTGGACGGGGCGGCGGGCGCGGGTGGTTCCGGCGGGGCGGTGGCGCGTCCCGGTTCCAGTCCGCAGGCCGCTCCGAAGAGCTCTCCGATCCGGTCCGCGGCGCCCCGGGCGAGCCCGGCGCGCGCCACCGTCTCCGCGCCCCGGGCGCACAGCTCCCCGACCCGCCGGGCGACCCGGTCCCGGGCCCCGCAGGAGACGAGCAGGTCGAGCACGCGGTCCACGTCCTCCTCGGTCGTGCGGGCTCCGGTGGTGATCCGCTCCAGGAGTCCGAGCCCCGCCCGGTCCCCCAGCTCGGCGCACCGCTCCCCGGCGACGGCCAGGAGGTAGGTCGCCTTTCCCTCCCGGATGTCCTCGCCGACCGGCTTCCCGGTGGCCGCCGGGTCGCCGAAGGCGCCCCGCACGTCGTCGTGGAGCTGGAAGGCGAGCCCGGCGGACCGTCCCGCCTCGCGGAGCGCGCGGACCGTGCCCTCGGGGGCCCCGGCGAGCGTGGCGCCCAGGGCCAGGGGGTGTCCCATCGAGTAGAGGGCCGTCTTCAGGACGGCCGTGCGCGCCGCCCGTGCGGCCGAGCCGTCGCCGGTGACCTGGCCGCGCAGGTCGAGGTACTGGCCCGCGACCATCTCGGTGCGCATCACCCGCCAGACCCGGGCGGCCCGGGGCGCCGACGGCAGCCCCGCCACGGACTCGGCGAAGGAGTCGTCGGCCCAGGCGAGGGCCAGGTCGCCGGCGAGGACGGCGGCGGCGGCGCCGAACGTGCCGCAGGGCAGGGCGCGCTCCCCGGTGCCGAACAGCGCGTCGAGCTGCACGTGCACGGCGGGGCGCCCCCGGCGCAGGGGCGAGCCGTCCATCACGTCGTCGTGGATCAGGGCGCACGTCTGGATCAGTTCGAGGGCCGCCGCGACCCCGAGGGCCGCCGGCGTCTCGCGCGTCCCGCCGCCGCTGCCCCGCATCGCCCACCACAGGAACTCGGCGCGCAGCCGCCTGCCGCCGCCCAGGGCGAAGGCCGCCACCCGGTCGGCGATGTCGGACGCGAAGTCCGGGTCGGCGGCCGCCGCGTCGGCCACCCGCTGCCGGAGGACGGCGGCGAGGTGATCCTCGACGGCGGCCGGCACCCCCTCGTCTACCTGAAGTGGATCGGGCACGCGCATCGGTTCACCCCTCGCTCGCCGGGCGGCATCTCTTCGTCCTCACGGGTCATTCAGTACCGCCGGGGGCAACGGATGCACCGTTCCTTGGGCCGGGCGGCCCAATGACCGCCCGCCGCCGCCCGCGACCGCCCGGGTCGGGCGACACTACGGGCGGAGCCCGGTGCGGGAGCCCCCGACGAACCGGTGCGGGAACCATGACGGAGGAGCAGGCCATGACCTTGTTGCGCGACGCCGACCTCGCCCACGCCTTCGACCGCGCCTCGCGGACCTACGACCGGATGACCTCGGCGAGCCCCGGCTACCACCGGGACCTGCTCCGCTCCGCCCGCCGCCTCGCCCTGCCCGACGCGGGCCGCGGGTGGTCGGTGCTCGACCTCGGCTGCGGTACGGGGGCGTCGACGCGGGCGCTGCTCCGGGCGGCGCCCGGGGCGTCCGTCACCGGGGTCGACGCGTCGGCCGGGATGCTCTACCGGGCGCGGGACAAGCCGTGGCCGCCCGGGGTCTCCTTCGTGCACGCGCCCGTGGAGGGCATGGCGGAGGCCGGGGTGCGCGGCCCGTACGACGCGGTCTTCGCCGCCTATCTGTTCCGCAACGTCGCGGATCCCGACGGGGCCCTGGACCGGGTGCGGGAGGTCCTGCGGCCGGGCGGGCGCCTGGTCGTCCACGAGTACGCCCTCGGGGGCCGGGCCGTCCACCGGGCGTTGTGGTCGGCGGTGATGGGCGCGGTCGTGCTGCCGTGGGGGCGCCGCCACGGGGACGGGGCGCTCTACCGGCACCTGTGGCGCAGCGTCCTGGACTTCGACACCGCGCCCGCCTTCGCCGGCCGGCTGCGCCGCGCGGGCTTCACGGGCGTGCGGGCGCTGCCGCAGCCGGGCTGGCAGACGGGCATCACGCACACGTTCACCGGGGTGCGGCCGTAGGGCCTCGCGCGGCCCCGGTCCGCCGGGCGGGCCCGGGGCCGGGGGAGGCGTCGACGAGCTCCCGGTACCGGCCGGGCAGTTCGTCGCCCTCGTCGTGGAGGTACGGGCTCGTGGTCCGGAGGCGGAGGTCGACGTCCCGGTGGCGCTCGACCTCCAGGAGCCGGCGGGAGGTGATCCGGGCGAAGGGGCGGGCGGGGTCGGAGGAGAGGTCGACGGTGGTGCGGGCGGTGGTCACGGGGCCGAACCCGGGCGGCGGGTGGCCCGTCTTCCTGGTCCGTTCCGAGGCCGTTCGGGTGGGCCGCTTCGTCACCGGCCCCCTCAGCCCTCCCGGGTCAGCTCCACCAGCTTGAGGACCGTGTTCCAGTTGCGGGCGGTGACCACCAGCCCCTTGGAGAGGGCGGGCCGTGAGACGGCCTCGCCCAGCCCGGACCTGCCGAGGCCGTCGGGGACGTAGAGGTAGAGGACCCGGTCGCCGAGCGCGAAGGCCTCGGGGCGGTGGGCCTCCTGGTCGATCGCGGCGAAGCGCCCGGCGTCGGGAGGGCCCGAGAAGTAGAGGGCGTGGAGCTGCCTGCCCTCGATCCCGGCGGTGGGGAACGGGCAGGCGTCGGCGACGGCGGCGAGGTAGGCGCCGTTCCGGACGAGGCAGTCGACGCGGAATCCGAAGCGGTCCTCGATCGCGGCTTCGAGCGCGGTCGTCAGCTCGTCCTCCGAGGCGCCCGTGTCCGTGGTGAAGACGGCGTTCCCGCTCTGGAGGTGGGTGCGGACGGCTCCGTGGCCGAGGCCTTCGAGGAGGGAACGGAGTTCCGCCATGGGGACCTTCCGGTGTCCGCCCACGTTGATGCCCCGGAGCAGCGCCGCGTATGTCTGCGTCATGGCCCCAACCTACGGCCCGGACCGGCCGTCGCGGTCGCCCTTCGTCGCGGGCGCCCGCCGCCGTCGCGCTCACCCGTCGTCGCGGTCGTCCTCGCGGTCCGGACGGGGAAGGGCCACCGCGCCTCGTGGGGGGCGGCACGGTGGCCGGTTCGAACACTGTCCGATGAAGGGGGGCGGGAGAAGGACCTTCACCCTACTGTGACTTTTTCAACAAGGTTTCGTAATGACGGGCCGTCCGCGAACCGTTCATTTGCCCCGATAGCGGGCGGGCGCCCGGTCGCCGCGCCCGGGCGGATGCGAGACTTCGACGCGAACGCACAGGTGAGGGAGAGGCCGATGGACGAGGCGCGGGCACGGGAGGTCCTGGACGGGGCGGGGCTGCCGGCCGGGGAGGCCGGGCTCCTCGCGCTCGGGGAGAACGCGGTGTTCGCCGTGGGCGGCCTGGTGGTGAAGGTCGGCCGGGACGCCGAACTGCTCGGGCGGGCGGAGCGGGAGCTGGCGCTCGCCGCCTGGCTCGCGGAGGCCGGTGTCCCGGCCGTGCGGGCGGCGGAGGAGAAGCCCCGGCTGGTGGCGGGGCACCCCGTCACCCTCTGGCACCGGCTGCCCGGGGCGGTCCGGCCGCCCGAGCCCCGGGACCTCGCCCCGCTGCTGCGCCGGGTCCACGCCCTGCCGGAGCCGGAGGGCTTCGCGCTGCCCCGCCGCGAGCTGCTCGGCGGGGTCGAGCGGTGGCTGCGGCTCGCGGGGGACGCGATCGACCCGGCGGACGCGGCCTTCCTGCGCGAGCGGCGCGACTCCTTCGCCCCGGCGGCGGCCGCCCTGGCCCCGCACCTGACCCCGGGTCCGATCCACGGCGACGCCCTGCCCCGGAACGTCCACGTCGGTCCGGACGGCCCGGTCCTGGTCGACCTGGAGACCTTCTCCTCGGACCTGCGCGAGCACGACCTCGTCGTCCTGGCCCTCTCCCGGGACCGGTACGGCCTCGACCCGGCCGCGTACGACGCCTTCACGGAGGCGTACGGCTGGGACGTGCGGGAGTGGGAGGGGTGCGCGGTGCTGCGCGGGGCGCGGGAGACCGCGAGCTGCGCGTGGGTGGCGCAGCACGCGCCGTCGAACCCGAAGGCGCTGGCCGAGTTCGAGCGCCGGGTGGCCTCGCTGCGGGACGGCGACCCGGAGGTGCGCTGGTACCCGTTCTGACCCGCGGCCCTTCCGACGCCCCCGCAGCCGCCCCGCGCCCGCCCGCTCTGCCATCATGGTCCCGTCGAACCGGGCGACGGGACCAGGGAGTTGCGATGCGGGTGGAGCTGTCGGACGTCACGCTGGACGTCGAGGTGAGCGGCGAGGGCCCGGCCGTGCTCCTCGTGCACGGCTTCCCCGACAGCCGCCGGCTGTGGCGCCACCAGGTCCCGGCCCTGACCTCGGCGGGCTTCCGGTGCGTGGTCCCCACCCTGCGGGGCTTCGGCGCGTCGGACCGGCCCGGGGGCGGCGCGGAGGCGTACCACCCGGCGAAGCACGTCGGCGACCTGCTCGAACTCCTCGCCCGGCTGGACGTGGACCGGTTCCACCTGGTCGGCCACGACTGGGGCTCGGGCGTGGCGCAGGGTCTCGCCCACGCGGTGACGGACCGGGTGCGGAGCCTGACCCTGCTGTCGGTGGGGCACCTGACGGCGAACCTGGAGGCGGGCTGGGAGCAGCGGCAGCGCTCCTGGTACATGCTGCTGTTCCAGCTCGCCGGGGTCGCCGAGGACTGGCTCGCGCGGAACGACTTCGCGCAGCTGCGCGAGATGCTGGCCGAGCACCCGGACGCGGAGTCGGTGATCGAGCCGCTGCGGGCGCCGGGCGCGCTGACGGCCGCGCTGAACATCTACCGGGCGGGGCTACCGCCGGAGGCCCTGTTCGGCGCGGACGGGTCGGCGCCGCCGCTTCCGGAGGGCGTTCCGGTGATGGGCGTCTGGTCGACGGGCGACCGCTTCCTCACCGAGCGCTCGATGTCCCGTACGGGCGAGCACGTCGCCGGGAGCTGGCGCTACGAGCGGGTCGAGGACGCGGGGCACTGGCTCCAGCTCGACCGGCCGGAGAGGGTGAACGAGCTGCTGCTCTCCTTCTTCAAGGAGAACTAGCCCCCCAGGAGGACCAGACCCGAGGAGGACCGGCCCTTCCGGCGGCTCCTAGCGCGCCGGTACGACCGCGTCGCGCAGGGGCCACGCGGTCTCGACGACCGCGTCCGCGTTCCCCTTGCGGCGCAGGAAGGCCTGGAAGTCCTCGGCCCAGGCGCGGTACCAGTCGATCTGGCGCGCGTGGAGCTCGGCCGGATCCAGCTCGGCGACCCGCCGGTGCCGCTCGGCTATCGCCACGGCGACCCGGACGGCGGCGAGCGCGTCGGCGGCGGCCTCGTGCGCGGATTCGAGCACGACGTCGTACTCCGCGCAGACCGCCTCCAGGTTCCGCTTGCCGCGCCGGTAGCGGTCGACGGCGCGGTCGATGGTGTACGGGTCGACGACCGGGCCGATCTCCGTCCCGCCGAGCCGCTCCTCCATCGAGGGCAGTCCGTGGCGGCGCAGCTCGGCGGCGAGGAGCGTGAGGTCGAACGAGGCGTTGTACGCCACGACCGGGACGCCGTCCTCCCAGTACTCCGCGAGGGCCTTCGCGATCTCGTCGGCCACCTCGCGCACCGGCCGGCCCTCGGCCGTCGCGCGCTCGGTGGTGATGCCGTGGATCGCGGCGGCCTGGTCCGGGATGCCGACTCCGGGGTCGGCGAGCCAGTCCCGCCGCCGCGCGACGCTCCCCCCGCCGTCCACCTCCACGACCGAGGCCGTCACGATGCGGGCCTCCAGCGGGTCGGTGCCGGTCGTCTCCAGGTCGAAGCCGACCAGCGTCTCGCCGTGCCAAGCCATCGGGTCCTCCTTACGTGATCTCCCCCGTGGTACCGACCACCCTCGCACGCGGGACTGACAACCGCCTCGGGTCCCCCTCGCACCGGGGGATCAGGAGACGGGCCGGGAGTCGAGCCAGATCGATTCGAACTCCTCCCGGTACGTCTCGAACAGTCCGTGGTCCCCGTCGCGGGCGTGCTGGCCGTGGCGGACCACGTTCCGGCCGCCGCCGCGCAGCACCAGGACGGGGGCCTCCATGCCCCGGGCGCGGCGCAGGTAGGACTGGACGACGCCGACCCCGTCGGGGCCGTCGCCGTCCACCAGGTAGGCGGTGAAGCGGGGCGTCTCGTCGAAGACGTGGATCTGGAAGGCGCCCGGGTCGCGGAGCTTGGAGCGGACCCGGCGCATGTGCAGGATGTTCATCTCGACCGAGCGGCTCAGCTCGCCCTTCTTGAGGCCGAGTTCGCGCTCGCGGCGCTTGACGGCGCTGCTCGCGGGGTTGAGGAAGAGGAGCCGGGTCCGGCAGCCGGACTCGGCGAGGCGCACCATGCGGCGCCCGGAGAAGTTCTGCACGAGCAGGTTCAGGCCTATGCCGGTGGCGTCGAGGCGGCGGGCGCCGCCGAAGAGGTCCTCGGCGGGGAGCTGCCGCTGGAGCCGGACCCGGTCGGGGTGGACCTGCACCACGTCCGCGTACCGGTCGCCGACGAGGTCCTCGACGGCGTCCACGGGCAGCCGGTCGGCGGACGGGACCCCGGCCCCGCTGCCGAGGATCTCCAGGATGCGGGCGGAGGCGCGTTCGGACTGGGCGAGGACGGTCAGCGAGAGGGCGCGGTTGCGGGAGACCACGTTGCGCGTGACCTCCAGCTCGTCGAGGGCGAGCTCGACCTCGCGCCGGTCGTCGAAGTAGGGCTCGAAGCAGGGCCAGTGCTGCACCATCAGCTCGCGGAGCTGCGGGAGGGTGAGGAAGCTCAGCACGTTGTCGTCGGCCGGGTCGAGGAGGTAGCCCTTGCGGCGCGAGACCTCGCGCACGGCGACCGCGCGCTGCACCCACTCCTGGCCGGCCGGGCCGGCGGCGGCGACCACCCACTCCTCGCCGTGGACCGGTTCGTACACGGGCCGCAGGACGGCGGCGACGACGGCCCGCAGGCGCTGTTCGACGAGATTCAGCCAGATGTAGGCGCGGCCGGCGCGCTGGGCGCGGGTGCGGACCTCGCTCCAGGCCTCGGCGTCCCAGTCGAGCTCGGCCCCTATCTCGACCGGCCTGGTCACGGCGACGGTGCCGGGCGGGGCACCGGTCCCCGAGGGCGCGCCCGCGCCCGGCGGCACACCGGCCCCCGGGGGTGCGGCCGCTCCGGGCGGCGCCTCGGCGGGGCCGGCCGGGCCTCCGTCCCGCTCCGCGTCCCCTGGGGGCAGCTCCAGACCTCCCGAGCTCACCCGCGCACCGCCTTCTGCTCCTGGACACTCGTTTCGACCACTCCGGCAACGATCAAGGAAGGGTACTCCGGGAGCGGGAGGCGGTGCAGCAGGATCGTCAGGCTCCTTCCTCAACTGCCAAGCCGGAAGCGTCCGTTCCACGGGGCGAGATCGGGTGGAGTGAGCGGATTCATAGCGGTTGCGCCCCGGGGTGCCGGCGGGGGCCCGCCGGTGGGCCGGGGCCGGGCGCCGCGAGCCGTCCGGGGCGACGCGGCGGAACCCGGTGTTGACTCCGGAGGCGGTCCGTCCGCTCCCTCCCGAGTTGTCCGTTCCCCCGGGTGGCGGGATGTCATTTCGTACACGTTTCCCCCCCGTCCCCCGCACGGTCGCCGGTCACCCGGCAGGACCGGGCGAAGTCCTGGGAACTCGCGCCTCTTTCGGGCAGGATCTGGCCGAAGACCATCCAGAAGAACCCGGACAGAAGAGGAATAGTCGTATCCATGCAGGTCTGGCCGGGACAGGCGTACCCCTTGGGCGCCACCTATGACGGTGCGGGAACCAACTTCGCGGTCTTCTCGGAGGCCGCCCACAGGATCGAGCTGTGTCTGCTCCACGACGACGGCTCGGAGACGGCGGTGGAGCTGCGCGAGACCGACGCGTTCGTGCGGCACGCCTATCTGCCGGGCGTGATGCCCGGGCAGCGGTACGGATTCCGGGTGCACGGCCCGTACGCCCCGGAGCAGGGGTTGCGCTGCAACGCGGCGAAGCTGCTGCTCGACCCCTACGCGCGCGCGATGTCGGGGCGCGTCGAGTGGGGCGAGGCGGTGTACGGCTATCCGTTCGGGAAGCCGGACGCGCGCAACGACCTGGACTCGGGCCCGCACACGATGGCCTCGGTCGTGGTCAACCCGTACTTCGACTGGGGCGACGACCGGCGCCCGCGCACCGAGTACCACCACACGGTGATCTACGAGGCCCACGTGAAGGGCCTGACGATGCTGCACCCGGACCTCCCCGAGGAGCTGCGGGGCACGTACGCGGGCCTGGCGCACCCGTCGGTGATCGGGCATTTGAAGGAGCTGGGGGTGACGGCGCTCGAACTGATGCCCGTGCACCAGTTCGTGAACGACCACCGGCTCGCGGACGCCGGGCTGTCGAACTACTGGGGCTACAACACGATCGGCTTCTTCGCCCCGCACAACGCGTACGCGTCCTGGGGCGACCGGGGCCAGCAGGTCCTGGAGTTCAAGTCGGCGGTCCGGGCGCTGCACCAGGCGGGCATCGAGGTCATCCTCGACGTGGTCTACAACCACACCGCCGAGGGCAACCACCTGGGCCCGACGCTCTCCTTCAAGGGCCTGGACAACCCCTCGTACTACCGGCTCGTGGACGACGCTCCCGCGCACTACTTCGACACCACCGGCACGGGGAACTCGCTGCTCATGCGGTCCCCGCACGTGCTCCAGATGATCATGGACAGCCTGCGGTACTGGGTGACCGAGATGCACGTGGACGGCTTCCGCTTCGACCTGGCCGCCACCCTGGCCCGCCAGTTCCACGAGGTGGACCGGCTCTCGTCCTTCTTCGACCTGGTGCAGCAGGACCCGGTGGTGAGCCAGGTCAAGCTGATCGCCGAGCCGTGGGACGTGGGCGAGGGCGGCTACCAGGTGGGGAACTTCCCGCCGCTGTGGACCGAGTGGAACGGCAAGTACCGGGACTGCGTGCGGGACCTGTGGCGGGGCGAGCCGCGCACCCTCGCGGAGTTCGCCTCCCGGCTGACCGGCTCCTCCGACCTCTACCAGGACGACGGCCGGCGCCCGCTCGCCTCGGTCAACTTCGTGACCTGCCACGACGGCTTCACCCTGCGCGACCTCGTGTCGTACAACGAGAAGCACAACGAGGCGAACGGCGAGGAGAACCGGGACGGCGAGAGCCACAACCGCTCGTGGAACTGCGGCGCGGAGGGCGAGACCGAGGACGTCGGGATCGCGGAGCTGCGCGCCCGCCAGATGCGCAACTTCCTCGCCACCCTGATGCTGTCGCAGGGCGTGCCGATGCTCAGCCACGGCGACGAGTTCGGGCGGACGCAGGGCGGCAACAACAACGCGTACTGCCAGGACAACGAGGTGTCCTGGGTCCGGTGGCCCAAGGAGAACAGCGAGGCGGAGGCGACCCTGCTCCGCTTCACGCGGGCGATGGTGCGGCTGCGCCGCGAGCACCCCGTCTTCCGGCGGCGCCGCTTCTTCCACGGGCGGCCGGTCGAGGGCACCCACGACGAGCTGACCGACATCGCCTGGTTCACGCCCGAGGGCGAGGAGATGACCTCCCGGGACTGGCAGGCGGCGCACGCCCAGGCGCTGACCGTCTTCCTCAACGGGAACGCGATCTCGGAGCCGGGCACCCAGGGCGAGCGGATCGCCGACGACTCCTTCCTGCTGATGTTCAACGCCTCGTCGAAGGAGCTGGAGTTCTCGGTGCCGGACAGCCACGGCCACTACTGGCGCACGGTCGTGGACACCTCCGACCCGCAGGGCATGCCGCCGCACGAGGGGCCGGAGCTGGCGGGCGGCGAGCGGGTGAGGCTCGCGCCGCTCAGCCTGACCGTGCTGCGCCGTCCGGCCTGATCGCCGCCTCCGGGCCACGGCCCCGCCGGGAGACCGGCGGGGCCGTTCGGCGTCATCCTTTCGGGGGAATCCGGTGCGGTGGGCACGGGCGGACGCGGAGGCGATGACACAGAGGCCCTCCAGCGGGGTACGTACGTTCGCATGACCTCCTCTCCGGCCCCGTCCCCGCTCTCCCGCCCCACCGCCCCGCCGACCGCCACCTACCGGCTCCAGCTCCAGCCGGACTTCCCGTTCGCGGCCGCCGAGCGCGCCGTGCCGCACCTGGCCGGTCTCGGGGTCTCCCACCTGCACCTCTCCCCCGTCCTGGAGGCGGTGCCCGGCTCCACCCACGGCTACGACGTCACCGACCACCGGTCCGTACGGGCCGAGCTGGGCGGCGAGGAAGGGCTGCGGGCCCTGGCCGCGACCGCGCGGGCGCACGGGCTGGGCCTGGTCGTGGACCTGGTGCCCAACCACATGGCGGCCTCCCCGGTCCACAACCACGCGCTGCGCGCCGTGCTGCGCGACGGCCCCGACTCGCCGTACGCCCGCTGGTTCGACGTGGACTGGCGGGCCGGGGAGGGCAGGCTGCTGCTCCCGGTGCTGCCCGCGCGGCTCCCCGAGGTGCGGGACCGGTTCCGGGTCTCCGACGGGGTGCTGCGCCTGGACGGGCAGGAGTTCCCGCTGCGCCCCGGCACGGAGGGGCTGCCGCTGGACGAGCTGCTCGACGCCCAGTGGTACCGGCTCGCCTGGTGGCGCCTCGCCCGCACCGAGCTGAACTACCGGCGCTTCTTCACCGTCTCCGACCTCATCGGGGTGCGGGTGGAGGAGCCCGGGGTGTTCGGGGCCACCCACGCGAAGATCCTGGAGCTGGTCGCGGACGGGGTGGTCGAGGGGCTGCGCATCGACCACCCGGACGGCCTCGCGGACCCGCAGGGCTATCTGGAGGACCTGGCGGAGGCGACCGGCGGGCGCTGCTGGACGGTGGTGGAGAAGATCCTCACCGGCGCGGAGGAGCTGCCGGCCGCCTGGCCGGTGGCGGGCACCACGGGGTACGACGCGCTGCGGCGGCTCGACGGGGTGTTCACCGACCCCGTGGGCGCCGACACGCTCGCCGAGCTGTACCGGGGGTTCGTCGGCAAGGCGGCCGACCGGGGCGGCCGCTGGGAGGCGACCGAGCGGCGCGCCGCGTACGAGGTGGCCGGGCACGACCTGGCGGCCGAGACGGCCGCGCTGACCCGGATCGCGGAGCGGATCTGCGCCGCCGACCCGGCCCTGCGGGACCACGCGCCCTGGGCGCTGCGCACCGCGGTCCGGGAGCTGCTCGTCCGGGTGCCGGTCTACCGGACCTACCGGACCGGTGGCGAGGAGGTGATCACCCCGGAGGCGGCGCGCGGCGCGAAGGCCGCGTTCGCGGTGGAGGAGGAGGCGACGGCGGTCGACCTCGTGCGGGACCTGGCCCTCGGACTGCGGGGCGACGGTCCGGAGCACCGGGCGTTCCGGGCCCGGTTCGCGCAGACCTCCTCGGCGCTGCGGGCCAAGTCCGTGGAGGACACGGCCTTCTACCGGTACACGCCGCTGCTCTCGGCGAACGAGGTGGGCGGCGACGCGGGGCGCCCGGCGGTGCCGGTGGAGGAGTTCCACGCGTACTGCCTGCGGATCGCGCGGGACTGGCCGGCCACGGGCACGGTCCTGTCCACCCACGACACCAAGCGGAGCGCGGACGTGCGGGCCGCGATCGCGGTCCTCGCCCAGTGCCCGGAGGTGTGGGCGGAGCTGCTCGGGGAGGTGGCGGGGGTGCCCGCGCCCGACCAGCACCTGGCGTGGACGGCGTGGCAGACGGCCTTCGGCCTCGGCACGCCGGACGCGGACCGGCTGGTGCCCGCGCTCCTCAAGTCCGTGCGGGAGGCCGGACTCAGGACGAGCTGGACCGAGCCGGACGAGGGGTACGAGCGGGCGGTGGCCGAGTTCGCGGCGGCCGGGCCCGGCCGGATCCCGCTCCGGGCGGCCTCGGAGGCGGCCTTCGCCCTGGAGCCGCACATCCGGGCGCACGCGCTGGGCGCGCTGCTCGCGCAGCTCACCATGCCGGGGGTGCCGGAGCTGTACCAGAACACGGAGCGGGAGTACCGGGCGCTGGTCGACCCGGACAACCGGGCGCCGTTCGCGGCCGGTCCGGACGACGACCGGACGGCCCTGGTCCGGGCGGCGCTGCGGCTGCGGCGCGAGCGTCCGGGGGCCTTCGGCCCCGGCGGGGCGTACGCGCCGCTGACGGCCGAGGGGCCGGCCGCCGGCCACTGCCTGGCCTTCGCCCGCGCGGGCGAGGTGGTGACGGCGGTGACCCGGCTCCCGCTGCGGCTCGCGGAGGCGGGCGGCTGGCAGGACACGGAGCTGGTGCTGCCGGAGGGCCGCTGGGCCGACGCGCTCGGCGGGGTGCGGGAGTTCACCGGCGGCCCGGCGACGGAGCTGAAGCTGGCGGAGCTCTTCGAGGAGCGGCCGGTGGCGCTGCTCGCCCGGATCCCGGACGAGGCGGGATGACGGAGAGGGGGGCGCGGACCGCGCCCCCCTTCGCCGGTCAGGAGCGGTTGGCCCGCGTGACCTCGCACTTGGTGTACTCGGAGCCGTCGCCGGTGCCGGGGTACGCGGTGGTCATGTCGACGCTCTTGGAGGCGCCCGCCGTGACCGCGATGTCGGTCGTGGTCGCGGTCGCCGGGACCGCGGAGGTGCCCTTGAACCGCAGCGTGACGTCGTAATCGTAGTCGAGCACGCCGTCGTTCTTGACGGTGATGCGCGCGGTGAGGTTCTTGCTCGCCGCGTCGTAGGCGCACGTGTCGATGGTGATGTCGCGCAGGGCCTTGTTCGCGCTGCCGGAACCGCCGGACGCGGAACCGCCGGAGGTGCCGTTGTCGTCGTCGTTGTCGTGGTGGCTGCCGCTGCCGCCGCTGGAACTGGAGCTGCTGGAGCTTGAGCCGGAGCTGCTGTGGTTGTCGCAGCCGCCACCGCCCGAACCGCGGGCACCGGTCAGCGTGACGAGCGCGACGCCGAAGACCGCGAGCGCGCGGACATGACGCATCTTCATGTTTCGAACCCCGTTGAAAGTGGTAATAAATATGGCTCGGTTGACGAGCGCACGTCACCCTAGCAGCGGCTGTGGGAGCGCGCCTCAGCCTCCCGGACGGACGATCAGGGTGCGCGGGGCGCGGGTGATGAGCCCCGCGGAGGTGGGGCGGAAGCCGTCGGCGAGGCGCAGCCGGGGCATCTCCGCGAAGAGGGCCCGCAGGGCGTACTCGGCCTCGATGCCGGCCAGGAGGACGGCCGGGCAGAAGCCGGGACCGTAGGTGAGCTGGCCCGGGTCGTCGCGGAGCGGGTCGAAGAGGTCGGGCTCCCGGAAGCGCTCCGGGTCCCGGCCTGCCGAGCCGACGAGCAGGGCGACGGACGCGCCCGCCGGGACGGTGCCGCCGCTCACCGGGACCTCGGCGGCGGTGCGGCGCACCGCGATCTGCACGGGCGGGTCGCGGCGCAGCGACTCGGTCCAGGCGCGGGCCACGAGCGCGGCGGGCGCGTCGCGGAGGGCGGCGACCCGGTCGGGGTCGGAGAGGACGTTGCCGAGGAAGGAGGCGAGCGCCTTCTCCCGTACGGCGATCTGGGTGCCGCACTCCCCCGCGAGGGCTCCGGCCGCCCGGCCCCGCACGAGCCGCATCATGTCCCGGTAGGGGACGCCGACGGCGGCGGCGACGGTTCCGGCGGGCAGCCAGTGGCAGAAGTCGGCGACCAGGTCGGCCTGCGGCCGTCCGGCGATCCGGCGGGCGAGGACGTACGCGGTGCGTTCGGTGACGGCCCGCAGCGCGGCCGTGTCGACGTCGACGTGGGCCCGGACGCACGGCGGGTCGCCGGGGCGGTGCCCGTGGGTGAAGCGGGCGTCGGTGAGGGCCGTGGCCACGTCCGCGTACCGGCTGAGGACCCAGGCGCGCAGCAGCGGGTCGTAGGTCAGCGGGAACTCCTCGCGGAGCCTGCGGTGGATGCCGTGCGGGTCCTGCGAGGCGCCGGGGTCGAGGGGGCTCGGCGCGACGGTCCGCCCGCCGGTGCGGCCGGGGCCGGCGGGCGGGGCGGGCGCGGTGCGCACGCGGCCGGGGAGGGGCGCGGCGCTCCGGCCGGTCCGTACGGACGGGGTGCGGTGCGGGCCCGCCCCGGCGGGGGTGGCGGCCGAGGGAGAAGCGGGGTGCATGGCCGGCAGCCGGGTCCAGGCCCCGCCGGGCTCCTCCGGCCGGTCGTCGCGGACGCCCCGGTCCTCCGGCCGGTCGTCGCGTATGCCTCGGGTCGGTTCGGCGGTCATCACGCCCCCTGCGGTCGGCGGTGGGTGCCGCGGCCGGAGAACGTGGCCCGCGTCCGCTCCAGCCCACCATCCGGGGCTCCCCACCGCCCACCCATGCACCGCCGAACGGGTGAACCTTCCGAGGCCGTCCGGCCGGGGACGGACCGGGGACGGAAGGGAGAGAGAGGGGCGCTCGGCCGCAGGGACGCGGAGCGCTCAGCCGTGGGAGGGGGGCTCAGCCGTGAGGGGGAGGGGTGCTCAGCCGTGGGAGAGGCGGAACGACATCTGGCCGAAGCCGACCACGTCCCCGGGCCGCACCACCACCGCGCCGGTCACCCGGCGCCCGTTGACGGTGGTGCCGTTCGTCGAGCCGAGGTCGCGCAGCACCCACAGCCCGCCCTGGAGCGAGAGCTCGGCGTGCAGCCGGGAGGCGGTCTCGTGGCTGAGCCGCAGTCCGTTGACCGGGTCGCGGCCTATCCGCAGCGGATGCGGGCCGGGGTGCGGAAGGAGCAGCTTCGGCAGCCGCTCCGCGTGCCAGGCCCGCCCGAGCTTCGCCGTGAACGCGGACATCCGCTCCACCACGCCCACCGCGCGCCGGGTCCAGGTCCCCTCGGTCCTCAGGTCGGCGACGAGCAGGTCGAGTTCGTCGGGCCGGCGGGCCCGTAGCGCGCGCTCCATCCGGAAGACGAAGGTGTCGTGCGAGAGGCGGCCCTGGGCGGCGCCCTCACGGAGCAGCACCAGCGCGCGGTCCCGCTCGGCGTCGGTCAGCCGAGGGGAGTTCGCCGGAAGCTCGAAAGGGGTCGTCACACCCGAGATTGTCGGCCCGACGGGCCCGAAGTGTCCAGAAGGGCCCCACGAAGGGCGCTACCGGAGCGCTCCGGGACCGCGACCGGCTCCGGCGACCCGCACCGCGGCGAGCCCCGTCGACTCCGGCGACCCCAGCGACCCGTCACCCCCGGCGGCCTCGCCGCCCCCGCCGCCCCCTCCGACCCCGCCGGTCCCGGTGACCCGCGGAAAACTCCGTACCCCCTTCTCCGGGATCACTGCTACGGTCGCCCGGCCTCGTCACCGAACTCCCCGGGAGAACACCGCACGTGATCGTGATACGCCCGCTCGCGGGACCGCGGGAGCTGGACCTCTTCCTCCGTCTCTCCTACTCGCTCGACCACGAGCTCGCCGACGACCTCGCCGCCGGCCGCCGCCTCCCGGAGTGGATGTGGGTGGCCCTGGACGGCGACCGGCTCCTCGGCCGGATCGCCTGGTGGACCCACGGGGCGGGCGCCGAACCGCAGGCGCTCGACTTCTTCGACCTGGACCCCGAGCTGTCCGCCGAGGACCGCGCCGACGTCGGTCTGCGGCTCCTGGAGACGGCGACGGCGGCGGTCGTCCCGGCGGGCGCGCCGCGCCCCGAGTACGGGCGGTTCGTCCCGGGCGACTGGCGCGAGGTCCCGGAGACCCGGGCGTACCTGGAGTCGGTCCTCGCCGTCCTGGAGCTCTCGGGCGCCCGCCCCCTCGTGGAGCGGCTGCGCCTGGAGTGGCGGCCCGGCACCCCCGTGCCGGAGCCGGCGGGGCGTCTGGAGTTCCGTCCCGTGCGGGACCGCGAGGACCTGGTCTCCCTGATGGTCCCGGTCCTCGACGGCACCCTCGACGCGCACGGACGGGCCGACCTGGCGTCCGGGCTCTCGGCGCGGGAGGTGGCGGAGCGGCACTACGACGAGGAGTTCGCGCACTACTCCTCGCCCCGGGAGTGGTGGCGGGTGGCGCTGCTGCCGGGGACCGGCGAGCCGGTCGGCTTCGTCGTCCCCGCGCGGAACAACTACCACCACACGATCGCGTACATCGGTGTGCTGCCCGCCCACCGGGGGCACGGATACGTCGACGACGTCCTGGCGGAGGGGACCCGGATCCTGGCCGGCGTCGGCGTGCCCCGGATCCGGGCGGCCACGGACCTGGGGAACGTGCCGATGGCGGCCGCCTTCGCCCGTACGGGCTACGACACGTTCGAGCGCGCGATCAACCACGTGTGGGACGCGCCGGGCACGCCGGGGTCCTGACTGCCAGGATGGTCGCGGTGGTCGGCCGTCACCATCGCGCGGCCGACCGGTTGACGACGACGAGGGGATCCCCGTGCTCTTCGAGGTGTGGGCGCCGAACGCCCGTGACCGGGTGACGCTGGAGCTGAACGGCACCGGCCACCCCCTGGAGAGGGACGCCGAGCGGGACGGCTGGTGGAGCGGTGTGGCGCCCGCCGCGGACGGCGACCGGTACGGCTTCGCCGTGGACGACGGCCCCGTGCTGCCCGACCCGCGCTCCCGCCGGCTGCCCGACGGCCCCGACGGCCGGAGCGCGGTCGTCGACCACTCCGCGTACGCCTGGCGCAACGAGTCACCGAAGCTGCGGCTGCGCGGCGCCGTCCTGTACGAGCTGCACGTCGGCACCTTCACGCCCGAGGGCACGCTCGACGCGGCGGCCGGGCGCCTCGGGGAGCTGGCGGGCCTGGGCGTCACCCATGTGGAGCTGATGCCGCTGTGCCCGTTCCCCGGGACCTGGGGCTGGGGGTACGACGGGGTGGCGCCGTGGGCGGTGCACGAGCCGTACGGCGGTCCCGAGGCGCTGAAGCGGTTCGTGGACACGGCCCACGGGCTCGGCATGGGCGTGGTCCTCGACGTGGTCCACAACCACCTGGGCCCGTCCGGCAACTACCTGCCCGCCTTCGGGCCGTACTTCACGGACACCCACCACACCCCGTGGGGCTCGGCGGTGAACCTGGACGCGGCCGGTTCGGACGAGGTGCGGGCGTACTTCCTGGGGAGCGCGCTCGCCTGGCTGCGGGACTACCGGATCGACGGGCTGCGGCTCGACGCGGTGCACGCGCTCGCGGACACCAGGGCGCTGACGTTCCTGGAGGAGCTGTCGGCGGCCGTGGACGAGCTGGCGCGGGAGCAGGGCCGCCAGCACTTCCTCGTCGCGGAGTCCGACATGGGCGACCCGCGCACGACGACCCCGCGCGCGCTGGGCGGGGTCGGGCTCCACGCCCAGTGGAACGACGACTTCCACCACGCCCTGCACACCGCCCTGACCGGCGAGTCCCAGGGCTACTACGCCGACTTCGCGCGGGCCCCGATGGCGGCGCTGGCCAAGACGCTCACGCACGTCTTCTTCCACAACGGCACGTACTCCAGCTTCCGGGGCCGCCACCACGGGCGGCCGGTGGACCGGGAGCGGACCCCCGCCCACCGCTTCCTCGGGTACGCGCAGACGCACGACCAGATCGGCAACCGGGCCCTCGGGGACCGCCTCTCGGCCTCGGTCTCCCCCGGTCTGCTCGCCTGCGCGGCGGCCCTGGTCCTGACCGGGCCGTCGGTGCCGATGCTGTTCATGGGCGAGGAGTGGGGGGCGACGACGCCCTGGCAGTACTTCACCGACCACACCGATCCGGAGCTCGCGGAGGCCGTGCGGCGCGGGCGGCGGCGGGAGTTCGCGGAGCACGGCTGGGACGAGAACGAGGTGCCCGACCCGCAGGACCGGGCCACCCGGGACCGCTCGGTCCTGGACCGGAGCGAGCGCGAGGAGGACCCGCACAGGCGGCTGCTCGCCTGGCACCGGGAGCTGATCGCGCTGCGGCGCACCCTGCCGGACCTGACGGATCCGGACCTGGGGGGCGTGAAGGTCGCCTACGACGAGGAGGACCGCTGGCTGGTCTTCCGGCGCGGTGACCTGCGGGTGGCGGTGAACCTGGGCAAGGAGCCGGCGGTGATCCCGCTGGGTTCCAACGGCCGGGACCGGGTCCTGGCGTCCTGGGAGCCGGTCGATCCGCCGGCGGAGGACGGGGTCCTGCGGGTGCCGGCGGAGTCGGCGGTGGTCCTGGCGGACGGCTGACGCCCGCCGCCCCGGTCACTCCACGATCGCCATCTCGTGCGGGGTGTTGTTGAAGCGGCGCGCCCCGCCGTCCTCCGTGGCCGTGACGATGTCCTCGATGCGGACGCCGAAGCGGCCCGGCAGGTAGATCCCGGGCTCGATGGAGAAGCACATGCCGGGCACGACCGGCAGCTCCTCTCCCTCGATCATGTACGGGGGCTCGTGGGTGGTGACGCCGATGCCGTGGCCGGTGCGGTGGATGAAGTACTCGCCGTAGCCGGCGTCCGTGATGACCTTGCGGGCCGCCCGGTCGACGTCCTGGCAGGCCGCCCCGGGCCGTACGGCCTCGAAACCGGCCTGCTGGGCCTCCCGCACGAGGTCGTGGACGCGCCGCTCCTCGTCGGTGGGCGCGCCGACGTGGACGGTGCGGGTGGTGTCGGAGCCGTAGCCGTCCTTGAGGCCGCCGAAGTCGAGGACGACCATGTCGCCGCGCTCGATGGTCCGGTCGCCGGCCTCGTGGTGCGGGTCGGCGCCGTTGGGTCCGGAGCCGACGACGGTGAAGTCGACCTGGGAGTGCCCGAAGCGCAGCAGCAGCGCGGCGAGGTCGGCGGCGACGTCGGTCTCCTTCCGGCCCTCGAAGCGGACCTCGAGGATCTCGCCGTACGCCCGGTCGGCGGCGGCCCCGGCAGCGGCGATCCGGGCCAGTTCGTGGGCGTCCTTGACGCCCCGGAGCATCGGCAGGGCCTCGGTGAGGGAGACGTACGAGGTGCCGGGCAGGGCCTGCTGGAGGCCGAGGAGGTGCAGGGACCAGGCGTTGTCGCTGATGCCGAAGCGTCCGCCTGCGTCGAGGAGGGGCGCGGTGACGGCGTACGGGTCCTTGCCGTCGGTCCAGTCGCGCAGGGTGAGCGCGGCGGCTCCGGCGGAGCGCTCGGCGTCGGGGGCCTCCAGGGTGGGGACGACGAGGACCGGTTCGCGTCCGGCCGCCAGGACGAGGACGGTGAGGCGCTCGGTGATCGCGGTGGGCCGGTAGCCGGTGAGGTAGACCAGGTCGGGTCCGGGGGCGACGAGCAGGCCCGCGAGCCCGGCGCCGGCGGCGGACTCGGCGGCGCGGGCCATCCGGGCGCGGTAGTCGTCGGCGGTGAAGGGCACGGGCTCCTCGGTGGGGGCGGGGGTGCTCGGCATGAGGGGGCTCCTTCTCGGACCGCTGCGTCCCGGACGTACAGCATCCTGCCCGGCGGGGGGCTCCGCCGCGACCGGTCAGTGGCGGTCGGGGCCCTGGGCGATGAGCCGTTCCAGGAGCTCCTGGAAGTCGTCGCCGACGACGATCCGCAGGTCGCCGCGCTCCTCGTCGTGCTCGCTGAGCTGGGTGAGGCCGCCGTCGCGCCACCAGAAGACGTACGGGCTGATGGCGCCCGGGGTGTCCTCGTAGCCGGTGGCGGCGAAGGAGGCCATCGCGCCGAGGGCCGGGATGACGGAGGTGTCCCGGATGGGGTGGAAGGCGAGCTGGTGCCGGAAGGGCAGGGCGACCAGGGCGCCGTGCTCGCCGAGCGGGAGGCCGGTGACGCGCCGGGCGACCCCGTCGAGGTCGAGGACGCGGCTCGCGGTGTAGAAGGACTCCCCGAGGACGATCTCGAAGCACATGCCGTCGGCGTCGCGGACGGTCTCGTGGCCCTCGACGGGGAGGCCGCGCAGGTTGCGCAGGGCCCGGTCGCGGAGCTGCGCGTGGTTCCCGAGCCGGGCGAGGGCGTCGTCGGTGAGCATCATGACGCTCTCGGGCAGGTCGAGCGCGAGGATCTCGTACAGGCCGGGGGCGACGGTCCTGGCGTAGCCGAAGGAGCCGGCGTCGATGCCGTCACCGCTGACGACCCGGGGGTAGAGCTGGGCGCGGATCTGCTCGGGCGGCAGGGTGTCGAGCGCGGAGGGGCCGTCCATGGCGCGGACGACCAGCTCGATGTGGCGGCGGATCAGTCCGGGCCAGACGCGGGGGCCGCGCCGGTCCCGGTGGCAGACGGCGGCGAGGTTGGTGAGCCCGAAGCGGCGTCCCCGGTCGTCGACGACGTGGTCCGCGTAGACGGTGACCTCCAGGCCGAGTTCGGCGAAGGTCTCCCGGACCCGGCCGCGGAAGAGCGCGGCCTCGTTCCGGGAGAAGTACGCGAACCCGGGATCCCTCGGCGCGTCGTCGCCGTCACGCCTGGGTCCCCGCCGAAGCCAGCCCACGCCCGCCCGCCTTCCGTCGCCGTTGGGCCCAGGGTAGCGAGTGCGGGTGCCGGCCCTCTTACGGGCGGGTCAACTCGGCCGCTCCCCGGGCCGGTTCGCCGTGCCGCCGCTCAGGAGCCGTCGGGGGCGGTGAGGAGCGCGCGGGCGTAGTGGGCGAGGGAGCGGTTGTAGCGGGGCAGCAGGGGCGCGAGGGCGCCCAGGGCGAGGGAGGCGGCCTCGCGGTCGCGGCCGGTGTCGGCCAGGGCGAGGGCGAGGAAGGCGTCGACGGCTCCGGCGAGGGCCCGCTCGTCGGCGTCGAGCCGGTCGGCGGGGAGGGCCTGCTCGGCGGTGAGGAGTTCGACGGCGCGGTCGGGTCGGCCGAGGTTGCGCAGGCTGCTGGCGAGCTGGATCACGGCGCGGCGGCGGCGCGGTCCGGTGAGGCCGAGGTCGAGGGCGCGCCGGTAGTGCGCGACGGCCTCCTCGGGCAGGCCGGTGGAGTCGTGGGCGGCGCCCTGCTCGAAGAGGGCGGCGGGGTCCCCGTCCGGCCGCTCGGCGGCGAGCCCGGCCACGCGGGCACGGAAGTCGGCGGGCTCGTGCTCGTCGATGCGCTCCCAGAGCGCGGCGATCCGCCGCTCCCAGTCCTGGTCGTCGGTCATGGCTCCCACCCTAGGGGGGTGTCTCGCCGATCGTGCCGGGCGCGCGGTGTCCGGTGCCGGCCCCCGGACGGGTCCCGCCCGGGGGCCGGGGGCCGCGCACGGCCCGATCGACGAGACACCCCCGGGGGGCAGGGCCGCTCCGGCGGTACGACTCGTCGGGGCGGGCGCGGTCCCGACGTCCGCCGGGCCCTCCCCCGGCCCGCGGGGCGCTCGGATTGTTGCGTGTCCATGTCGGCCGTTCCCCCGGCGGGCGTGCCGGTTGACGCGGGTAGATTCCCGCGTACTACGTTGGGTTCCATGCCGTCCATCGCACTCGTCACCCTCGTCGTCCGTGACTACGACGAGGCCATCGCCTTCTACACCGACGCCCTCGGGTTCGACCTCGTCGAGGACACCGACCGGGGCGGCGGCACCCGCTGGGTCGTCGTCCGTCCGCCCGGCGCGGCCGGGGTCGGCGGCCTCGGGAACGCGGGCCTGCTCCTCGCCCGCGCCAAGAACGACGCCGAGGAGGCCTCGGTCGGCCACCAGACCGGCGGCCGGGTCGGCTTCTTCCTGCACACCGAGGACTTCGCCCGCGACCACGCCCGCATGACGGAGGCCGGCGTGAAGTTCCTGGAGGAGCCGCGCCACGAGCCGTACGGCTCGGTCGCCGTCTTCGAGGACCTGTACGGCAACCGCTGGGACCTCCTCCAGCCGGCGGACGCGTCCGCGTAGGCCCCGGGGCGTCCGGAGCCGGCCCCCGGACGGGCCCCCGGGGGCCGCGCCCCGCGCGCGGCCCCGCGGAAAACCGCTGTCCCGCGGCCCGTTCGGCTCCCTACACTCACGTCCCGGCGCACCGTTCGGCAGCGCCGTCAGACGTCCGTCCGAGGGGAGAGGACCGTGCGCAGCCACGCCGCCGTCGCCGTGTCCTCCTCCCGTGCCCGGTACGACGTGATCCTCGCCTCCCCGGCCGAGCGGTGGCGGCTGCGCGCCCGCCATCGCCGCCCGTGACGACCCCGCACGCCTTCCGCACCCGGTAGGCGCCCGTCGTCCGGGAATCGCGCTGCCCGTTCCACCACCGCAGCAGCGAAAGGCACGAGACCGTGCGCACCCCTGAGATCACCGCCGTCCGCAACCTCGGCATCCTGGCCCACGTCGACGCCGGCAAGACCACCGTCACCGAGCGGGTCCTGTACCTGACCGGAGCCGTCCACAAGCGGGGCGAGGTCCACGACGGCACCACCGTGACCGACTTCGACCCGCAGGAGCGGGACCGGGGCATCACGATCTTCGCGGCGGCCGTCAGCTGCGACTGGGCCGGCCACCGGATCAATCTGATCGACACGCCCGGCCACGTCGACTTCTCCGACGAGGTCGAGCGCTCGCTGCGCGTCCTCGACGGCGCGGTGGCGGTCTTCGACGCCGTCGCGGGCGTCGAACCGCAGAGCGAGACGGTGTGGCGGCAGGCCGACCGGCACGGCGTCCCGCGCCTCGCGTTCGTCAACAAGCTGGACCGGGCGGGCGCGGACCTCGACGCCGCCGTGGAGTCCATGCGCGACCGGCTCGGCACCGTGCCGCTCCCCGTCCAGCTGCCCATCGGGCGCGAGGACGGCTTCACCGGCGTCGTGGACCTGCTCCGGATGCGGGCGTACGTGTGGACCGACGGCGCCGCCGCGTACGCCGAGCGGGCCGTCCCCGACGACCTCCTCGACGAGGCCCGGCACCGCCGGCGACGGCTCGACGAGGCCGTGGCGGAGCTGCACCCGGGCGCCTTCGAGGAGTTCCTCGCCCGCGAGGAGCTGGCCGAGGAGACCCTGCGGGGCGCGCTCCGCGACCTCACCCTCGCCGGGGAGGCCGTGGTCGTGCTGTGCGGCTCGGCCTACCGCAACCGGGGCGTCGAACCCCTGCTCGACGCCGTCGTCGCCTACCTCCCGGCCCCGTCGGACATGCCGCCCGTGCGCGGCGACGTCCCGGCGGACCCGGAGGCCCCGTTCACCGCGCTCGCCTTCAAGGTGAACGCCACGGCCACCGGCCGCATGACATACGTCCGCGTCTACGCGGGCACGATCGGGAAGGGGGACACCGTGCTCGACGCGACCGGCGGACGCACCGAGCGGATCGCCCGCGTCCTGCGCGTGCAGGCGGACCGGGCGACGGAGGTCGAGGCGGCGCGCGCCGGTGACATCGTCGCCGTCGTCGGCCCGAAGTCCGCCCGCGCCGGGGCGACCCTGTGCGACCCGGCCGCGCCGGTCGTCCTCGAACCGCCGACGACCGCCGACCCGGTGGTCTCGGTCGCCGTCGAGGCCCGTCGCGCCACGGACACCGGCCGCCTCGCGACGGCCCTCGCCCGTCTGTCGGAGGAGGACCCGTCGCTCGTCGTCCGGTCCGACCCGGAGACGGGCCAGACGGTCCTGTCCGGACTGGGCGAACTGCACCTGGAGGTCGCGGTGGAGAAGCTGCGCCGCGACCGGGGCCTGGAGGTCGCGGTCGGGCGCCCGCAGGTGGCGTACCGCGAGACGGTGGCGAAGGGCGTCACCGGCCTGCTGTACCGCCACGTCAAACAGGACGGCGGCGCGGGCCAGTTCGCCCACGTCGTCATCGACGTCGAACCGCTGGAGCGTGACGGGGAGTTCGCGTTCCGCTCCACCGTCGCGGGCGGTCGCGTGCCGCGGGAGTACGTCCGCGCGGTCGAGGCCGGCTGCCGGGACGCCCTCCTGGAGGGCCCGATCGGCGGCCATCCGGTGACGGGCGTCCGGGTCACGCTCGCGGACGGCGCCACGCATCCGAAGGACTCCTCGGAGACGGCGTTCCGCACGGCGGGCAGGTTCGCGCTCCGCGAGGCGCTCCGGGCGAGCGCGATGACGCTCCTGGAGCCGGTGGCCGACGTGACGGTCACCGTCCCCGCCGAGTCCGTCGGCGCGGTCCTCGGCGACCTCGCGGCCCGCCGGGGCCGGGTCACCGACCGGACGGCCCGGGGCGGTACGGCGGTGGTGACGGCGACGGTGCCGCTGGCCGAGCTGTTCGGCTACGCGTCCCGCCTGCGGGGCCGCACCCAGGGCCGGGGCACCTTCACGACCCGCCCGGCGGGTTACGCCCCGGCGCCGGTCGCGTAGCCGGCGGACGCCCGCGCACCGGCGCGGGCGGTGACGTCCGGGCCACGGTCACCCCGTGGCCCGGACGCCTCACCCCACGGACCGCCGCCGCCTCCACGGCGCGAACGCCCACCAGCAGGCGAACAGCGCGAAGAACACGGCCAGGGCACCCGACACCACGGCCGGTATCGCCGCCCCGCCCCCGTCGACGTCCCGCGCGAGGGCGGCCACCCGGGGGTCGTCCGCCCGGTACCGGACGTCCACGGAATCCCCCACCGAGAGCGCCTTGCTGCCGCTCCCCGCCGGCAGTTCCGCCAGCACCTCCCGCCCCCCGGCCTCGAAGGAGACCAGGCAGCCGCCCGTCATGCACGGGCCGTTCGTCCGCATCGTCGCCCGGACCGGCCGGCCGTCGGCGAGGGAGCGGAGGTGCTGGGCCGCCGGATGCAGCACCAACACCGACAGCGCCCCGAAGAGCAGCGCGAGCACCAGCGAGAGCCAGAGGCTCGCACGCGGCCCCAGGGTCTCCTTGGTTCCGTTGCCCCCGCCGGTCCCGTTCGACACCGTCGTCATCCGCTCCGCCCCCTTCGTCCGTGCGCCGCCCTCGCTCACGGTAGGGCGCACGATCCGGCAGTCTCAGGGACGGCGTCGGCACTCCGGCCGCGTCATGACTGCCGGTCGTCGGCAAGGAGGTCCCGGCGCTCACCGCCGAGGGGCCCGAGGTCCAGCTCGGCCCGTACGGTCTTCCCGACCGGTACGCGGTCGAGCACGGCCCACCGCGAGGCCAGCGCCCCGACCAGGAGCAGTCCGCGCCCGCCCTCGTCGAGCGATCCCTGCTCGGCGGGGACGGGCCGCCGCTCGCCCCGGGTGTCGGAGACGTCGACGCGGAGCAGCCGCCCGGGCACGTACGAGAGCGTCAGCTCGCAGTCGCGTCCGGGCACCCGGCCGTGGGTGACGGCGTTCGCGGCGAGTTCGGCGACGAGCAGCGCGACGGTCTCGGACGTTCCGGAGCCGTACGGGACGCCCCAGCGGTCGAGCTGGAGCACGGCGAGCCGACGGGCGAACCGGGCGCCGCGCGGGGTCGAGCTGAAGCGCTGCGCGAACACACGTACGGTGACGGGCACTTCGCGGGTCACGGGGGAGGTCATGGGGCCAATGTGGCGTTGTGCGGGGAGTGTTGCCAGCTCAGAAACCCGTACGCTGCGACAGCGTACGGGTTCACCCTCTGGACCGTACCGATCACCATCCGTGACGATGGAACCGTTCCAGACGAGCGCACGGGTGCGGGAGGTGGCCGGGGTGACGGACGAGGTTCCGGAGGACGTGGCGGAGGGGTCCCAGGGGCGGGGCGAACCGGAGACGTCGGACAGCCTGAAGACGTTCGGGGCGGTGGTCAAGGCCTTCCGCAAACGGGCGGGCCTCACGCAGGAGGGGTTCGCGCCGAGGGTCGGGTACTCGCTCCAGACGGTGGCCTCGATCGAACAGGGCCGTCGTTTCCCGCCTCCCGGTTTCGTGGAGTGCGCGGAGGAGGTATTAGACGCGTTCGGGGCCATCAAGGGCGCGGCGCAGCACTTGGGCCGCAAGCCGGGCCTGGCGAAGTGGTTCCACCAGTGGGCGAAGCTGGAGCTTCTGGCGGTGACGCTCTACACGTTCGAGAACCGGTTCGTTCCGGGTCTGCTCCAGACGCCCGCGTACGCGAGGACGCTTTTCAGCGGACGCATTCCCGCACTGGACGACGACCAGATCGAAACCCTGCTATCCGCCCGAGTGGAACGGAAGAAGGCTCTCACCGAACGCCCCCACACCATCTTCAGCTTCATCGTGGAGGAGCACGTGTTGCGCCGCCTGACGGGCGGTGCGGAGGTCATGCGGGAGCAGATCGACCACATCCTCGACCTCTGCGAACGACGCAACGTGGACTTCCAGATCATGCCGCAGGCACGCGGGTACCACGTGGGTCTGGATGGCCCCATGCGTCTCCTGGAGACTCCGGAGAACAACTGGTACGCCTACTGCGAAGGGCAGGAGAGCGGCCAGCTGATCCCTGACCCCAAAGTGGTCAGCATCCTCCAGAAGCGATATGCCAGGATGCGGGCACAGGCTCTGTCCGTGGAGGACTCCGCGAGCCTGCTGCGGGAGATCCGAGGAGCACTATGAGCACCACAGACCTGGCCTGGTTCAAAAGCAGCTACAGCGGCAGCAGCGGCGACGACTGCGTCGAAGTAGCCCTCTCCTGGCACAAGTCGAGCTACAGCAGCAGCGGTGACGGCGACTGCGTCGAGGTCGCCCCCTGCCCCTCCACCGTCCACGTCCGCGACTCCAAGAACGTCACCGGTCCTCAGCTCGCGCTCTCCCCCGCCGCCTGGACCTCGTTCCTGACCCGGCTGAGCTGAAGGACGTCACCATGAGCACGACCCCGGCCGACTACCTCTCCGGCCTCTTCTCTCTCGACGGGCGCACTGCCCTCGTCACGGGAGGCAGTTCCGGTATCGGCCGGGCCATCGCGGGGGCGCTGGCGCGCGCCGGGGCGAAGGTGGTCGTGCTCGCGCGCAAGGAGGCGGACCTCGTCGCGACCGTGGACGAGCTGACGGCCGACGGCTGCCGGGCCGCCTGGGTGAGCGCGGACCTGAGCACCCGGGAGGGCATCAGGGCCGGGGCCGAGGAGGCGGCGGCCGTGTTCGGGGAGCCGGACATCCTGGTGAACTCGGCGGGGATCAACCTCCGCCCGCCGCTGGGCGAGCTGGGCGAGGACGTCTGGGACGTGACGATGACCGTGAACCTGGAGGCGCCCTTCCTGCTCGGTCAGCGGTTCGGGCCCGGAATGGCCGAGCGCGGCTTCGGGCGGCTCATCCACGTGACCTCGCAGCAGGCGCACCGCGCGTTCGTGCAGAGCGGGGCGTACGGGGTGTCGAAGGGCGGTCTGGAGTCGCTGGCCCGCTCGCAGGCGGAGGCGTGGTCGGCGTACGGGGTCACGGCGAACACGCTCGTGCCCGGGGTCGTCCTGACCCCGCTGAACGAGCGGCTGGCCTCCGACCCGGAGAAGGTCGCCGCGCTGGCCGCCCGCACGATGGTCGGCCGCAACGGGCTCGCGGAGGACTTCGCGGGCGCGGCCGTCTTCCTGGCGAGCACGGCCTCCGCGTACGTCACGGGGCACTCCCTCTTCGTGGACGGCGGGCTGTCCGTCCACTGAGCGGGGCCACTCCTCAGTCGTCGGCCGGGCCCGCGACCAGCACATCGGCGTCGGCCGGGTGCCGCACGTCCAGCGGGCGGTCGAAGGCGCTGAACGTGGTGGTGGTCCGGTGCGTGGGGCCCTCGTAGTCGACCTTGAGGATGTACGGCTCGCCCTCGGTGGCGACGTAGAAGGTGTAGGTGCCGCCCTCCTCCGCCTTGTCGTTCACGACCAGGGGGACGGCGGGGGTGTCGCCGATCTTGGTCCGCCCGCCCTTGACGGCGGTGCCGAAGGAGGCGAACTCGCGGGTGCAGGCGGTCGGTCCGTCCTCGGCCGTCTCCTTGCCGACGGGGGCTTTGCGCCAGAGGTCCGGCTTCCCCGGCCTGGCCGTCCTCGGGCTGGTCGTCTCCCTCTCGGGGCCCTTGAGGGAGGCGCGGTCGACGCGGGCGTAGGCCGTGTCCCCGAGCCGGATCTGTTCGTAGGTCCCGCTGTTGGTCCAGGTCACCCTGGACGTGCACATGTCCTTGAGGTCGGTCGTCATGCGGCCGGTCTGACGGGCGCCGGTGGCGACCCCGGTGTGGGTCCAGTCGACGGTCACGGAGGTGAGCGCCTTCATCGTCTCGTTCGCGCGGTCGAGCAGTTCCCCGGCGGAGGGCTCCGGCGGGGCCGCGTCGTCCGAGCAGCCGGCCAGGGCGGCACCCGTCACCACGCACAGCAGCGCGGCCGTCACAGCGGTCGATGTCGTTCGCACGAGCCCCCCAGGAGAATACGAGCGGCTCAAGGTAGCAGCGCGGTTCGGGCCCGCGGGAGGTGCGCGGCGGGCCTCGTCCTTCGGGCATGATCGGGGGGAGGGAGGCGGCGCGGGGGCGCCCCTCCGGAACGCCGACGGGGGGCACGGCATGGAGTGGGGGACGCTGGTCGCCACGCTGGGCGGCGGTCTGATCGCGATGGCGGGCACGGTCCTCGCCGACCGCCTGCGCACCGGGCAGGAGCACCGGCGCGGCCTTCAGGAGCGCCGCCGGGACGTCTACACGGAGTTCATCGCGGCGGCGGGCGCGGCCCACACCGAGCTGCGGCGGCTGGCGCAGCTCGGTGCCGGGGCGGACGGTGCCGGAGGGCACGGTCTGGAGGAGGCGAGCCGGTCGGCGCTGACGGACGCCCGGGTCTACGAGGTGCGCGAACGCCTCTTCCTCGACGGCAGTGCCGGGGTCACGGGGGCGGGCCAGACCATGTTCGAGCACCTGCGCGCCCTGCGGAGGGCGGTCGCCGGGGGCGCCGGGATCGCGGACCCCGCCTTCCACGACGTCTACCACCCCTACCTGGACGCCGTCTGGGCCTACCGCGAGGCCGTCCGCGACGAGTTGGAGGGGAGCCCCCTCGCCCCGGCCGACTTCGGCTGGTCCGCGTGGGACGGCCGCGAGCGCTGCCCGCACTGCGCGGGGCGTACGGATCGGGTCGGCCGCCCGAGGCTCTAGGCCGGTCGCCCGGGGCTTCAGGCCGGTCGCCTGAGGCTCTCGTAGACGCGGGCGAAACCCTCCGCCCCGTGGCCCGCGTCGATCTGACGCCGAATCAGCCCTTGGACCATGGCGACCGCCTCGGTGCCGACGCCCTGCGCGGAGCCGGCGGCCAGGATGTCGCCGAGGTCGGAGAACTCCAGGCTCTGCTGTCCCTCCATGGTGTAGTCCCCGCCGTCGATCACCTCGGCGTACTCCTGGAAGGAGCCGGTCATCGCGGTCAGCCAGGGCGCGGCCCTGGAGGCGAACTCGCGCGCCGACACCCCGGCCGGCGCGACCATGGCGGCGCCCTGCATGAACCCGGCGAACATGACGTACATGCCCGCGAGCAGGGCGAGGTCGTACAGGGAGGCGAGGCCGGCGTCCTCGCCGAAGTGGTCGCCGGTCCCCCACAGGCCGAGCAGCGCCTCGTACCGCTGGAAGACCTCGGCCGATCCGCTGTAGAGGACCGAGGAGTCGGGCCCGCCGATCATGTCCGGCACGGCCATGATCCCGCCGTCCAGGTAGGCGATCCCGGCCCGGTCGGCCCAGGCGGCCAGCTCGCGCGACTGCTCGGGGGACGTCGTGGTCACGTTGACCAGGGCCCGCCCGGCCAGGTCGCCGGAGAGCGGATCGAGCACCTCGTGGACCGACGCGTGGTCGAGGAGGCAGACGACCACCAGCTCTCCGGCCCGGACCGCGTCGCCGGCCGTGGCGGCGGCCCGCGCGCCGAGGGCGACGAGGCCGTCCGCCTTCCCCGGCGACCGGTTCCAGACCGTCGTCGTGTGTCCGGCCTTCACCAGGGCGGCCGCGAGCGCGCCGCCCATCGCTCCCAGTCCGAGCACGCTCACCCGGACGCTGCCGCTGCCATCACCGCTGCCGTTGCCGCTGCCGTCGGTCGTCATCTTCGGGGCTCCCTCTCGTGTTCCTCGTTCGCCTTCGATCCTCCGCGCCGCCGGTAGGGTTGACCAGTACGGACTAATTAGTGGGGTACTCACCCCGAGGTAAGTACGGTGCGAGGGAGGGCTGATGGCGGCATCGGCACGACGCGGTCCCTACTTCTGCGGGATCGACGCGGCGATGGACGTGGTCACCGGCAAGTGGAAGTCGCTGATCCTCTGGGAGCTGGAACACCACGGGGTCCGCCGCTTCACCGAACTCCGGCGCGGCCTGCCGGGCGTCAGCGAGAAGATGCTGGTTCAGCACCTGCGGGAGATGGAGGAGGACGGGCTCGTGCACCGCGAGGTGTACCCCGAGGTGCCGCCGAAGGTGGAGTACTCCCTGACCGAGCACGGCGTCTCGCTCAACGCCGCCCTGGACTCCCTCGGCAAGTGGGGCACCGAGCGGATGCGGCGGATCGGCGCGGAGAAGGTCTCCGTCGACGCCGGGTAGGCCCCGGCGGCGGAGGCGTGTCCCCTTATTCGGTGGAGCCGTCGCGGCGGTGCTGACAGGGTGAGCCGCATGCCGTCGCACCCCGCCGAGGAGCAGCTGCGTCACCTGCACGCCTCGCTCCGGCTCCGCAAGCGCCCGGAGGACATCGCCCATCTGGTCCAGGAACTGTTCACCGCCCTGCGGATCACGCCCGATCCCGCGACCGCGACCGCTCTGGAGAAGGCCGCCGCGCACGCGCTGAGCAAGGTGTGGCACGGATACACCTCCATGCGGGAGGACTTCGCCCGTCCCGTCGGCGCCCGGCGCCAACTCGGCCGCGCCGCGGCCCTCTTCCCCTCGCTGCCCCCGCTCCCCGGGGACGCCGGCGACGATCCCGCCCGGATCGAGGCCGTGATCCGGCGGGCCGGCGAGGAGATAGGCCGGGAGTACGGGGAGAACGACTTCGGCATGGACCGGCTGAACCGGGCGGAGCGCACCGAGGCCGGGATCGGCGAGCTGTCCAAACGTCAGTACAACAAGCGTTTCCGGCTGCTGCGGCGGATGGAGGCCAAGCTGGCCCGGCTCCTCCACGAGCAGCGCCGCCGCGAGGTCGTCGTCACCGGCAAGGGCGCGCTCGCGCACACCCTGTCGTACGAGGAGTTCGCGGGCGATCCGGACACGGCGGCCTTCGTCGCCTACCTCACGGCCCGCGGGTACATGCGCAGCGTCTTCACGAACGGCCGGCAGCGCAGGCCGTACGACGAGGTGGCGGACGCGCTGTTCCAGCGGCTGCGGGCGGCGGAGGAGCGGACGAACTGGTACGCGGTGGCGCACGTGCACCCCGTCCCCGAGGTCCTCGGGCACCTGTCGGACGACGAGCTGGTCCGGCTCCTGGTCCGCTGGAACCGTTTCCTGCGCGAGGTGGCCGAACTCCTCGAAGACGCGTGGAACCGCTCCTCCTCCATCGAGCCCGCGAGCATGGTCGTGCGCCCGGGGCACGACTCCTCCACGTGGAACCAGGCGGCCCAGGCCTGGAGCACCGCGCGGGCCCACTGGTTCGCCCTGATGACGGAGCTGGGGCAGGAGGAGGTCCTGGACCGGGTGTGTCCGGGCAAGGTCCCGCGGCTGATGGCGGCGGACGTGGCGTACTGGCACCGCAGGAGCGGCGGGGGCCTGCACCCCGACACGCACGTGTGGGCGGACCTGCCACGACCCTGGCAGGTCCTCCGGGGCGAGGAGGAGTGCCCGCGCTCGCTGGTCGAGACGGTCTGCGCGCGGTACGGCGTGGATCCGGTGGCGGGCGGCTGGACGGCCCCCCGGCCGGTGGCGGAGCCCGCCCCGTTCCGCCGTACACCGGAACTCGTCCACGGCGTGGCCGTCGCCGACCCGCTGGTGGCGAGCGCCCTGCGGTCGGCCGGGGTCTTCTCGGGCAAGGGGCAGCGGGCAGCGGCGGCCGAATGGCTGTGACGGGCCGGTCGGGCCGGTCAGGCCGGTCAGGCCGGTCAGACCGGTCAAGCCGGTCAGGCCGGTCAGGGTGTTCGCGACGGTCGGACCGGCGGCGGTGGCCGGGCCGGTCCCGGCGGCGTTAATCGTTTGCCCCGGTCGTCCGTCCGGACGGATGATCGGGGCGGCGGCGAGGAAGCTCTGCGGAGGAGCGCCCGGCTCGATCTCCGGGTGGACGCAGGTTCGAATCCTGTCCTTGCCGCCGCTTCTCTTTCCTGCCCCGGGGTGACCGTTCCGTGACGTGCGGGAAGGCAACCTGCGCCCCGGCCGGGAGGTCATGTGATCGTGATCAGACGCCTTGCGCGCATCGCCGCGCTCCCCGCCGTCCTCCTTCTGCTCACCGCGTGCAGCGGTGGCGACGACGGGGACGCGCACGCGAAAGCACAGCCGTCGCGGCACCCGGTCTTCGACCAACCGCTCGACCGCCAGGTCTTCCTGGCCCTGCGCGAGACGCAGAAGTCGGGCAGCGCGAGCTTCACGCAGACGGTGTCCTTCGGGTCCGCGAAGGGCACGGCCGTACAGACGCTGAGCGGCAGGCTGGACTTCACGGAGGGGGCGGGCGAGGCCGCCGTGCGGTGGCAGGTGCCGGAGAAGTACTCCGCCGCGGCGAAGGGGACGCTCCTCGGCATCACCCCCGGCGGGACGGCGGGGGCGGGTTCCGGCAGGTTCGTCGTCGACCGGCAGCAGATCCACTACCGCGCCGCTTCCGCGGGCTACTGGCTCCGGTACGGGAGCGCCGACACCCTCTCCGTGGGGGACGGCAACGACCCGATCGGCCACCTGCGGGGCTCCGAGAGCCCGGTCGGCGGCACCCTCCTGGAAGGCGTGGGCGGCTCGGACGCGAAGGCGCAGCAGAGCGGGCCCGCGGGCGGCCGTACGTACAGGACGGAGATGCCCTTCTCGACGGGGTGGACGATGTTCCCCGCGGACCTCCGCAAGGAACTGGCCGCCGAAATGGGCACCAACGCCCTCCAGGCCGGCTTCCCCCTGACCGTGTCCGTGGATCCGCGGGGCCGGATCACCCACGGCCGGGCGGACATGTCGCGGCTCCTGAGGAAGAGCGGCGCCCTCGCCGACGTGACCTCGCTGACGATGGACCTCACCCTCACCGGGTTCGGCTCGTCGAAGCCGGCCGGGGCTCCCACGGAGAGCGTCCGCAAGGCCGCCGAGGCCGTGCTGCCCATGCGCGACGTGAAGAACGGCGGCTGCGTCGACTTCGACACCGGTCGGCGTGCGGCGCACGTGGTCGCGGGCGTGCCCTGCTCCGGACCGTACGACGCCCGTGTCTTCATCCGGCTTCCCCTGCGACCGGGTGCCACGGCGGCGGAGACCCAGGAACGGGCCGACATCGCCTGCGGGCTCGCCCACGACGCGGTCAGGCCTGCGTGGGTGCCGAAGAAGGCGGAGATCTGGTCCTGGTGGACACCCGGTCACGCGTCGGGGCCGGGGGGCAAGGACCTGGTGACCTGCTACCTGACCACGAAGCGGGGCGAGTCCCAGGACGGGTGAGAGGGGAACGGCCCCCACGGCCCGCACCCCGGGCGCCCTCCCGTTTCCTCCGCCCTCTCGGGGCGGGCGGCGCGGGAGGGTGCCCGGCACCCTCTCAGCCCTCCACCGGCTCCAGCCGCAGCGAGATCGAGTTGATGCAGTACCGCTGGTCCGTCGGGGTCGGGTAGCCCTCGCCCTCGAAGACGTGGCCCAGGTGGGAGCCGCAGCGGGAGCAGCGGACCTCGGTGCGGACCATGCCGTGGGAGCGGTCCTCGATCAGCTCGACCGCGTCGGAGTCCTTCGGGTCGTAGAAGGACGGCCAGCCGCAGTGCGACGAGAACTTCTCGTTCGAGGTGAACAGCTCCGCGCCGCACGCCCGGCAGGAGTAGACGCCCTTGGTGGTGGTGTCGGTGTACTCGCCGCGGAAGGCGGGCTCGGTGCCCGCCTGGCGCAGCACCTGGTACTCCGCCGGGCTCAGCTCCGCACGCCACTGCTCGTCCGGCTTCTCGACGTCGTACGCCATGGGCTCGCTCCCTCTGCTCCGTGCTACTTCGACAGGTGGTCCAGGATGCGCGGGCCGAGGTCCGTGACGTCGCCCGCCCCCATGGTGAGAACGAGGTCGCCGGGTCCGGCCATTCCCTCGACGATCTCGGGCACGGCCCCCTTGTTGTGGACGGGCGTCACGTCGGCGCCGGCCTTGCGCGCGGCCTCGACGATCAGCTCGCTGGTGACGCCCGGGATCGGGTCCTCGCGGGCCGGGTAGATGTCGAGGACGACGGAGGCGTCCGCGAGGGCCAGCGCGTCGCCCATCTCCTTGCCCAGCTCCTGGGTGCGGGAGAACAGGTGCGGCTGGAAGACCACGAGGAGCCGGGAGTCGCCGGCGGCGCCCCGCATGGCCTCCAGGTCGGCGGTCATCTCGGTGGGGTGGTGCGCGTACGAGTCGATGACCTGCACGCCCTTCGCCTCGCCCTTGAGCTGGAGGCGGCGGCCGACGCCCGTGTAGGCGGTGAGGGCCTGCGCCAGTTCGGCCGGGTCGATGCCGACGCGGGCGCCGGCGGCGAGCGCGGCGGCGGCGTTGTGGGCGTAGTGGCGGCCGGGGACCGAGACGGTGAAGGTGTGCTCGGCGCCGTCGAGGGCGACGGTCACCTCGCTCTTCATGCCGTTCGGGACGATCTTCAGGATGCGCGCGTCGGAGTCCTCGGACTCGCCGACCGTGACGACGTCCAGGCCCTCGCGGTCCGCGACCCGGCGGGCCAGCTCGCGGGCGCCCGCGTGCTCGCCGACGACGAGGGTGCCGCCGGGGCGGATCTTGGCGGTGAAGGCCTCGAAGGACTCGTAGATCTCGTCCATGGAGGCGTAGTTCGCGTGGTGGTCCAGCTCGACGTTGAGGACGATCGCGACCTCGGGGTCGTACTTCTGGAAGCTGCGGTCGCTCTCGTCGGCCTCGGCGACGAAGACCTCGCCGTCGCCGTGCAGCGCGTTGGTGCCGGGGCCCGCCAGGTCGCCGCCGATGGCGTACGAGGGGTCGAGGCCGAGGTGGGTGAGGGCGACGGCCAGCATGGAGGTGGTCGTCGTCTTGCCGTGCGTGCCGGCGACCGCGATCGCGCGCAGGCCGTCCATGAGGGAGGCGAGGGCGTCGGAGCGGTGCACGACCGGGACGCCGAGTTCGGCGGCGCGGGCCAGCTCGGGGTTGTCGGCGCGGATGGCGCTGGAGACGACCACGGCGGAGGCGTCGTCGGCCAGGTGCTCGGCCGCGTGGCCGATGTGCACGGTGACGCCGAGGGCGCGCAGGGCCTCGGCGGTCGCGGACTCCTTGGCGTCGCTGCCGGCGACCTTGGCGCCGCGCTGGGCCAGGATCTTGGCGATGCCCGACATCCCGGCACCGCCGATGCCGATGAAGTGCGGCCGTTCCATGGCGGCGGGAATGGCGGGTGCCATGTGGATCTCTCCCCGAGACGTTTCGTGAGTGTTCGATGCGTACGCAGGTGCGTACGCACCTGGTGTCCCCCAGCCTAGTGGCTGGCTCCGGGCCCGCCCGGCAGGGCACAGCCCGGCCCGCGCCCCCTGCACGGAGCGCGGGCCAGGCCGTCACCGCGCGGTCACCCGCTGTGCGCGAAGAGCTTGAGCACCGGGACGCCCACCTTGTGGCGGGCCCGGGAGGCCCAGTCGCGGTGGAAGAACTCCTCCACGTAGTGCGGCGCGGTGAGGACGATCACCTCGTCCGCCCCCGCCTCCTCGACGACCGCCCTCATCCGGTCGAGCGGGTGGTCCTCGACGACCTGGCCGACCGCCTCGCAGCCGGCGTCCCTCAGGGCCCGGAGGGAGTGCTCCAGGGCCTGCTCGGCGGGGGGACGGGCCTCCCTGCCCTCCGGTTCCTCGCCCTCGCGGGCCGCTTCCTTCAGCTCGCCCATGGCCACGTCGTCGATGGCACGCAGCAGTACATCGGCCTGGTCACCGCGCGGCTGCATCAGAACGATGAAGGACACGCCCTCGTCGCCGTGCAGCGTGGTGACGAATTCCACGTCCACGGACGTCAGCGGCTTCTCGATCATCAGAACGCTTGTGAACACCTCGGGAGCCCTTCTGCGGAAACCATCCTTCCCCGTGTTCGCACGGGGTCTGCGACAGTAAGTGTGCCCAGCGGACGGTAAGCGGAACGGCGAATTCCGCTTTTCTCAGGACCGAAGGTAGCGGGTGAAGAGGAAGCCGTCCCGCTCCAGGACGGAAGCCACCCGGAAACGTGTCGGCACCGCCACCGGAGGACCTCCGGCGATCCGCTGGGCGTCCCCCGCCGTCATCGTCGGCGAGATCGTCAGGCACAGCTCGTCCAGGACCCCCGCCGCCACGAACTGGCCGAGCAGCCGCGGGCCGCCCTCGGTGAGCTGGCGCCGCAGGCCGCGCTCCGTCAGCGCCGCCAGGGCGCGGGCGGGGTCCACCCGGGCCCCGTCGCCCGCGAACAGCACCTCCGCCCCCGCCTCGCGGGCCGCCCGGACCCGCTCGGCGGGGGCCCCGCTCCCGGTCAGGACCAGGGTCGGCACCAGCGGCGCGGTGAAGAGCGGAAGCGAGAAGTCCAGGTCGAGGGAGCCGGTGACCACGGCGATCACGGGGGCCGGGCCCTGCCCGGCGGCGGCCCGGCGCTCCGCGAAGGCCTCCCGCGCCCGGGCGGGGCGGTAGCCCTCCAGGCGCACGGTCTCCGCGCCCACCACGATCACGTCGGCGAGCCCGCGCAGGGTTCCGAAGATCCTCATGTCGGTGTCGGAGGAGAGCGGCTGGGAGCGCCCCCCGTGCTGGCCGGCGCCGTCGAGCGAGGAGACCATGTTGGCCCGCAGCCAGGGCCCCCCGCCCTCCGGGTAGGCGTAGGCGTCGGCGAGCGCGTCGAGGGACCAGCCCCCGTCCCCCGCCCCGTCCTCGCGGGCCGGTCCGGCGGGCGCGGTCGGCGCGGCCGGCCCGGCTGTCATGTCCGTCACAGGAAACAGGCGTCGCATCCGGGCAGTCTGACATGGCGCTTAGAGTGGGGAACTGTGTCGACCCGTGCCCTCACCGAAGCCGTCTCCTCCGCAGCGGCCCCGCTCTCGCTCTGCTCACGAGAGCCCCACGTCCCCGCCGAGCGCCTCGTGGCGGAGATGGTGCCGCCGCCGCGCTTCGACTCCGTGCGCTTCGACACGTACATCCCGGACCCGAACCAGCCCAGCCAGACGCAGGCCGTCGAGGTCCTGAGCGCCTTCGCCGAGGGCCTGGGCGGGGCGCACGCCTCCGGCGCCGGGAAGCGCCGCTGGTTCGCGAAGAAGCCCGCCGCCCCCACCGGGCCGCGCGGGGTCTACCTGGACGGCGGGTACGGCGTCGGCAAGACCCACCTGCTCGCCTCGCTCTGGCACGCGACCCCCGCCGATCCCGCCCTGAAGGCCTTCGGCACCTTCGTGGAGTTGACCAACCTGGTCGGCGCGCTCGGCTTCCAGCAGACCGTGAAGACGCTGAGCGGGCACCGGCTCCTCTGCATCGACGAGTTCGAGCTCGACGACCCGGGCGACACCGTCCTCGTCTCCAGCCTCCTCGGCAAGCTGGTCGAGGCGGGCGTGGCGCTCGCCGCCACCTCCAACACGCTCCCCGGCAAGCTCGGCGAGGGCCGCTTCGCCGCCGCCGACTTCCTCCGCGAGATCCAGGGCCTCTCCGCCCACTTCCGGCCGCTGCGGATCGACGGCGAGGACTACCGCCACCGCGGTCTGCCCGAGGCGCCCGCGCCGCACTCCGACCAGACCGTCACGGAGACCGCGTACGCCACGCCGGGCGCCTCCCTGGACGACTTCCCGAGCCTGCTCGAACACCTGGCCAGGGTGCACCCGAGCCGGTACGGCGCCCTCACCGACGACCTCACCGCCGTCTGCCTCACCGACGTGCGGCCCGTGCCCGACCAGTCGACCGCGCTGCGGCTCGTCGTGCTGGCCGACCGGCTGTACGACCGCGAGATACCGGTGCTCGCCTCCGGCCTGCCCTTCGACCGCCTGTTCAGCGAGGAGATGCTGAACGGCGGGTACCGCAAGAAGTACTTCCGGGCGATCTCGCGGCTCACCGCGCTCGCCCGCGACGCGAAGGGGCTCGTCGCGCAGTAGCTTGGGGGCCGTACCCGATCGATCGAAAGGGATCCACCATGGCCACCGTGCGTCACGCCCACACCGTCTGGGAGGGCAACCTCGTCCAGGGTTCCGGGGTCGTCTCCCTCGACTCCTCCGGCGTCGGACAGTTCGACGTCTCCTGGCCCTCCCGGTCGGAGGAGCCCAACGGGAAGACCAGCCCCGAGGAACTGATCGCGGCCGCGCACTCCTCCTGCTTCTCGATGGCCCTCTCCCACGGCCTGGCCGGCGCGGGCACCCCGCCCGCCCGCCTGGAGACCAAGGCCGACGTCACCTTCCAGCCGGGCGAGGGCATCACCGGCATCCACCTCACCGTGCGCGGCGAGGTCCCGGGCCTGGACGCGGAGGCCTTCCGGTCCGCGGCGGAGGACGCGAAGAAGAACTGCCCGGTCAGCCAGGCGCTGTCGGGCACGAACATCACGCTCACCGCAGAGCTGGGCTGATTCCACACCTGACCACCGGTCAGGAACCGCACAACACGCGACAGTCGCGGCCCGCACGGTTCACGCGCCACCGGAGCGCGTGATACACACGTGCGGGCCGCACGTCACACCGGCAACACGTGACGCGACGGAGCGTCACCACCTGTCCGCCAACAGGGAGCGTTGCCCCATGTCCGCAACACGACGTCAGATCCTGTCCCGCACCGGCGCGGCCGCCGCCGGGATCGCCTTCACCGGCGCCCTCTCCGAACTCTTCGCCGGAAGCGCGTGGGCGGCCCCGGGCGACCGGCCGCCCCGGGGCGGCCACGGCCCCCTCGTGCCCGATCCCGAAGGCCTCCTCGACCTGCCGGCCGGCTTCCGGTACGAGGTCCTCTCCCGGGAGGGCGACCCGCTGCGCTCCGGCGAGGGCCCCGTCCCGGGCAACCACGACGGCATGGGCGCCTTCCCCGGACACCGGGGCCGGGTGCACCTGGTCCGCAACCACGAGAACAGGGCCACCGGGAAGATCGGCGTCCCGACCGTCCCCGGCCTCACCTACGACCCGGCGGCCAAGGGCGGCTGCACGGTCCTCGAACTCGACGGCCGGAACGGCGTCCTCGGCGAGCGGGTCGCCGTCGCGGGCACGGCCGTCAACTGCGCGGGCGGGCCCACGCCCTGGAACACCTGGCTGACCTGCGAGGAGACCGAGGACAAGGCCGGTACGAACGGCTACGCCAAGGACCACGGCTTCGTCTTCGAGGTCGACGGCGCCGACCCGCGCCGCACCGGGGCCGTCCCGCTCACCGCCATGGGCCGCTTCCAGCACGAGGCCGTCGCCGTCGATCCGCACAGCGGCATCGTGTACGAGACGGAGGACGCCTTCGACCGCCCCTTCGGGCTCTTCTACCGCTTCCTCCCCCGCAAGCCGCTCGGCGGCACGGGCTCGCTGCGCGCGGGCGGCGCCCTGGAGGCGATGCGGGTGCCGGGCGTCCCCGACCTCTCCGCGGTCCAGGAGACCGGCGCCCGCTTCGAGGGCGTCGAATGGGTCCCCGTACCGGATCCGCTCGCGGCCGGAACGCCCATCAGGTTCCAGGACTTCGGCCCCCGGGGCATCACCCACGCGCAGAAGCTGGAGGGCTGCTACTGGGGCGGGCGGGCCGTCTACTTCGTGTCGTCGTTCGCGCGGACCGGGGACGGCTCGGCGGCCACCCACTTCGGCCAGGTGTGGAAGTACGAGCCGCACCGGCGCCGGCTCACCCTCGTCGTCCTCTTCGGCCCGAGCACCGACGTCCGGCTGCCGGGGGAGTCGCCGGACAACATCTGCCTGGCGCCGGCCGGGGGCCTGATGGTCTGCGAGGACGGCGGGGGCGCGCAGCACGTCTTCGGGGTGGACGAACGGGGCGCGGTCTACCCGGTCGCGCGCGGGCGGCAGAACATCGGCACCCCGGAGGAGCCGGAGTGGGGCGAGTTCGCCGGGGTCACCTTCTCGCCGGACCGGAGCACGATGTACGTCAACTGCTACACGCCGGGGACGACGTTCGCCGTGACGGGCCCCTGGCACCGCTGATCCGTCCCCGGAGGTCGCGGGCGGCCCGGTTGCGGTGGAGGATCGGGGGCAGGAGGGCGGGACTGCGGAAGGAGCGCGAGATGGCGAAGAAGCACGAGGGCAAGAAGCGGCGCGAGGAGCGGGAGCCGGTCCTGCGGGACGTCCTGCGCGTCCCCGTGGGCGAGCCGGTCGACCTCGCCTCGTACGACGCCCGCGGCATCCCGGCCGGTCCCGCCGACAAGGCGGCCGGGACGGCCGCCACCGCCGTGCTCGGGCCGCGCCTCGCCGAGCTCCAGGAGCGCCTGTACGCGTCGAGCACCGCCGGGGACCGCCGACGGCTGCTCCTGGTCCTCCAGGGCATGGACACCAGCGGCAAGGGCGGCACGGTCAAGCACGTGATCGGGTTCCTCAGCCCGTCGGGCTGCCGGGTGCGCGCCTTCAAGGCGCCGACGACCGAGGAGAAGGAGCACCCCTTCCTCTGGCGGATCGAGAGGGCGCTGCCCCTGCCGGGCGAGATCGGCATCTTCGACCGCTCGCACTACGAGGACGTCCTCGTCCCGCGCGTCCACGAGCTGGTCTCCCGCTCCGAGATCAAGCGCCGCTACCGGCAGATCAACCACTTCGAGAAGTCCCTCGCGGACGACGGCGTGACGGTGGTCAAGGTCTTCCTCCACCTCTCGTACGAGGAGCAGCGCGCCCGGCTCCTCCAGCGCCTCGACGACCCCGACAAGCACTGGAAGTTCAACACGGGCGACATCGAGGAACGGGCCCTGTGGCCGGACTACCGCAAGGCCTACGAACTGGCCCTGGAGCGCTGCGGAACGGACGCGGCGCCGTGGTACGTGGTCCCGGCGGACCGCAAGTGGTACCGGAACTGGGCGATCAGCAAGCTGCTGCTGGAACACCTGGAGGCGCTGGACCCGAAGTACCCGCCGGGGGACTTCGACGTGGAGGAGAGCCGGAAGCTGCTACTGGCTTCTTGAGCGGCGCCAGTCGGTGACGGCGCGCCTCAGGCGGGCGGACGCCCCGAGACGGAGGAGGCTCGGTCTTCCCTCCTCCGCCATCGTGGTGAACAGCCGGTCGAGGAGCGCCGACTCGTCGGCGTGGGCCAGCCGCGTGGCGAAGAGGGTGATGACCTCCGTGTCGTCCAGCCACGTCACCAGGTCGAGCAGGACGCCGATCCGCTCGCCGTCGAACTCCCGGATCCGTCGGCCGAGCCGTGACTCGTCGTCCGTTCATCCGCTCCGCGTCCCGCCGCGAGCGGGCCGGCTCGCCCCGTAGGGTCTCCAGCTCGTATTCGGCCGGGTTGCAGGCCCGCAGCGCCTCCGGGCGCCGGCCCCGGATCGCCTCCTTGACCTCAAGGCGGAGGGGCGCCCCGACGTGCTCCTCGGAAACCCGATGCGTACCCTCCGCTGGGCCCAGCGCGGCCTGATCGTCCTCGTTTCGACCGTTCCCCTCCTCCTCGTCACCCTCGCCCTCCTGCCCGCCCTGCTCGTCCTGCCCTTCCGGCGCGAGCGGGCCGCGCACGCCCAGGCGATGGTGCGTCAGCTCGGCGCGTGGACCCGGGTGCTGCTCCTGTCGAGTCGCGAGCGATAAGTCATCTGATCGGATAACTTCCGGCTGTGAACATTTATGTACGAAAAGTGGCGGTGCTCGGGCTTCTGGGCGCCGCCCTCGTCGGCTGCGGCGAGGGCGCCGCCCCCAAGGCCCCGAGCGCGAGGGCGTCGGCCGGCGTCCCCTCGCCCTCCGCCACCGCCCGCGCGAGCGCCGCCGCCCTTCCCAAGCCGGGCGCCGAGCCCGCCGCCGCGCCCACCATGGCGCCCGGCCCGAACGGGCTCGCCCCCGTCTACACGCGCCGGGCCGCGAGCTCCCCGAAGGCCGCCGAGAAGGTCGTGGCCCTCACCTTCGACGCCGACATGACGGCCGACCAGGGGCCCAGGGCCGCGCGCGGCGAGCGCTTCGACAACCCGGAGCTCATCGCCACCCTCCGCCGCCTGGAGGTGGACGCGACCGTCTTCATGACGGGCCGCTGGGCGGAGGAGTACCCGGACCAGGCCAGGTCCATCGGCGGCGATCCGCGCTTCGAGATCGCCAACCACTCGTACAGCCACCACGCCTTCGCGTCGCCCTGCTACGGCCTGCCCACCGTCCCCGGGCCCGACATGGCGGCGGACGTGCGGCGCGCCTTCGACGCCTTCCGGGACGCCGGGGCCGTCAACGTCGTCCCGTACTTCCGGTTCCCCGGCGGCTGCTACGACGACACGGCCCTGCGCGCCCTCGGCCCCGCCGGGGTGACGGCGGTCCAGTGGGACGTGGTCAGCGGGGACGCCTTCGCGAAGGACGCGGACGCGGTCGCCGAGCAGGTGCTCGACGGGGTGAAGCCCGGTTCGCTCGTGGTCATGCACTGCACGCGCAGCGCCGCGCCCGTCACCGAGCGGGCGATCCGCCGGATCGTCCCGGAGCTGCGGGCCCGCGGCTACCGCTTCGTGAAGGTGTCCGACCTCATGCGCGGCTGAGGGGCCCGGGGAGGGGCCTCGGGCCTCAGCCGGAGCAGGACATGCGCTGGGCCTCCTGCCACTCGCACACCGGGCAGAGCGTGATGCCCTTGGCCGACGCCGGGTACTCGGTCGGCTCCCGGCACAGCACGCAGGCGGCGAACGGGCCCTCGGCCGCCGGTTCGGGCCTCGGGGCGGGCTCGGGGGCGCAGGACGACGCGGACGCGGATGCGGACGCGGGCGTGGTCTCGGTCATGTGTCCGAGCGTACTCCCGGCGCGCCCGCCCCGGCCGTACGCGATCCGGCCGCGCTCACTCCAGGCGTGCCGTGGCGCGGCAGGCGAGGAACGCCGCTCCCGCCGCGAGGAGCAGGGCGCCCGCGAAGGCGGCCCAGGGCGGGACGGCGGTCCCCGCGCGGGCCCCGGCGGTCAGGGCCGTCATGGCGTGCTTCGCCGGGGACCCGGTGGTCACGAAGGCCAGGAGGGAGCCGAGGACGAGGACCGCGAGGGACCAGCCGGGGGCCTTGAGGAAGGGGCGGGAGGCGAGCGCGCCCACGGCGGCGCCCGTGAGGGCGCAGGCGAGCGCCGCGAGCAGCCCGGTGGCGGCCGCGGCGGGGGCGGCGATCCCGCGCCGGTCGCTCACGGCCGTCACCACCAGGACGGCGGCCGTGCCGGGCAGGACCGGCCAGGCTGTTCCGGTGAGGAGCGCCGCGAGGTGCGCGCGGTTCCGGCCGGCGGCGGCCGCGACCACGTTCCGCGCGGCGGGCGGCTCCTGGGTGAGGCAGATCCGCACCGTCCAGGCCGTCACCGGCAGCAGGGCCGCGGCGGTGAACCCGAGCGCGTCGAGCACCGGCTCGGCCGCCCGCACGCCGACGCCGATGAAGACCGCGTACAGGAGGAGCGGCGCCAGCCACCGCTGCGAGCGGAGCAGGAGACCCGACTGGTAGCGCAGCAGCGCCGTCATGCCCGTACGCCCCCTTCGGAGGGTTCGGTCCGCCCGGTGTGGAGCCGGTGGACGTGCCAGGAGGCCGCGAGGAGCTCCCCGAGCAGGGCGTCGGAGTGGGCCTCGTCCACGGTGAGGACGGTGGTGCCGTCGGGGCCGGGCGCGACGGCCGGCCCGCCCGGCGGCCGTGCGGGGAGCGCCCGCCCGCCGGAGACGGTGATCCGCACGAGGGCGCCGGAGGCGCCGGGAGCGTCGGGAGTACCGGGAGTACCGGGAGTACTGGGGGCGCCGGAAATGCCGGGGGCGCCGGGAGCGCCGGAAATGCCAGGGACGCCGGGAGCGCCGGGAGCGCCGGGAGCGTCGGAAATGCCGGGGGCCCCGGGAGCGCCGGAAGTCCCGGGGACACCGGGAGTCCCGGGGACACCGGGGGCGCCGGAAGTCCCGGGGGCGCCGGAAGTCCCGGGGGCGCCGGGAGCGCCGGGGGCCCGGAGGGCTCCGGGCGGCTCTTCCGCCGGCTCCCTCCCCGGCCGCACCCGCCCCGCCGCCACCTCGTACACCGCGTCCGCCTCGCCCCGCAGCCTGCGCGGGTCGTGGTCGACGAAGACGACCGTCGCGCCCGCCGCGACGCGTTCGCGGACGGCGGCGTCGAGCGCGGCGCGGGCTCCGGCGTCGAGCCCGGTCCAGGCCTCGTCGAGGACGAGGAGCTCCGGGTCGGCGAGGAGCGCCTGCGCGACGGCGACCTTCTGGCTCGTGCCCTTGGAGAGCTCCGCGAGTCCGGTGCGGGCGTGCCCGCCGGCCCCGAAGCGCTCCAGCCACTCCCCCGCCCGGGCCCGGGCGGCCGTCCGGCCGAGGCCCTGGACGCGGCCGAGACGGACCAGGTAGTCGAGGGCCGTGAACGGCAGCGCGACGGGGAAACGCTCGGGGACGTACGCGGTGCGGGCGGGCCGTCCGGTGACGCGCCCCTCGGTGGGCGCGTCGATGCCGGCGAGCAGCCGGAGCAGGGTGGACTTGCCGGTGCCGTTGGTGCCGGTGACCCGGACCAGGGCGGCGGGAGGCAGGCCGAGGTCGACCCCGCGCAGCACCCACGGTCCCCGCGGGCCGTGCCGGCGCCCGGCCCCCTCCAGCCTCGGCCGCCCGGCGGCGGAAGGATCACCCGTCATGGGCGGCATCCTGGCGCGGAAGCGGCGATTCCCACAAGAACCGCTCGTCGCGGAGCCGGTGACGGCGCTCGTGGCGGCGATGGCAGACTTGCCCGGTGAGCAGCGATGAGACCGATCTCCGCGACGAGAAGCCCCAGTTCGTCCTCCCCCTGGTGGTGCGGATCGAGCGCGACGCGCCCCCGGCCCGCACCGACGCCCTGGAGACCGCGGCGCGGGCCGTCCTGGAGATCCTGACCGACGGGCGTTCCACCGGCGGGGGCGAGTGGGCGCGGGCCATGGAGGACTGGCAGGACGCCCGGATCCGCAAGGTGGTGCGCCGGGCGCGCGGCGCCGAGTGGCGGCGGGCGTGCGCGCTCCCCGGCATCACGGTCACCGGCGCGGAGGCGGAGGTGCGGGTCTTTCCGCCGGTCCCGCTCGACGGCTGGCCCAAGGACCTGGCCCGCCTCCAGGTCTCGGGCACCGACCTCGACGACCCGGCCGCCCCCGGCCCCGCGCCGGAGGGGGCGGCGGTGCTGTGGTTCAACCCGGACCTGGAGATGTCGGCCGGCAAGTCGATGGCCCAGGCGGGCCACGGCGCCCAGCTCCTCTGGTGGGCGATGCCGGAGGCCGGGCGCGAGGCCTGGCGGGAGGCGGGCTTCCCGCTCGCCGTGCGCACCGCCCCGGCCGCGGACTGGCCCGCCCTCACGACGAGCGGCCTCCCGGTCGTCCGCGACGCGGGCTTCACGGAGATCGCCCCGGGCTCGGCGACGGTGGTGTCGGCGTTCCCCCGGACCGGCTGATCCCCGGACCGGCTCATCCCCGGACCGGCCGGTCCCGGACCGGCCGGTCCCCGCGCCGGTCGGTCGCCGCGCCGACGGGGACCACCGCCGGGGCCCGGAACCCGGAAACCTCAAATGAAGCTCTGAACGTCCTCCTCCCGGGGTTCGAACGTTCCCGCGTGGGCCATCACAGGGGAACTGAGGACCGAAGGAGGGGGACCATGACGGAACTCGGCACAGGCATCGGCTGGCGTCCCGAGATCGCGGAGGCGGTGGAGGGACTGGCCGGGGTCGACTGGGTGGAGGTCGTCGCGGAGAACATCTGCGCGGACCATCTGCCCGACTCCCTGACCCGGCTGCGGCGGCGCGGCGTCACGGTCGTGCCGCACGGGGTCTCGCTCGGGCTCGGCGGCGCGGACCGGCCGGACCCCGGCCGGCTCGCGGCGCTCGGCGAGAAGGCGGTGGCCCTCGGGGCGCCGCTGGTGACGGAGCACATCGCGTTCGTACGGGCCGGAGGGGCGCTCACCGCGTCCCCGGCGCTCGAAGCGGGCCACCTGCTGCCGGTGCCCCGCACCCGGGACGCCCTCGACGTGCTCTGCGAGAACGTGCGCATCGCCCAGGACGCGCTGCCCGTGCCGCTCGCCCTGGAGAACATCGCCGCCCTGATCTCCTGGCCCGGCGAGGAGATGACGGAGGGGCGGTTCCTCGCGGAGCTGGTGGAGCGCACGGGGGTGCGGCTCCTCATCGACGTCGCCAACCTGCACACCAACCGCGTCAACCGCGGCGAGGACCCGGCGCGGGCCCTGTCCGAACTGCCCGTCGAGGCCATCGCGTACGTGCACGTGGCGGGCGGCGTCGAGCGGGACGGCGTCTGGCACGACACCCACGCCCACCCGGTGCCCCGCCCGGTCCTCGACGTCCTCGCCGACCTCGCCTCCCGGGTCTCCCCGCCCGGGGTGCTCCTGGAGCGGGACGACGACTTCCCGGCGGCGGCGGAGCTGGCGGAGGAACTGACCGTGATCCGGGCGACGGTGACGGGGGCCTCGGCGACCGGGGCACCGGCCGGGGCGTCCGCCCGGCGCGGCGCGGAGGCGGAGCGGCCGGCCGGCCGGCCGCTGCTCATCGGCGCCGGTGCCCGCGTCTCCGGCGGGCCGATGCCCCGGGCCGTCCCGGACGCGCCCCCGGCGGCACCGGAGACCGGCGCGCCCGCGCCCGTGGAGGACGGGGGCGCGCGGCAGCGGCTCGGGCTCGCGCAGGCCTCGCTGCTCTCGGCGCTCGTCGCCGGGACGCCCGTGCCCGAGGGGTTCGACAGCCGGCGGATCGGAGTGCAGAGCCGGGCGCTCGCGGCCAAGCGGGCCGGGGTGGTCGCGAAGGTCGCGCCGGAGCTGCCCGGGATCCTGGGCCGGGAGTTCCGGCCCGCGTTCCTCGCGTACGCCCGGTCCCGTCCCATGACCGGCGGCTACCGCAGGGACGCGCTCGACTTCGCCGAGCACCTGCTGCTCGCCGGGCGCCCGGAGGACCCGGCCGCGCACCGCCTGCTCACCCGGTGGTGGCAGGACCGTTCCGGCAGCCGCCCGCCGGGCCCCGCCGCGCGGCTCGTCCGGGCCGCCCGCCACGCACTCGTACGGAGATGACCATGGGCCTCCCGATCGTCCTGTACTACCTCGTGGCCGCCGGCGCCGTCGCCCTGCTCGTCACCCGGGTCGTCCGTTCGCGCGGCGGCTCCGGCGGGCCGGTCCACGACCGGTACGAGGCCGCCTTCCTCAACGGCGGTCCGGCCGGGGTCGCCGACAGCGCCCTCGCCGCCCTCCAGGCGGACGGCCGGATCGCGGTCGGCGGGCCCGGCATCGTGGCCGTCGTCCGCCCGATCGCGCGCGACCTGGTGGAGCGCGCGGTGCTCCAGGAGCACGCCGCCGCCCCGCACGGGGCGCTGCACCACCTGCGGCTCGCCGTGATGCGGCACCCGGCGGTGCAGGAGACCGGCGACGGGCTCGCGGAGCGCGGGCTCCTCGTGGACCCGGCGACGCGGCGCGTCACGAACCGGTGGTGCGTCGTGGTCGGCGTCGCGGCGTTCGTCCTGTTCCCGGTCTCGTTCTTCCTCACGATCGCCGACTTCGCCACGAACGACGGGTTCTCGGTGCCGTTCACCTTCAAGGTGGTCCCGGCGCTGTTCGCCATGGGGGCCGCGGCCCTGATCTGCGGAACGGCCTCCGCCGGGCGGGTCACCCCGGCCGGCCGGCGCGCGCTCGCCGCGTACGGGCGTGAGCGGGGGCACCTGGCGGACGCGGGCCACCTCGTGGCCCTCCACGGGCTGCGGGCGCTGCCGGACCCGGCGTTCCGGGAGCAGCTCCTCGCCGCCGCCCGGGTCAACGGGCCGCGGAGGCCAGGACGCGGCGGGCGCCCGGGGCCGTTCCCGCACCACCGCTCCTCCTCGTCCTCCTCGGGCGCGGACGCGCTCGGCGTGGCCGCCGTGTGGTGTGCGGACTCGGGATCGTGCGGCGGAGGGGGCGGGGGTTCCTGCTCGTCGGGCTCCTGCTCCTCCGGATCCTGCTCGGGAGGGGGCTCCGGCGGTTGCGGGGGGAGTTCCAGCTCGTGCTCAAGCTCCAGTTCGTGCTCAAGCTCCAGTTCGAGCTCGTGTTCCAGCTCCAGCGGCTGACCGTCCGTACCGCACGGGGAAGGGGCGGGAGAGGCCCCGGAGATGACGCCGGTGCGGCGCGCGTGAAGCGCGCCGCACCAGGAGCCGGACCCGGTGTCGCTGGAGCGGCGGGCGGATGGTTTCCGTCGGCCGTCTGATCTTCCGGGTCGGGGGATGGCGCGCCCGGCCGGGAGCCGGGCCGCCACCAGGTCTTCGTACGGCCGTCAGGCCAGGCCCGCCACCAGGTCGGCGACGTCCTTGCGGCGGCCGGTGTAGAACGGGACCTCCTCGCGGACGTGCATCCGCGCCTCGGAGGCGCGCAGGTGGCGCATGAGGTCCACGATGCGGTGCAGCTCGTCGGCCTCGAAGGCGAGGATCCACTCGTAGTCGCCGAGCGAGAAGGAGGCGACCGTGTTGGCGCGGACGTCGGGGTAGCCCCGGGCCATCTTGCCGTGGTCGGCCAGCATCCGGCGGCGGTCCTCGTCCGGCAGCAGGTACCAGTCGTAGGAGCGGACGAAGGGGTAGACCGAGACGTAGTCGCGCGGGTTCTCGTCGGCCAGGAAGGCCGGGATGTGCGACTTGTTGAACTCGGCCGGGCGGTGCAGCGCCATGTTCGACCAGACCGGCTCCAGGGCGCGGCCCAGGCGGGTGCGGCGGAAGAGGTTGTACGCGTCCTGGAGCTCGTCGCTCGTCTCCGCGTGCCACCAGATCATGACGTCGGCGTCGGCGCGCAGACCCGAGAGGTCGTACGTGCCCCGGACGGTGACGTCCTTGGCCGCGAGCTGGTCGAACAGCTCCTGGACCTCGTCGGCGTAGCCGCTCCGGTCCTCGGGCAGGACGTCGCGCAGCTTGAAGACGGACCACAGGGTGTAGCGGATGACCTCGTTGAGGTCCTTCGCCTTCTTACCGGCGTTCGGGATCTTTTCGGGCGCACTCATGCGCCTATTCTCGCCCGTCACGAGGAGTGCCCCGCACCGGGGGCCGCCGTTTCCGACGTGGCGATGATCTCGTCCGCGGAACCGGCGCCTCCGCCGGTGGGCGCGCCTGCGATCCCGTCGGCCGCGCGGTGCGCCGAGGCGATGCAGGCGGGGATGCCGACGCCGTCGTACGCGGCGCCCGCGATCCGCAGTCCGGGCAGGGCGGCGACGGCCTCGCGGACGCGGGCGACGCGGGCGAGGTGGCCGACCGGGTACTGGGGCAGGCCGCCGGCCCAGCGGGTGACCGCGGTGGCGACCGGGCGGGCGCCGAGCCCGGTGGCGGCGGCGAGGTCCTTGAGGGAGGCGTCGACGAGGTCGGCGTCCTCGCGGTGGAGCTGCCCCTCCTCGCCGTGGCGGCCGACGGAGGTGCGGAGCACGAACAGGTCGGGGGCCGCGTCGGCGACCCAGCCCCACTTCCGCGAGGAGAAGGTGGAGGCCTTGATCGTGCGGCCGTCCACGGGGGGCACGAGGAAGCCCGAGCCGGCCGGGAGCGAGACGTCCGAGCGGCGGAACGCGAGGGTGACCAGGGCCATGGAGGCGTACTCGATCGCGCCGAGCTCGCGGGCGGCGGCGGGGGCGTGCTCCGCGAGGAGCGCGGCGGCGGGTCCGGCGGGGGTGGCGAGGACGACGGCGTCGGCGGTGAGGACGCGGTCTCCGCTCACGACCTGCCAGCCGGTGGCCCCGGTGCGGCGCAGCGCCGTCACGGGGGCGTTCAGGAGGATCTCGCCGCCGGCGGCGCGGACCGCGTCGGCGACCGCGCCGGGCAGGGTGCCGACGCCGCCCTCGACGCCGGCGAAGACGGAGCCGCCGAGGCCGGTGGCGGCGCCCGCCGCGTCGGCCGGGACGGCGGCGCCGGCCCGCTGGACGGCGCGGACGGCGGCGGTGAGCGTGGGGTGCTCGCGGGCGGCCTCGAAGAGGGCGGGGACGGCGGCCTTCATGGAGATGCGGTGGGCGTCCCCGGCGTACACCCCGCCGAGGAGGGGTTCGACGAGGCGGTCGACGACCTCGTGGCCCATGCGGGCGGCGACGTACGCGCCGATGGCGATGTCGTCCCCGATCTCGGTGGGCGGCAGGTCGAGGTCGGCGGCGATCCGGCGCACGCCCTCCTCGGAGAGCAGGCCCCCGACCGCGCGGGCGTCGCCGGGGACGCCCATGACGTGCCCCTTGGGCATGGGGACGAGGTCGCCCCGGGACCAGACGGACGCGGTGGTGGTGGCGGGGGCCGACAGCCGGTCGCCGAGGCCGACGGCACGGGCGAGGGCGACCGCCTCGGGGCGGCGGGCGAGCAGCGACTCGGCGCCGAGGTCCACGGGGGCGCCCGCCACCTCTCCGGCGAGGAGCTTGCCGCCGAGCCGGCCGTCCGCTTCGAGGAGGGTCACCCGGTGGCCGGCGAGGGCCAGCCGGTGGGCGGCCGCGAGGCCGGTGATCCCGCCTCCGGCGACGACGACGTGGGGTGCCGTGGTGTCCGCGTTCATGGGACCACTCTCTCAAATCGCCCGTCCGCTCCCGTTCCGAGGCCCGACCGTGACCGCATCGCTACCGCGGAACGGCAACCCGCGCCACGGGGTCGCGCGTCAAAGGGGCATCACCGAGAAGGCATTGCCGAAGACATCACCACCCTGGGGGGATCCCGTGCGGAGAGCGAGTACGGCGGCCGCCGTCCTGCTGACGGCTTCACTGGTTCTGGCGGGCTGCGGCGCGGGCGGGTCGGACGCGGGCGGCGGGGCGGCGGGGGCGCGGGCGGCGCGGCCGGCCGACCGGGCGCCGGACGGGTCCTCGGGGGCCTCGGGGTCCTCCTCCGGTTCCGGGACCGATTCGGGTTCCGCTTCCGGTTCCGGCAAGGCCCCGGCGAAGGCGCCGGCCCCGCAGCACGTCATCCGCACCGCCTCGCTGTCCGTGGAGGTCGCGGACGCGGCGAAGGCCCTGGCCACGGCCCGTGCGGCGGCGGTGGACGCGGGCGGGCGGGTCGAGAACGAGTCGACGGAGCGGGTCGACGACGCGTACCTCGCCTCGCGGATCGTGCTGCGGGTGCCGCAGGAGAAGTACGACCGGGTCCTCGCCGAACTGGCGGGCACCGGCAAGCTGCTGGGCCGCAAGGCCGACGCCCAGGACGTCACCGACCAGGTGGTGGACGTGCAGAGCCGGATCGCCACCCAGCGGGCGAGCGTGGCGCGGGTGCGGGAGCTGATGGACCGGGCGGAGCGGCTGTCCGACGTGGTGACCCTGGAGGCCGAGCTGAGCCGGCGTCAGGCGGACCTGGAGGCGCTGCTCGCGCAGCAGTCCTCGCTGAAGGACCGGACGTCGCTGGCGACGATCACCCTCCAGCTCACCGAGGAGCGGAAGGAGCGGCCGAAGACCGAGGAGCCGAAGGAGGAGGGCCGTCCCGGCCTCCTGGACGCGCTGGGCGGCGGCTGGAACGCGCTGGTCGCCGTGGTGGCCTGGGTCCTGGTCGTGCTCGCCGCCCTGGCGCCGTGGCTCGCGGTCGGCCTGGTCGCCCTCGTCCTCTGGCGCCGGCTGGTCCGCCCCCGGCTCGCCGCCCGCCGCCCCGCGCCGGTGCCGGGGCCGCGCCCCGGGGAGGCGCCGGGAACGACGGGGCCCGCAGGTGCCCCGGAGAAGTCGGGGGCGGCGGAGAAGTAGCGTCGTCCCCATGAGCGAACGACTGGTGGTCATCGGTGGCGACGCGGCGGGCATGTCCGCCGCGTCGCAGGCGCGCAGGCTCAAGTCCCCCGGGGAGCTGGAGATCGTCGCCTTCGAGCGCGGTCACTTCTCCTCGTACTCGGCCTGCGGCATCCCGTACTGGGTCGGCGGGGACGTCGGCTCGCGCGACGAGCTGATCGCCCGGTCCCCCGAGGAGCACCGGGCCCGTGACATCGGCCTGCGGACGCGGACCGAGGTGACGGAGATCGACGTCGAGCGGCAGCGGGTCCGCTCCCGGGACCTGGAGTCCGGCGCGGAGGAGTGGACCGGCTTCGACGAGCTGGTGATCGCGACGGGGGCGCGGCCGCTGCGCCCGCCGGTGCCGGGGATCGACGCGCCCGGGGTGCACGGCGTGCAGAACCTGGACGACGGCCAGGCCCTGATCGACACCCTCTCCCGTACGGAGGGCCGGCGGGCGGTGGTGGTCGGCGCCGGGTACATCGGGGTGGAGATGGCCGAGGCGCTCCTCAACCGGGGCTACGAGGTGACCGTCCTCAACCGCAGCGAGCAGCCGATGGCGACCCTCGACCCGGACATGGGCCGGCTCGTGCACGCGGCGATGGACGGGCTCGGGATCAGGACGGTCAACTCGGCGGCGGTCACGGAGGTGCTCACCGGACCCGACGGCCGGGTGCGGGCGGTGGCGACGGACGAGGAGGAGTACCCGGCGGACGTGGTGGTCCTGGGCACGGGCGTGCGGCCGGAGACCTCGCTCGCCGAGGAGGCGGGGCTGCCGCTCGGGGCGTACGGCGGGCTGCTCACCGATCTGGCGATGCGGGTGCGGGGGCACGGGAACGTCTGGGCGGGCGGCGACTGCGTGGAGGTCCTGGACCTGGTCTCGGGCCGGATGCGGCACGTGGCCCTCGGGACGCACGCGAACAAGCAGGGCCAGGTCATCGGGACGAACGTCGGCGGCGACTACGCGACCTTCCCGGGCGTGGTGGGCACGGCGGTCTCGAAGGTGTGCGACCTGGAGATCGCGCGGACCGGCCTGCGGGAGAAGGAGGCGCTGGAGGCGGGGCTGCGGTTCGTGGCGGTGACGGTCGAGTCGACGAGCCGGGCGGGCTACTACCCGGGGGCCGCGCCGATGACGGTGAAGATGCTGGCCGAGCGGCGCACCGGCCGGCTGCTCGGGACGCAGATCGTGGGCCGGGAGGGCGCGGCGAAGCGGGTGGACGTGGCGGCGGTGGCGCTCACGGCGGGGATGACGGTGGAGGCGATGACGGCCCTGGACCTGGGCTACGCGCCGCCGTTCTCGCCGGTGTGGGACCCGGTGCTCGTCGCGGCCCGCAAGGCGACGGCGGCGGTCCGCGCGGCGGGCTGAGCGCGGTGACGGCGACGGCCGCCGGGCGGGTGCCCGGCGGCCGTCGCCGTCGCGCGAGCGCTTCCCGGCGGCCGGCCGGCCGCGCGCGTACTAAAGGGTGTTGCAGAAGGTCGGGTTCGGACAGGCCTGAATGGCGTTTGACCTGCCATTTCACCGGGTCATGGCGAGGTTGTGCATGGCGGCGA
>NZ_JBIVSC010000016.1:0-143893 GCF_044756005.1 Streptomyces sp. NPDC092045 | reverse complement strand
CCCGGTGAAATGGCAGGTCAAACGCCATTCAGGCCTGTCCGAACCCGACCTTCTGCAACACCCTTTAGGGCGTGTGTCGAAAGTCCCGCCTGCCCTCCGGGCAGACGGCGCTACTTTCGACACACGCCCCAGGTTCCGTCCCCGTACGGAACGTCCCCGGCCGCTCCCCGGACTCCGGACTCCGCTCCCGCAGGGGAGGGCCCCACCCCTCCCTAGACTCCACGCCCATGACGACCACACAGCGCATCGCCGCCGACCTCGCCCCCGCCGGAGTGCTCCGCGCCTCCGTCAACCTCGGGAACCCGGTGCTCGCCCAGGGCACCCCCGAGGACCCCTCCGGGATCACCGTCGACCTGGCGCGGGAGATCGGGGCGCGGCTCGGGGTCGGGGTCGAGCTGCTCTGCTTCGACGCGGCGCGGAAGTCGTTCGGGGCGATGGCGGACGGGCGGGCCGACCTCTGCTTCCTCGCCGTGGACCCGGCGCGCGAGACGGAGGTCGCGTTCACCGCGCCGTACGTCGTCATCGAGGGGGTGTACGCCGTGCCGCGCGGCTCCGCGCTCACCGCCGTCGAGGAGGTCGACGCCCCCGGCGTCCGCGTCGGGGTCAAGAAGGGGTCCGCCTACGACCTGTTCCTGTCCCGGACCCTCGCGCACGCGACCGTCGTGCGCGGGGACGAGGGCGTCGACGTCTTCCGGACCGAGGGCCTGGAGGCGGGCGCGGGCATCCGGCAGCCCCTGACCGCGTACGTACGGGAGAACCCCGACGTCCGGCTGATCGAGGGCCGGTTCATGGAGATCCGGCAGGCGGTCGGCACGACGCCCTCCCGCGCCCCGGAGACCCTCGCCTTCCTCCGCGACACGGTCGAGGAGCTGAAGGCGAACGGCTTCGTCACGGACGCGCTGCGCCGCGCCGGCCAGGACACCGGTCTGCTGGCCCCGCCCGCCTGATTCCGGGGGTTCAGAGCGCCCCCTCCGGCGTCAGCGGCTTTCCCGGGATCAGGGTCTCGTCCTCCGGCCCGTACGGGATCAGTTCGTTCCACCCGTGGGCCGTCGGGTCGAAGCGGGCGTGGGCCCTGACCCCCGTCAGGGACGGGTCGCGGGTTCTGAGGGCGCGGAGGGCGAAGGCGGGACCGCCCGGGAGCCGGACGGTCCCGTCGAGGGCGAGGGCACCGAGGTCGGTGGAGAGCACCGGGCCCCGCACCGTACGGGCGGCCTTCGGGGTCCGCCGTACCGCCTCCGCGCAGACGTCCAGGGCCCGGGCCAGCGGCAGCCCGAAGTAGCGGCGCGGGCCCGCGTCCCGCTCCACCGCCACGCGGTACGGCACGAGCCCGAGGCCCAGTTGCTCGCGCCACATCCGGGCCCAGACCCCGGCGTCGTCGTTGACGTGCCGGAGGACGGCGGCCCGGGTGCGCAGGACCGCGCCCGTGGCGCGCAGCCGGCCGAGCGCGCGCCGGGCCGGCTCCGGGCACAGCTCCCGGGGGTGGGAGACCCGCAGCACCAGGTCGAGCCCCCGGCCCGAGGCGACGACCCGTTCGAGGAGCCGGAGGAGGTCGTCCGCGTCGGGGGCGTCCAGGAAGCGCCCGGGGAAGGAGGACACCGCCCCGGTGTCGACGCGGACGGTGCGGATCCGGGGCAGGGCGAGGAGGGGCGCGAGGTACGCGGCGAACCGCTCGGTCCGCAGGGCGAACGGGTCGGCGGACGGACCGGCCGCCGGCCCCGGGAACGGGCCTCCGGCCGTGAACCGCACGTCGGTGATCCCCGGGTGCCGGGCCAGGCGGGCGGCCATCGCCCCGGGGCCGCCGACGGGGCGGGAGGACCAGCGGGAGCAGGACGCGCAGGGGCACGGACCGGTCCGCCCCGGGCCGGGGAGGAGGACGCACAGCGTCTCGGGGTAGGGGTGCCGGAGCCCCGACCAGCCACCGGAGCCACCGGGTGCGCGGGATGCTCCGGAGGTGTCGAAGGCGCCGTGGAGACCGGATATGCCGGAGATTTCAGAGGCGCCGGAGACATCGGAGGCACCGGGGATGCCAGAGGCGCAGGAGACACCGGATACGCCGAGAGCGCCGGGAGCACCGAGGACGCCGAGGTCCTCGGGAACACCGAGGTCCTCGGGCGCGCCGGGGACGTCGAGGGACTCGGGCGCGCACAGCGCGCTGCGTTCCCGGACCCCGTCCGCCACCGTCCGCAGCCGGACCCGGTCACCGGACCGCAGCGCGGTCTCGACGGCGGCGAAGTCGGCGGGGGCGAGCATGTCGCGGTGGGGCACGAGGAGCCGGTAGAGGGGGTCGTCGGGGGCGCGTCCCCAGTCGATCAGCTCGTCGGCGGCGTGCGCGCCGACCTCGAACGGCAGCACGCGGCCCACGACGTCGGCGTCATGGGCGAGGTCGTCCCGCCCGGTCCGGCAGGCGACGAGCCGGCCGAGGCGCCGCCCGGTGAAGGACCTCGCCTCCGGAACGCCGTTCGTCCCCACGGGCGCCCCCCACAGCGGTCCGGTCCGACTCCTCACGATGCGACGATGATGGAGAGCGGACCGCGGGCCGCCAATGCCGCTAGCGGCGGCCGGAATCGGGGACAACCCGGAGTCCGGCCAAACGCCCGCGGCACGTACCGGACAGCCCCGGGCGCCGCCGCGGCCGGTCCGGACGGATACGGCCGGGTTCACACCCGGGGGCTTTCGGCCGCGCGCGGACGCGGGGCACCCGCCAGATCGGCGCCTTTTCTCCGGTCCTCCGCCCCCCGGCCGCGCGGGCGGAGAACACACCCGGCCGAAGCCCGGAAAGGCCCCTTCCCGGGGCGCGGGACGGGCCCCCGAGGACACTGCCGCACCCCGCGCCACGCCCGCACGGTCGACGACCTCATGCCCCTGCTCGACGACCTGTTCACGCCCGCCGCCGACCGGTGGCCGGGCCGACCGGTGGCCGGAGGGCGGCTCCGGCTGGTGGGACGGCTCCTACGCCGACCGGGACGGGCCGGTGCCGTTCTTCGTCGCGAAGCCGGACGAGAGCCTGGTGTCGTACGCCGAGCGGGGGCTGCTCCCGGGCGTCGGGAGCCGGGCCCCGGCCCTCGGCCGCGGGCCCGGGACGTGGACCGTTCCCGTACGAGGCGTGGGTCGCGCCCGGTACGGGACGCGAACCGGCCCGGCTCAACGCCCGAGGGCGGCACCCCCGTCAGGGGGTGCCGCCCTCGTTCGCGTTCAGCGATGAACCGCCGATCCCGGGATCCGGAGATCCCCGGGGATCAGAAGTCCATGTCACCGCCCGGCATGCCGCCGCCGGCCGGCGCGGCGGCCTTCTCCGGCTTGTCGGCGATGACGGCCTCGGTGGTGAGGAACAGCGCGGCGATCGACGCGGCGTTCTGGAGCGCGGAGCGCGTCACCTTCGCCGGGTCGATGATGCCCTCGGCGATGAGGTCGACGTACTCGTTGGTCGCGGCGTTCAGGCCGTGGCCGACGGGCAGGTTGCGGACCTTCTCCGCCACGACGCCGCCCTCGAGGCCGGCGTTGACGGCGATCTGCTTCAGCGGGGCCTCCAGGGCCAGCTTCACGATCGCGGCACCGGTGGCCTCGTCGCCGGAGAGGTCGGCCTCCAGCTTCTCGAAGACGGTCGACGCCTGGAGCAGGGCCACGCCACCGCCGGCGACGATGCCCTCCTCGACGGCCGCCTTCGCGTTGCGGACGGCGTCCTCGATGCGGTGCTTGCGCTCCTTGAGCTCGACCTCGGTCGCGGCACCGGCCTTGATGACGGCCACGCCGCCGGCCAGCTTCGCGAGGCGCTCCTGGAGCTTCTCGCGGTCGTAGTCCGAGTCGCTGTTCTCGATCTCGGCGCGGATCTGGTTCACGCGACCGGCGACCTGCTCGCTGTCACCGGCACCGTCGACGATGGTGGTCTCGTCCTTGGTGATGACGACCTTGCGGGCGCGGCCCAGCAGGTCGAGGCCCGCGTTCTCCAGCTTGAGGCCGACCTCCTCGGAGATGACCGTGCCGCCGGTGAGGATGGCGATGTCGTTCAGCATGGCCTTGCGGCGGTCGCCGAAGCCCGGGGCCTTGACCGCGACGGACTTGAAGGTGCCGCGGATCTTGTTGACGACCAGGGTCGACAGGGCCTCGCCCTCGACGTCCTCGGCGATGATCAGCAGGGGCTTGCCCGACTGCATGACCTTCTCCAGGAGCGGGAGGAGGTCCTTCACGGAGGAGATCTTGGAGTTGACGATCAGGAGGTAGGGGTCGTCGAGCGACGCCTCCATGCGCTCCATGTCGGTGGCGAAGTACGCCGAGATGTAGCCCTTGTCGAAGCGCATGCCCTCGGTGAGCTCCAGCTCCAGACCGAAGGTCTGGGACTCCTCGACGGTGATGACGCCTTCCTTGCCGACCTTGTCCATCGCCTCGGCGATGAGCTCGCCGATCTGGGTGTCGGCGGCGGAGATGGAGGCCGTGGAGGCGATCTGCTCCTTGGTCTCGACATCCTTCGCCTGCTCGAGGAGGGCGCCGGAGACGGCCTCGACGGCCTTCTCGATGCCGCGCTTGAGGGCCATCGGGTTGGCGCCGGCGGCGACGTTGCGGAGGCCCTCGCGGACGAGCGCCTGGGCGAGGACGGTGGCGGTGGTCGTGCCGTCGCCGGCGACGTCGTCCGTCTTCTTGGCGACTTCCTTGACCAGCTCGGCGCCGATCTTCTCGTACGGGTCCTCGAGCTCGATCTCCTTGGCGATGGAGACACCATCGTTGGTGATCGTGGGGGCGCCCCACTTCTTCTCGAGGACGACGTTGCGGCCCTTGGGGCCGAGGGTGACCTTGACGGCGTCAGCGAGCTGGTTCATGCCGCGCTCGAGACCGCGCCGGGCCTCCTCGTCGAACGCGATGATCTTGGCCATGTGAAGTGGTCCTCCCGGACATGGGGTGGATAACGCTCCAGGACCGCGCCGACGCCCGCGACGGACGGCCTCCGCGTGTCCGTGTGGTTCCTTGCCCCACCCGGCCGGCGGCCTCGTCTGCCCGATCCTCGTAGCACTCTCACCTGCCGAGTGCTAACGCCAATGATTAGCACTCGACCTAGGAGAGTGCAAGCGACTCTCGGGTTTCGGGAAGGGGGCACTGGGCTCCGGGGGTCGGGAGGGGCGCCCGGAGGGCCGTCCCGGGAGCGGGGCCGCACCGGGGCGCGGGGGCATCCGGGAACGCGCGAGGGGCCCGCGTCCCCTCAGGGATGCGGGCCCCTCGACGGCGTTGCGTCGCTGGCCGATCGCGCCGCGCTCAGACGGCGAGCTTGACCATGTCCGCCTGCGGACCCTTCTGGCCCTGCGAGATCTCGAACTCGACCCGCTGCCCCTCTTCGAGGCTGCGGTAGCCATCCATCTGGATCGCGCTGTAGTGGACGAAAACATCCGCACCACCGTCGACCGCGATGAAGCCGTAGCCCTTCTCCGCGTTGAACCACTTGACGGTGCCCTGAGCCATGCCCAACTCCCCTATTACTGGCCCTTGCGCGGGGCCGCACTTCACGAACCCCGGGTCAGACCCTGCGCCGGAACGCGTCGACCGCCGCTGAATGTATCTGTCCAACTGCCCTGTGCAACAGGCCATTCGGGCGAGAATTCTGGGCGGCGCGGAAAGGAGAATTGGGGAGGTTCCCTTGAATCGCGGGGCAAGTCGGGCCCGGCAAAGCGCGCAGAAGGTACACAACGCGCACACAGTTTGACTGCTTCTTGTCAGGTCGAGGCGCGATTTCATATGCGCCCGGCAGGAGCAGCGGAGGGGACTTCCCCAACCCTACCGCGCTCAACCATGCAGAATTGCCCCTTCCGCTTATGGACGCGGAAGGGGCAATTCAAGAAAGTCGGGACAACGGGAACCGCTCGCCGGATACGGCTCAGCAGCCGCCGGCGACCGCCGGGATGATCGAGACGCCCGAACCGGCCGGGGTGGCCGTCTCCAGGCCCTGCTCGAAGCGCACGTCGTCGTCGTTCACGTAGACGTTCACGAAGCGGCGCAGCTTGCCCTGGTCGTCCAGGACGCGGGCGGCGATGCCCGTGTGGTTCTTCTCCAGGTCCGCGATGACCTCGGCGAGGGTCGCGCCCTCGGCCTGGACCTCGGCCCGGCCGCCGGTGTAGGTGCGGAGGATGGTGGGGATGCGGACGTTCACGGCCATGACTTACGTACCTTTCGGGAAACCGGGGACCGGGGCCTGGGGGACCGGCGGGCGCCGAGGAGGCCGGCGGGCCGCCGGAGGGGCGGCCCGCCGAGGGGATCAGCGGGCCAGTCCGGCGTCGCGGAACGCGTCCAGGCTCGGTCGGATGGTGGCGGTCGCCTGAGAGGTGTCGGCCACCGCGTCCAGGGTCTTGAGCCCGTCGCCGGTGTTGAGGACGACTGTGGTGAGCTCCGGGTCGATGAGGCCGTTCTCCACCAGCTTGCGCGCGACGCCGACGGTCACGCCGCCCGCGGTCTCGGCGAAGATCCCCTCGGTCCGCGCGAGCAGCTTGATCGCGTCGACGACCTGCTCGTCGTTCACGTCCTCCACGGCGCCGCCGGTGCGGCGGGCGATGTCGAGGACGTACGGGCCGTCGGCCGGGTTGCCGATGGCGAGCGACTTGGCGATCGTGTTCGGCTTCTGGGGCCGCACGACGTCGTGCCCGGCCTTGAAGGCGGCGGACACCGGGGAGCAGCCCTCGGCCTGGGCGCCGAAGATCTTGTACGGCTTGTCCTCGACGAGGCCCAGCCTGACGAGCTCCTGGAGGCCCTTGTCGATCTTGGTGAGCTGGGAGCCGGAGGCGATCGGGATGACGAGCTGGTCGGGGATGACCCAGCCGAGCTGCTCGCAGATCTCGTACGCGAGCGTCTTGGAGCCCTCGCCGTAGTACGGGCGCAGGTTGACGTTCACGAAGCCCCAGCCCTCGCCGAGCGGGTCGCCGATGAGCTCCGAGCAGAAGCGGTTGACGTCGTCGTAGTTGCCCTCGATGGCGACCAGGTCGCCGCCGTAGACGCCGGCCATGACGACCTTGCCCTGCTCCAGGTCGTGCGGGATGAACACGCAGGAGCGGAAGCCGGCGCGGGCGGCGGCGGCGCCGACGGCGCCGGCCAGGTTGCCGGTGGAGGAGCAGGAGAGGGTGGTGAAGCCGAAGGCGCGGGCGGCCTCGATGGCCTGGGCGACGACCCGGTCCTTGAAGGAGTGGGTCGGGTTGCCGGAGTCGTCCTTGACGAAGAGCTTCCCGGGGGCGACGCCGATCTCGCGGGCCAGGTTGTCGGCCTTGACGAGCGGGGTCCAGCCGGGGTTCAGGTTCGGCTTCTCGGCGACGTCGGCGGGGACGGGCAGGAGGGGGGCGTAGCGCCAGATGCTGGCGGGGCCGGCCTCGATGCGCTTCCGCAGCTCCTCGGGGTCGCCGGCGGGGAGGTCGTACGCGACTTCGAGCGGTCCGAAACAGAGTTCGCAGGCGAAGATCGGGCCGAGTGCGAAGACTTCACCGCATTCGCGACAGGAGAGCCCGGACGCGGGACCGAGGTCGACGGTGGTGGCGGGTGCGACGGTCTGTACAGCCATGGAGGCGAGGCCCTTTCTCCTCATCTTTCCCATGACGAATTTTTCGCCATGAGACGGATTTGGCACCTTCCCTAGCCGGGGACCTCGCTGGATGACGAGTGACCGACTGGAGGGTTGCCGGGGCTTCAACGGGCCGTTTCCCTCTGCCCCTCTGGATGAGCGGTATTCGATTGTGGGGAGGGCCGGACTTTCGTTCCTGCGCTCCGACGCGTACGCCACCCCGATGTGCGCGGGGTCGCTGCGTTGTTCAAGACTGTAACCGAAGGCACGGGCGCTTGGACGGCCCGTCCGAACCGCGAGATGGAGATCACGTGCTGGAAGAGGTGGAGCGCTGGCTGTCCCGGCGGTCCTGGTCCGTGGCGGACCGGCCGCTGGAGCGGATCCTCGCCGCCAAGCGTGCGACGACAGTCAGCGTGGTGCTGCCGGCGCTGAACGAGGAGGCGACCGTCGGGGACATCGTGGCCGTGATCCGCCGCGAGCTGATGTCGGAGGCGGTGCCGCTCGTCGACGAGCTGGTGGTCCTCGACTCGGGCTCCACGGACCGCACGGCGGAGGTCGCGGCGGCGGCCGGGGCGCGGGTGGTGGCGCGCGACGACGTGCTCCCCCGGATACCGGCCGCGCCCGGCAAGGGCGAGGTCCTGTGGCGGTCACTGATGGTGACGAGCGGGGACGTCGTGTGCTTCGTGGACGCGGACCTGCGGGACTTCTCCGCGGACTTCGTGACGGGGATCGTGGGCCCGCTCCTGACCGACCCGGACGTGGACCTCGTCAAGGCGATGTACGACCGGCCGCTGGACGGCGCTCCCGGTCAGGGCGGCCGGGTGACGGAACTGGTGGCGCGCCCGCTGCTCAATCTGCACTGGCCGCGGCTGGCCGGCTTCGTGCAGCCGCTCGGCGGCGAATACGCGGCCCGCCGCTCGCTCCTGGAGCGACTGCCCTTCCCGGTCGGTTACGGAGTGGAGCTGGGCCTGCTCGTGGACGCGCTGCACACGGTGGGCCTGGACGGGCTCGCGCAGGTGGACGTGGGCGTCCGCAGGCACCGGCACCAGGACGGGCACGCGCTCGGCCGGATGGCGGCGGCGATCTACCGGACGGCGCAGCTGAGGCTGTCGCGGGGGCACATGGTGCGGCCGTGGCTGACCCAGTTCGAACGGGGCGAGCGGGGCTTCGAGCCGCGGACGTACGCGGTGGACACGGAGGAGCGGCCGCCGATGGCGGAGATCGCGGAGTACGCGCGGCGCCGCGTGGCGTAACGCCACCTTATGGTCCGCTCTGCATACATTCATCTTCCATGGGCTTCAGGCGAGGTGCGAGCAGGATGCTGGCGGTGACGAGCATGGCGACGGCCTCGCTCCTGGCCGTCCCGGCGGGCGCCGCCCCCGTGCCGCCGGGCCCCGTCCACGTCTCCCCGGCGCCGGGCGCGCCGGGGAGGACGGTCGGCCCGGCGCCGGCCCGGGACGGCGAGGAACGCCTCTGGCTGCTCGGCGGCCTGGTGACGGCGCTCGCGGCGACGGGCCTGGTGGCGAGGGCGGCCCTGCGCGACCGCACCGACCTGTGAGCGCCACCGGGCCCCGCCCGGTTCCCGCTCACCCTCCGTGGCCGGATCCCCCCGTCTTGTATACGTACGTTTGAGCGTTTACGGGACGGGCTAGGTTCGCCACATGGCTACTGTGCTCGTGGCATCCAACAGGGGACCGGTCTCGTACGTGCTCGGCGAGGACGGCTCGCTCGACGCCCGCAGGGGCGGCGGCGGTCTGGTCTCCGGCCTGAGCGCCGTCTCCTCGCAGGACAGCGTGTGGGTGTGCGCGGCCCTCGGCGAGGGCGACCGGGAGGCGGTCCGGCGCGGGGTCGGGGAGCCCGGCGTGCGGATGCTGGACATCGATCCCGACGTGTACGCGGACGCGTACAACGGCATCGCGAACTCGGTGCTGTGGTTCCTGCACCACCACCTGTACGACATCCCGCGCGAGCCCGTGTACGACGCGGAGTTCCGGCGCCGCTGGGAGTCGTACCGCGCCTACAACCGCGCCTTCGCGGAGGCGCTGGCCGGGGCGGCGGACGAGGGGGCGGCGGTCCTGGTGCAGGACTACCACCTGGCCCTGGTCCCCGGGCAGCTCCGCGAGCTCCGCCCGGACCTGCGGATCGCGCACTTCACCCACACCCCGTGGGCGTCCCCCGCGTACCTGCGGATGCTGCCGGACGACATCCGCGAGGAGCTGCTGTGGGGGATGCTCGGCGCGGACGAGCTGGGCTTCCACACGTCGGCCTGGGCCGAGGCGTTCGCGGCCGGCGCGGACACGAAGGGCACCGGGACGCGCGTCGCGGTGTATCCGCTGGGCGTCGACGCCGAGGAGCTGCGGGCGCTCGCGCACCGGCCGGCGGTGGACGAGCGGCTGGCGGAGCTGCGGGCCGAGGTCGGCGACCGGAAGACCATCGTCCGCGTGGACCGCACCGAGCTGTCGAAGAACATCCTGCGCGGCCTGCTCGCCTACCGCGAGCTCCTGACCACCCGCCCGGAGTGGCGGGGCCGGGTGGTGCACCTGGCGTCGGCGTACCCCTCCCGCCAGGACCTGGAGGTCTACCGCTCGTACACGACCGCGGTGGCGGCCCTGGCGGAGGAGATCAACGCCGAGTTCGGCACGGAGGACTGGACGCCGGTCCTGGTCTCGGTGAAGGACGACTTCACCCGCTCCCTGGCGGCCTACCGCCTCGCGGACGTGGCCCTGGTGAACCCGGTCCGCGACGGCATGAACCTGGTGGCCAAGGAGATACCAGTGGTCTCGGAGGAGGGCTGCGCGCTGGTCCTCTCGCGGGAGGCGGGCGCGTACGAGGAACTGCGCGAGGACGCCCTCACGGTGAACCCGTACGACGTCTCGGAGACCGCCGAGGCGCTCCACGCCGCCCTCACGATGCCCCGCCCCGAACGCGCCGACCGCACGAAGCGCCTGGCGACGGCGGCGACGGCCCTGCCCCCGCAGCGCTGGTTCCTGAGCCAGCTGGAGGCGCTCGGGAACCCCGCGTAGGGACCGGCGACCGGGTGCCGCCGTCCCCGGGACCGGCTCACGGCGATGGCGGGCCCGTCGGTCGGACAGACCGCCCGGCAGCTCGCGAGCGGCGACTACACCGCCGGCGTCGCCTCCCGCCTCGCCGTGCAGGTCGCGGGCGTCCGGACCTTCCCGAACACGGCCGAACAACAGGGCGTCGGCCCGGAGCTGCTCACCCCCTGCTTCACCCTGATGCGCCGCCGCCCGGCCCCGGGCGGCGGCGAGGAGGACCTGACGGGCGTGATCGACCTGCTGGCGGGGGAACGCTGACGGGCCCGCCCGTGCCCGTACGAGACCCCCGCGCCCCCTCGCCTCCGTGTGTGCGGGCCCGGTCAGTCCCCCCGCACCGCCTCCGCCAGGGACGTCAGGAAGTCCACCACGCCCGTCGGGCCCGGGACCGCGAGGTCGCCGCGGTCGGAGAGTTCCGGGACCTCGCCGGAGCCGCTGCAGACCAGGAGGCCGGGCGTGCCGTCGGAGCGGAGCTTCTCCACGGCGGCGAAGGCGGGCAGGTCGCCCAGGTCGTCGCCCGCGTAGAGCACGGCACCCGCGCCCGTCTCGCGTACGTACGCGGCGAGCGCCACGCCCTTGTCCATGCCCGGGGGCCGCAGCTCCAGGACCATCCGGCCGGGCTCCAGGACGAGGCCGTGTTCGGCGGCCAGGTCGGCGAGGGGGCCCTTGAGCGCCTCGAAGGCGCCCTCCGGGTCCGTGGCCCTGCGGGTGTGGACCGCGAGCGCGCGGCCCTTCTCCTCGATCCACACGCCCTGCCACGCCCCGGCCCGGTCGAGGAAGCCGGGCAGCTCGGCGCGGACGGCGGCCACGCCCGGGGGGACGGGGGCGGCCCGGACCGTGCCGGTGACGGCGTCCCAGCGTTCGGCGCCGTAGTGGCCGAGGACGACCAGGTGCTCCAGGCCGGGGACGCCGGCGAAGCCGCCGTGGCGGACGGCGACCCCGGCGGGCCGGCCGGTCACCACGGCGACGGAGGCGACCCGGGGCGCGAGGGCCGCGAGGGCGGCCACCGCGCCGGGGTGGGCGCGGGCCGACTCGGGGTCGGGGACGATGTCGGCGAGCGTCCCGTCGAAGTCGAGGGCGACGACGGTCTCCTCCGGCCGCGCGAGGATCGCGGCCAGGCCGTCGCGGCCGGCGGACGTGGTCGGGTGCGGAAGGCTGTTGACCATGCTTCCGACCCTACCCACGGAGCGCCGCGCCTACCTCCCCGCTTCCGCGCTCACCTCCTGCGCTGGCGCTGCTCGCGCACCCGGCGCAGCCGGTTGACCGTCACCGGGTCGTGGGCCAGGGCGCGCGGGTCGTCGAGGAGCGCGTTGAGGAGCTGGTAGTAGCGCGTCGGGGAGAGGCCGAGGCCCTCGCGGACGGCCCGCTCCTTGGCGCCGGGGCCCGGCCAGGAGCGGCGCTCGACGGCGAGGAGGGCCTGCTCCTGCTCGGTGAGGGCGGCGGGGCCCCCGCCGCCCTCACCCTGCGTCGCTTCCCGGTCCTCGCTCATAGGACCAACTTATTACTCGGCGGCCTCCGCCGCCGTCGCCACGCGTCCGATCGAGCCCAGGACCTCGGCGGGACGCCCGTTCGGGACGACGGCCTTGCCGATGTTCTGCTTGACGTTCTCGCTGACCTTGGCCCACGAGGTCTTGCCGACCGGCGGGAGCTGCGCGTCGGGGAGGACCTTGAGGAAGACGTGCAGGTTGGCGTGCTCGGGGTCGGCCTCCATGCGGCCGGAGGCGCTGACGGTGACCGGCAGCAGGTCGTTGTCCCCGGCGAACTTCAGGACGTTGTCGTCGTTGAAGGCGAAGTTGAGGAAGTCGCCGATCTCCTTGCGGTGGCCGTTCTGCTTGAAGCCCATGATCCAGTCGGCGACGCCCATGGAGGTCCGGCTCGGGCCGTCGGCGCCGGGGAGCGGAACCTGGCCGACCTCGACGCCCTTCTTCGCGGCCTCCTTGAGGAGCGAGGGGTGGCCGTTGAGCATGCCGACCTCGCCGTTCGCGAAGGCGGTGAAGGCGGCCTTGCGGTTGAGCTTGCCGGGGGCGACGGGGCCGGTGAGGTCCTTGCCGACGAGGTTCGTGCGGAGCCACTCGAAGGTGCGCACGTTGGCCTCGGAGTCGACCGCGTAGTGGTCGGTGGCGTCGGTCCAGCCGCCCTCGCCCGCGAGCAGCCACATCATGGCCTCGGCCTGGGCCTCCTCGGGGCCCAGCGGCAGTGCGAAGGGGGTGCGGACGCCCTCCTTCTTGAGCTTCCCGGCGGCCTCGGCCAGCTCGTCCCAGGTGGTGGGCGGCTTGATGCCGGCCTGCGCGAAGAGGGCCTTGTTGTAGAAGAGGGGGCGCGTGGAGGCGACGAAGGGCAGGCCGTACTGGGTCTGCTTGTGCTCGCCCGCGGCGACGAGCCGGGGGAGGAAGTTGGCCTGGACGGGTATGGAGAGCAGGTCGTCGGCGGCGTAGAGCTGGCCGGCGGCCGCGTAGTCGGCGTAGGCGCCGATCTGCGCGATGTCGGGGGCCTCGCCCGCCTTGACCATCTCGGCGACCTTGCGGTCGACGTCGTCCCAGGACTCGACCTGGACCTGGACCTTGATCCCGGGGTGCTTCGCCTCGAAGGCGGCGGCGAGATCGGTCCAGTACTTCTTGCTGGAGTCGCCGCCGGTCAGGTCGTACTCGGCGGCGACCAGCTTCAGGGTCACGTCGCCGGAGTCGCCGCCCAGGGACCCGCAGCCGGAGACCGTGGCGGTCAGTCCGAGGGCCGCGGCGGCCGCGGTCAGTCCAAGAAATCGTCGCCGCTCCACGGCTTCATCCACCTTTTGCTCGTCGTTGAGCTGCACTGAGCTGCACGTTTGCTCTCGTCAGGGCCGCAAGTCTGCCCCGCGCGCGCCATAAGGTCTACACCACTCGGATATCACTTCCGCAACACCCTTTCCGAAATGCCGCGGATCGGACGCGGACCGGGAGGGGTCCGGGAGCGGTCCGAGCGCCGGGCGGAGGCGGGTCCGCTCGGCCCCCGCACCGGGAATCGAATTTGTATCCGTACGCAACAATCCTCAGCAGTGGACTAGACCTTTTGCCCCGCGACGGCCAGACTATGCCCCGTGAAACACGTCATCGCCCTGGATGTGGGCGGCACCGGCATGAAGGCCGCCCTCGTCGGGGCGGACGGCACCCTGCTCCACGAGGCCCGCCGCGCCACCGGGCGCGACCGGGGCCCCGAGGCCGTGGTCGAGACGATCCTCGGCTTCGCGGAGGACCTCCGCCTCCTCGGCCAGGAGCGGTACGGAGAGCCCGCCGCGGCCGCCGGAGTCGCCGTCCCCGGAATCGTCGACGCCGAGAACGGCATCGCCGTCTACGCCGCCAACCTCGGCTGGCGCGACGTTCCCATGCGCGAACTCCTCAGCCGCCGCCTGGACGGCCTCCCCGTCGCCCTCGGCCACGACGTGCGCACCGGCGGCCTCGCCGAGGGACGCATCGGCGCGGGCAACGGCGCCGACCGCTTCCTCTTCGTGCCCCTCGGCACCGGCATCGCCAGCGCCATCGGCATCGGCGACCGCATCGAGGCCGGCGCCCACGGCTACGCCGGCGAGATCGGCCACATCGTCGTCCGCCCCGGCGGCACCGCCTGCGGCTGCGGCCAGCGCGGCTGCCTGGAGCGGTACGCCTCCGCCTCCGCCGTCTCCCTCGCCTGGGCCGAGGCCGGCGGCGACCCGGAGGCCGACGCCGCCGACTGCGCCAAGGCCGTCGAGTCCGGCGACCCCACGGCCGTGCGGATCTGGCAGGACGCCGTCGACGCCCTCGCGGACGGCCTGGTCACCGCGCTCACCCTCCTGGACCCCCGCACGCTCATCATCGGTGGCGGTCTCGCCGAGGCCGGGGAAACCTTGTTCACACCACTTCGGGCCGCGGTGGAGGAGCGAGTCACGTTCCAGAAGCTGCCCGCCATCGTCCCGGCGGCCCTCGGGGACACCGCCGGTTGCCTGGGCGCGGGCCTCCTCGCCTGGGACCTGCTCGCCGCCCAGCGCCCCACCGACTCGGAGGTTTCCGCCTGATGGCCGATCACAAGGTTCTCACCGGCGCACACGTCGTGCTGCCCACCGGGATCGTCGAGAACGGACGCGTGATCGTCGACGGCGGCCGCATCGTCGGCAGCGCCCCCGAGGGCGCCGAGACCATCGACCTGGCCGGCCACTGGCTCGTCCCCGGCTTCGTGGACACGCACAACCACGGCGGCGGCGGCGCGTCCTTCACCTCCGGCACCGCCGAGGAGGTCCTCAAGGGCGTCCACACCCACCGCCTGCACGGCACCACCACCACCGTGGCCTCCCTCGTCACCGGCGAGATGGACTTCCTCACCGGGCGCGCCGGGCTCCTCTCCGAGCTGGCCGAGCAGGGCGAGATCGCCGGCATCCACTTCGAGGGCCCGTTCATCTCGCCCTGCCGCAAGGGCGCCCACGACGAGACGCTGCTCCGCTACCCGGACCCGGCCGAGGTCCGCAAGCTGGTCGACGCCGCCCGCGGCCGGGCCAAGATGGTCACCCTCGCCACCGAGCTCCCCGGCGGCCTCGACTCCGTGCGCCTCCTCGCCGAACACGGCGTGATCGCCGCCATCGGCCACACCGACGCCACGTACGAGCAGACCGTCGCCGCCATCGACGCGGGCGCCACCGTCGCCACCCACCTCTACAACGCGATGCCCGCCCTCGGCCACCGCGCCCCCGGCCCGATCGCCGCCCTCCTGGAGGACGAGCGGATCACCGTCGAGCTCATCAACGACGGCACCCACCTGCACCCCGCCGCCCTGGAGCTGGCCTTCCGCCACGCGGGCCCCGGGCGCGTCGCCCTCATCACCGACGCCATGGACGCCGCCGGCTTCGGCGACGGCCGCTACATGCTCGGCCCCCTGGAGGTCGAGGTGAAGGACAGCGTCGCCCGGCTCGTCGAGGGCGGCTCCATCGCCGGCTCCACCCTCACCCTGGACCGCGCCTTCAAGCGCTCCGTCACCGTCGACGGCCTGCCCGTCGAGTCGGTCGTCCAGGCCATCTCCGCCAACCCGGCCCGCCTCCTCGGCGCGTACGACCGCGTCGGCTCCCTGGAGCCCGGCAAGGACGCCGACATCGTCGTCCTCGACGCCCACTTCAACCTCAGGGGCGTCATGCGCAAGGGCGCCTGGGTCGTCGAGCCCGCGGTCCCCGCGACCGTCTGACCACCGGCCCGACCAGAAGCCTGATCAGGCGTCATACGGAAGAGCGGTGGGCCGGGGGTCTGGGCCAACCGCTCTTCGTTTGGCATGATCAGTGGCCGTCGGAACACGCGTTCCACGGGTCTTCACCGGGAGTACGGGGGGTGGACAGGTGATCGTGACGGTCACCCTCAACACGGCGCTGGACCTGACCTACCGGGTCCCCGCCCTCACCCCGTGCGCCTCCCACCGGGTCACCCAGGTGATCGAGCGCCCCGGCGGCAAGGGGCTCAACGTGGCCCGGGTCCTCGCCGCCCTCGGGTACGAGACCGTCGCCACCGGCTTCGCGGGCGGCGCCACCGGGGCGGTGCTGCGGGACGGGCTCGCGGCGACCCCGGTCCGGGACGAGCTGGTCGAGACGGCCGGGTCCACCCGCCGCACGGTCGCGGTCGTCGACGCCGCCGGCGGGGACACCACCCAGCTCAACGAGCCGGGGCCGACCGTCACCGCCGCCGAGTGGGACGCCTTCCGCGCCCGCTTCGCCGCGCTCCTCGACGGCGCCGCCGCCGTCGCCCTCTGCGGCAGCCTCCCGCCGGGCATCCACGTCGGCGCGTACGCGGAACTGGTCCGGCTCGCCCGCGCCGCCGCCGTGCCCGTGCTCCTCGACACCAGCGGCGAGCCGCTGCGGCGGGGCATCGCCGCCCGCCCCGACCTGGTCAAGCCCAACGCGGACGAGCTGGCCCAGCTCACCGGCGCCCGCGACCCGCGCCGGGCCACCCTCGACGCGCGCCGCCGGGGCGCCCACGCGGTGGTCTCCTCGCTCGGCCCCGAGGGCCTGCTCGCCGCGACCCCCGAGGGCCTGTGGCGCGCGGCCCCGCCGGCCCCCGTCCGGGGCAACCCGACGGGCGCGGGCGACTCGGCCGTCGCGGGCCTGCTCTCGGGCCTGGTCGACGGCGTCCCCTGGCCGGACCGCCTGGTCCGCGCGGTCGCCCTCTCGGCGGCGACGGTCCTCTCGCCGGTGGCCGGGGAGTTCGACCGGGCGGCGTACGAGGAGCTGCTGGGGCGGGTGAGGACGACGGAGGAGGCCCCCTGAGGGACCTCCTCGCCGGAAACGTCGGGACGTCGGGACCTCGCGCGTCAGCGCTTCCCGGTCTTCCCGGCCTCCAGGTAGACCTGGTCCAGGATCGCGTCGCAGGAGTCGCCCGACTCGCAGGAGATCTTGAGCGAGTTCGACCCCTTGTTGAGCGTCACGTAGGAGTAGGTGTAGGTCCACCCCTTCTCCCAGTCGCCCTCGGCGCCCTTCGCCCAGTTGTTCATCCGGATCTCGCGGGGCTTCTCGCCGTTGACCGTCAGGGACGTCTTGGCGTCCTTGCCGGGCACGCTGTACACGATCCGGAGGGTGTAGTCCCCGGTGCTCGGGACGTCCACGGACCAGCTCGCGGAGCCGCCCTCGCCGTTGAAGACCACGTAGGAGCCGCCCGGGCCCTTCGCGCCCTTCACGGCCGTGTCGAGCTTCGCCGGGCCGCCGAGCTGGAGCGTGGCCGCGTCCTGCCTCGGCAGGTCGCTCGGGGTCGGCGCGGGCGAGCTCGGGTCGCCGCTCGGGGTCTCCGACGGCCGGGAGGACGCCGTGGGCGTGGGCGCGGTGCCGCCCGCCTTGTCGTCCGGCGTGTCCTTGTTCATGTTCGTGATGACCGCCGCCGCGATGCCGAGCACCACGACCGCGACGACCGCGACCGCGCCGATCAGCAGGCCCCGGGTGTTGGGGCCCCGGCCGGAGCCGCCGCGCTGCGGGGGCGGCGGGGTCTGGCGGGGCGGCTGCTGGCCGCCGTAGGTCTCGGGCGCGGCGTACTGCGCGTGCGGCTGCCCGTAGGGCGCCTGCTGCTGCGGCACGTACGTCTGCGCCTGCTGCTGGCCGCCGTACTGTCGGCGGTCGCCGACCGTTCTGACCTGGTTGTACGAGGTCCGGGGCACGCCCGGCTGCGCGGGGCCGGGGCCGGGGTAGCCGTAGCCGCCGCCCTGCGGGGGCTGCGCGCCCGCCGCCCGTCCGTCCTCGTACAGGTAGCCGAACGGATCGTCGTCCTCGGGCTTGTTCGAGCCGTCGTTACCGGCAGCCATCCGGGTCATCCTCTCCATGCTCGCCAGCCGTCGCCGACCCGGCGAGCCTACCCCGAACGGACCATTCCCCGACTCGGACCCTTGACCTGCTCCCCGCCGGCGCGCACGTCAGCCGGTGACCCGCCACCGCCCGGCACGCACGTCAGCCGGCCCGGCGCTGGACCTTGGCGCGGGAGCGCTTCTCCACGTACATGCGCTGGTCGGCGGAGTTCAGGACCTCTTCCACGGTCATCCCGCACTCGGCCCAGCCGATGCCGAAACTGGCCCCGACGCGGACCGCGCGCCCGTCCACCCGGATGGGCGGGATGATCGCGTTGCGGAGGCGCACGGCCAGGTCTGCGGCGTCGGCCGCGCCCAGGCCGTCGGCGAGGACGACGAACTCGTCGCCGCCGAGCCGGGCGACGGTGTCCCCGTCCCGGACGCCGGTGGTGAGCCGCCGGGCCACCTCGATGAGGACGGCGTCGCCGGTGTGGTGCCCGAAGCGGTCGTTGATCGACTTGAAGCCGTCGAGGTCGCAGAAGAGGACCGCGAGCCCCTTGGTGCCGTCGTCGGTCTCGCCGCCCGAGGGGGCCACCATGTGGACGTGGTGGTCGTACGGCCCCGCGCCCCCCGCCGGCTCGAAGCCGAAGCCGTGCTCGTGTTCGTGCTCGTACGGCTCGTAGCCGGAGCCCGGTCCGGGCACGTGGCCGTACCCGTAGCCGTCGCCGTACGCGCCGGGGGCGTCCGCCGGGCGCTCGCAGAGGCGGGCGGAGAGCCGGGAGCGCAGCTCGGCGCTGTTGGGCAGGCCGGTGAGGGCGTCGTGCGAGGCGCGGTGGGCGAGCTGGAGCTCGTGGCGCTTGCGCTCCTCGATGTCCTCGACGTGGGTGAGGAGGAAGCGGGGGCCGTCGGCGGTGTCGGCGACCACGGAGTTCCGCAGGGAGACCCAGACGTAGGTGCCGTCGCGGCGGGCGAGCCGCAGCTCGGCCCGGCCGCCCTCGGCGGAGGTCCGCAGCAGGGTGCCGATGTCCTCGGGGTGGACGAGGTCGGCGAAGGAGTAGCGGCGCATGACCGAGGCGGGGCGGCCGAGGAGCCGGCACAGGGCGTCGTTGGTGCGCAGGAGCCGGCCGTGCTGGTCGCCGCCCATCTCGGCGATGGCCATGCCGGAGGGGGCGTACTCGAAGGCCTGGCGGAAGGATTCCTCGCTGGCGCGCAGGGCCTGCTGCTCCCGTTCGAGCCGGACCAGGGCCCGCTGCATGTTGGAGCGGAGGCGGGCGTTGCTGATGGCGATGGCCGACTGCGAGGCGTACATCTGGAGCGCCTCCTGGCCCCAGGGGCCGGGGTGCCGGCCGTTGCGCGGACGGTCGACGGATATGACGCCGAGGAGCTCGCGGCGGGAGCCGGGCGGGGGTCCCCCCGCGCGGGCGGAGCCGAGCGTGGGGGAGTACATCGGGGCGTAGAGCCGGTCGTGGGGGTGCCACTCGTCCTCGAAGCGGGGCGCGGGGCCGTCGGTGTGCCACTGGGGGACGTCGTCGTCCAGCAGGACCCAGCCCTCGGTGTGCGGTATGAACCGCAGGTCGCCCCAGGCGACGCCCATGGAGAGGCGGCGGTCCCAGGCCGCGCGGGAGCCGACCCGGCCGGTGATCAGAGCCTCGGCGGCGGAGCTTCCGGCGAAGGCGGCGACGACGAGGTCACCGTCGGGGCGCACCAGGTTGACGCAGGCGAGCTCGTAGTTGAGACCGGCGACCACGCCGTCCGCGACGGTCTGCAGGGTGTCCGCCAGGCTGCGGGCGGTGTTGAGGTCCGTCACGACCTGATGCAGCTGCCGCAGGGTCGAGAGACGGACGTACGGCTCCGACTCGGTCTCCATCGCTCGCTCTCCCCGAGACCTCGACAGCAACTCCAGTGTTCTGATCGGCTTCCTGTCGCACAATCGCGTTTCCCTAGGGACTGTGATTGCCACTGAATCACAGTGAGCTGCGCAGCCGGTACACAGGGTCAGCAAATACTGCCCGCTGTGACTCAAGTCACAGCAGGTCATGGCGGGTCGGCCGGGTTCCCGGGCGGGTCCTAGGACCGACGGGGGCGGAAGCCTGGTCCCCGCGCCCGATGCGTCCCCCGGGAAGCCGTCCTAGCGTCGGGAGGGTGTTGCAGAAGACCGCCTCCCCGCCCCCCGTGACCGACCTGGCGATCCCGCATGCTGAGGGGGTGAGCAACGAAGAGTTCCGGGCGGCCATGTCCCGCCTCGCGTCGGGCGTGGTCCTGGTGACCGCGCACGACCCCGACGACGGCCCGCGCGGCGAGGACGTCGGCATGACGGCCACCGCCTTCACGTCGGTCTCCCTCGACCCGCCCCTGGTCCTGATCGGCCTCCGCAACGGCTCCCGCATGGACGACCTGCTCACCGACGTCCCCGTCTGGGCGGTCTCGATCCTCTCCGAGGACCAGCGGCACGTCGCCGGGCGCTTCTCGATGAAGAACCGCGTCAGCGACCGGCTGCTCTTCGCCGACCTGCCGTACACGCGCGGCGGGGCGAGCGGCGCCCCGCTCGTCGGCGGCGCGCTCGCGGTCCTGGAGTGCCGCACCGAGAACCGGGTGGTGGCCGGCGACCACACGCTCGTGGTGGGCCGGGTCCTGACGGCGGACGCGTCCCCGGCGGACGGCAGCGGGCCCCTGGCGTACTTCCGGGGGAGGTACCGGCACCTGGGCTGACGGGGCCGGACACCGCGCGTCGGCGGGCACGGCCGGCCGGACACCGCGCGTCGGCGGGCACGGCCCGACGGCCGGGGCACGGCCGGTCGTCACGGCCCGGCGGCCCGGGCACGGCCCGTCGGCGGCCGGTCAGCCCCAGTCGCGGGACTGCCGGGTGCGCTTGGTCTCCGAGCGCTGCTTCTTCTCCCGCAGCCGCCGCTCGTTGATGCCGCGCGGGATCTTCGTCGGCCGGCGGGGCTTCGGCGGCGGGGCCGTCGCCTCGGCGAGGAGCGCGGCCAGGCGGACCGCCGCCGTCTCGCGGTTGCGCCACTGCGAGCGGTGCTCCGAGGCCCGCACGGTCACGACGCCGTCGACCAGGCGGGAGGCGAGCCGCTCCAGGGCGCGGGCCTTCCACACCTCGGGGAGCGCGTCGGTGGCCGCGAGGTCGAAGCGGAGCTCGACCCGGGAGTCGCTGGTGTTGACGTGCTGCCCGCCCGGGCCCGAAGCGCGCGAGAAACGCCACTGGAGCTCGGCCTCGGGGAGCGAGACGGAGCCGCGAATGGGATACGGACCGGACATGCCCCCCATGTTCCCCGCACTGGGCCGTCGGAGTCATCCTGATTTCCGTCCGGGACGGAACGGGAACCGTCGGGGGGCCGCGCGCGTTTCTCCAGGCGACGACACCACGATGAAAGGGACTTTCCATGGCTGTGAGCCTGTCCAAGGGCGGCAACGTCTCCCTGACCAAGGAGGCCCCGGGCCTCGCCGCCGTCACCGTGGGCCTCGGCTGGGACGTCCGCACCACCACCGGCACCGACTTCGACCTCGACGCCTCCGCGATCGGCGTGGACGCCGCCGGGAAGGTCGCCTCCGACGCCCACTTCGTCTTCTTCAACAACAAGTCGACGCCGGACCAGACCATCGTCCACACCGGTGACAACCGCACCGGCGAGGGCGGCGGCGACGACGAGCAGATCAACGTCAACCTCGCGGCCCTCCCGCCGAACGTCGACAAGATCGTCTTCCCGGTCTCCATCTACGACGCGGTCTCCCGCTCGCAGAACTTCGGCCAGGTCCGCAACGCGTACATCCGCATCGTGAACCAGGCCGGCGGCGCCGAGCTCGCCCGCTACGACCTCTCCGAGGACGCGGCCACCGAGACGGCCATGGTCTTCGGCGAGCTGTACCGCAACGGCGCCGAGTGGAAGTTCCGCGCCGTCGGCCAGGGGTACGCCTCGGGCCTGGAGGGCATCGCCCGCGACTTCGGCGTCAACCTCTGACGTCCGGCCGGCCCCCGGGCCGGCACCGCGACGCCGGTCTCCGGAACCACGCCCGTGGTTCCGGAGACCGGCGTCGTTTCATTTTGAACAAGCTTCCCGCAAACCCTCCCGGGGGAGGCGGTTCCTCCTCTAACGTGCGCTTCTTCGACCAGATGAACGACCCTGGGGGGATCGATGCACGACACCGGCGAAGACGGCAGAGGATCCGGAGTCCGGGACGGAGGGAGCGGACGGCGGCGCGGGCGGGGGGCCCGGGCGGCCCGGCTGGTGCGGCAGACGCTGGCGGGCCTGGCGCTCGTCGGCGTCACCGTCGCCTGCGGACCCGTCGCGGCCGACGAGTCCCCCGCCACCCCGGCCCCGGTCTCCACCCCGGCGGCACCGACGCCGACTCCGACTCCGACGCCGAGCCCGTCCACCGCGGAGCCCACGCCCACCGCCACGACCGCGACTCCGCCGCCCACCACCGAGGCGCCCGCGCCGCCGAAGGCGAAGCCCACGACCGAGCCCCCGGCGGCGCCGAAGGCGACCCGGGCCCCGAAGCCCACCACACAGGCGCCCGCGCCGAAGCGCACGACCGCGGCCCCGACGGCGGCGGCCGAGGCCACCTGCGAGATCGTCTCCAACGCCGGTAACTGCTACAGCGCCGGCCAGTTCTGCCGGAAGGCCGACCTGGGCCGGTCCACGCACGCGGCCAACCGCCGCATGATCCACTGCGTGATGGACGGCGACCGGGCCCGCTGGACGTACTGAACCGCGTCCGCGGCGAAGGGGCCCGCCGGCGTCTCCGGCGGGCCCCTTCCCCACGTCCGCGCGGGGCTCCTCAGGGCCGTTCCGGCCGCCCGTCCCCGTACAGCCACACGTCCCACAGCCCGCCGAGGTCCTTCCCCGCCACCTCCTCCGCGTAGGCGGTGAAGTCGGCGGTGGAGGCGTTGGCGTGGCGGTGCTTCTCCGGCCAGCCGCGCAGGATCGAGGCGAAGGCCCCGTCACCGACCGTCTCGCGCAGCTTGTGCAGGACCATCGCGCCGCGCTGGTAGACGGGCGGGTCGAAGAGGTTCGCCGCGCCGGGCGGAACGGCGGGCGGGAAGGCCCAGTTGGCCTTCTGCGCGAAGGCCCGCTCGAAGGCGGTGCGGGCCGGGACGCCCTCGTGCTCCTCCGCGTACAGCCACTCCGCGTACGTCGCGAAGCCCTCGTTCAGCCACAGGTCCCGCCAGGTCGCGGGGGACACCGAGTTGCCGAACCACTGGTGGGCCAGCTCGTGGACGAGGGTCGTCCGGTCGAAGGAGGAGGCCGGGAAGACGGGCCGGGTCTGGGTCTCCAGGGCGTAGCCGAGGGTCCCGTCCTCCGTGACGACCGCCCCGGCGGCCGAGAAGGGGTACGGACCGAAGCGCCGCACCTGCCGGGCGAGGATCCCGGGGACCTCGGCCCGCAGCGCGGCGCTCTCCGCCGCGACCTCCGGCTCGGCGGCGGTCAGCACGGGCACGGTGCCGAGGGCGGTCGCCGTCCCCGTCTCGTACCGCCCGATCATGACCGTCGCGAGGTAGCTCGCCATCGGCTCGGGCGTGTGCCAGACGGTGGTGACGCGCCCGTCCGCCTCCGTCCGCCGCTCGGTCCTGACGCCGTTGGAGAAGGCGTCGGTCCCGGCGGGGACGGTGAGGGAGACGTCGTACGCGGCCTTGTCGGAGGGGTGGTGGTTGCCGGGGAACCAGGTCGTGGAGCCGGCCGGTTCGCCGACCGCGACGACCCCGCCGTCCTCGTCGCGCAGCCAGCCCTCCTCGGAGCCGTCCGCGTCCGTGATCGGCTCGGGCACGCCCGCGTACGCGACGGTGGCGCGGAACTCGGCGCCCTTCGGGATCTCCTCGCGCGGGCGGAGCGTCAGCTCGTTCCCGGCCCGGTTGTGCGCGGCGGGCGCGCCGTCCACGCGCGCGGAGCCGACCGTGAGCCCGGACAGGTCGAGGTTGAAGGCGCTGAGGTCCTGGGTGGCGCGGGCGGTGATCTCGGCGGTGCCGTCGAGCCGCCCGGTGGCCGGGTCGTAGGCGAGGGAGAGGGCGTAGTGCCGCACGTCGTAGCCCCCGTTCCCGAGCTTCGGGAAGTACGGGTCGCGGAGCCCGGCGGACCCGGGAGCGCCCCGGACCCCGCCGGTGGCGCCGGTGCAGCCGCCCGCGAGCACCGCGAGGACGGCGAGGACGGCGGCTCCGGTCCGGGCCCGACGGGTCCGGGCCCGGGGCCGGGCCCGGGTCACGGCCCGGGGCCGGTAGAGGTGCTTCACGGACCGATCGTAAGCAGCGGAGCCGGGGAAGGGTGGTGGCGCCCGGCGGGGGGTCCGGGCGCCACGGCCGTTCGGGGGGGGCGGTCGGGGCTTGGCGGCCGGGGCCGCCTCGTCCGGCCGGGAGGCGTGCCGGCCCGGGGATTCGCCTTGCCGGCCGAGGGGGGCGTCTTACCGGCCGAGGGAGGCGACGCCGGCCAGGGCGAACTTCTCGTCGAGGTCGCCGGAGGGGGCGCCCGCGACGCCGATGCCGGCGACGGGCGCGCCCTTGGCCGTGACGGGGGCGCCGCCGGCCAGGAAGAGGGTGTTCGGGATGTCCTTGAGCGTGGGGGCGTTGGTCAGGCGCTTGGCCAGCTCGGAGGTCGGGGCGTTCCAGGAGACGGCGGTGTACGCCTTCTTCACGGCCGACTCGTAGGACTGCGGGCCGGCGCCGTCGCCGCGCAGGGTGACGAGGGTGTTGCCGTTGCGGTCGACGACCGCGACCGAGACGCGCTGGTTCTCCTTCTCGGCGGCCTTCAGGGTCGCCTGCGCGGCCTTCGTCGCCGCCTCGATCGTCAGGTGCGTCGACTGCTGGAGGTTGCCGTTGGAGGCGTCGGCGCGGACGGCGGCGGGAGCGGCGGCGGCCGGGGCGGAGGCGTTCGCGGAGACGACGCCGAAGGTGCCGGCGGCGATGACGGCGGCGGCGGTGGCACCGAAGAGGATCTTCTTCATGGGGAACTCCGTGGGATCGGGGGAGGGCGCGGGGGCTTGGGGCCGTGGGGCCATAGGCCGTGGGGCCGTGGGCCGGGGCCGTGGGCCGAGCGATCCGTTCGTCCGTCTCGCTCTGTCATCCATCCTGTGGCCGCTCCCGGGGCCTCCCGGTCCACGGTCCGGCTGCCCTCCGGACGCGCACCGGTGGACGTCCGGGTCAGCCGATCGGCTGATGCCGGACCGGTCCCTTCGGGCCAGGATGAAGGGGTGTGCGCAGGTGGGACCGTTACCAGGCGGGACCGTTACGGAGAGCGGAAGGGCCGGGACGTGGAGGAGGACACGGAGCGGGACCCGGACGCCCGCCGGCTGGCGCGGATCATGCACACCGCGTTCTTCCTCCTGCTCGGCGCCTCGCTCGCCCGCTTCCTGCTGCGGCACGACTGGGAGGCCCGCAGCCCGTGGATCGTCGCGCTCACGGGCGCGCTCGCCTCCCTCTACCTCCTCGGACCCGTCCTCGGCACCCGCGCCACCCCGCGCCGCATCGCCTGGCTGGGCACGGTCGTCGCCGTCTGGGTGCTCCTCGTCGTCCTCGCGCCCAGCTTCGCCTGGTGCGCGGTGCCGCTCTTCTACACGGGCCTGCGCACCCTCCCGGCGCGGGCCGCGCTCGGCCTGGTCGCCCTGCTCACCGCCTTCGTGGTCTTCGCGCAGGTCCAGCTCTCGCACGGCGGCTGGGACCCGAACCTGATCGTCGCCCCGCCGGCCGTCGCCGCCCTGGCCACCGGGGTCTTCGTGTACTCCGACCGGCAGGCGGCGCGCCAGCGGGCCCTGATCGACGACCTGATCCGCACCCGCCGCGAACTCGCCGCGATCGAGCGCCGCGAGGGGACCCTGGCGGAGCGGCAGCGGCTCTCCATGGAGATCCACGACACCCTGGCGCAGGGCCTGTCCAGCCAGCAGATGCTGCTCCAGGCGGCGGACCGCACCTGGGACGGCGACCCGGAGACCGCCCGCCGGCACGTCCGTACCGCCGAGTCCATCGCCGAGCGCAACCTCGCGGAGGCCCGCCGCTTCGTCCACGACCTCGCGCCGGCCGACCTGGCCGGGGGCGGCGGCCTGGAGGAGGCGCTGCGGGGCCTGGCCGCGCGCGAGTCGGCGGCGTTCCGGGTCGACGGGGCGCCGGCGCCGCTGCCCGACCGGGCGCAGTCGGCGCTGCTGCGGATCGCGCAGGGCGCCCTGGCGAACATCCGCGAGCACGCGGGCGCGGAGTCGGCCGCCGTGACCCTGACGTACCTCGACGACCAGGTGGTCCTGGACGTCGCCGACGACGGGCGCGGCTTCGACCCGGCGGAGCGGCCGGGCGGGGTGCGCGGCCACGGGCTGCCCGCGATGCGGGTGCGGGCCGAGCAGCTCGGTGGCACCCTGACCGTCGAGTCCGTCCCGGGCGAGGGGACGGTGCTCTCGGCCGCGATCCCGCTCTCGCCGCCCTCCCCGGAGCCGTGATGCCCGCGCCCCCGCCGAACCCGCCGGACCCGCCGGTCCCGCCCTCCCTGGAGTCGTGATGTCCTCCGTACGGATCCTGCTCTGCGACGACCACGTGGTGGTCCGCGCCGGGCTGCTCGCCCTCCTCGGCAGCACCCCCGACATCGACGTCGTGGGCGAGGCCGGCAGCGGCGAGGAGGCCGTCGCGATGGCGGCGAAGCTGAAGCCGGACGTCGTCCTCATGGACCTCCAGCTCGGGCCCGGCATCGACGGCGTGGAGGCGACCCGCCGGATCGCGCCGACCGGCGTCCACGTCCTCGTCCTCACCACGTACGACACGGACGCCGACATCACGCGGGCGATCGAGGCGGGTGCCACCGGCTACCTCCTGAAGGCCGAGCGGCCGGAGGAGCTGTTCGCGGCGATCCACGCCGCCGCGCAGGGCCGCACGGCCCTCTCGCCGCCGGTCGCCAGCCGGGTCATGGACCGGATGCGGGGCGCGGCGGCCCCGAGCCTCACCGACCGGGAGCGGGACATCCTCGGGCAGCTCGGGCGCGGGCTCGGCAACCGGGAGATCGCGCGGGCCCTGTTCATCAGCGAGGCGACGGTGAAGACCCACCTGGGCCGGATCTACGCCAAGCTCGGCGTGGACACGCGGGCGGGCGCGGTGGCGGTGGCGAAGGAGCGCCGCCTGCTGCCGTAGGGGTCCCCCGCCCGCGCCTCCGTGCCGTCGCACGTGTCCGGGGCCCGTACGGCTGTGTGCGCCCGCACGCCTCCGCAGGCCCGTACGGCTGTGTGCGTCCGCACGCCTCCGCAGGCCTGTACGGCTTTGTGTACCCGTACGCCTTTGTGTGCCCGTACGCCTTTGTGCGGTGTTCGCCCCCGCACCCCGCCCCCACTGCTACCGTGCGTCACTACCCGACCGCACGGTGTCATGACCCAGTCCCAGTGGAGCGCACGTGAAGCTCGCGATCGTCGGCGGCGGTCCCGCCGGCCTCTACCTCTCGGTCCTGCTGAAGCGGCGGGACCCGTCGCACGACATCACGGTGTACGAGCGGAACCCGGAGGGCTCGACGTACGGCTGGGGCGTCACGTACTGGGCCGGGCTCCTCGGCAAGCTGCGCGCGGGCGACCCGGAGTCCGCACGGGCCGTCGCGGACGCCTCCGTGACCTGGACCGACGGGGTCGCGATCGTCCGCGACGAGCGGACCGTCCACCGGGGCGACGCGGGCTTCGGCATCGGGCGGCGGCGGATGCTGGCGCTGCTCGCGGACCGCGCCCGCGAACTCGGCGTGCGGATCGCGTACGAGCACGGCGTGAGCGGCCCGGACGCGCCCGAACTCGCCGACGCGGACCTGGTCGTCGCCGCCGACGGGGTGAACAGCGCGCTCCGCGAGGCGTACGCGGACCACTTCGGCAGCGAGGTCACGAGCGGCCGGAACCGGTACGTCTGGCTCGGCACCACCAAGGTCTTCGACGCGTTCAGCTTCGCCTTCAAGGAGACGGAGCACGGCTGGATCTGGTGCTACGCCTACGGGTTCAGCGGCGAGCGCTCCACCTGCGTCGTCGAGTGCTCCCCGGAGACCTGGACCGGCCTCGGCCTGGACGCGCTCGGCGAGGCCGACAGCCTGAACCTCCTGGAGAAGCTCTTCCACGACCTGCTCGACGGGCACGAGCTGATCGGCCGGGACCGGGCCGGGGAGCCCGCCCGGTGGCTCGCCTTCCGCACCCTCACCAACCGCGTCTGGCACCGGGGCAACCTGGTCCTCCTCGGCGACGCCGCCCACACCACGCACTACTCGATCGGCGCGGGCACCACCCTGGCCCTGGAGGACGCGCTCGCCCTCGCGGACGCCCTGGACGCCCCCGGCCGGGACCTCGACACGGCCCTGACGCTGTACGGGAAGCGGCGCCGCGCCGAACTCGTCCCGGCCCAGAGCGCCGCCCGCTACAGCGCCCGCTGGTACGAGGACCTCCCCCGCTACGTGCGCCTGGAGCCGGCCCGCATGTTCGCCCTCCTCGGCCAGCGCCACTCCCCGCTCCTCCCGCACGTCCCGCCCCAGCTCTACTACCGCCTCGACCGCGCCGCCGGCAGCCTGGAGCCCCTCCGCCGCCTCAAGCGCTGGCTGGGGCCCCGGGTGGCGAGGGCGGTGCACGGGCGGGGCCGCTGAGCCGGGGCGCGCACGGACCGGGGCCGGGGCCACGAGGTCCGGGGCCGGAGCCGTACGGACCGGGACCGGAGCCACGAGGTCCGGAGCCGCCAGGTCCGGGACCGTGACACCATCGGTCCCGTGCTCGACATCGGTTACTCCCTCTCGCGTCGCTTCCCCGACCCCCCGCAGACCGACTACCGCCGCGCGGACGTCCACGCGCTGCGGCACGACCTGTTCTGCGGGGACGTGTACCTCGCGGACACCGAGGCGGACCGGGAGGTGTCCACGGCCTGGGGGTGGGTGCCGGTGCTGGACTTCGCGTGGGCGCTCTGCGACATCGTCGAGCAGCTCGACCGGGACCCGCGCGGGAGCCGGGCCGCGCAGCCGCAGTACGCGGAGCTCGACTTCACCGAGTCCACGGACCGGATGCTGTTCGAGCGCCGCTTCGGCTGGGTGGACGTCGAGGCCGACTGGATGCCGGGCGATGAACCGCCGGTGACCTTCAACCACGCCGAACTGCGCCGCGAGGCCCGCGACTTCCTGCACGACCTGATCGCGGACCTCACCGACATGCACGAGGGCCTCGCCGACAACCCGGTCGTCTGGTCCCTCCAGGCCCGCTTCCCCCGCATGCCGGCCCGGGCCTAGACCCGGCACGGCCCCGGCCGTGATCCGCCCGCCCGGGCCCTACCCCTCCACCCGCACCCCCAGCTGCGCCGCGAGCACCGGCGCCAGGTCGAAGAGCTGGGCCGTCGAGATCACGGCCCCCGCCAGGGAGTCCACCCCGCGCGCGATCTCCAGGCGCCGGGCGCCCCTCAGGTCCACGTCCCGCAGCCGCGCGCCCGAGAAGTCGGCCCCGGTCAGGGCGCAGTCCACGAACTCGACCCGTTCGAGGACCGCGCCCCCGAAGTCCGCCTCGCTCAGCACGCACCCCTCGAAGACGACGTCCTTCAGCTTCGCGGACCGCAGGTTCGGATAGTCGATCTTGCCGCCGCGCACCACGACCCGCTCCAGGACGGCGCCGTGCAGCTGCACCCCGCCGAGCCGCGCCTCCACGACCTCCGCGTCCCGCAGCTGCGCCCCCGCGAGGTCCGTCCCCACGCCCCGCACCCCGCTCAGCAGCGAGTCGAGGAAGCGCGCGTTCGTCAGCCGCGCCCCGTCGAGGGCGCACTCCCGCAGCGCGCAGTCCAGGAACCGGGACCCCTCCCCCGACTGCCCGGTCAGGTCGAGCCCGGACAGCTCCAGGCCGTCGTAGTCCCCGTCCGCCTCCAGACCGCCCCCGTACGGCTCCAGGGGCGGCAGCCGCAGCTCCGGCCGCCGGGCCCCCGGCACCTTCTTCTTCCGCGTCGTCGCCCTCGCGCCCTGGTTCGCCATCCCCCCATGGTGAGGTACGCCACTGACAGCGCCCCCGTGTCACGAACACGGCCCCGCGCCCCGTCCCCCGTACAGGACCCGGGAACGAGCCCGAGAACGTAGGGAGAGCGCCATGCGGAAGCTCACGATCGTCGGCGGCGGCTTCGCCGGACTGACCGCGGCCGTCACCGCCGCCGAGGCCGGAACCGCCGTCACCCTGTACGAGGCCCACGAGGCCCTCGGCGGCCGGGCGCGCACCGCCGGGGGCCCGTACCGCACCAACGACGGCCCGCACGCCCTCTACAGCGGCGGCCCGCACTGGACCTGGCTGAAGCAGCGCGGCCTCCTCGGGCCGCTCGCGCCGCTGCCGCCCGCCGAGGGCCTCCGGTTCCGCTTCCACCGCGGCGGCGCCCTCCGCCGCGTCCCGCCGCCCGGACTGCTCCGCCTGTCCCTCCGCACCGCCCGGAACGCCCCCGTCGACACCGACTTCCGCACCTGGGCCACCGGGCTCGCGGGCGTGCGGGCCGCCCGCGCCGCCGCCGCGTACAGCGGGGTCGCGCTCTTCCACCACGACCCCGGCGCGCTCTCCGCCCGCTTCGTGCAGGAACGGCTGCACCGGGCCGCCGCCCTGCCGCCCGAGGCGCACTACGTCCGGGGCGGCTGGGGCGAGCTGATCGGACGGATGGCGGCCCGGGCCCGGGAACTGGGCGTACGGATCGAGACCTCGGCCCGGGTCGACGCGCTGCCGGCGGGCGGGGGCCCGGTGATCGTCGCCACCGCCCTGCCCGCCGCCGCCCGGCTCCTCGGCGACCCCTCGCTGACCTGGGAGAGCGGCAGCACGGTCCTGGTCGACCTGGCGCTGCGGACCCGGAAGGGGGACCCGTTCGTCGTCTGCGACCTGGACGCGCCGGGCTGGATCGAGCGGTTCACCGCACAGGACCCCTCGCTCGCCCCCGCCGGGCGGCAGCTCCTCCAGGCCCAGCTCCCCGTCGGCCCCGACGCGTCGAAGGCGGACGGGGTCGCCCACGCGGAACGGCTCCTCGACCTCGGCCTCCCCGGCTGGCGCGAGCGGACGGTGTGGCGGCGCGCGTCGCTGTCCCGGGGGCGTACGGGAGCGGTGGACCGCCCCGGCACCACCTGGCGCGACCGGCCGGCCGTCGACCGGGGCGACGGGGTGTACCTGGTGGGCGACCAGGTCGCGGCGCCGGGCGTCCTGTCGGAGGTGTCGTTCACGAGCGCGGTCGAGGCGGTGTCGCTGGCGCTGCGCGCGGAGCGGCGGCTCGCGCACGGGGCGCGCCGGCCCGCGGGGCCCACGGCACGCCTTGACCTCAAGCGCGCTTGAGGTCGGAGGCTTTCCCCGTCACGACACCTTCGTGATCCGTACGGCGACATCCGTACGGCGACATCCGTACGACGCCACCGGTACGACGACAGGGGAACCGTCATGCACGCCGTCCGCCTCCACGCCTTCGGACCCGCCGAGAACCTCGTGTACGAGGAGGTGCCCGATCCCGTGCCGGGCCCCGGCCAGGTCCGCGTCCGGGTCGCCGCGGCCGGGGTGCACCTGCTCGACACGGCGCTCCGGGAAGGCGCCCCCGGCCCCTTCCCGGCCCCCGCCGAGCTGCCCACGATCCCCGGCCGCGAGGTCGCCGGCACGGTCGACGCGCTCGGGGAGGGCACCGACCCGTCCTGGCTCGGCCGACGGGTCGTCGCCCACCTCGGCATGGTCCCCGGGGGGTACGCGGAGCTCGCCGTCACCGACGCCGCCCGGCTCCACGCCCTGCCCGACGGCCTCGGCGAGGCGGAGGCCGTCGCCATGATCGGCACCGGCCGCACGACCCTGGGCATCCTCCAGTTCACCGCGCTCGGCCCCGAATCGGTCGCGATCGTCCCGGCGGCGGCGGGCGGCATCGGCACCCTGCTCGTCCAGTACGCCAAGAACGCCGGCGCCACCGTCGTCGGCCTCGCGGGCGGGCCCGCGAAGACCGCCCTGGTCCGGGAGAACGGCGCCGACCTGGCCGTCGACTACCTGGAGCCGGACTGGGCGGAGGAGGTCCGCGCGTACCTGGACGGGCCCCTCGGCGGGCGTGCGGCCACGGTCGTCTTCGACTCCGTCGGCGGCGACACCGGCCGGTCCGCCGTGGACCTCCTCGGCGAGGGCGGGCAGCACGTCGTCTTCGGCTGGTCCGGGACCGGCCTCCACGACGGCGAACCGCTCGCCTTCGCGCCGGAGGAGCTGGCGGAGCGCGGCATCACCTCGGAGTCCGTCCTCGGCCCGGTGATGATCGAGAAGGCGGGCGGCGACATCCGGAACCTCGAACTCGCCGCCCTCGCCGCGGCGGCCGACGGCGCCCTCCGCCCGGCGGTCCACCGCTTTCCGCTCGCGGAGGCGGCGGGGGCCCACCGCGCCCTGGAGAACCGGGGCACGACGGGCAAGGTGGTCCTGGTGCCCTAGGGGCTGTCCCGGGCCGTGTCCGGCCCTCATCCGGTGGACGTGCCCCGGGGCGCGTGTCAGAGGGCCCCGACCACGTCCCAGGAGTGCGCCTTGAACTCCTTCCGGAAGTCCGGGTGGTCCTCCCACATGCGGGCGACGGAGCGCAGCACGTCCCAGTTGTGTTCGAGGGCCTGGTCCACGACCTGCCGCAGCTCCGGCGCGGTCGCCCGCTTCTCCACGAGGCCGGAGACGGCCGACGCGGCCTGCACGGTGTAGCGGGCGGCCCGCAGCGCCCGGGAGGTGTCGTCCATGCCGAAGCCGTGGTCGCTGCCGTTCGCGGGGTCGAAGAGCGGCGTCAGGCGGGCCTCGATGAAGTCGGTGATCCGCCGGAAGCGCCGCTCGATGTCGTTGTCGTCGTTGTCCATGACCCTTTCCTACACTCCCGGCGCACCGCCGAGCGCCGCCAGGGCCCCGTCCGTCAGCCGGTAGACCGTCCACTCGTCCTGCGGACGGGCGCCCAGGGACTCGTAGAAGTCGATCGAGGGCTTGTTCCAGTTCAGGACGGACCACTCCAGGCGCTCGTAGCCGCGCTCGACGCAGGTCCGGGCGAGCTCGCGCAGCAGGGCCTTGCCGTGACCGCCGCCGCGCGCCTCCGGACGGACGTACAGGTCCTCCAGGTAGATGCCGTGGACGCCGCGCCAGGTCGAGAAGTTGAGGAACCAGAGCGCGAAGCCGACCGGCTCGCCGGCCTCGTCCTCCGCGAGGTGCGCGAAGGCGGCGGGCCGCTCGCCGAAGAGGGCCTCGTGGAGCTGTTCGGGGGTGGTGCGGACCTCGTCGAGGGCCTTCTCGTACTCCGCGAGGTCGCGGATCATGGCGTGGACGACGGGGACGTCGGCGGGGGTGGCAGTACGGATCATGGGGCCAGGGTGCCTCGCCCGGGGCCTCCGTGACCAGCGGAATCCAGGTCCTGGACCGGCCCGTCGACGTCAGCCCCGCCGGCGTCGGGCGTCCCGGCCCCGGCCCCGTCGGCGTCAGCCCCGCCGCTCCCGCAGGATCCGCGCGACCGCGACCTGCTCGGCGTCCAGGGACGGTTCGCCGTCCTCGACGTCCCACAGGCCGTTCTGGAGGACCCGGCCCAGCGTCCACGCCACCGCGCGCCGCCGGTCCCCGACGACCTCGGCGAGCAGGTCGAACCGCCACAACACCTCGTCCGGGTCCGGGTCGAAGCGGTCCACGAGCGCCGGGAGGAGGTCGAAGCCGGGGTCGCCCGCGAGCGGCTTGGGGTCGATCGACAGCCAGGGCTCGCGCGCGGCGGCCAGGACGTTCCCGAGGTGCAGGTCCCAGTGGAGCAGCCGGTCGCCCGGTTCGCCCGCCACCTCCCGTACCGCCGCCGCGCAGTCCCGCAGCACCGCCGCGTCCTGCGGGCCGAGCCGGGCGGCGGCCCCGGGCACCTCCGCGAGCATCCCGGCCGCGATGCCGCCGAGCGTCCGCAGGCCGGGCGGCGCGGGGACGGCCGTGAGCCGGGCGAGGAGGTCCGCGACGATCCGCATCGCCTCCCGGGTGTCCGCGAGGGCCGACAGCGGCCGGGCCTCGTCCAGGCGCTCCAGGAGCATGGTCCCGGTGGCGGGGTCGTGGTCGAGGAGCCGTACGGCGCCCGCCCCGTCCCAGACGCGCAGGCCGACCGGCTCGCCCTCGGTCTCCTCGTCGAGGATCTGCATCTTGAGGGCGGCGGGCACGCCGTCCGCGCGCCGCTCCACCGGAAGGACCAGCGAGGCCATCCCGTACATCGAGGGCCCGGTGATCCGCAGCCCCCACCGGTCGAGGAACTCCCCGGCCGCCCGGGGCAGTCCGGCGACGAACGCCCGCCCCGCCTCTCCGTTGTACTTCGCCTGCGACCGCGCGAGTTCCTCCGGTACGTGAATCACGCGGACGAGCCTAGGGGGTGTCCGACGGGCCGGGGGCGGTCCCGGCCACGATCCGCCGGACGGACCCGGTGGCGATCCGCCGGACGGACCCGGTGGCGGTCCGCCGGACGGGCCCGGCGTACACGGTGTCGGGTCCGGCGCGGCATCCCCCACCACGACGCCCGTATCCACGGGCCGGGAGGCCGGGTAACGTCCCGCCCACGCATTCCGCGTCCAGGGGTACACAGTGCAGGGGTCCACATGAGCACGGTCAACGGCGGCATCTCGTTCTGGTACGCGCAGGAGGGCGCCCCCGCCCCCCGCGAGCCGCTCCCCGGCGACACCGCCGCCGACGTCTGCATCGTGGGCGGCGGCTACACCGGCCTGTGGACCGCGTACTACCTGAAGAAGGCCGTGCCCTTCCTCGACATCACGGTCCTGGAGGCGAAGTTCTGCGGGTACGGCGCCTCCGGGCGCAACGGCGGCTGGCTCTACAACGGCATCGCCGGCCGCGACCGCTACGCGAAGCTGCACGGCCACGAGGCGGCCGTCCGCCTCCAGCAGGCCATGAACGCCACGGTCGCCGAGGTCGTCGACGTCTGCGAGCGGGAGGAGATCGACGCCGACGTGCACCGGGGCGGCGTCCTCGAAGTCGCCCTCTCCCCCGCCCAGCTCGCCCGCCTCAAGGACTTCCACGCGGCCGAGAGCGCGTTCGGCGAGACCGACCGCGTGCTGTACGGGGCCCGCGAGACCGCCGCGCGCGTCCGCGTGACCGGCGCCGTCGGCTCCTCCTGGACCCCGCACGGCGCCCGGCTGCACCCGGTGAAGCTCGTGAAGGGGCTCGCGGCGGCGGTCGAGGCGCTGGGGGTCACGATCCACGAGTCGACGCCGGTGACGGAGATCCGGCCGAAGCACGCGGTCACCCCGTACGGCACGGTCCGCGCCCCGTACGTCCTGCGCTGCACCGAGGGCTTCACCGCCTCCCTCGCCGGCCAGCGCCGCGCCTGGCTGCCCATGAACTCCTCGATGATCGCCACCGAGCCGCTCACCGGGGCGCAGTGGGAGTCCGTCGGCTGGGAGGGCCGCGAGACGCTCGGCGACATGGCGCACGCGTACATGTACGCCCAGCGCACCGCCGACGGCCGGATCGCGCTCGGCGGCCGGGGCGTCCCGTACCGCTTCGGCTCGAAGACCGACAACGACGGACGCACCCGGCCGCAGACGGTCGAGGCCCTGCGCGAGATCCTGGTCCGCCTCTTCCCGCAGCTCGCGGGGGTGCGGGTGGACCACGCCTGGTCCGGCGTGCTCGGCGTCCCGCGCGACTGGTGCGCGACGGTCACCCTCGACCGCTCCACGGGCCTGGGCTGGGCGGGCGGTTACGTCGGCTCGGGCGTCGCCACCGCCAACCTCGCCGCCCGCACCCTGCGCGACCTGATCCGGCAGGACTCCGGCCAGTCGGGCCCGACCGACCTCACGGCCCTCCCCTGGGTCGGCCACAAGGTCCGCAAGTGGGAACCGGAGCCGCTGCGCTGGCTCGGCGTGCAGACCATGTACGCGGCGTTCCGGGGCGCGGACCGGCGCGAGGCGCTGGGGCACTCGGCGCGGACGGACAAGGTGGCGGTGTGGGCGAACAGGTTGAGCGGGAGGTAGGCGGACGGGCGGGCCTTCGACGGACGGCCTTCGACGGGCGGGTCCTCAATGGACGCGCCTTCGACGGACGGCCTTCGACGGACGGGTACTCAATGGACGCGCCTTCGACGGACGGGCCCGTGCAGGACGGGCCCTCGGAGCGCGGACCTCACCGCACCTCGATGCCGAAGTCCCCGACCAGCTCCCCGAGCCCGCCGGCGTACCCCTTCCCCCCGACCACGAAGTCCCAGTCGCCCCCGGCCCGTCGCCGGAACGATCCGAGGACGAGGGCGGTCTCGCCGGGCCGCCCGTCGGACACGTCGAGCCGGTCGAGCTCGCCGCCGGAGCCGTCCCGGAGCCGTATCCCGGCCTCGGTGAACCCGCGGAGGTCGGCGTCCGGATTGACCTCGGGGTCGACGGCGGCGACGAGGACGAGCCGGTCGGCCCGGGCGGGAAGGGCGTCGAACCCGACGCGCACGGCGGCGCGGTCGCCGGGGGCGGCGGTCACCACGGCGACGGAACCGTCCGGCGTGGCGGGGTTGTTGTAGAAGACGAACCACTCGTCGCCGAGGACCCGGCCGCCTTCGCAGACGAGCGCGCAGACGTCGAGGGCGACGGAGCCCCGCCACACCATCCCGAGGAGGTTGTGGTCGTCGGAGGGGACGGCCGGCTCCCCCGGGGCGGGTCCCTCCGGGGCGGGTCCCTCATGGACGGGTCCCCCGGGGGCGGGCCGGGCTTCCGCCTCAGGAGCGCCGCCCAGCCGCCCCCGCAGCCCGTGCTGCCGCAGCAGGTCGACGAGTTCGGTCCCGGAGATCAGCGTCAGGGGCTTGCCGTCGGCGAAGGTGTAGGAGCCGGGCCCGAACTTCGAGGTGGTGACGAGGACGCCCTTGTTGGCGCCGGCGCCCTGCACGGTCCCGTAGAGGTCGCGCACGGCGGAGGGCGGGACGGTATTGCGGTACCGCTTGACCTGGACGACGATCGAGCCGCCGCTGATGGGGTCGGGATCGAGGGCGTCGACGTCGACCCCGCCGTCGTGGGAGCGGCGGGTGGTGACGGCCTGGAGCCCGCGGGCCCGGAAGAGCTCGGCGACGAGCCCCTCGAAGGCGACGGGGTCCATGGAGAGGAGATCGGGCTCCTCCCCGTCCCCCTGCACGACGACGTCGCCGCCGACCTGGTCGGGCGTGCGGAACGGGGCGACGGCGGCCCGCTCATCGGGCTTCCCGGAGAGCCGCCCGGCGAGCGCGCCGGTCAGGCAGTCCACGGCGGCGACGAGTTCGAGGTTGAGCCGGTCGAAGTCCCGCCGGCCCACGACGACGGAGGCGACGCACACCCGGGAGGCGAGCCCGGTGGCCGGGTCGACGCCGCCCACGTACCCGTTGAGGGCGACGGACTCCAGGGCCCCGAAGCGGTCGGCGGCGAACAGCTCGCGCACGGCGAGCAGCACGCTCTGGGCGAGGACGCTCCGGTACAGGGCACGCCGCTGCGTGACGGGCCGGGCGACCTCCTTCTCCTGGTCGGTGCCGGGCAGGTACTTGACGCCTTTGGTCCCGGGGACGACCTCGTACCCGGGCAGGTCCCAGTCGAGGACGAACCCGCGCCCGCCCCGGTCGTACGCGGCGGAGACCTCGCGCGGGAAGCCGTCGGGCCAGCCGGTGGAGGCGAAGAGCACGGCGGAGAAGTAGTCGACGACGGTCTCGGCGTCACCGCCGGCGAGGGCTTCGGCGGTCCCGGCGACTCCCCTGTTGTACTCCCGGACCTCGGTGATCCGGGCGGCGGCCCAGGCGTCGTACTCCCTCCGGTACGCGGCGAGCGACTCCAGGCGCCGCGCCTCGGCGGCCTGCGCGGCGTACCAGTCGTGCTCGAACCGCGCCCGCCCGTCGCGCCCGGAGTAGTGCCGCTGGTCGGGCATGGGCACGGGCTGCGCGAGGGCCCCGGGCGCGAACGGCTCGACCTCCTCGGCCCGCCGCAGCGACTCCACGCGGAAGGCGGGCGCCCGGCACCCGGCGGCGAGCAGCCCCTCCAGCACGGCGACCCGCTCGTCGATCTCGCGGGTCTTCCTCAGCGCGTCGGCGTCCCGGTGCCGCCGGTAGGCGACCCGCTGCTCCCGCTGCATCCGGGACACGTCCCGCTCGTACGCCCGCTGCTGCCGCTCGGCCTCCCGTTGCTGCCGCAGCAGGGCCTGCTGTTGCCCCTCCCGCTGCCGCTGCGCCACCCTCTGCTGCTCGGCCCAGATCCCGATCAGCCCCCCGGAACGCCGCCCCATGCGCGCACCCCTCCCCGAAAACACCCCGTGCCACGTGAACACCCCGCAACGGCAGATTGTCCCGGACGGCGGAGCGCTTGCACACAGGAACTCCACACTCCACCGGGCGTTCCGGAAGCCCGGCCGCCCTCGCGGGAACCGGACGGCGGCCGACGGGCACCCGCCCCGCAGGCGCCCCGGCCCGTCCGGGACGATGTCCTTCCCGTACGACCTCTCGGGGGAAACCACGCGCATCGACACCAGGGCCACCGTGGCGGCCGGCCTGCTCCTCGTCACGCTCACCGCGTGCGGCGACGAAGGCCACGAGGGCGGGGCGACGACGCCCGCGGCGGTGGCGACGGCGCCCACGGCGGTGACCGCGGCGCCCACGGCGATGACCCCGCCCGCGACACCGGCCTACACGGTGGCGAACAAAATCGAGAGGGGCGAGACGGGCAGCGTGGACCTCATCCTTCCGAACGCCACCGCGGAGAGCGCCGAGGCGGCCATCGAGGACTACGCCAGAACCATCGACGGCCCGTCGAACTACGGCATCGACGTGATCCGCGACAAGGCCGACGACGGCCTGGAGGACTACGTCTGCCACGGCGAGTGGGTCAAGGACGCGCCCGCCGCCCGGGTCTACACGGGCGGGCGGGTCACCTCGGACACCTGGCCCGCCCTCGGCATGTACTGCTCCGACCGGGGCTGACGGCCGCCCACGCGCTGAGAGGCCGGCGCCGGACACAACGGGCCCGCGTACGGGTACGTCCGCGACGAGCGGCTCACCGCACCACCTCGTCGACACGCGCGCCCCTCGAACCACCAGGACGCCGCCCGGACCTCAGCCGTACCGACTTCTCACCGCAGGACCCATACTGCGCCCTGTGCGCACGGACGGACACTCCCACCTGGCCCTCGGCGTCGGCATCACGCTCGGCGCCGTACTCACCGCCCCGCTCCTGCTCCTCGCGGGCGGCTTCGCGTACGACCGCCTCGTGCGCCGCCTCTACCGGAGCGAGGGCCCGGGCCCGTACTCCAAGGAGGAGGGCTGGGTGCGTCCGGAGTACTTCGTGGTGAACAACACGCTGGTCCGAGCCCTGACTTGGCCGACCCGCCGCGACGGATTCCTGCGGGTCTTCGCTCCCCGCTGACGCGCGCACGCGGTTCGCCGCCACCTCGTCGCGTACGGAACCGCGCACCGGGACGGTGGAGGATCCGCGTCACCACGTCCCCGATATTCATGACGTTCCTGCCCAAGACTGTTCGGGCCGGACCGGAAAGGACCCTCCCCACCCGGCACCACGCACGGCCGGAGGACCGGATCGAACACCAGCGCATCCCGAGCCGTGGCTGGCCGGGGAAGCCCCGGCCCCGGTGGCGTTCCTCGCGAGCCCCTCCGCCTCGTTCATCACAAGGCAGCCCGTCCACCGGCCGCTGCTCTGAAGCGTCGACAAGCAAGGAGACAGACCGACATGATCGAACGAGTCCGCGCCGTCCTCGTCACCGCGAACGACACGATGCTGGTCATCCGCCGCACCAGGCCCGGCATCCCGGAGTACTGGGTCCTGCCCGGCGGCGGCGTCGAACCGGGTGACGCGTCCCGGGAGGACGCCCTCCACCGGGAGATCCACGAGGAGATCGCGGGGAAGGCCGACATCGTCCGCCTCCTCCACACGACGGAGTCCGCCGACGAACGCCAGCTCTTCTACCTCGCCCGCATCGCGACCTGGTCCTTCGAGGACCGCACCGGCCCCGAGTTCAGCGCCGAGGGCCGCGGCGAGTACGCCCTGGAGGAAATCCCCCTGACCACGGAGGGCCTCGCCGGCATCGACCTCAAGCCCGAGGAAATCACCCACGTCCTGCGGGGCGCCATCAGCACCGGAAGCCTCGGAGCGGAGGCTGCGGCGTAACTCCCGGAGGACTGGAACACGACGAAGCCCCGGGGCGGAAACCCGGGGCTTCACGGAAGAACGAACGACGAAAACCGAACGCGCGCCACGGACTTGGGACCCGATGGCCTTCCAGCACCTCCCGACATACGGAAGCACCTGCACAGAGAAAACCTCCCGCACCGGCCCTCTTACACCCACGGATCCCCTATCGGGTTCGAACCGACGGATCCCGCTTTGCGAGTTCGGCCGAGCGGTCCTGAGCAAAGGAGGGGTACTACTGGCAGCTGCTGCGGCGGTCGGGGGCGACTGTTCCCGTCCACCGTCGTTGATGTCGCCTGTGGATGTCAGCCAAACCGACCTGGCGGCGCGCTACCGCTTCTTCCGGAGCTTCTTCATCTTGGCTTCGGCTTCCTTCTTCTTCCGCTGCTCGACCCCGTAGGGGGACCACGGGCCCTGGTGCTTGGAGCACCGCGAGGTACCCGTGATCGCCTTGTTCCGGCAGCGGCCTCCGCTCTGGGTAGGAGCACCGCACTTCGGCTGAACCATCCCGTTCCCTCCTCAGGCCCACTGTGGGCTTTCTCCACGCTGCCCGCAGAGCGGGTTCACGGTGAGGGCGCACAAGACGGTGGCAGAAGCACGGGTGGAGCGTCAGGGGCACGAAGGTTGCTCAGAACTCCCGTACCCCCGAGGGGTCCCACCATGAAGGAAGGAGCCGGGTCACGTAGATGTAGGCGGGCCCATGCGGTGTCTCCTCACGGCTTCATCGGTGGATGGGGATCTCGTAGACGATCTCGCACAGGACGGCTGGCACGACGGTGTCCGCAGTGTCCACGGGCTGTCCTTGATCGCTGTAGTACGTCCGCCGGATGTGGGTGCCGAGCGCGTCCTTCTGGATTCCGAGAAGCGAGGCTTCCTCGGCGGTCGCCTATCGAGGCTCAGGCTGCTCGATGACCGCTGAGCTCGCTCGACGGAGCGGCTCCCCACGTGACCGCGTCCAAGGCCCGACGGCTCCTTGCCGGCCCCGGTGATGTCACCCGTGGATGCCGAAGACCCCCGGCCAAGATCGGCCGGGGGCCCTCGCGCCCGCAGAGCCCCCTGTCGGGTTCGAACCGACGACCCCCGCTTTACAAGTTCGGCCGAGCGGCACCCATAGGGGTCCGGGCCGGGCACGGTCCTGTTCTGGACGACCGCCTAGCATTGCCGTCGTCCGGTGCCGTTGATGTCAGCGGTGGATGTCAGGCTGCACCGTACGAGTTGTTGTCACCAGTCACGCCAGGCGTCCGTGATCTCAGCTCGGTTGATGCCTCTCCTTGCTGCCAGAGCAGCCACATCCACACCGTGCTCGCCCAGGGTGAGGTCGATGTACTCGCACAGTTGCTCTCGCTCGTCGGTGCAGTAACCGGCGCCATCGTGGCCAGGATCTTCATCAACAGCGTTGAGCGCGAGAACGACCCTCTCGACCGCTCCGAAGACCTCGTCGTCGGAGGGACTCATGAGCCCACGCATTTCCGCCTCGAATGCCTCCAGCGCCGAGTCGGTCGCCCTCAGAAACGAGTCGGGGTACATCTCCGCAGCGTCGGCGCACTCGGGCCCCAGGATCCCGGCCTCGACGTCGCGGGCTACCTGCGCCATCCAGGCACGCCAGTTCTCAGGAGGTCTGTTCGCCATGGCGAGAAGGTACGCCGAAGCACTGACAACCCTGCCTAACGGTTGATGGGGATCTCGTAGACGATCTCGCAGAGTGCAACGGGGACGACGATGTCAGCGGTCTCCACGGGCTGGCCCTGGTCGCTGTAGTACGTCCGCCGGATATGGGTGACGAGCGCGGCCTTCTGAATCCCGAGAAGCGAGGCTTCTTCGGTGGTGGCCTGCCGGGGCTCGGGCTGCTCGACGGCATGGCTGACGGTGACGCCGATCTCGGCCATCCGGTTCACAACGCCGGCGCCGGCGTGCGGCCCACCCTCAGGCAGAACGACAAGGGTCCCGCCGGTGAGGTCGTACGGCTCCCAGCTCGTCGACAACTGCACGGGCCGCCCGTCGGCAAGGAACTCGTACACGGTCCGGACGCACAACTCGCCCTCACCGATCCCGAGCCGCGCAGCAATCTCCGCCGGCGCGGGCACCTTCGCATCGGTCCGGCTCTCCCAGCCGCCGTTCCGTCCCACGGCCTTCATGTCCGCCCGGAACGGCGACCCGTCCGGCTGCTCACGCGCCGCGGACCGCACCATCCGCACCCGCTGCCGGGGCTCGGCCACATAGGTCCCGGACCCGGCCCGCCCCTCCAGCACGCCCTGGGAGATCAGCAACTCCTGGGCCCGGCGAACGACGTTCTCGCCCACCCCGCACTCCTGGCCGATCTGGGCCCGCGAGGGTAGCCGGTCTCCAGGAGTCCACTCGTGCTCCGTGATCCGCCGCCGCAGTTCGTCGGCGATGCGGAGGTATGGCGGCTGCTCAGGCATATGGAAAATCTAGTCCACTAGCTCTAATCTAGTTAACTAGCTTTACTGAAAGTGATCGCCGGTAACGGAGGCTGCCCTGTGCCTGCTCCAGAAGTAAGCGCGGAGGCCCTCGCCGCCCGGCTGTCCGCCCTAGGACTCACCACACGCGTGCTGGACCACACCAGACACACGTCGATCGAAGCGGAGGTACCGGAAACCCTCACCGCCGAGACATGGCGGGAGGTCCTGGAAGTCCTGGCACACGCAGACCGCTTCGGCCTGCTCGCCACCAGCCTGGGCGGCCGAACCCTCTGGGCCGCCGTGAACAAAGCGGTCCCCGCGACAGGCGACGTCCGGGGACCTGGCCATCAGCGATAGGAGCTGATCAGCATGTTCAACCGTATCCGTCGCGCGCTCCGGCCCACCAGAGCGCGGCACGCCCGAAACTCCCGCCACTACACGGCCTTACCCCTCGGCATCCCGTTCGGCCCGGACACGATCCGCGGCGAGGAGACCATCCTGGTCCGACCGTACGTCCCGCCCGTCGAACGCCTCCTCACGTTCGCGGAGGCCATCTGATGCCCCATCCGAAGACGCCCCCGTACCGCTCGTCCGCATGCCGAATTGGCACACACCACGAGTGCGCTCACTCCTCTCCGGCGACGGCCCCGGTCGACATCCCCGTGACCTACGAGGCGTGCGCCTGCCCCTGCCACACGCCGACCACTCACACGCCCCGCACGGAGGCGACGGCATGAAGCCCTGGGCCCCGAACGCTGCCGTGGCCGCCCCCATCGAAATCACCTCGCTCAACGTCCAGCGAGGCGATGTCATCCAGATCGGCGGCATGCCCTGCCGCGTGGCCGACCTCCGACAACTCCCCCTCGGAGCAAAGCGCCTTCTCTTCGAAACGGGCGAGCAACTGACGATGCACCCCCGCACCCGCCTGGTCGCCTTCCGCGTCCACAGAAGGTGGTGACCGCCCCATGCCCACGCTCCGCGACACCATCGCCGAGGACCTGCGCGCCCAGATCACCGCCGGCCGCCTCAAGCCCGGCGACCGTCTCCCCTCGGAACCGAAGCTCGCGGCTCACTACAAGGTGAGCACCCCGACCGTCCGGCAAGCCCTGGCCCTCCTCCAGGTCGAGGGACTCATCGAGAAGAGCCACGGAAAGGGCAACTTCGTCCGCCCCCTGCTCCGCCGCATCACCTACACCAGCAGCGCCCGCATACCGCTCGCCCCAGAGCTCCAGACCACCATCCGCACGACCAACCTCCGCGCCCGCGGACGCCTCCGCACCTTGCTCCGGGTACCAGCGAATACCCCCCTGACCGAGTTCCACTGCACCACCTACGAGGGCGAGAACCCCAGAAGCATGGCCCGCATCTACATCCCGCGCGACCTTGCGCCGACCTCGCAGCCCGACTCCATTTCATGGCCCAACGGACGAACAGCAGGCTGGGTGGAGACCCGAGAAACGGTCACTGCCCGCCTCCCCACTCCGGAGGAATCAGCAGCTCTCCGCATCAGCCCAACGCGGGCGGTCCTCACCATCACGAGCGTTGCCACCAACGCCACAGGCCGCGTGATCGAAGCCGCGCTCCTGGCCCTCCCCGGCGACAGCGCAGACGCAGTCTTCATCAGCCACCCGGCACCGAAGGAAGGGAAGACCGACAGGTGACCTCCCACGACGAACTACGGCTCCTCCCCTGGGCCGGTCCAGACGGCAAACCGTGCTTCTTGAGCACCGACGACAACGAGAGCCACCTCTCCAACCTGGCCGACACTCTCGAAGCGACCTACCTCGACCTGGCAGCCGAGACCCTCAACCACGCGACCGAGGTGCTGAATCTGCCGAAGGCCGGCCCAGAAGACCTACGCGCCGTATCCAGCGAACTCGCAGAAGCCCTGGCCCATGTACTACGCGTGGCAGAGAGTCGCGGCCAACGCCTTTCGCAGGAAGAGTCCATCAGCAGCTAGGGGACGCCGCCCTCCTGAGGCATCAAGCCGAGGCCGTTCCTCCCTCCCCATCAAGGAGCCCCCAGCATCTGCTGGGGGCTCCTCTGGCAAACGGCTCCGGAGGCCGATGCAATGCCGAGGGTTGCCCCAGGTCAGCGGACCGATAAGTCGCCTGAAGGGACTGCCCGTCCACAGGCAGTCCACGGCTCGTTGGGCTAGCGAGCGGCCTTCGGGTAGGCCTACCAGTCAGTCTGCACCATGTGCTGCGACCGAGCAGTGAACCAACGGTCGTGCACCACCCACAGAGTGGTAGCTCGTGGGCTGAATTCGTAGGGGCGCCTTAGTGCTGTCAGCGCACCGTTAGATGCTGGGCAGATGAAGAGACCGAACATTGACTACGCTACTGCGACGCTCGAACTGCGTGCATCTGGTGTCGAACGTGTGCAGCAGTATCCAGATAGAACGTCGATCCCCTTTCTCGTTCGTTGCCTGAAGTCGGCATTCGAAGGACGCGATAAGCCTTCCGAACATACCTAAGCTCCGTCCGAGCATTAGCGAAGAAGGGAAGAGTCGCATGCCCGCGCTGCCTAAAGCGAGAGCGAGCCAATCAGCGCCATAGCAACCGACCGTCGCTCCGGTCGAAGCGGGCGACGGCGGAGTCAGGACCGTGGGCGCTGGCAGCATGTGTCGGGTTCGGTCGAACACGTGCACGGATTTCGACACGGAAGTCCCCAGGGCACCCCTTAGGCCGACTGCTGGGAGGGGCACCTGACGGCTGGCGGCTGATATGCACGCAAAGCACTCAATGGGTAGAACGCAGCACTTCAACGAGCTGTCCGTGAGACGAGCGTGACAACTACAACAAGCCACTACATCCAATTTCAGCCACGTACAGTGCGAGAGGTTGATCCACTTTTCACACAGTGCACGTTGTGGGAACATGTCAGCTGCACATGCATACCATGGGGGAGGAATAGTGTCTGTTTCGCTGTTTCCCGGAGTAGGGGCTGGAACACTTCTTGAGTCGACGCTCCTCGCGGAGAATCGGTCGATCCGCATCGGGGCGATTCATCGTCTCGACTATTCCGAGGCCATTGTTCTGACGCACGACAAGTGGAAGTTCGAAGCTGGCGGTATCCCGCAGTACACCTTCCTCCTGGCCACAGCGCGAGACATCGATGGGGATTCGCATGATGATGACGAAGTGCTGCTGCTGCGCGTAGATGGAACTGCGCCGCTTGCGATGGAATCGGATTTGCATGCAGTCCGAGAGGAAGCGTTGCGGGCTGCATTGTCGAGCAATGGCGACGCGTCTCCCTCCGTGGTCCTGGATATTAACCTCGATCCCTTCACCAGGAACCGAGTCTCGTTCACTGGCCTCAGGTGTCGAATCTTGGGCACCTTTTATGAGACTGACATCGACGGTCGTAAACGACTTGACTTCGGTGCCGACGTCGACAATTTCTATGCCACGTCGACGTATCGAGTCCTGAAGCCGATCGGTGATGGACTTTCTGAAATCGCCTCGTATCTGAAGCCTTCCGAGAAGGATGTGGAACGTGTGCGAATTGGCGCTGTGCGCTACTCGGCCACGCGTCGGCGGGCTAAGGTTGCAAAACAAGACGACTCAGCCGTAACGGTCAATATCCACGACTTCATCGGCACGAAAACTGGCTTGCTTGGAATGACCCGCATGGGCAAGTCCAACACCGCGAAAATCATCATTGCACGGACCTTTGTTGTGTCTGAGCAGCGTCGGTCTAATGGTGAAGGGCCGATTGGTCAGCTGATCTTCGACCCGCAGGGTGAGTACGCGAACCCCAACACTCAGGACGGGACAGAGATTGCGGCGATTGGTGAGAAGCACGTCCGTATCTTCAAGTTTGGGGCGGATGGCACGCAGCCGCACGTTCGACCGCTGGGTATCAACTTCTTCGACCCGGAGCAAGCCGGCGCTGTACAGGGGTTGATCGCCGACAAGCTGCGTTCCGACGGATCGGCTGGCTACATCAATGACTTTGCGGTGACTAGGTTCACGGATGTCCAGGGGAACTTCAGTGAGACCACGCGTGCACAACGAGGGCGTTTGATTCTTTACGCTTCACTAATTCGCGCCGGATTCACGCTGCCCAAGTATAACGCCGGAACTACATATCCCTTCTCCGTCCTCATCGGCATGAGGGAACCGCTGCGGAAGGCGGTAGAACAAAAGAAGAACAAGAAATTCTTCACTCCGGCAGGTAAAACGACGGTTTCCGTAAAGGGAGGCGACATCCGAGACGTAGTCGATGCGATCATCGAGTTGCGTAAGGATGGCGATACTGAAGCCGAAAACTTCTGTGATGATGTGCGGTGGACGTCTACAGAGCCGATTTATACTGGCCAAACCGGTCAGTCCGGCAACGTCCGAGGATGGCGAAACCTGCTGGATCTGAAGGACTTTCATAATGAGGCGACTCAGGCTGATCCCGCTGAGGAAATCTACGATGAGCTGACCAAGGGAAGGGTCGTCATCGTTGACCTTCATGTTGGGTCTCCGCCGATCGTTAAGACGTTGTCCGAGAACATCACTCGTAGGCTTCTGGCGAAGCAGACGACTGTGTTCACTTCCGGAGACGTTCCGCCCTCCATTCAGGTGATGCTGGAGGAAGCGCATAACCTGTTTTCGTCGGACAAGTATAAGGACGACGCGGATGTGTGGGTAAAGCTCGCGAAGGAAGCAGCCAAGCTGAATATCGGCATGACCTATGCAACTCAAGAAGTTTCAGGAGTGGCGCACCAGGTAAAGGCCAACACCGCGAACTGGGTCGTGGCGCATCTGAACAACACCAAGGAGTTGCAGGAGTTGTCGAAGTTCTATGATTTCGGCGCCTTCGCTCCGGCCATCCTCTCTTCGGAAGACCGAGGGTACGTGCGATTGAAGACATTGTCTTCTCCGTACATCGTGCCGGTTCAAATCGATAAGTATGACATTGACCTGGTGAATGAAGCTAGGGCGGCGGCTGGCGACTCTCCTCTGGCTCCGAAGAATTAGAAGCGGAAGTGCCATGGGCTACGAAACTGTGAATGGTGCCCCGGAGCGGGCGTCACGTGTAGGTCACACAACTGCAGCACTCCGTGCCCTTGCTGATAGGGCAAGCTTCTATGTCCCCGCGGATAAAGTGGGAGACGTCAAATGGCTTGCGCCGAAAATCAAGCGTGCTGGGGAGTTCCCGTCACCTGTCATACCGGAACACCTCACATCGGCGATTGCCATCGATGGGTCTCGGATCACTGAGCGAGTTCGCGATGGGCTTCCGTCCGTTGTGTACGGCTACACGCAAGCTGCTGCGGCCTACGTTGACTTGGGGGTCATGGAGTTTCAAAGGTCTGCGCGCTTCGTTGACCCCGTTGCGATTGAGAAGGCTGTCAACACGGCTCTGGTCTCACTGGACCTGCCCGTTGCCGGCGCTTACAGCCGAGCAGGGGTCGGCATCAGCACGTCTTGGAGGGAAAACCTCGACCACATTTTTAGGAGTAAGAAGGTCGAGGTCAACCGGCTTAACCAATCGCTCCTAGACCTCCTGTTTCTGCTTCATGGACAGCCCGGTAAACCGGCGGCTACAGTCCCGGTTAACTGCCCATCCAGTGAATGCAGTGCCAAGGACGTTGCAGTCTCCTTCCGAGGGGGAAGCTGTCCTTCGTGCAAGGAGCCCCTGTATCCGACTGACGTACTTCGTATTCATGAAGAAGTCACGGAAGAGGGGGCGAACGAATCAGCCCTCGGTCGACTGATGTCTGTGCTGGAGCTGCTCGTTCTCGTCGGGCTGACTAGCCTCCTCTGGGAGCAATCCCGGAATGAGCTGCTGCGTTCCACGCTATTCATCGTGGATGGCCCCTTGGCCATGTATGGACCGCCAGCGAAACTTCGCGGACGCGCCCAGGAGTATTTCCAGGCGATGACTTCAACAACTCCGGGAAACGGACCGTATATCTGCGGTTTGGAGAAGACCGGAGCGATGGTCGATTACGCTCGCCAGCTCGCTCGTCATGATGTACTAGAGCCTGGTGACTTGCTTGTTTGTGATCAGGAAGTAGTCAAGGTCATAACGAACACGGAAAATCCGGCTGCCTATGGAAAAGAGACGTATTGGGGGCGGAAGTTCGTCTACCGGGCAAAGGATGGTCGTATCGTCGTACCGACCGTCATGCCTGAGCGGGGTGCTGCGTACGACGCGGCTGGGGGGCAGTCCGGTCCTGATGGCTACCCGACCCTGCCTGCCATTTTGGACGTCATCGATCGGACAGGGTCCTCCATGTATCAGGATGGGATTATTCCTGTCGCTGTGGCACACGGTAAGGCTGCGTTCCCGATTGGTGTCGGCACCGACGTGTTGAGGCTGGTGGCGGAGCACAAGCTAGGCTTGGGAAGCGCGTCGACACCGAACCCGTAGCAACGAAGTGGGAGGGGCTGCATGAGCTCGGTTAGTGCTTCAGGTGACTCCGAGGTCCGGTCCAGTGGACGTAGCTCGCAGCCGCATAATGCCCGCCTTGCAGCGATTCCGAGCGCACCGCGGAGCATCCCCGGCCGGCCAACAGCTAATCTGGAAGTAGGCCAGCTCACGCATCCCCTTGCGATGGGTAGGTACCAGACGCCACTTCGGTATCCAGGTGCCAAGACTGGCTTGTCAAGCCTCATTAGCGAGTTGATTGAGGCTGCGAAGAAGTCTTCCCAGACCAGGAAAGTGGACCTGCTCGTCGAGCCATTTGCCGGAGGAGCATCTACATCCCTGCGGCTTGTTGGTGCTGGAGTTGTCAACCGCATTCTTCTGGCTGACGCGGATCCATTGGTAGCAGCATTTTGGCAAGTTGCGGCTTCCGATGCGGAGAATCTCGTAGACAGGATGGCGGAAGAATACTCGCGCTACGTCAGCAAGGGCGGAGTGACTGCCCTGGATCGTTGGGACTTCTGGCGCTCGTGGATTCCCTCGCCTGGCATGACGGAATCGACTGCGCGCTTCGAGACCGCCATGAAGTGCCTATTCCTGAATCGCACCACCTTTTCGGGAATCTTGCACGGAAGCGCTGGACCTATCGGGGGACGTCGACAGGAGTCTAAGTACTCAATAGGTTGCCGCTATAACGTCGATGCATTGGCTGAGCGCATCCGTTATGTCGGCTCTCTGTATGATGCAAATCGCCTGGTCGACGTGTGGTGCAAAGATTGGAAAGACACGCTAGCTGACGTACCAGAATGGTATGCCGATCTAATTCCTGATCGAGTCTTGGCCTATCTGGACCCCCCCTACTTGGAAAAATCCCAGAAGCTGTATCAGACTTCGTTTGAGCCGCAAGGGTACCCGAATGCGCCTGTGGCGGATTTGCAGTGGGATGACAATCTTCTGCACTATCGCTTGGCGGATTACCTGAATCATCGAATGCAGTTTAGGTGGATTTTGTCGTACGACGCCAAGCCGGAATTGCTCACGGATTCTGGATTGTATGCAGCAAATCGGATGAGACCCAATCCGGGCGATAGGGAAATTCTCGGGGTCAGGAACTGGAATATTGCAAAACGTGTAGTTACGTTGCGGTACACGGCCTCGGCGCGCCGAGGTCGGGGGGCAGCCGAGGAAATCCTCATCACCACTCTTCCGCCCGCTACCGTGCCACTGAATGACGACTTCAGGTCTGTCGACTGCATACTCAGCAACGAGACTGATAGGCCGAGCTAACGCTTCCAACGAAAGGTCGGCGGAGCGGCTTTGGGCTGGAGCTGCTTTGGCGCGAGTGATCATGGCCCCTTAAGCTTCCGGCGCGTCGGGCAGTCTGTGGACCTGCCCGGTAAAGCACGACGTTGGGGCCATGATCTTCGAGGCTCGCGCCAAAGTGGCTGCCTAAAGCCGTGGAGCCGACCGCCCCAGCCACGACGTGCCCCCTCTTTGGCATCAGGCGGCTGATTGCTGTGCGCGCGGCACGGGCGCCGGCCGGGCTGGAGCGGGGCGGAGACAGGAGCGCAGGCCCGGCCGGGGGCCGGGCCGCGCGCGGGGAGCAGAGCGAGCCGCCTTGATGAAGTAGGGAAACTCTTACCGCGCTGTCTGCTGACGTTTGGCTCGGACCGGCTTCGGCTTGGTCATGCCGACTTCTTCAGGAGGTGCCGGCCGTCATGGCTGCGGACGTGCGGGCCCTTGTCGTCCAGGGCGTCGAGGAGGCGGACCGCGTACACCTCGGTCATGCGGGCGGTGATCTCCTCCGGGGTGAGCCACTCGACCGCGGTCGACTCCGTGGAGGTTCGTTCCTCGCCGCCGGACGGCTTGCAGCGGAAGACCAGGGCCACGATGCCGCGGGTCGTGTTCTTGTAGACCCCGGTCAGTTCCTCGACCTCTACCCGGATGCCGGTCTCCTCCCAGACCTCGCGGGTCACGCCCTCTTCAGGGGCTTCTGTGAGTTCCAGGACCCCGCCCGGGAGCTCCCACGTGCCGTTGTCCGCGCGGCGGATCGCCAGGAGCCGGCCGTCTTCGCGTACGACCGCGCCCGCGACCGACACGGAGTGCAGTGGCGTTGACGTCGTCTCTCGGGCGCTGTTACTCATGTACAGGAGCATAGGAGAGTGAGAAGGACTATGGGAACGACAGCAGGAGGTGGGAGGGCCGTACCCCGGTACGTCCAGATCGCCGAGGAGATCGTGCAGCAGATCAAGGCCGGTGTTCTCAAGCCCGGCGACCTGGTGCCGAGTGAGTCCGAGCTCGTCGAGCGGTACGGCGTCGCCGGCGGGACCATTCGTAAGGCGATGGTCGAGGTTCGCGCGAGCGGACTCGTGGAGACGCGGCACGGCAAGGGGTCGATCGTGAAGGACCGGCCGCCTGTGCGGCTGCGCTCCTCGGACCGGTTCCGGGCCTCGCACCGCCGGGGCGGTAAGGCTGCCTACCTCGCCGAGTCCGCCCAGTCCGGCGCCACCGCCAAGGTGAGCGTCCTCTACATCGGGCCGATGGAGGCGCCGGAGGACATCGCCGAGCGGCTGGGCGTCGACACCGGTACGCAGGTGCTCGCGCGGCGGCGCCTGTACTTCCGTAACGGCGTGCCCGTCGAGACCGCCTCCTCCTACCTCCCGTGGGACGTGGTCAAGGACATCCCCCAGCTCTTCTCCGAGAACCCCGGACCCGGCGGGATCTACGCCCGCCTGGAGGACGACGGGCACGTCTTCACTGAGTTCGTCGAGACGTTGCAGGCGCGGCCGGCCGCCAAGGCCGAAGCCTCCGAACTCGCGCTGAGCCCCGGGGCGCCCGTCGTTCACCTGCTGCGGAACGCCGTCACCAAGACCGGTCGCGTGGTCGAGGTCTGCGACACCCTCATGGCCGCTGACCAGTTCGTCTTCGAGTATCGGATTCCTGCCGCCGACTGACGCGCGGTCAACTCTCTTCAACCCGCTTGGACTTCTTCGTCCGGGCGGGTTGACTCATATATAGGAGTCGGGCACTCTTCTTCATGTCACTCATATACATGAGTGACGGAGTCCAGCACTTTTAGAGGAGTGATCTCTGTGCGTCAGATCCCCGTCGACACCTCCGCGGCCTCCATGATGGTCGCCCAGCCCCCGCAGCCCAAGGTGAAGGACCGCCGTACCGGCGAGCGCGCCATGGACGCCGAGACCGGCGCCGCGCTGTCGACCGTGGACGTGATGTTCGCGGCGAACGGCGAGGTCGAGATCCTGACCGTGACCGTCCCGGAGACCGGCGTCTCCGCCGACCTCGTCATGGGCACCCCGGTCGCCGTCACCGGCCTGGTCGCCCGGCCCTGGGAGAACGAGTTCAACGGCCAGCGTCGGCACGGCATCGCCTTCCGTGCCGTCGCGGTCACGTCGCTCGTCGGCAGCGCGGCGACCTCGAAGGCCGCCTGATCATGGAGTGGTCGATCCTCTTCGCCGTGGTGGTCGTCGTCGCCCTCGCCGGTCTCCTGCGGTGGCGGCGGCCCGCCTGGTACTGGTTGGCCTTTGGGGCCGCGCTCGCCGCCCTCCGGGTCCTGGTCCGGTACTCCTCGGTCATGGACGCCTGTGGGCTGACCGTTCCTCCGCCCCGCTGGCGCCTCGCCATCGCCCGGATGGCCAACCGGCCCGTGCCGGAGCCCCGCGCTCCGCGCATCCTGCGGCTTCGGCCCACCCGTACCGGCCTCGTCTTACGGCTGGGGCTCCGCCCCGGACAGGACGCCTTCGACGTGGCCGCCTCGTGCGACCGGCTGCGGCACTCGTTCGGCATGCACGGCGTCGCCTCGCGGGAGGTCCGCTCCGGCGTCGTCGAACTGCGGATGACCGGTTACGACGTGCTCAAGCGGGTCCAGATGCCCGCGGGCTTCGAGCGCTCGACCATGCGCTTGCCGGTCGCCCTGCGGGAGGACGGCGCCGTCCACTACCGCGACTACCGCACCACCCCGCACGCCCTCACGATCGGAGCCACCAAGTCCGGGAAGTCCGTCTATCAGCGGAACCTGGTCGCCGAACTCGCAGCCCAGGAAGTGGCCTTGATCGGGATCGACTGCAAGCAAGGAGTCGAGCTGTTCCCCCTGGCCCGTCGCTTCTCAGCCCTCGCCGACAACCCCGACACCGCCGCCGACCTCCTCGACGCCCTCATCGCGTACATGGAAGGCGTCTACCAACTCATCCGCGCCGAACAGCGCATCACCGCCGACACCCCGGACGCCGACATCGCCGCCGACATCTGGGACCTGCCCGACCACCTCCGTCCCGTTCCCGTGGTCGTCCTCGTCGACGAGGTCGCCGAACTCGCCCTCTTCTCCACGAAGGAGGAGGAGAAGCGGCGGGACCGGATCATCACCGCACTCGCCCGGCTCGCCCAGCTCGGCCGCGCCGCCGGCATCTACCTGGAGATCTGCGGGCAGCGCTTCGGCTCCGAACTCGGCAAGGGCATCACCATGCTCCGCGCCCAGCTCAGCGTCCGTACCGCCCACCGCGTCAACGACGAGACCAGCGCCAACATGGCCTTCGGCGACATCGCACCGGACGCCGTGCTCGCCACCGCCCAGATCCCCGTCGAGTCCCCCGGCCTCGCGATCACCGGCGACGCCTCCGGCGGCTGGGCCCGTATCCGTACGCCCCACACCTCGCTCCGTACGGCCGTCAACGCCTGCAACAAGTACGCGCACCTCACCCCGGACCTGCCCAACATCGCCGCCTTCCGGCCCGCCGTCGAGCCGCTCACGCACCCGGCCAAGGTTCCGGCCCCGGCGTCCGCCGAGTCCCCGGCCACCGCCTGACCTTCCCCACCCCACCCGGTCGGCGCGACCGCATCGCGCCACGTCCCTACCCCGCCATGCCCGGAACGCCCGCAAAGGAGGTGCCGACATGACCAGCAAGCTCCGCGTCGACGCCGTGCTGGTCCAAGCCCTGATCGCCGGTGCGCTGTCCTTCGCCCACCTGCACGACCTGGCCGCCGCGGCCGGTCAGACCGGATGGAAGGCGTGGGCCTACCCCGTCTCCGTCGACCTGCTCCTGGTCGCCGCCTGGCGTCGGCTCCGCTCGGACGGCTCGTCCCGGCTCGCTTGGTGCTGGTTCCTGGTCTCCCTGTTCGCCTCGCTCGGCGCGAACGTCGCCACCGCCGGGTTCCTCGACCTCGCCCATCCGCCCGGCTGGCTGCGCTTCGGCGTCGCCGGATGGCCCGCGGTCGCCTTCCTCGGCGGCACGCTGCTCGCGCACTCGCCGGCTCCGACGACCGCAGAGTCCCGCCCGGTGGTCGAACCGGAGCCGACCGAAAGCGTGTCGACCGAGGCGGAGCACGTTCCCGAGCCCGACCCCGAATCCGCCACCGAGGTGGAGCCCACCCGGCCCGCGCCGGCGACCGCACCCCCCGTGCCCGTCCCCGCCGCCCTCGTCGAGCACGCCCGCAAGCTCGCCGACGACCACCGCGCCCGTACGGGCCACCCCATCGACACCGACACCCTGCGCGCCCGTCTCGGCGTCCCCGCGCCCATGGCGGACGTCATCGCCGCCCAACTCTCCTGATCAGAACGGAGAACGCCATGGCCCCTCGCGACCACTTCCACTCCGTCATGCGCATCGGTCCCGTACAGATCGGCACACACCGCGACCGCCACGGCCGCACCAAGTACGCCGCCGTCTGCACCTCCGACCGCTGCGGCTGGTCCTCCGACTACTCCAGCTCCTCCGCCGCACAGCTCGCGGCCCGTACCCACCGCTGCTGCATCTCCGACTGAACGGACACCGCTCGTGGACGTCCCGCTCTGGCTCGCCCTGGTCGTCGTCGGCGCCCTCGGCATCAAGCTCATCCGCCCGCCCTGGTGGCTCGTCGCCGTGCTCCTCCTCGGCGGCTTCCTCCTCGCCGACAGCCTGCTGGCCCCCGTCATCGACACCGCGATCTCCAAGTGACCCGACCCGGAAGGGAGAACCACCTCATGCTCCGACCCAAGATCCCGACCATGCCGACGCCGACCGGCCTCGTCTCCCCGCCCGCCGTCGTCCGGTCGACCGCCGTCGAGCCCGTGCAGACGCCCCCGGCTCCGGTCGCCCAGCGCCCCACCGTCCAGATCACCCCCGGCACCGCGCTCGCCGTCATCGGCGCCGGCACCGCCGTCGTCCTGGTCGTCGGAACGATCCTGGTCTCGATGCTCCTCGCGACCGCCGTCACGGCCGCATCGGTCGCCGTCTGCGCCGTCGTCGTCCGTTCGCTGATCGCGTCCTCGGCCAAGCGCCGCTGACCGGCCCCCGGGCGGCCTCGATACCGCCAAGCATCCGCCGCCCGGGAGCCGTACCCCTCACCGATCTCTCAACCGGAAGGAACACCCATCATGGATCAGCGCGCCGCCGCCACCGCGGCGGGCCTGGACCCGGCCACCCTCCACGACGTCCTCCGCGTCGCCGCCGCTCCCGACTTCGACCGCTGGCGGGACCAGGTGCACCGCACCGGCGGTTGCTCCGACCCCGTGCACCTGACCGGCTGGTCCCTCGCCAAGGACCGCACGTCCGGCGAGACCCTCCGCCGCTACTCCACGGAGGCCGAGCCTGGTGGCCGTCTCCGCGTCGCCTGCGGCAACCGCAGGGCCTCCCGCTGCCCCTCCTGCGCCCACACGTACGCGGGGGACACGTACCACCTGATCCGCGCGGGCCTGGCCGGTGACGAGTCCAAGGACGTCCCTGCGACGGTCCGCGACCACCCCCGGGTCTTCGCCACCCTCACGGCCCCGTCCTTCGGTCCCGTGCACAACCGGCCCGACCGCGGCGCCTGCCGCTGCGGCGCCCGTCACTCGGAGAACGACTCCGTCCTGGGCACGGCGCTCGACCCCGAGTCGTACGACTACGCCGGAGCCGTCCTCTTCAACAACCACGCCGGTCAGCTCTGGCAGCGCTTCACCAACCGGCTGCGGCGCGAACTCGCCGCCCGTGCCGGGCTCACTCAGCGCGAGCTGAAGGACGTCTTACGGGTTTCGTACGGGAAGGTCGCCGAGTTCCAGAAGCGCGGCGCCATCCACTTCCACGCCGTGATCCGGCTCGACGGACCGAACGGCCCCGGCACCGTCCCGCCCTCGTGGGCCACTGTGCAGCTCCTTAACGACGCGATTCGCGCCGCCGCCGTCCACGCGTACACGACCATCACCGTCCCGGCTGCCGGGGACCAGCCGCGCCGGCGGTTCCAGTGGGGACGACAGCTCGACATCCGCCCGGTCAAGGCGTTCGGGGACGGCTCCGACATCACCGAACAGGCCGTGGCCGCGTACGTCGCCAAGTACGCCACCAAGGCCGCCGAGACCACCGGCAGCCTCGACCGGCGGATCGGCAACCGGGAGGTGCTCGACCTCCTGGACGTGGCCGACCATCCCCGCCGCCTCATCGAGGCCTGCCTCGACCTGGCCCCGCTCTACCCGGACCGCAAGCTCACCGCCTGGGCCCACATGCTCGGCTTCCGCGGTCACTTCTCCACCAAGTCCCGTCGCTACTCGACCACTCTCGGCACCCTCCGCCAGATCCGCGCCGACTACCGCGCCGCTCAGGAACGCGTGGACGCCGATCCGGACACCGTGCTCGTCCTCGCCTCCTGGCAGTACGCCGGGCACGGCCACACTCCCGGCGAGGCCGCCCTCGCCGCGACCATCTCGCGCGGAATCCGGCTCAACCGCCAGACCGCCCGGGAAGCCCTGCGCGACCAACTCGCCCCGGAGACACCGGAAGGAGCCGCGGCATGACCACCGCCACCACCGACGAACTGCTGACCGTGCCCGAGGTCATGGCCCGGCTCAAGCTCGGACGCTCCACCGTCTACGACCTCATCCGCTCGCGCCGCCTCACCTCGATCACCGTCGGCCGTGCGCGCCGCATCCCGGTCGACGCCGTCCGGGATTTCATCTCGTACGAGATCGAGGAGGCAGCCTGATGGCCACCCAGCGCAAGCGCAACCCGAACGGCGCCGGCACCATCACCCAGCGGAAGGACGGACGCTTCCAGGCCGCCGTCTACGTCCTCCAGCCCGACGGCACCCGTGCCCGTAAGTTCGCCTACGGCAAGACCTGGGCCGAGTGCGACACCAAGCGGCGCGCGCTCCTCGACAAGGTCGCGAGCGGCACCCCCGTGCCCACCCGCTCGGCGAAGCTCTCCGAGTGGCTGACGTACTGGCTGGAGAGCGTCGTCCGGCCGCGCCGCAAGCTCAGCACGTACGACAAGTACGAGGCGCACGTGCGGCTCTACCTCTCCCCCATGCTCGGCACGAAGCGGCTGGAGTCGCTGAGCGTCCCCGACGTCCGGCGCTTCCTGCTCCAGTTGGAGAAGAAGACCACCGCGGCCACCGCCAAGGAGTCCCACCGCGTGCTGCGGACCGCCCTCTCCGCCGCCTGCCGGGAGGAGTTGATCGTCCGGAACGTCGCCAAGCTCGTGGAACCGCCCAGGGCCGCCGTACGCGACCTGAGCCCGTGGTCCCTCGACGAGACGCTCGACTTCCTCGCCGCCGCCCGCCGGGACCCGCTGTACGCCGCCTTCGTGCTCGCCATCGCGATGGGGCTGCGCCGGGGCGAGATCGTCGGACTGCGCTGGAACGACATCGACCTGGAGAACCGCGTCCTCCTGGTCCGCCAGCAGGTCCAGCGTCGTCGCGGGGTCCTCTACAACGACGAGACCAAGGGACGCCGCTCCCGGGCGATCCCGCTCCCCGCCATGTGCCTGGCTCCGCTGCGCTGGCACCGGATGCGTCAGAAGGCGACGTACGAAGCGGTCGGCACCGAGTGGACGGCCACGGGCTATGTCTTCGCCACCCGCTCCGGTCGTCCCGTCGAGCCCCGCAACGTGCACCGCTCCTTCGTCCGCGTCAGCGAGGCGGCCGGCCTCCGCCTCATCCGCCTCCACGACGCCCGGCACGGCTGCGCCACGCTCCTCACCGCGGCCGGGGTCGCGCCCCGCGTCGTGATGGAGATCCTGGGCCACAGCCAGATCAGCCTGACCATGGACGTGTACACCCACGTCGTCCAGGACACGCAGCGCGAGGCCATCAGCCACATGGACCGGCTCCTCACGCGGAAACGGCCCGACCGCTCCCGTTGATGTCACCTGTGGATGTCAAAGACCCCCAACCAAGATTGGTTGGGGGTCTTCGACGTTCCTACCTGGAGCCCCCTGTCGGGTTCGAACCGACGACCCCCGCTTTACAAGAGCGGTGCTCTGGCCAGCTGAGCTAAGGAGGCAGCCCGTGCAGTGTATCCAACGACGCTCCCGTGGTGGTCGGGAATCTCACGGGGCGGGGAGTGCTGACAGATCCCGCGCCGCCAGGTAGCGTCACCCGTGGTTCACCCAGGTGGACTAGACCTCAATCCTTCCTTTACTCGGATCGTCCGGCACGTTCCTGCCGGTGAAGGGACACATCACCATGGCTTCCGTCACTTTCGACAAGGCGACCCGGGTGTACCCCGGTGCCACCAAGCCCTCCGTCGACCAGCTCGACATCGAGATCGCCGACGGCGAGTTCCTCGTCCTCGTCGGGCCCTCCGGCTGCGGCAAGTCGACCTCCCTGCGCATGCTCGCCGGCCTGGAGGACGTCAACGGCGGCTCCATCCGCATCGGTGACCGCGACGTCACGCACCTGCCGCCCAAGGACCGGGACATCGCCATGGTGTTCCAGAACTACGCGCTCTACCCGCACATGACCGTCGGCGACAACATGGGCTTCGCGCTCAAGATCGCCGGCGTCAACAAGGCCGAGATCCGCGCCAAGGTCGAAGAGGCCGCGAAGATGCTCGACCTCACCGAGTACCTCGACCGCAAGCCGAAGGCGCTCTCCGGCGGTCAGCGCCAGCGCGTCGCCATGGGCCGCGCCATCGTCCGCGAGCCGCAGGTCTTCCTCATGGACGAGCCGCTGTCGAACCTCGACGCCAAGCTCCGCGTCTCGACCCGTACGCAGATCGCGAGCCTCCAGCGCCGTCTGGGCATCACCACGGTCTACGTCACCCACGACCAGACCGAGGCCCTCACCATGGGCGACCGCGTCGCCGTCCTCAAGGACGGTCTGCTCCAGCAGGTCGACTCCCCGCGCAACATGTACGACAAGCCCGCGAACCTCTTCGTCGCCGGCTTCATCGGCTCCCCCGCCATGAACCTGGTCGAGGTCCCGATCACCGACGGCGGCGTGAAGTTCGGCAACAGCGTCGTCCCGGTCTCCCGCGACGCCATCGCCGCCGCCTCCGCCAACGGCGACACCACCGTCACCGTCGGCGTCCGCCCCGAGCACTTCGACGTCTCGGGCCCGACGAGCAAGGACGGCCTCGCCGTCACCGTGAACGTCGTCGAGGAGCTCGGCTCCGACGGCTTCGTCTACGGCTCCACCCGCGTCGGCGGCGAGGACAAGGACCTGGTCGTCCGCGTCGGCGGCCGCGACGTCCCCGCCAAGGGCTCCACCCTCCACGTCGTGCCCCGCGCCGGCGAGCTGCACGTCTTCTCCACCTCCACGGGCGCCCGCCTCAGCGACTGACCCGCAGGCGACGAGAACGGCCCCGCGTCCGGGTGGACGCGGGGCCGTTCGGCCATTCGGCCTTCCCCAAGGGGTTTACGGTGGAAAACCCCGGCATTCCGGGCCCGCGCCCACCCCGGGCCCCCCTCCCGCGTCAACACGGAATTCGAAAAGCCGCCTCGAACCATCCCCCGCGAGAGTGACTAAATGTCGCCATATCACTACCGCCCGCTACGCTCGCCTGCGTGACCCACTCTGCCCGCCGAATCGGCCGCTCCCTCGCCCTCGTCCTGCCCGTCGTCCTGGTGCTCTCGGGAACGCTCGCGGTGTCCGCCGTTCCGTGGGCCGGCCAGGACTCCGCGACCCAGCTCACCGCGTCCGCCAAGGACGTCTCCGCCCCGGCCAAGTCCCGTGCCCCGCAGGACGTCCTGCGCGACCAGCTCCTCGCCGAGCTGCGGGCGAAGGACCCCGGCACCGCCCTCACGCACCTCCAGCGCGAGGTCGAGAACCGGCCCTCTCTCGCCCAGCACTGCATGTCGATCGCCCGCGACCTCGGCCGCGCCGCCGTCCAGCGCTACGGCGCCGCCCGCGCCCAGTCCTTCTCCCGCCCGGTCTGCGACACCTCGTACGCGACCGGCGTCATGCGCGCGAGCTGAGCCCGGCACCCGCGCCACGGGCCGGACCCGTCGCCGGGCGGCGAACCGAGCACGCCGCCCCACGCGCCGGACACGTCACGGGGCCACCGCGCACCGGGCCCGCCGCCCCGCCCGCCGGGCCCGTCCCCGCGCCACGTACAGCGCCCGTCACCGCGCCACGTACCGGGCCCGTCCCCGGGCCCCCGCGCGCCGGGCCCGTGGCGCGGGGATCGCGCACCGGGCGCCTATCGTTCCCCGTATGCACTCCACTCCGACGCAGGCCGTGGTCCTGGCGGGCGGCCAGGGCTCGCGGCTGCGCCCCTACACCGACGACCGCCCCAAGCCGATGGTCGAGATCCCGGGCACCGGGACCCCGATCATCGGCCATCAGCTCTCCTGGCTGGCCGCCGAGGGCGTGACCCACGCCGTCGTCTCCTGCGGCCACCTCGCCGAGGTCCTCCAGGAGTGGCTCGCCACCGCCGACCTCCCCCTCGACGTGACGACGGTCGTCGAGACCGAGCCCCTGGGCCGCGGCGGCGGCCTCAAGTACGCCGCCCAGCGCCTCCCCTCGCCCGACGAGCCCTGGTACGCCACCAACGGCGACATCTGGACCCGCTTCTCGCTGCGCGAGATGGCCGCCTTCCACGCCGAGCGCGACGCCCTCGCCACCCTCGCCCTGGCCCGCCCCCGCATCCCGTGGGGCGCCGTCGAGACCGACACCTTCGGGCACATCACCGACTTCATCGAGGCGCCGCCGTCGCCGTTCCTCATCAACGCCGGCGTGTACGTCTTCTCCGCCGACTTCACCGAGTTCCTGCCCGACCTCGGCGACCACGAGCGGACCACCTTCCCCCACCTCGCCCGCGAGCGGCGCCTGGCCGGCTTCCCGCTGCCCCAGGGGGCGTACTGGCGGGCCATCGACACCGCCAAGGACCTCACCGAGGCCGCCAAGGAGCTCGCCGCGCAGAAGGTCTGACACACGGGCGGACGAGCAGACGCGCGGACGGGCGGGCGGACGGGCTCCGGCTGCACGGCACGCGGAAGGGCGGTCCCGCTGCGCAGCGGGACCGCCCTTTCCTGTCCGTACGGACGCCGTGCCCACGGACGCCGTGCCCACGGACGCCGTGCCCACGGACGCCATCCGTACGGACGCGACCTCAGCCCAGCAAACCGCCGATCGGGTTCCGGGCGCCGCCGTCCCCGCCGCCCGACGTCGGGCCGCTCTCGGACGGCGTGCCCGTCGAGCCGGTCGAGCCCGTGGAGCCGCCGCCCGACGTGCCGCCCGTGCTGCTCGGGGTGTCGCTGGTGGACGGCGGGGGCTCCGGGTCCGACCGGGTGGGCGTGCGGCCGCCGGAGCCGGTGCCGGCGCCCTGCGTGGCGGTCGGGCGCTGCTCCTGGGTGCGGGTGGACTCGCGGGTCGGCTCGCTCGTGCGCTCCGCCTCCCGGGTCCGCTCGCTCTTGGCCGGGGCCTCGGTGGTCTTCTCGGCGGTCGCGGCCGGCTTGGGCGTGTCGGACGCCGGCCGGGAGGGGGCGTCGCCGCGCGGCTCCTGGAGCGGACGGCCGGGGAGGTGGTTGATCGGGTCGTCGTTGGGGCCCGGGACGGTGACCATCTCGGTGGAGCGGACCGCGCCGCCGAGGACGGAGCCGACGAGGAGGGTGAGGCCGACGACGACGGCGGCGAGGAGGGTGCCGCGGCGCAGCACCCGGCGGCGCAGGTCCAGGAGGTCGGCGCGGGGGCCGAGGGTGCGCCAGGCCTCCCCGGCGAGACGGCCGTCGAGCGAGTAGACGGGGGCGCCCGCGATGATCAGCGGCGACCAGGCGGCCAGGTAGATGATGTCGGCGGAGTCGTAGACCGGGACGCTCTTCCAGCTCACGGTGAGCAGCAGCGCGGCGGAGAGCAGGGCGCCGACGACGGCGGCGACCCGCTGCCAGAGGCCGAGGATGGTGAGGACGCCGACGACGACCTGGAGGAAGGCGACGGTGAGTCCGGCGCCGACGGGGTGCTGGAGGGCGAAGTCGCGGAGCGGTTCGGCGAGGGCCCAGGGGTGGAGGGAGTTGAGCCACTTCACCATGGAGCCGCGCTCGCCGCCGTCGAAGTAGACGGGGTCGCAGAGCTTGCCCATGCCCGCGTAGACCGAGATGAGGCCGAGGAAGACGCGGAGCGGGAGGAGGACGACGCCGAGGTTCATCCGGCGGCCGGGGTAGTAGGCGTGCCGGACGGAGTCCTGCCCGCCGCGCCGGTCGGCCCGGCCGGGCCGCTCCTCCTCGGCGCCGTACGGCTCCTCCGGCCCGGGCCGCGGCTCGTACAGGTCGTCGTAGGCGCCCTCGGCGCGCCGCATCGGGGGCAGCAGCGGACCGGCGGGCACCACGGGGGTGGGCATGGTGTCGCCGACGCGCGGGATCGCCTGCGTGGCGCCGGCGTCCCGGCCCCCGTGGCCGCCGACCGGTTCGAGCGTGGCGACGGAGGACTCGCGCACGGCCTGGAGGAGGCCGGTCGCGCCCGGGGACGACTTCCCGGTCCACACGACGGGGCGCCGGCGCGGGCCGCCCGCCCGGGCCGCGGCTCCTGCTCCGGCCGCGATCCCGGCTCCGGACAGGGCCGCGGTGCGGGCGCCGGCCGCGAACCTCGGCTGCGGGGCCGGCGCGAGCCGCACACGGAAGCTGGCGTGGTTCACGATCACCTGGGCGGGATCGGAATCCACCTTGACCATGCTCAGCGGGGGCTGATCGTCGAACCCCGGCCGGGGCGTTCTGGTGTCCACACTCATCTAACCGAGTGATCCGGGTTTAGGACACTGCCTTGACGGCTCTCAAATGTCCGAGACCCGTCAAGATCAACGCCGCGGCCGGGGCCGGGGGCCGCCGGTGGGCCCGGAGGCCGTCAGCCCCTGCGGCGGCGGGCCGCCTCGTACAGCACGACGCCGGCGGCGACACCGGCGTTGAGCGACTCGGCGCCGCCCGGCATCGGGATGCGGACGAGGAAGTCGCAGGTCTCGCCGACGAGCCGGGACAGGCCCTTGCCCTCGGAGCCGACCACGATGACGACCGGGCCGGAGAGGGCCTCCAGCTCGTGCACCTCGGTGTCGCCGTCGGCGGACAGGCCGACGACCGTGAGACCGGCCTTCTGGTACTGCTCCAGACAGCGGGTCAGGTTGGTGGCGCGGGCGACCGGGGTGCGGGCGGCGGTGCCGGCCGAGGTCTTCCAGGCGCCGGCGGTCATGCCGGCCGCGCGCCGCTCGGGGACGACGACGCCGTGGCCGCCGAAGGCGGAGACGGAGCGGACGACGGCGCCGAGGTTGCGCGGGTCGGTGACGCCGTCGAGGGCGACGATCAGCGGGTCGTCGTGGTCGTCGAACGCGGCGGCGGCCAGGTCCTCGGGGTGCGCGTACTCGTACGGCGGGACCTGGAGGACGAGGCCCTGGTGGTTCAGGCCGTTCGTCATCCGGTCCAGCTCGGGGCGCGGCGCCTCCATGATGTGGATGTTGCCGCGGCCGGTGGCGAGGTTCAGGGCCTCGCGCACGCGCTCGTCGTTGTCGATGAACTGCTGGACGTACAGGGTCGTGGCGGGCACGCCGTCGCGCAGGGCCTCGAAGACCGGGTTGCGGCCGACGACCATCTCGGACTGGCCCTTGCCGCCGCGGCGGGCGACGGGCTTGCGCTTGGCCGCCTGGCGGGCCATCGCGTTGGAGACGCGGTAGGCCTTGTGGCCCTTGCGGTCCTCGGCCCTGGGCGTGGGGCCCTTGCCTTCGAGGCCCTTGCGCCGCTGGCCACCGCTGCCGACCGTCGCGCCCTTCTTGTTCGACGTGCGGCGGTTCCTGCGCTGGCTGTTCCCGGCCATGACTACCTGTTTCCTCTGCTGACGTGCGAAGTCTGTAACTGAAGTGTGCCGCCCGGAGGTCCGAGCGGCACGTCTTCTAACGGTTGCCCAGCGTCCAGCGGGGGCCGTCGGGGCTGTCCTCGATGGCGAGGCCGGACTGGTTGAGCTGGTCGCGGATCGCGTCCGCGGTCGCCCAGTCCTTCCGCTCGCGCGCCGACTCGCGCTGCTGGAGCACGAGCCGCACGAGGGTGTCGACGACGCCGTGGAGCTCCTCGCCGCCGCCGGACTCCTCGGCCCAGTGCGGGTCGAGGGGGTCCAGGCCGAGGACGCCGAGCATGGCGCGGACCTCGGCGAGGCGGGCGATGGCCTCGTCCTTGTCGTCCGCGGCGAGGGCGCTGTTGCCCTGGCGGACGGTGGTGTGGATGATCGCGAGCGCGTGCGGCACGCCCAGGTCGTCGTCCATGGCCTCGGCGAAGGCCGGCGGCACCTCGGCGGCGGGGGCGACGGGCGCCCCGGCCTTCTCGGTGGCGCGCTGGACGAAGCCCTCGATGCGGGCGAACGCCGACTCGGCCTCGCGCAGGGACTCCTCGCCGTACTCGATCATCGAGCGGTAGTGCGGGGTGCCCAGGTAGTAGCGGAGGACGATGGGCCGCCAGTTCTTCACCATCTCGGACACCAGCACGCTGTTGCCGAGCGACTTCGACATCTTCTCGCCGCTCATGGTGACCCAGGCGTTGTGCACCCAGTACCGCGCGAACGCGTCGCCGAAGGCCTTGGCCTGGGCGATCTCGTTCTCGTGGTGCGGGAAGATCAGGTCGAGGCCGCCGCCGTGGATGTCGAAGGCGGAACCCAGGTACTTGTGGGCCATCGCCGAGCACTCCAGGTGCCAGCCGGGACGGCCGCGGCCCCAGGGGGTCTCCCAGTCGGGCTCGCCCGGCTTGGTCGCCTTCCACATGGCGAAGTCGCGCGGGTCGCGCTTGCCGGAGACGCCCTCGTCGGGCTGGCGCAGGTCGTCGATGTCCTGGTTGGACAGCTCCAGATAGCCCGGGAAGGAGCGCACGTCGAAGTAGACGCTGCCGTCCGACTCGTAGGCGTGGCCGCGCTCGACGAGCCCGCGCATCATCTCGATCATCTCGGGGACGTGCCCGGTGGCGCGCGGCTCGTAGGTGGGCGGCAGGCAGCCGAGCGCGTCGTAACCGGCGTTGAAGGCGCGCTCGTTCTCGTATCCGATGGACCACCAGGGGCGGCCCTGGTCCGCCGCCTTCGCGATGATCTTGTCGTCGATGTCGGTGACGTTGCGCACGAACGTGACGTCGTAGCCGCGGTACTCGAACCAGCGGCGCATGATGTCGAAGTTCAGCCCCGACCGGATGTGGCCGATGTGCGGGGCCGCCTGGACGGTGGCGCCACAGAGGTAGATCGAGACACAGCCCGGTGTGAGCGGGGTGAAGTCACGGATCTGCCGGGCGCTGGTGTCGTACAGGCGAATAGTCACTCCTCCAGGGTAGTGGGCGCGTGGTGGTGCCCCGCGACCTATTCCCGGCCACGGGGCACGTTTTTCGTCGCCCCTACTGCCGTACGGGGTAGACGAGGGCGGTCGCCAGGGCGGCGAGGCCCTCGGCGCGGCCGGTGAGGCCGAGGCCGTCCGTGGTGGTGCCGGAGACGGAGACCGGGGCTCCGGCCGCCTCGCTCAGCGCCTTCTGCGCCTCGTCGCGCCGCTTGCCGACCTTGGGGCGGACGCCGACGACCTGGACGGCGATGTTCCCGATCTCGTACCCCTCGGCGCGGACGATCCGGGCGGCCTCGGCGAGCAGGGTGGTGCCGGAGGCGCCGGACCACTCGGGGCGCGAGGTGCCGAAGTGGGCGCCGAGGTCGCCGATGCCGGCGGCGGAGAAGAGCGCGTCGCAGGCGGCGTGGGCGGCGACGTCGCCGTCGGAGTGGCCGGCGAGTCCGTACCCGTCGCTCTCGGAGGCCTCCCAGAGGAGGCCCGCGCACCAGAGTTCGCGGCCCTTCTCGAAGGCGTGGACGTCGGTGCCGATGCCGGTGCGGGGAAGGTTCATCGGCTCAGAAGCCATCGTTGGCCCTCCTGCGGGCGAGTACGGCCTCGGCGAGGACGAGGTCGAGGGGGCGGGTCACCTTGAAGGCCTCTTCGTGGCCGGGCACGACGACGACGGGCGCGCCGAGCGCCTCGACCATCCCGGCGTCGTCGGTGGCGCCCTCTCCGGCGAGGGCGACGGTGGCGTGGGCGTTCACCAGGGTGTCGCGGTCGAAGCCCTGCGGGGTCTGGACCGCGCGGAGGCGGGCGCGGACCGGGGTGGCGACGACCTGCTCGGGGTCGCCGGACCGCTCCGCCGGCTCGACCTCCTTGACGGTGTCGGCCACGGGCAGCGCGGGGACGACGGCGACGGCCCCGTCCCGTACGGCCTCGACGACGGCGTCCACGGTGTCGACGGGGACGAGCGGGCGGGCAGCGTCGTGGACGAGGACGGTGTCGATGCCCTCGGGGAGCGCTTCGAGGCCGAGGCGCACGGACTCCTGGCGGGTCTCGCCGCCGGGCACGACCAGGTAGTCGGTGCGCTCGGGGAGGGCGTGGGCGTCGAGGAGGTTCTTGACCTCGGCGGCGCCGTCGGGGGGCGCGACCACGACGACGAGCGAGACCGCGCGGGAGGCGGCCATCGCGCGGACGGCGTGGACGAGCATGGGGGTGCCGTTCAGCGCGCGCAGCGCCTTGGGGGCGCCCGGGCCGAGGCGTACGCCCCGTCCGGCCGCCGGGATCACGACGGCGGTACGGCGGGGACGCGCTTCGTCTGACATCGGTTGCACTCCGGCAGGTTTGTTTCCGCGGCCGACATGGGTAGGGCACTCACCGTGCCGGACGCTCCGCCTTGACCGGGCCCTTTCCGTGACGACGGTCGAGGCGTTGCCGCCCAGCACAGGGGGTTCGGACGGAGCGGGGGTTCCCTGCGCATCGGGCCGTTCCGTGCGGACGGGTCCTTGCGGACGGTCCGTGCGGGGAAGCCACGTCCGAAGAAGTACGTGGGTATGCGAACATGCCGCAGCGCCCGACGACGGCGCTGTGTGGATCACAGCACGCCAGCGGGCACCGCGGCATCGCTTCACTTGAGGAGCGCGCTCCGGCGTGGCCGGATCACGCTCAGGACGCGAGGACCTCGTCGAGGAGAGCCTCGGCCTTGTCCTCGTTCGTGTTCTCCGCGAGGGCCAGCTCGCTGACCAGGATCTGCCGCGCCTTGGCGAGCATGCGCTTCTCACCTGCGGAGAGACCCCGCTCGCGCTCGCGCCGCCACAGGTCGCGCACCACTTCGGCGACCTTGATGACGTCGCCGGAGGCGAGCTTCTCCAGGTTCGCCTTGTAGCGACGGGACCAGTTCGTCGGCTCTTCGGCGTACGGCGCGCGCAGCACCTCGAAGACCCGGTCCAGCCCGTCCTGCCCGACCACGTCGCGGACCCCGACGAACTCCGCGTTGTCCGCCGGCACGCGGACCGTCAGGTCACCCTGCGCGACCTTGAGCACCAAGTAGGTCTTGTCCACGCCTTTGATCTGGCGAGTTTCGATGGCCTCGATCAGCGCGGCCCCGTGATGGGGATAGACCACGGTGTCGCCAACCTTGAACGTCATGTGACAGGTACCCCTTCCGTGGCTATCAAGAGTAACACGGATACGGCTTCTTCTGAATGGCGTTTTCGCAGGTCAGGGCATATCTCGGGGCTTGACAACAGCGACGCGGACGTGCTGCGGAGAGCTTCCGGAAGGGGGTATTCGCAGGTCGGAGCGGCTGTGCGGACGGAGAGAAACGCGCACGTTACACCTACCCGGGCCTTCACGAAGAGGGAGTCATGTCCCGATTTGTCGGGTTCGGAGTGGCCTTCTTCACGTGCTCCGTTCGAGGATCGGTCACTCGTACGGATGCATCCCGGGGTGATTCCCGAAATTGATCAGCCGAGATCGGCCGAGATCGGTCCGGGATTTCCCGGAGGGGCGGCTCCGGAGAATGCGGGGGACCCCCGAATTGATCAAGGCGGTTATGTGAACAACAGGTCAATGGGTTGTGATCCGGCCACGCGGAGCGAGCACGGGGCGGTGACGGGCGGTTCTCCCCGGCGCCGTCCGGCGGTCGCCTCCCGGGGCCGCCCGGGACGGGCGCGACCGGTTAGGGGCGGGTCGGGTGCGGGACGGAGAGTGCGGCTCGGTAACCTAAGCGCGCTGACACGCCTTTAGTTGGCTTTGACACCCAAACCCGTCCGTACGTCCTAGGAGATGCCGCCGCCGTGAGCCGCAGCCTTCGACGCGGCGCCCTCGCCGCCACCGCCCTCGTGTTCTCCGTCGCCGCGCTGTCCGCCTGTGGTGCGGGCAACGACGCGCAGACGCTCGGCGTCCGGCCCGACAACGCCGCCGTCACGGTGGACGACGTCAAGGTCCAGAACGCCCTGGTCATCACCCAGCCCGAGATCGGCGTCAAGGGTCCGGCGGCCGTCTCGGCCACGGTCTTCAACAACGGCTCCCAGCCGCAGACGCTCGACGCCATCACCCTGCCGGGTTCGAGCGCCACCGTGAAGCTGACGCCCGCCGGCGGTTCCGGCGCGGTCACCGTCCCGGCCAACGGCTCCGTCGTCATCGGCGGCGCGGGCAACGCCACCGCCGTGATCGAGAACGGCACCGAGTCCGCCCGCCTCGGCGACGCGCAGAAGGTCGTCTTCAAGCTGAGCCGGACCGGCGAGGTGGCCCTGGAGGCCTTCGTCGTCCCTGCGGACAGCTACTTCAAGGAGTTCGGCCCGGAGGTCGTCCCCGCTCCCCCGTCCGCCAAGCCGTCCGCCTCGGCGTCCCCGTCGGGCGAGGCCGGGCACGGCTCGGAGAGCGGCGAGGAGGGTGCCGGGCACGGCGCCGAGGGCTCCGCGACGCCTTCGGGCGAGGCGAGCCACGAGGCCGGCCACTGAGGCCCGTACGCCGGCATGCGTGAAGGGGCGCCCCCGCCGGGGGGCGCCCCTTTCGCGTACGGATCTCACGTACGGACCTCACGTGCGGACCTCGCGTGCGGACCTCGTGTACGGATCTCACGTACGCATCTCGCGTGCGGGTGTCGTACGCGGATCTCGCGTACGGCGCGGGTCCCGCGTGCGGAGCGGGACCGCGTCCGTACGCGGACCCCCTACGGCTCGAACTTGTAGCCCAGGCCCCGGACCGTCACCAGGTAGCGCGGGGCGCCCGGGTCCGGCTCGATCTTGGCGCGCAGGCGCTTGACGTGGACGTCGAGGGTCTTGGTGTCGCCGACGTAGTCCGCGCCCCACACCCGGTCGATGAGCTGCATCCGGGTCAGCACGCGGCCCGCGTTGCGCAGCAGCATCTCCAGGAGGTCGAACTCCTTCAGCGGCAGGTCGACCTTGCCGCCGGAGACCGTCACCACGTGCCGGTCGACGTCCATGCGGACCGGGCCGGCCTCCAGGGCCGCCGGGGTGACCTCCTCCGGCTCGCCGCGGCGGCGCAGGACCGCGCGGATGCGGGCGACCAGCTCCCGCGAGGAGAAGGGCTTGGTCACGTAGTCGTCGGCCCCTATCTCCAGGCCGACGACCTTGTCGATCTCGCTGTCCTTGGCGGTCACCATGATCACCGGGACGTTCGAGCGGCCGCGCAGCTGGCGGCACACCTCGGTACCGGGAAGGCCCGGAAGCATCAGGTCGAGGAGGACGAGGTCGGCTCCGTTGCGCTCGAACTCGTCGAGGCCGTCGGGCCCGGTCGCCGCGACGGCGACCTCGAAGCCCTCCTTGCGGAGCATGTACGACAGGGCGTCGCTGAAGGATTCCTCATCCTCGACGACGAGCACTCGGGTCACGGAAGGACCTCCGGGGCGGGAAGCGGTTCGGTCATGAGATCTGGGGTGGGGGACGAGGCGGGCCGGCGGTCCCGTGCGGAGCCCGCCTCGGGCAGCCGCAGGGTGAAGGTGGAGCCCTGACCCTCGGTGCTCCAGACGGTGACCTCCCCGCCGTGCGAGGCGGCCACGTGCTTCACGATGGCGAGGCCCAGGCCCGTGCCGCCGGTGGCACGGGAGCGGGCGGGGTCGACGCGGTAGAAGCGCTCGAAGACGCGCTCCTTGTCCTTGTCGGGGATGCCGATGCCCTGGTCGGTGACGGCTATCTCGATGAGGTCGCCGCCGGGCGCGGCGATCTTGCGGGCCGCGATGCCGACGCGGGTGTGGGCCGGTGAGTAGTTGACGGCGTTCTCGACGAGGTTGCCGAGGGCGGCGGCGAGCTGGCCGCGGCTGCCCCAGACGTGCAGTCCGGCCGACCCGCCGGAGGCCATGGTGATCTGCTTGGTGGTGGCGGTGTGCCGGGAGCGGTCGATCGCCTCGGCGACCAGCTCGTCCACGGACACCGGCTCGGAGTCCTCCAGCGGGTCGTCGTTCTGCACGCGGGAGAGGTCGATCAGCTCCTGTACGAGGTTGGTGAGGCGAGTCGCCTCGATCTGCATCCGGCCCGCGAAGCGGGTGACCGCCTCGGGGTCGTCCGAGGCGTCCATGACCGCCTCGGACAGCAGGGAGAGGGCGCCCGTGGGCGTCTTCAGCTCATGGCTGACGTTGGCGACGAAGTCCCGCCGCACCGCCTCGATGCGCCGGGCCTCGGTGAGGTCCTCGACCAGGAGCAGTACGAGCCGGGAGCCCAGCGGGGCGACGCGGGCGGAGACGGCGAGGGCCTCGCCGCGTCCGGTGCCGCGCCGGGGCAGGTCCAGTTCGACCTGCCGTATCTCTCCGTCGCGACGGGTGTCGCGGGCCATGTTGAGCATGGGTTCGACGGCCAGCTTGCCGCCGCGGACCAGACCGAGCGCGTACGCCGCCGAGCTGGCCTTCACCACGGAGTCGCTCTCGTCGAGGACGACCGCGGAGGAGCGCAGTACGGACAGCACGGTGTCGACGCCGGGCGGGAGCACGGCGTCGGTGTGCAGCGAGGTACGGGTGGGGCGCGTCTGGTCGCGTTCGCTCCAGCGGAACGCCAGCATGGCGATCACGCCGGTGCACACGCCGGCGATCGCTGCCAATGCGGCGACCGCCGCGTTCACGTCCATGCCCCAAGGTTATGCGGGCTTCCGGACACTCTCCCAGCCGTCCGAGTGGCTGCTCGAACAGTCGTCGCCCAGAGTTCACCGTGGAGACCCGGCCGGTTCACTTGCCCCGGCGGGCGCGGTGGCGTGCGTCGCCCAGAGTTCACCTGGGGGACGGGGGCGGTTCACACGAGGGGGTGGAGCCGGACGCACAGGGGGCCGAACGTGGGAGCGTGGGGTTCGGACCCCACCCGTACCCCGGGACCTCCGGAGCCCCCGGGGCCTCCGGAGCTTTGCAGCTTTGCGTAGAGAGGGACATCCATGCGGGACGCGTACCACGAGGAACTGGACTCGATCGGAGAGAGCCTGGTCGAGATGGCCCGGCTCGTCGGGTCGGCGATCGGGCGCGCCACGACGGCGATGCTCGACGCGGACCTGAAGCTCGCGGAGAGCGTGATCGCGGCGGACCAGAAGGTCGACGACCTCCAGCACGACCTGGAGGCGCGGGCGATAGCGCTGCTCGCCCGCCAGCAGCCGGTGGCGACGGACCTGCGGATCGTGGTGACCTCGCTGCGGATGAGCGCCGACCTGGAGCGCTCGGGCGACCTGGCGCAGCACGTCGCGAAGCTGGCGCGGCTGCGGTTCCCGGAGTCGGCCGTGCCGAGGGACCTGCACGCGACCATCCTGGAGATGGGACAGCTCGCGCAGCGCCTGATGGCGAAGGCGGCGGAGGTCATCATCACGAAGGACGTCGACCTGGCGCTCCAGCTGGAGCAGGACGACGACGAGATGGACCTGCTGCACCGGACGCTGTTCCGGCACCTGATGGACGACCGGTGGAAGCACGGCATCGAGACGGCCGTGGACGTGACGCTGCTCGGCCGGTACTACGAGCGGTTCGCGGACCACGCGGTGTCGGTGGCGAAGCGGGTGGTGTACCTGGTGACGGGCGAGCACGCGGACGAGCTCCAGGCGGCGGACGCGCCGGTGGAGGGCGCGTAGCCCCTCCGGGGGGCGCGTGGTCGCACGGGCTCCGGTGCGCCGTTGATGCGCCGGTGCGGGTGGGCATGCAATGGGGGGAGGCGATCCGCGCCTCGAAAGGGAGGGACCCCATGGCCGATTCCCCGATGACGACCGACTCCGGGACGGAGCCGCCGCGCGAGGCGGTCCTGCTGCCCGTCCTCGGCGCCTGCGGCTGCGGCTCGGGCTGCGGCTGCGGCTGCCAGTCGGGCGGGCCGTGCCAGTGCGGGGGCTGCTCGGGCTGACGCGGGCGGGAACGCGCGCGTACGAGAACGCGCGCGGGCGGGTTCCCGCGTACGGGAGGGATCCCGCGTACAGGAGGGGTGCGGCTTGCCGCACCCCTCCTTCGTCTTTCCCTACAGGTCGAGCACGCCGACGACCTGTTCTCCGCTCGTCTCCCCGGTGGTGCGGAACCCGAGCCGGCGGTAGAACGCGCCGGGCCCGTCGTCGCCGGGCTGCCAGGTCACGTACATCCGCCGCGTGCCGCGCCGCCGCAGCTCGTCGGCGACGGAGAGGACGGCGAAGCGCCCGTACCCCTCGCCCTGCGCGTCGGCGGAGATGTTGAGCCGCCAGAGGCCGCTGCGCCGGTCATCGGGGTCCTCCTCGTTCCACGGGAGGTCGAGGAAGGCCATGAGGAACCCGACGAGCCGCTCGCCGTCGAGGATCAGCCGGGGCCAGGCGGCCTCGCCGAAGGCGTAGGCCTCGGCGAGGGACCGCACGACGGGCGCGACGTTCCGCTCCTGGTGGGGGTGGACGCGGAGGTCGAGGGCGGCGTCGACGGTGGCGGGGGTGACCTCCTGGAGGCGGAGGGAGGCGCTCGGGGCGCCGGGGGCGTTGCTCATGGTCCGGACGCTAGCGGGGGCGTGCGGATCCGTCGTCCGAATTTGCGCTCCTCCGGTCGAGGCTCCTTCCGGTCGAGTCTCCTCCGATTGAGGCTCCCCCCGGCCGACGCTCCTCCGATCGACACCCCTCCCGGCCGATGCCCTCCGGCCGACGCCCCTCCCGGTCGATGCCCTCCGGTCGACGCCCCTCCGATCGACACCCCTCCCGGCCGATGCCCTCCGGCCGACGCCCCTCCCGGTCGACGCTCCCCACGCCTCCCCTCGTACGCCAGAATGCGCCCATGCCGATACGCCGTGCTCCGCTCGTCGCCATCGCCGCCGCGGCCGCCGCCGTGGGCGCGGCACCGCTCCTCTCCGGCTGCACCGTGCCGGTCGCGGGAGTCGCGGGGGTGACGGTGGGGAAGGACGGCTCGCCGGTCGGGGTGATCGCGATGTGCGAGGAGCACGTCGACGGGGCGACGCTGCACACCGACGCCGAGGACCCCGGGGCCCAGGAGGACGCGGGCGTCTGGAAGCACGACGGCCCGATCACCGGCCTCACCACCTGGCCCCTGGCCTCCCCCGGCGACGGCTGGACCGCGGAGAAGCCCTTCGGGCGGCTGGCCCCCGGGCAGGCGTACAGGATGTACGCCTGGACCGAGGACGACTCCTGGTCGACGTCCGGCGTCTCGTTCACGACGGAGGACCTGGCGGCCCTGACTCCTGGTCAGGTGCGGTACGGAGCGGACGACATGATCGGGACGGCACCGCTGGAGGACTTCCGGGAGAAGGCCTGCGAGGGGTTCTGAGCGAGGGGTTCCGAGGGAAGGGAAGCACACGCATGCCGCTGGAATTCGGACTGTGGCGAGTGGACGACAAGCCCGTACGGGTCGTCACGCGGCCGATGCCGCTGGAGTCCCGGCTCGAAGGGCTGATCGAGGCGGATCCGGGCATCCTGGGGACGCCCCTCATGCTGATCGGGCGTCAGGTGCCGACGCAGCACGGGAAGTTCGTGGACCTGCTCGGCATGGACGCCGAGGGGAGCCTGCACGTGCTCGAACTCAAGCGGGACCGCACGCCCCGTGACGTGGTCGCGCAGGTCCTCGACTACGGCTCCTGGGTCCAGGAGCTGTCCAACGAGCAGGTGCGCGACATCTACGGCGCGTACGCCCGCGAGCGGAGCCTGCCGGAGGAGCTCGACGAGGCCTTCGCGCTGCGGTTCGGCGGCAGCCCGCCGGAGGCCCTGAACTCCACCCACTCCCTGACGATCGTCGCGAGCGAGGTCGACGCGGCGACGGAGCGGATCGTCGGCTACCTGGCCTCCGGGTTCCAGGTGCCGGTCAACGTCCTCTTCTTCCGGTACTTCGAGGACGAGGGGCGCTCCTACCTGGCCCGCACCTGGCTGATCGACGACGCGGAGGCGGCGGCGCCGTCGGCGGGGGCGAAGGCGCGCGGAAAGCAGGAACCCTGGAACGGGACGGACTGGTACGTCTCCTTCGGCGACGAGCGCGAGGGCCGGAACTGGGACGACGCGCGCCGCTACGGCTTCGTGTCGGCCGGCGGCGGGGAGTGGTTCTCCCGCACGATCCGCTCCCTGCCGGTCGGCGCGCGCGTGTTCACCCACATCCCGAAGGCAGGGTACGTGGGGGTCGGCACGGTGTCGGGCGAGGCGCAGCCCTTCGAGGACGCCCTCCTCGACGTGGACGGCGAGAGCAGGCGCATGGCCGAGCTGCCCTTGACGGGCGCGTACCGCCCGGCCGGGTCGGACGCGGCACGGGACGGGGAGGCGGCCTCGCGGGACGGGGAGGCCGCCCGGCGGGACGGGGAGGCGGCCTCGCGGAGCGGGGAGGCGGTCCCGCAGGACGGGGAGGACCGGCGCGAGTGGATCGTTCCGGTCGCGTGGGAACGCGCCGTGCCCCGCGAACAGGCCCTGTGGCGCCCGGGCTTCTTCGCCAACCAGAACTCCGCCTGCAAGCTCCGCGCCCGCTTCACGCTCGACGAGGTCTCCCAGCACTTCGGGGTCGCCGACGATCCCGCCGGTGCCTGAGCGCCGACGGCCGTACCGCACCGCGCGGCGTCCGCCGCCGCCCGTCGGCGCCGTCACCCGGTGACGTACTCGCCGCTCAGCCGCCCGCCACGGGCGCCTCGTCGCGGTGCCGCCCGGTCTCCGTCGGGCCGCCCGTGCGGAGGAGGACGCCCGGATCGGCCCCGCCCGTGCGGGGGTCCGGCGGAGCGGAGCGCGGCCGGGGGCCCGGGTCTCACGCCCCCGGGTCCTCCGGCACGGGCAGGCACTCGGCGAGCAGGTCGACGACGTCGCGCCAGGCTCGCCGCGCGTGCTCGGGATGGTGGCCGACGCCGGGAACCGTGGGGTGGTCGACCGGCGGGTGGTGGAAGGCGTGCAGGGCGCCGCCGTAGACCGTGAGGCGCCAGTCGACGCCCGCGGCCTGCATCTCGGCGGTGAACGCCTCCCGTTGCGCGGGGGACATGATCGGGTCTTCCGACCCGACCCCGGCCCACACCGGGCAGCGGATGCGCGCCGCCTCGCCCGGCCGGCCCGTGGTGGTCGCGTTGACCGTCCCGATCGCGCGCAGGTCGACGCCGGCGCGCCCGAGTTCCAGCCCGATGGCGCCCCCGGTGCCGTAGCCGACGGCGGCGATCCGTTCGGGATCGGTCCGCGGTTCGGCGCGCAGCACGTCGAGTGCCGCACGACCGACGTCCCGCATCCGGTCGGGGTCGGCGAGCAGCGGCAGGCAACGGGCCAGCATCTCCTCGGGATCGTCCAGATAGCGCCCGCCGTGGAGGTCGAAGGCCAGCGCCACGTACCCCAGCTCGGCGAGGGCGTCGGCCCGGCGGCGCTCGACGTCACCGAGTCCCGTGCCCTCCGGCCCGAGCAGCACCGCGGGCCGGCGGCCGGCACCGGCCGGGAGCGCGAGGTGTCCGATCATCGTCAGACCGTCCGCCGGGTACGCGACCGTGCGCGTCGTGATCGTCGTCATGGCACGGGACCGTAGGAGCGCCGGGCCCGGTCCGGCCGGTGTTCCGCCGTCGGCGGAACGGCGTGCGGGCCCCTCCGGGACACCGGGCCCGCGCCCCGGGGCGTCAACTCCGGCGCGCACCGCGCCGGCGGCCCGCGGAACGAACCGGCCCCCCACCGGCGGAGGATCCGCGGGCGGGGGGCTCGTCCGTGCGTCGGGGCGGGGCTACTTCTTCTTGCCCTGGTTCTTCACGGCCTCGATCGCCGCGGCCGCCGCCTCCGGGTCGAGGTACGTGCCGCCCGGGTTGAGGGGCTTGAAGTCCTCGTCGAGTTCGTAGGCGAGGGGGATGCCGGTCGGGATGTTGAGGCCCGCGATGTCGGCGTCCGAGATGCCGTCCAGGTGCTTGACCAGGGCGCGGAGGCTGTTGCCGTGGGCGGCGACCAGGACCGTGCGGCCGGCGAGGAGGTCCGGGACGATGTTGTCGTACCAGTACGGGAGCATCCGCTCGACGACGTCCTTCAGGCACTCCGTGCGCGGGCGGAGCTCCGGCGGGATCGTCTGGTAGCGGGCGTCGTGGGCCTGCGAGTACTCGCTGTCGTCCGACAGCGGCGGCGGCGGGGTGTCGTACGAGCGGCGCCACAGCATGAACTGCTCCTCGCCGAACTCGGCGAGCGTCTGCGCCTTGTCCTTGCCCTGGAGGGCGCCGTAGTGGCGCTCGTTCAGGCGCCAGGAGCGGTTCACCGGGATCCAGTGACGGTCCGCCGACTCCAGGGCGAGCTGCGCCGTGCGGATGGCGCGCTTCTGGAGGGAGGTGTGCAGCACGTCGGGCAGCAGGCCGGCGTCCTTCAGCAGCTCGCCGCCGCGCGTCGCCTCCTTCTCGCCCTTCGCGGTGAGGTTCACGTCCACCCATCCGGTGAACAGATTCTTCTCGTTCCACTCGCTCTCGCCGTGACGGAGGAGGATCAGCTTGTACGGTGCGTCGGCCATGCGTACGAGCCTAATCGACCTCCGACGATTGACGCGCGTCGTCAATCCGGTGGTGTCCGGCATGAGAGATGCGTAAGTTACGCAGAGCCGCATAGGGGCTTACTTACGCCAGGGAGCGCCACACATGTCCATCAGTACGCTCAGACGATCGGCCCGCGAGACGGTCTCCGGTCTTCCGCCCGGCTTCTGGTGGCTCTGGCTCTCCACCCTCGTCAACCGGACCGGCGCCTTCGTCCTCACCTTCCTCTCCCTCTACCTGACCCTGGAACTCGGGCACTCCGCCTGGTTCGCCGGGCTCGTCGTCGCCCTCCACGGTCTCGGCGGCATCGCCGGCTCCCCGCTCGGCGGCGTGCTCACCGACCGCTGGGGCCGCCGCCCCACCATGGTCACCATGCACCTCGCGGGCGCCGCCTGCGCCGCCGCCCTCGCCGTCGTCACCAGTGCCTGGGGCATCGCCGTCGTCGTCCTGCTGATGGGCGTCGCCATGCAGGCCGTCCGGCCCCCCATCAACGCCACCATCGCCGACATGGTCCCCGCCCACGACGTGCGCCGGGCCTACGCCCTCAACTACTGGGCCCTCAACCTCGGCTTCGCCGTCGCCGCGATCGGCGGCGGCGCCGCGGCCTTCCTCGGCTACCGCACCCTCTTCGTCGTCGACGCCGTCGCCACCGTCCTGTGCGCCGTCATCGTCTTCCTCCGGCTCCCCGAGACCCGGCCCGAGCGGCCGCCCCGGGAGGAGGGGAAGCCCGCCGCCGAGGAGAAGGTCAGCACGCTCACCGTGCTGCGCGACGCGCCCTTCCGGACGCTCGTCCTCCTCAACCTCCTCGTCTGTCTGGTCTTCACCGCTCCCTGGATCGGGCTTCCCCTGACCATGGCGGACCAGGGGCTCCCCCCCTCGTCCTACGGCGTCGTCATCGCCGTCAACGGCTTCGTCATCGTCGGCTTCCAGCTCCTCGTCAACAAGCTCACCGACAAGCGCTCCCCCGTCCTCCTCCTCGCCCTCTCCTCCCTCCTCTTCGGCCTCGGCACCGGCGCCACCGCCCTCGCCGGCTCCTCCGTCGCCTTCGCCGCGACCGTGGTCGTCTGGACCGTCGGCGAGATGATCCACGTCCCGACCAACGCCGCCGCCACCGCCCGCCTCGCCCCCGAGCACGCCCGCGGCCGCTACCAGGGCGTCATGGGCATCTCCTGGTCCGTCGCCGGTTTCGTCGCCCCGATCCTCGCCGGCGCGGTCGTCGACGGGCCCGGCCCCGACGTCCTCTGGGCGGCCACCGCCGTGATCGGCGTCCTCGCCGCCGCCGGTTACGCCACCCGGCTGCGGAAGGCCCTCGCCGAGGAGACCGGGGAGACCGGGGCAGTCGGGGAGGTGCGGGAGGTCGGAAAGACCGGGGAGGCCGGGAAGACCGGGGCCGTCGTTCCCGCGCCCACGCCCGCGCCCCTTCCCGTGCCCGGTCCCCTGGCCTCTCCCGCGCCCGCTCCCGTCGTCGTGAAGGGCGGGGACGCCGAGGACTCCCCCGTCGGCTCCTGATCCGTCGACAGCCGCCCCGTCGGCGCCCGACCCGTCAGTCCCCGCACCTCACCGGCCCGTCCACTCCGCCCAGTTCTTCAGGGCGAAGCCCCCGCCCTCCCTGCGCACCTCGGCCGCTCCCGCCCCGCCGAAGTGCGCGGGGACGACAAGCTCCCGCCGGTCCGCCGCCCGTTCGAGGATCCGGCGGCGGCTCGCCTCCGCCCCCGCCGGGTCCATGCAGAAGCAGCTTCCGTGCGAGGGGTCCAGGAGCTGTACGGGGCTGTGGACGAGGTCCCCGACGAAGACCGCCCGGTCTCCCCCGGATTCGAGCCGGAGCACCGCGGAGCCGGGCGTGTGGCCGGGCGCCGACTCCAGCACCAGGTTCCCGTCGACGCGGTGCTCCCCGTCCCACAGCACCGTCCGGCCCTCCCGGTGCACGGGCGCCACGCTGTCCTCGTAGACGAGCCGGTCCTGCGCGCGCAGCCCGCCGCCGTACGCGTTCCCCGGGCCGAAGTGGGCGTCGTCGGCCGCCGGGAGGAGGTACCGGGCGTTCGGGAAGGCCGGCACCCACTCGCCCGGCGCGTCACCGGGCCGGGTGTTCCAGCCGACGTGGTCCGCGTGCAGGTGCGTGTTCACGACCACGTCCACGTCCTCGGGCCGCACGCCCGCCCGCTCCAGGCTCCCGAGGAAGCCGTCCCGCCGCCGGTGGAAGAGCGGCGCCCCCGGGCGCTCGCGCCCGTCGCCCACCCCCGTGTCGACCAGGACGGTCAGGCCCCCGCTGCGCAGCACCCAGCTCTGGAGCGCCATCCGCGCACTGCCGTCGGCCGGGTTCCAGTGGTCCGGCACCAGCCACGCCCCGTTGTCCTCCCACAGGCCGGGCCCGGCCCCCGGCACCAGGTCGCGGGCGGGTCCGAACGGGCCCCGCCACTCCACGACCCGGATGACCTCGACGTCCCCCAGGACCATGCGCTGCGCGCTCTCCCGACTCCTGCCGTCACCGCCCACGCCGTCACCGCTCGTACCGTCGCCACCCATGTCGCCACTCACGCCGTCGCTCATGCCGTCGACCCTAGGGAGGCCCCGGTGAGCCGTTCAATGCTCCCGCGACTCCCGTGGATACGCGTACGGCTCACGCCCCGTCGGCGGTACGGTGCCGCCCATGGACGTGGTGAGCGACGCGATCTCGGCCGTACGGGTCGGGCGGCCCTTCTCCCACCGGCTGCGAACGGGCGGGCGCTGGTGCGCGCGGCTGGAACCGTACGACGGCGCCGGCTTCCACGTCCTCCTCGAAGGCTCCTGCTGGCTGCTGCCCGACGGCGGCGATCCGGTCGCGCTCGGGTCGGGGGACGCCGTGCTGCTCCCGCACGGGACCGGGCACGTGATCGCCGACTCGCCCGCCGACGCGGAGACCGTCGCGCGGGCCGAGCCCTTCGTCCACCGGGGCGGCGGGGGTCCGGCGAGCGGGACCGTGCCCGCGCCCCGGCCGGGAGAGCCCGCGGTGGTGATGCTCTGCGGCAAGTACCGGCTCGACCGCAGCCACGCGCACCCGCTCCTGGCCGAACTGCCCTCCCTCGTCCACCTGCCGGACCGCGACGGCGCCTCCCCCGAACTCCGCGCCGCCGTAAGCCTGTTGGCGGTCGAGCTGGGCGGGGAGGAGGCCGAGCGGCCCGGGTCCGGCATCGCCCTGCCCGGCCTGCTCGACCTGCTGCTCGTCTACATGATCCGGTCCTGGATGGACGGGGGCACGGACGGGAGCGCGGGCGGCGTCTGGCCCGCCGCCCTCGGCGACCCGGTGGCCGCCGCCGCGCTGCGCGCCCTGCACGCCGACCCGGCCGCGCCCTGGACCGTCGACCGGCTCGCGGCCGAGGCGGGCGTCTCCCGCGCCACCCTGGTCCGCCGCTTCACCGCCCGCGTCGGCCGGGCCCCGATGGCGTACCTCACCTGGTGGCGGCTGAACCGCGCCGCCGCCCTGCTCCGGAACGGCGCGGATCCGCTGGGCGCCGTCGCCCGCCGCGTCGGCTACAGCACGCCGTACGCGCTCTCGCACGCGTTCCGGCGCGAGTTCGGGGTCACGCCGGGGCGGTACCGGGAGGGCCGGGAGGAGCGAGGGGCCCCTGTCGGTCCGTCGGCTCCGTCTGCTCCGTGGGCGGGTCCTCCGGCGTCTTCGCCAGCAGGTTCTTGAACGCGTCCAGGTTCCGGGTCGACTCGCCCCGCGAGACCCGCCACGCGTACTCGCGCCGGATCGACGTGGCGAAGCCCAGCTCCAGGAGCGTGTTGAAGTCGCCGTCCGCCGCCTCCAGGACCGAGCCGAGCAGCCGGTCCAGCTCCCCGGGCGTGACGGCGGCGAGCGGGAGCTTGCCGGTGAGGTACACGTCGCCGAGGCCGTCGACCGCGTAACCCACCCCGTACAGCTTGAGGTTGCGCTCCAGGAGCCAGCGGTGGACGCCCGCCTCGTTCTCGTCCGGGTGGCGGACGACGAAGGCGTTGAGGGAGAGGGAGTGGCGGCCCGCGCGGAGGGAGAGCGTCGTGAAGAGCTTGCGCGTGCCCGGGAGCTTGACGACGTAGGAGCCCGGCGCGGGGGACTCCCACTCCAGTTCCGCGTCGTCGAGCGTGGACTCGATCGTCTGCCTGACGTCCTCGGCGGTCTTGTCCTCAGCCATGGTGGGAGCGTACGCGACGCCGGTTGTCGCGCAGCCGGTGGTCGTGCACGGCGGCCGTGTAGACGTCCGCCGTGGCCGAGGCCGCCGTGTCCCAGCCGAAGGAGCTCGCGTGCGCCGCCGCCGCCTCGCCCATCCGGTCCGACAGGGACGGGTCGTCCGCGAAGCGGCCGAGCGCCCGCGCGTAGTCCGCCGGGTCGTGGCCCTGCACGAGGAAGCCGGTCACGTCGTCCCGCACGGCCACGGGCAGACCGCCCACCGCCGCCGCGACGACCGGGGTGCCGGCCGCCTGTGCCTCTATGGCGACCAGGCCGAACGACTCGCTGTACGAGGGCATGACGAGGACGCTGGCCGCGCGGAACCAGTCCGCGAGCCGCTCCTGGCCCACCGGCGGGTGGAAGCGCACGACGTCCGCGATGCCGAGCCGGGCGGCGAGCTTCTGGAGGCCCTCCGGCTTGGCCAGGCCGCTGCCGCTCGGGCCGCCGACCACGGGGACGACCATGCGGGAGCGCAGCGACGGGTCCCGGTCCAGGAGCCGGGCTACCGCCCGGAGCAGGATGTCCGGGGCCTTCAGCGGCTGTATCCGGCCGGCGAAGACCGGCACGAAGGCGTCCCGGGGCAGGCCGAGCCGGGCCCGGGCGGCGGCGCGGCCGTCGGCGGGGCGGAAGCGGTCGAGGTTGACGCCCGGGTGGACGACGGCGATCTTGCCGGGCTCCGCGTCGTAGAAGCGGGCCAGCTCGTCGGCCTCCTCGGCCGTGTTGGCGATCAGCCGGTCGGCGGCGGAGACGATCTGGGTCTCGCCGATCACGCGGGCCGCGGGCTCGGGCGTGTCGCCCTCGGCGAGCGAGGCGTTCTTGACCTTCGCCATGGTGTGCATGGCGTGGACCAGCGGGACGCCCCAGCGCTGGGCGGCGAGCCAGCCGACGTGCCCGGAGAGCCAGTAGTGGGAGTGGACGAGGTCGTAGTACCCCGGGCGGTGGCCCGCCCACGCCTGCATCACGCCGTGCGTGAAGGCGCAGAGCTGGGCCGGCAGCTCCTCCTTGGCCAGGCCCTCGTACGGGCCGGCGTCGACGTGCCGCACGAGCACGCCCGGCGCCAGCTCGACCACCGGGGAGAGGCCGCCGGTGGTGGCCCGGGTGAAGATCTCCACCTCGATGTCGAGGGCGGCGAGCCGCTTGGCCAGCTCGACGATGTAGACGTTCATGCCGCCCGCGTCGCCGGTGCCCGGCTGGTGCAGCGGCGAGGTGTGGACGCTGAGCATGGCCACGCGCCGGGGGGGCCGGGGCCGGCCGGGAAGCCGGAGCCGGGCCGGCGCCGGGTGCCGGTGCCGGGTACCGGCGAACCGGGACACGTACTGGCTCACGTCGGCGGTCCTTCCGCTCGGGGGCCGGGACCGGGGCCGGGGTCGGAGCTCGGACCGGGGCCTTCGGTCTTCGGCGTGCGTTCGGCCGGTCGTCGGCCGGTCGTCGTCTGCTGGTTTCAGGTCTTCGGTCTTCGGGTCGGACCGGATCGGGCCGTACCGATCCGGGCCGGCCCGGGGCGTGCCGTTCCGGGTCGGGCATGGCGACTGGAGGACGCGGTACGTCCTCCAGCCGCGACAACACCGGAACGGCCCCTTTCATTTCCGGTGGCGGGGGCGCTTTGCCAATTCATTGCCGGAGGGCGGGACGCGCGGCCCCTCCCCCGCACCCCTTACGCTCTTGGCATGGCCCCGCGCACCACCCGCCCCGTCGGCGCCCCGACCCGCGGGACCACCCACCCGAACCGGCTGCGCCGCATGGACCGCTGGATCGCCGCCGTCCACGGGCCCGCCCTGCGCCGCTCCCCCGAGCCGCCCCTCGCCGTCGACCTCGGGTACGGGGCCGCCCCCTGGACCGCCGTCGAACTGCTCGCCCGGCTGCGCACCGCCGATCCCCGCACCCGGCTGTACGGCGTCGAGATCGAGCCCGCCCGGGTCGAGGCCGCCCGGCCGTACGAGCACGAGGGGCTCTCCTTCCTGCACGGCGGCTTCGAGGTGCCGGTCCCCGGCCGGGTCGCCCTGGTCCGGGCCGCGAACGTGCTGCGCCAGTACGACGAGGAGCAGGTCGCGGCGGTCTGGGAGCGCCTGTGCGCACGGCTCGCCCCGGGCGGGCTGCTCGTGGAGGGCACCTGCGACGAGATCGGGCGCCGGCACGTGTGGGTGGCGCTCGGTCCGGACGGACCCCGCACCGTGACCTTCGCCACCCGGCTCGGCTCGCTCGACCGCCCCTCCGACCTGGCGGAGCGACTGCCGAAGGCGCTGATCCACCGGAACGTGCCGGGCGAGCCGGTGCACGCCTTCCTCCGGGACTTCGACCGGGCATGGGCCGCGGCCGCCCCGTACGCCTCGCTCGGCGCGCGCCAGCGCTGGATCCGTTCGGTGCGCGACCTGGCGGCGGACTGGCCGCTGACGGACGGTCCCCGGCGGTGGCGGCAGGGGGAAGTGACGGTGCGCTGGGAGGCGCTGGCACCGCGGACGTGACGGTGCGGCGGGAGGCGCCGGTGCCGCGGGCGTGACGGTGCGGTGGGAGGCGCCGGTGCCGCGGGCGTGACGGTGCGGCGGGGGGCGCCGGCGCCGTGGACGTGACGGCCCGCCGGGGGCCTCGGCCGAACGGCCGATCCCCTTCCCGCCCCCACTCCCGCCGAATTCTCGCCACCTGTGGAACGCCACTCCCGCCCCTTACGTCACCCATGGGGGGAACACGTCCGACAGGCCTCGCTTTCCCTTGTTACTTTCCGGTTTCGCATGGCACTATCGCCAAGGTCACCGCCAGGTTACTGACGGTAAATCAGTTGTGGGTCACCAGAGGGGGAGCTCGTGAACCGACGCCGCCGTGCCGCCGCGATCACCGTGATCTGCGCCTTGGCCGTGCTGGCCTCCCCCGCGCTGACCCTCCAGGCCTCCGCCGCGCCGCTGCCCCCTCCCCCGCCGAAGAAGAGCCTGGAGGAGGTGCGCAAGGAGATGGACGGTCTGTACCGGCAGGCCGCCGTCGCCACCGACGCGTACAACCTCGCCGAGGAGAAGGCCAAGGAGCAGTCCACCGAGATCGTCCGGGTCAACCGGATGCTCACGGAGGGGCGCGAGAAGATCGAGGGCCTCAAGATCCAGGCGGGCGCCGCCGCCCGCGCCCAGTACCGCAACGGCGGTCTGCCCGAGGGCGCGCACCTCATCCTCACCAACGACCCGCAGCTCTTCCTCGACGCCGCGGGACGCATCAAGGACGGCGCGAAGGCCACCAAGGACCTCCTCGCCGAGATGACCCGCACCCAGGCCTCGCTGGACGTCTACGCCAAGGAGGCCAGCGAACACTGGACCCGGCTGGAGGCCAACCGCGTCCGGCAGGACGCGGCGCGCAAGGAGATCAACGCCAAGATCGACGCGGCCAGGAAGCTGGAGTCCGAGCTCGCCGCCGAGGAGCGGGAGCGGCTGCGCCGCCTGGAGGAGCAGGCCCAGAAGGACGCCCAGCGGACCTGGCTCGACGCCGGCGCCCTCAAGGGGCTGAGGGCGGAGGCGACCGCGGAGGGCCTGAAGGCGGTCGAGTTCGCGACGGCCCAGATCGGCAAGCCGTACGGCTGGGGCGACGAGGGCCCCGGCTCCTTCGACTGCTCCGGCCTGACCCAGAGCGCCTGGGGCGCGGCGGGCCTCCGGATCCCGCGCACCTCGCAGGAGCAGTGGCGGCTGCTGCCGCGCGTGGACGTCAAGGACATGCGGCCGGGCGACCTGATCGTCTACTTCAAGGACGCGAGCCACATCGGGATGTACGTCGGCAACGGGACGATGGTGCACGCACCGCGCCCGGGACGGAACATCACCCTCGCGGGCGCGGGCTCGATGGAGATCCTGGGAGTCGTCCGCCCGGTGTGAGCGGCGGGCCGGTGTGAACGGTGAGCCGGTACGAGCAGTGGGCCGGCGCGAGCGGTGTGCCTACGGATGCGTGCGAGCGGTGGGCCGGCGCGAGCAGTGGACCCGCATGAGCGGTGCGCCCGCGGGTCCGTGCGAACGGTGAGCCCACGCGAGCAGTGAGCCGTTACGAGTAGTGGGCCCGCGCGAGCGGTGCGCCTACAGGTCCGTGCGAACGGCGCGCCCGCGGGCTGCGCGAGCGGTGGGCCCCCGGGCCCGTGTGCGCGGCGCCTTCCGGCGGGCCCGTACCGCCCGGCCCGTGCCCCGCCCCCTCCCGACGTGACGGAGAAAGCCCCGGCCACAGGCCCCGCCGCCCGCCCGCCGCCCCGCCCGCGTGACCTTTCTCATGGCCCCCGGACCCGTCCCACCTGCCGCGCGGGGGCGGGTACCTCCCCTTCCGCGGCATATGCCAACCGCGACGCGCGCACTCACGGCCGATCTCCATTCCGCTGCGCACCGCCCTACCGCTAGGGTCCGGGACGGGCGGGGTGCCATCCGGCGCTCCGCGCCCCCTCGGGGGGAGGGAAGGAACAACCGGACCGATGCCCGTATCCGTACCGCGTCAGAGAAACGTCTCTGCCGCCGCGGGCCCCGGCGGAGACACCGATACGGACGCCACCGATACGGACGCCAGCGCCATGGACGCCACCGCTATGACAGGCACAGTCACAGGCACCGACCGCACCGATCTGACTCTCCTGGTCGTCGAGGACGACCCGGCGGGCGCCTTCGCCGTACCCGAACTCCTCGACGCGGCGGACGCCGCCGGCACCCGGGTCCGCATCCGTACCGCCCGCAACCTCACCGAGGCCGAGCGGCTGCTCACCGACGACGTCCACTGCGTCCTCGTCGACCTCTCGCTGCCCGGCCCCCGGGCCGCCGCGGGCGACGACCCGCTCGCCCCGCTCCGGCACATCCTGCGCCTGGCCCCGCGCCACGCCGTCCTCGCGCTCGCGGCCTCGGCAGACGCCGAGCTGGCCGCCGAGGCGGTGCGGGTCGGGGCCCAGGACCACCTCTTCCGCGAGGAGCTCGACGGGCGCCTGCTCAGCCGGGCCATCCGGTACGCGGTCGAGCGCAAGCGGGCCGACGCCGTGCAGGTGAAGCTGGCCGAGTCCCGGCTGCGGGCCCAGGAGAACGCCCGCCTGGAGCGCGGACTGCTCCCGACGCCGCTCCTGGAGGGCTCCGACCTGCGGTTCGCGGCCCACTACCGGCCCGGCCGGTCCCGCGCGCTGCTCGGCGGCGACTTCTACGACGTCGTCCGCACCCCGGACGGCACGGTCCACGCCATGATCGGCGACGTCTGCGGGCACGGCCCCGACGAGGCGGCGCTCGGGGTCGAGCTGCGGATCGCCTGGCGGGCCCTGACCTTCGCGGGCCTGTGCGGGGACGAGCTGCTCTCGACGATGCAGCAGGTCCTGGAGCACGAGCGGGAGAGCGAGGAGATCTTCGCGACCCTCTGCACGGTCGACATCGCGCCCGACGGACGCCGGGCCGGCCTCTGCCTGGCCGGGCACCCCTCGCCCCTGATCGCCCGGCGGGGACGGGCCGCGCGGCTCCTCCCGTACGAGGACGGCGGCCCGGCCCTGGGGCTGCTGCCGCGCGCCCGCTGGCCGCGCCGCCAGGTGGAGCTGGGCGGGGCGTGGAGCCTGCTCATGTACACGGACGGGCTGATCGAGGGCCGCTCGGCCGGGCCCGGTTCGCCGCGCCTCGGCCAGGAGGGCATGGTCGCGATGATGAACCGGCAGCTGGACGAGGGCCTGCGGGGCGAGGAGCTCCTGGAGGCGGCCGTGACGGAGGTCCGGTCCCTGAACGGCGGCGAGCTGACGGACGACGTGGCCGTCCTGGCCCTGGAAAGGGACAGGGCCCGGGGATGACCCCGGGCCCTGCCGCCGCCTGCTCGTCGCTCCCGCTCCGCTACCGGCCGCCGTTGTAGGGGCCGTACGGTCCGTCGCTGCTGGAACCGCCGCCCCGGGGGCCGCGGCCGCCGCCCGAGACCTGCGCGAGCGCGGGGCGCACGTCCACCATGAACACGATGGCGGCGATCACTCCGGCGATCTGCAGGAACAGCATCGGCAGGAGCAGGTTGAGGACGAGGTTGACGCCCAGGATGATCAGCCAGAACTTCTTCGTCTGCTTCTCCGCGGCGCGGTAGGCGTCCTCGCGCGCCATGGCGGCGAAGACGAGCGCCGCGACGGCGAAGCCGGTGAAGACCAGGAACATCACCAGGTTAAGGAGGGAATCGAATCCCGCGCGCAACATGCTGAGCACCGCCTAGTGGGGAGGGAGAGAGAGCGCCTCACGGTCAAGGTACCCGGTACGGCGCTCCGTGTACCCGTACGGGGTTCGCCCCTACTCCTTCTCGGCGGTGACCGACACCTTCTTGGCGGGCGCCTTGCGGGCGGTGGTCTTCTTGGCGGGCGCCTTCTTCTCCCCGGCCTCGGCCCGGATGGTCCCGACCGTCCTGGCCCCGTCGACCGCGTCGGCCTTCGGCTCCGGGTCGGGCTCGACGGCGATGGCGATCTCGGTGATCTCCTCGGCGGCCTCGCCGCGCCAGGCGCGGACGGTCTCCTCGCCGTGGGCGGCGACCTCCTCGTACTTCTCGCGCGCCTTGACCGCGTACTCGGCGGCGACGCCGACCCCGCGCAGGGCGAGGTCCTGGGCGGTCTCGCCGAGCTTCTTGAGGTCGGTGTCGAGGACCTCGACGACCTCGGCGAACTTCGTCCGGGCGGTGGCCTGGGCCTCCTTGGCCTGGACGGTCACCTTCTCCTGCACGGCCTTCGGGTCGGTCTTCCGGACGGCCTCGATGCGCGCGGGCGCCTCGGCCGCGATCTGCTCGATCAGGCCGGGAACCTTCCGGGCCTGCCGCACGGCGAGGTCGGCGGTGCCGGCGGCGAAGTAGAGGGGGGTGCGCAGTTCGTCGATGATGGCCATGCTGGTGGTCCTCCCGGATGTGGCGTACGTACGGGCTAGCGCGAAGGCGGTTCTTCGGCATCGGGCACGGGCGCGGGCGCCTGCGCGGGTCCGGGGACGCCGTCGTCCCCGGGGACGTCCGCGGAAGCGGCCTCGGCGGCGTTCTCCTTGCGGAACGAGTCGTAGATCTGGAGCAGCACCTGCTTCTGCCGCTCGTTGATCGAGGGATCGGCCAGGAGGACGGCGCGCGTCTCCAGCTCCTCCCGCTCCTTCTCGTCGAGGATCCCGGCCCGCACGTAGAGCGTCTCGGCGGAGATCCGCAGCGCCTTCGCGACCTGCTGCAGCACCTCGGCGCTGGGCTTCCTCAGCCCCCGCTCGATCTGGCTCAGGTACGGGTTCGACACCCCGGCGGCCTCGGCGAGCTGCCGCAGCGACAGCTCCGCGGTCCTCCGCTGCTCGCGGAGGTAGTCGCCGAGGTTGCCGAGATTGCCGACGTTGAGCGATGCCATGCACCGACCATGCCAGCCGTTGCTAACTATTGCAAGCGGCTGCTTGCAAAAGTCGCGCTCGTGTCAAGTGCGGGACGCGGGACCGGGGAACGGGCCGGGGCGCGGCGGAACCGGGCCGGGAGGGGCCGGCGTCCCCCGCAGACGTACGAGATCACCGGTCGGCGACGGAGGCCCGGGACATGACGGACACGGCTGCGCGATACCTCTACCTCACCCGGCACGGCGAGGCGACGGCGGACGAGACCGCCCTGACGGAGAACGGGCGGCGCCAGGCCGTCCTGCTCGGCGAACGGCTCCGGGGCGCCCCGCTGTCGGTGGTCCACCACGGCCCGCTGCCCCGCGCCGAGGAGACCGCCCGGCTGATCGCCGCGCAGCTCGACGGCGTTCCGCTGCGCCGGTCGGAGGCGGCCGGCGACTACGTCCCCCACCTGCCGGCGAAGGAGGAGCTGCCGCCGGACGCGGCCGACGCCCTGCTCGCCTTCCTCTCCGGGGTCACGGAGGAGGAGCGCGACCTCGGCCGGAAGCTGGCCCGGGAGGCGCTCGCGGAGTTCACGGGACCGGTCGACGGCGAGCACCCCCGCCACGAGCTGGTCGTCACGCACACCTTCCTCGTCGGCTGGCTGGTCCGGGCCGCCCTCGACGCGCCCGAGTGGCGCTGGCTGGGGATCAACCAGGCCAACGCGGCCCTGACGGTCCTCCGGTACGCGCCCGGCCGTCCGCCCTCCGTACTGTTCTCCAACGACGTGCGGCACCTGCCCGAGGAACTGCGCTGGACCGGATTCCCGCCCGAGTTCCACGTCTGATCCGCCGTACGGCACCGGGGCGGGAGGGCGGGGAGGACGGGTTCGGGGCCCTCCGGGCCGCCCCCGAGGGACGTCGTGTCGATCGGCGGGATCAGGGAGCGGGGGCGGCGGTGGGGTGGAGGAAGACCCGGAGGACGGGTGCGGGACGGGAAGCCGGGAGGACGGATGCGGGGCGTGGGCGGGGGCCGGGGGGGTTCGGGACGGGACGTCGGGAGGACGGGTGCGGAGCGGAAAGCCCGGAAGCCGGGGCCGGGGCGGCGGCCGGGGTGGGTGATCGGCGGGTTCGCGGTGGCGATCGCCGGGCTGCTGCTGTTCCACCGGGCCGTGCCCGGTCCCCCCGGCGGTCTCCTCGCCTCCTTCCTGCCCTGGCTCGGCCCGGTGGTCGTGGTGCTGATCGGGCTCGCGCTGCTGCGGCGTTCCGGCGTCGCGCCGGCCGTGCTCGTCCTGCCGGCGGCGGCCTGGGCACACGCGTTCGGCGGGCTGCTCCTGCCCGGCGAGGGGCCGGGCAGCGGGCCGTACGGACTGGTCGTCGTGCAGCACAACGTGAGCGACGAGAACCCCGACCCGGCCGGCACCGCCCGCGCGCTGGCCGCCGCCGGACCCGACCTGGTCGCCCTGGAGGAGCTGGTGCCCCCGGCGCTGTCCGTCTACGAGGAGGCGCTCGCGCCGGAGTACCCGTACCGCGCCGTCCACGGCACGGTCGGGCTCTGGTCGAGGCATCCGCTCACGGGGGCGCGCCCGGTGGACATCCGGCCGCCGGGGATCACCGGGCCGTGGGAACGGGGGCTGCGGGCCGTGGCCCGCACGCCGCGCGGCGACGTCGCGGTGTACGTCGCGCACCTGCCCTCGGTACGGATCGGGGCGGGCGGTCTGGCGTCCTCCCGGCGCGACGAGAGCGCCCGGCGGCTCGGGGACGCCGTCGCCGCCGAGGAGGTGGCGGCGGTGGTCCTGCTCGGCGACCTCAACGGCACCGTCGACGACCGCGGCCTCGACCCGCTGACCTCCCGGCTCGGCGCGGCCCGGCGCGGTCTCGCCCCCAGCTTCCCCGCCGCCTTCCCGGTGGCCCGCATCGACCAGGTCATGGCCCGCGCGGCGACCGTCGGCCGGATCCGCACCCTGCCCGCCACCGGCAGCGACCACCTGCCGGTCCTCGCCCGGGTCACCCTGCGCTGACGCGCGGCGCGGCTACTCCGCGAGGCCGTCCAGCCACTCCGCCAGGGCCGCGAAGTCCGCGTCCGCGAGGCCGTCGCGGGGGTCGACGCGGTGGAGGAGGGCCGGGGCCGGGTGGTGGGCGGCCACCCAGGCCCGGTCGGCCCCGGTGATCTCGTCGTCCACCCAGGCGAAGGGGCGGCCGGCGGCCAGGGCGACGAGGGGGCGGGTCTTCCAGTGGAGGCCCGTGAGCTCGCGCTCGGCCACGTCCTCGTCGGTCTCGTCCGGCCAGAGCACCACCGGAAGGTCCGGCAGGCCCAGCCAGGGCGCGACGTACGCGTTCGCGTCGTCCATCCACGTCGTCGCCCACACCAGCTCGCACCCCGTCGCCGCCAGACGCGGACCGAGCCCGGGATCGACCCGCGCGAGGAGCGGGTTCATGCCGTCGTCCGGGCCTCCGGCGGGCGGAAGGTACGTCGCACAGCCCGCGGGGTACCGCGTCGACGGCCCTCCGAAGGGGATGAGAGGGCCGTCGACGTCCAGGAAGAGGAGGGGAAGGGCCGAGGGGTTGCCCCGGAGGGCCGGCCGGCGCGGGGACACGTCCCCACCGTACGCGGCCGGGAGGCCCTCACCCACCGGGCCGGAACGGCCGTGCCCCCGGTCCCGGCCCCCCTGCCGTGCCATCCTGGAGAGGTGAACCTGGAGGACCTGGCACGGCTGCGGCGGGCACGCGACACGATGGACCGCGACTACGCGTCGCCCCTGGACGTCCCGGCCCTGGCGAAGGTGGCCCTGATGTCGACCGGGCACTTCGCGCGGAGCTTCCGCGCCGCCTTCGGTGAGACGCCCTACAGCTACCTGATGACCCGTCGCGTCGAGCGGGCCAAGGCGCTGCTGCGGCGGGGTGACCTGAGCGTCACCGAGGTCTGCTTCGAGGTGGGGTGCACCTCGCTCGGGTCGTTCAGCTCGCGCTTCACCGAGCTGGTCGGGGAGACGCCGAGCGCCTACCGGGCCCGCGACCACGCGGAGGGCGCCGAGATCCCCGCGTGCGTCGCCAAGGTCCTCACCCGGCCGGTCAGGAACGGCTAGCGGAGGGGACGGGGCACGGGGCCTGTGGGGGCCGGGGACGGGGTCGAGAGCCGGTGGGGACCGGGAGCCGGGGCCCGGGGGCCGGAGCCGGGAGCCGGTGGGGACCGGGGGCCGGGGCCCGGGTCGAGAGCCGGTGGGAGCCGGAGGCCGGACCCGTCGGGAACGGCCGGTGGGCGAACGGTCAGGATCGGAGAAGCGGGGGCCCGGGTCCCCGCCGTAGCGTCGATCCCATGGACATCACGCTCTCGCAGTGCTTCATCGCCGTCGACGACCACGACAAGGCGCTCTCCTTCTACCGCGACGCCCTCGGGCTCGACGTGCGCAACGACGTCGGTTTCGAGGGGATGCGCTGGGTGACCCTCGGCTCGCCCGCGCAGCCCGGCGTGGAGATCGTCCTCGAACCGCCGCTCGCCGACCCGGGCGCCTCCCCCGCCGACCGGCAGGCCGTCGCGGAACTGCTCGCCAAGGGCCTGCTGCGCGGCGTGATCTTCTCCACCGACGACGTCGACGCCACCTTCGAGCGCATCCGGGAGTCCGGCGCCGAGGTCCTCCAGGAACCGTTCGACCAGCCGTACGGCGTCCGCGACTGCGCCTTCCGCGACCCGGCCGGGAACATGATCCGCTTCGCCCGGCGCCGTACCGGCTGACCCTCGCCCCGGCGCCCGGCCCGTGGCAGCATGGGCCGGGGCCGACGGGGAGGGCGGGCATGACGGTCGAGCGGATCTGGCTGGACGTTCCGTACGCCGAGAAGGACGGGGCGAAGCGCGGCGGCGCCTGCTGGGACCCGGTGGCCAGGCGGTGGTTCGCGCCCCGGCCGGGGATGGCGGAGCTCGCCCGCTGGGCCGCCGCCGCCGACGTGCCCGAGCTGCTCCCCGGGGAGGACCGGAGCCTCGGCAGCGGCCTGTTCGTCGACCTCGTGCCCCGGACCTGCTGGTTCACCAACGTGCGCTCCTGCGTCGCGCCCGCCGACTGGGAGCGGCTGCGCCGGATGATCACCCGCCGGGCCGGGCGGCGCTGCGAGGCCTGCGGGGCGGGCGAGGACCGTACGGCCCGGCGGTGGCTGGAGGCCCACGAGCGCTGGACCTTCGACGAGGCCGCCCGCGTCCAGACCCTCAAGCGGCTCATCTGCCTGTGCACCGACTGCCACACCGTCACGCACTTCGGCCTCGCCCAGGTGCGCGGCCTCCAGGACCGGGCCCTCGCCCACCTGCGGAAGGTCACGGGGATGGACGAGGCGCGGGCGCGCGAGCACGTGGAGATCGCCTTCGAGGTCTGGGACCACCGCTCCCGGCACGACTGGGAGCTCGACCTCGGCATCCTCACCGGCGCGGGCGTCACCCTCGCCGCACCCCCGCACGCGGACGCACGCGCCCGGGTCGCGGTGGAGACGCTGAACCGGCTGGGCCGCGGGAGGCCGTAGCCGCGCACGGAGCCCGGACCGGAGCCGAACTCACCGCGCGGTGGGGGGAACCGGCTCCCGCAGGCACTCCGGGAGCTCCTCCGCGCGCGCGGCCCGCACCGCCGTGCGGGCCCCGGCCGGGAGGTCCGCCGTCCGGTGGACGGTCGCCTCGCCGTCCGCGCGGGCCGGCCGGCCCGCCGGGACGTCCGCGCCCAGGTGCGGCGGGAGCCGGTCGGCGAGGTCCGCGATCGCCGCCGGGACCCGGTGGCCGAGGGTCAGGGGCACCACCCGCGCCTCCGGCTTCCCCCAGGTGGGCGGGTTGCGCGCGCCAGTCGCGGGCGGCCCGGGGCGTGGTGCCCCGGGCCAGGTCCCCGAGGACGGTGAGCGAGCCGAACGCGGTGCGGCGGGCGACGGCCCGGCACTGCGGGGGCGAGAGGTCCCGGGCCCCGTCCAGGACGACGTGGCCGTAGCCCCCGGGGGGCTCGACGAGGCCCGCGGGCCCGTCGAGGAGGACGAGGCCGGCTGCGGTCCGGCGGGCCGTGCGGTACGAGCGCGGGGGCCGGGGAGCGGCCGGCTCCCCCGTCACGACGCGGTCCCCCCGGCCGCCACCAGGACCGCGACCCCGTCCAGGATCCGCTCCAGGCCGAAGCGGAACTCGTCCTCCGGCTCGTCGGCGACGTCCAGGACGCCCGAGTCGAGGACCCGCGTCACCGCCGGGTACTCCTCCGGGTCCGCGAGCCGCCGCAGGGTGCGGGAGTACCGGGCCATGACCTGCTCCGGCGGGTCGTCGCTCGCGGCGACCACGGCGGCGAGGTCGGCCGTCAGGACGGCCTCGTTCTTCACGTAGCCGGACACGAGCAGGGTCACCGAGAGCACGGCGCCCTCGTCCAGGCCCGTCCCCTCCAGGGCGACGAGGGCCTTCTCCCACCAGGCGACCATGTTCGGGGTCGCGGGCGGACCGGCGACGGGGACCCGCAGCAGCCAGAGGTTGCGGTGGTAGACCTCCCGCATCGCCCAGGCCCAGGCCGCCAGCGCCTCGCGCCAGTCGGCGCCGGGCGGGGGAAGGCGGTCGGGCGGGGTGCCCGTCGCGGCCTCCTGCATGAGGACGTACAGCTCGCTCTTGGCCGAGACGTACCGGTAGAGCGACATGGTGGAGACGCCCAGCTCCTTGGCGACCCGGCCCATGGAGACGGCGTCGAGCCCCTCGGCCGAGGCGAGGGAGACGGCCGCGCCGACGATCCGGTCCAGGGTCAGGCTGGGCCTGGGCCCCTTGGAGGGCCGCTCCCGCACCCCCCAGGCCGCCTCGATCGCGGGCGGCAGGAAGGACCCGCCGCCCGCCGGAGCGCCCGCGCGGGAATCCGCCCGGCCGCCCGACGGACCGCCCGCACGGGAATCCGCCCGGCCGCCCGGCCCCCCGTCCGCGCGGGCCCCCGGCCGGCCGGCCGTCCCGGCTCCCGTCCGCCCGTCGCCCCGGCCGCTTCCGCCGTCCGCCATGACCTTCCGCCTCCGCACCTCGTGGACCCCGTCCCGCAGGACGCGCACGGCCCGCACGACGCGCACGGCCCGCTCCGCCCCTACGACGCGCACGGCCCACACCACCCGTACGACCCGTACGACACGCACCGCGCCCGCCGCCCGCAGGGCCCCGCGCTTGACGTCCATCCTAGTAATGCGTAACCCTTACACAGTAACGCGTAAGGCATACGCAGTACCGGCGCGGTGTTCCGCCGTGCCCTCCACGAGCCCAGGGAGCACGCCATGCCTCCGGCCATCGAAGCCACCGGCCTGACCAAGAGCCACGGCACCGTCCGCGTCCTCGACGCCCTCGACCTGCGGGTCGCCGAGGGCAGCGTCTTCGCCCTCCTCGGCCCCAACGGCGCCGGGAAGACCACCACCGTCCGCATCCTCGCCACCCTCGCCCGGCCCGACGCCGGCCACGCGCGCGTGGCCGGGCACGACATCGTCACCGAGCGCTCCCTGGTCCGCCGCGCGATCAGCCTCACCGGCCAGTACGCCGCCGTCGACGAGACCCAGACCGGCGCCGAGAACCTGCGGACCGCGGCCCGGCTCTCCGGGCTCTCCCGCCCCGCCGCCGCCCGCCGCACCGCCGAACTCCTCGAACGCTTCCGGCTCACCGAGGCCGGCGACCGCCTCACCAGGACCTACTCCGGCGGCATGCGCCGCCGCCTCGACCTCGCCGCCGGCCTCGTCCGCGACCCCGGCACCACCCGGGTGATGTTCCTCGACGAACCCACCACCGGCCTCGACCCGCGCAGCCGCCAGGAGCTGTGGGAGGCCGTCCGCGAGCTCTCCGCCGCCGGCACGACCGTCTTCCTCACCACCCAGTACCTGGAGGAGGCCGACCGGCTCGCCGACCTGATCACCGTCCTCGGCTCGGGCCGCACCCTGGCCACCGGCACCGCCGCCGAACTCAAGTCGCGCTACGCCGGGCACCGGCTCGACCTCGTCGCCCGGGACCGGGAGGCCCATCTGCGCCTCACGTCCGCCGCGGCCCCCGTCACGACCGACCCCGAGGCGCTCGCCCTCGGCGTCCCCACCGACGGCAGCGCCGCCCACGTCCGCGCACTCCTCGACGTCCTCGACCCGGAGCGCCGGGACATCGCCCGCTTCTCCCTCCACGCGGCCACGCTCGACGACGTCTTCCTCGCCCTCACCGACACCACCGCCCTCCCCCCGTACGACAAGGAGCCCAGCCGTGTCTGACGCCCTCTCCGCCGCGAGCGTCCTCGCCGGCCGCGGCATCCGGATCAGCCGCCGCAACCTCGACGCCGTCATCACCTCGATGATGCTGCCGATCATGCTGATGCTGGTCTTCGTCTACTTCTTCGGCGGAGCCATCGACACCGGCACCCGGTACGTGACCTACGTCGTCCCCGGCGTCCTCGTCCTCTGCGCCGGGTTCGGCGCGGCGAGCACCGCCGTCGGCGTCAGCGAGGACATGCGGCTCGGGGTCGTCGACCGCTTCCGCACGCTCGACGTCGGCGGCACGCCGTTCCTCGCCGGACACGTCGCCGCCACCGTCACCCGCAACGCGCTCTCCACCACCCTCGTGCTCGGCGCGGCCTTCGCCATCGGCTTCCGCCCGGCCGGGACCGCCGCCGGCTGGCTCGCGGCGATCGGACTGCTGCTCGCCTGGATCACCGCCGTCTCCTGGCTGTCGGCGGCGCTCGGACTCCTCACGAAGACGGCGGAGGCGGCCGGCGCCGTCACCTTCTTCATGATGTTCCTGCCGTACCCGAGCAGCGCGTTCGTCCCCATCGAGACCATGCCGAGCTGGCTGCACGGCTTCGCCGAGCACCAGCCGGTGACCCCGCTCATCGAGTCGATGCGCGGCCTGCTGCTCGACCGGCCGGCCGGTGACGCGCCGTGGATCGCGCTGGGCTGGTGCGCGGGCCTGCTGGCCCTGGCGCTCGCCGCCTCCGGCTTCCTCTTCCGCCTCCGGACCCGCTGACGTCCCCGGGAACGGCTCAGAAGATGTCGGGCGAGAACGGCCGCAGCGCGGTGCGGAACAGCAGGTCGGCGCGGGCCGCCGCGCCGGCCGTCGCCTCCTCGACGCGCCCGAGCCGGGCCAGCCGCACCGCCGACCGGTCGCCGAACGCCAGCGTCCCCAGCTCGGCGACGCCGAGGACGAGGTCGGCGGACGCGTCCGTACGGACGCAGGAGGCGCCCTCCGGCGAGGCGTCGAGGCGGAAGCGCCCGCCCGCCGGACCGTCCGCGTCCCGCACCTCCAGGACGAGCGAGTCCGCCACCGGGTACGCGCGGCCCTCCAGGAGCCGGACCACGTCCAGGACCCGCACCCACAGCATGTCCGCGTGGGACACCGTCCGCGCCGCGCGCGGGTCCGGCAGGAGCTCCGGCAGCGGGTCGTCGGGCGCGCGGTAACCGGAGCGGACGGTGGTCACCCAGTCGAGCGAGCAGAGGTAGAGCCACAGGGCGCGCTCGGCGGCCGGGGTGACGGCGACCAGGTCCCGCACGGTCGCGGTGTTCAGCGGCTGCTTGGTGTCGTCCCACTTGTCGTCGGTGCGGTACGACACGAACCCCTCGGGCTCGCCGGACGCCGACCGGTACACCGCGTAGTACGGCTCCGTCCACGGGTCGAGCTGGAAGCCGAGGCCGGTGCCCTGCGCCCAGTTGCGCCCGGTCCGGTCGGTGACCCCGGCCCTGACCCCGGCGAGCCGGCGGTGCAGCGCGGGCCCGATCTTGCGGATCTCGTCGCCGTCGCTCAGGTCGACGCGGCCGCCGTCCTCCGGGCGGCCCGAGCGGCGCGGGTCGAACCCGGCCCGCCGCAGGTCCACGCTCCACTCGGTGGTCCAGCTCGCCGGGCCGAAGCCGAAGCGGCCGTAGATCGGGTACTCGGCGGCGATCAGGGTCGCGATCGCGTCGCCCCGCTCCTTCGCGACGGCCAGGTCGGCGGCCATCATGCGGCTCAGCAGGCCCTGGCGCCGGTGCGTCGGCGAGACGGTCACCTGCGTGATCGCGTCGGCGGCGAGACCGCCCCCGCCGGGCGTGCTGACCTCCTGCCGGAACGAGCGGAAGGTGGCGACGATCCGGCCCCGGTCGAACGCCCCCAGGGTCCGCGCCAGGTCCGTGTGCGGCAGCCGGTCGGCCACGTCCCCGTCGGGCACGTCGGGCGGACGGAGGAAACCGGTGCGCAGGCCCCGCAGCCAGTCAGGGAACTCGGATTCCGTCACCGCGCGTACGTCGACAGTCATCCTCCGACCCTACGCAGGCCCCCGACGGGCCCGCACCGGGTTTTCGGGCGCCCCGGAAGCGCCCCGGAAGCGCCCCCGAAGCGCCTCGGACAAGGCGCCGAACCGCCCCGGAAGGCCTCAGGCCAGCAGGTCGTCGACCTGCGCCTCGCCCTCCCGGTACCGGCGGGCGATCTCCGCCCCGCAGTCGTCGGCCGTCCGCTGGAGCTGCTGCCGGCGCCGGGAGACCTGCTGCTCGTAGCCCGCGAGCCGGCCCATCCCCGCGTGCAGTTCGTCGTCCGTGCGGGCCGTCAGGTCCGAGAGCTCGACCTCGGACAGCATCTCGGCCGCGAGCCGCCGGTACTCCTCCCCGCGCGGCGTCGACAGCGTCACGTGCCGGGCCGAACTGCGGTGCCGGGAGGGCACGTCGGCGAGGATCTCCGAGAGCCGGTCGAGGACCGGCGCCTCCGGGTCGGTCCGGCGCGCCAGCTCGGCCCGCAGGATGTCGATCCGGCCCTGGAGCATCCGCCGCACGTAGCTCAGGTCGGCCTCGTCGCTCCGGGCGTCCCGGCGCAGCGCGCGCAGCTCGGGCAGCCTCAGCGTGCCGAGGTCCGGCTGCGCCCGGTCCGGCAGGGCGGGCTCGGAGGTCCGCTGCGCGGGCGGCCGCGTCACGGAGGAGCCGCCGGCCCGCGTCAGCGGTACGGGACCGGGCGGCGTGGGCCCGGTGCCAGGTGCACTCATGAGTTTCGTCCCCTCGACCGGTGCGGAGCCGCACCGCCTGACAGGCATGGTGCCACTCCCACCCGTGCACGTGCAGGCGCTCTGCACCCGTTCGGCCCCTCCCGCGTTCGGGTGGGTAGGTTGGTGCGCATGCGAGCAGTGGTGCAGAGGGTCGACGGCGCGCGCGTCGTCGTCGCAGGGGAGACCGTCGGTGAGATCGAGGGCGAGGGGCTGTGCGTCCTGGTCGGGGTGACCCATGACGACACCCCGGAGAAGGCCGCCCAATTGGCCAGAAAGCTCTGGTCCGTCCGGGTGCTGGACGACGAGAAGTCGTGCTCCGACGTGAACGCGCCGCTGCTCGTGATCTCCCAGTTCACCCTCTACGGAGACGCCCGCAAGGGCCGCCGGCCCACCTGGAACGCGGCCGCGCCCGGCCCGGTCGCCGAGCCCCTCGTGGACGAGGTCGTGCACCGGCTGCGCGAGCTGGGCGCGCACGTGGAGACGGGCCGCTTCGGAGCGGACATGCGCGTCTCGCTCACGAACCACGGCCCGTTCACGGTGATCGTCGAGGTCTGACCCCGGCCGGTCCCTACGGCTCGACGACGACCTCCTGGGCCGCCGCCGTCGTCCCGGCGACCAGGGGCGCGTCCACGGGAACGTTTCGCTTCACCAGGGCCAGGGCGATCGGACCCAGCTCGTGGTGGCGGACGGCGGTGGTCACGAAGCCGAGCTGGCGCCCCTCCTCGCCGTCGGAGGCGAGCCGGACGGGGGTGCCGTGGCCCGGCAGGAGCACCTCGCTGCCGTCCAGGTGCAGGAAGACCAGGCGGCGCGGCGGCTTGCCCAGGTTCTGCACCCGGGCGACGGTCTCCTGCCCCCGGTAGCAGCCCTTCTGGAGGTGGACGGCGCTGCCGATGAGGCCGATCTCGTGCGGGATGGTCCGGTGGTCGGTCTCGAAGCCGAGCCGCGGCCGGTGGGCCTCGACCCGCAGCGCCTCGTACGCGAGGATCCCGGCCGCCGGTCCGTGGGAGGCGGCGAAGGACTCCAGGTCCGCGCGGGGCAGGAAGAGGTCGCGGCCGTGCGGGGTCTCCCGTACGACGGCCCCCTCGGGCACCTCGGCGATGGAGCCGGCCGGGAGGTGGACGACCGCGGTGTCCCCGGTGCGGTCGGCGACCTCCACCCGGTAGAAGAACTTCATCGACTCCAGATAGGCGATCAGCTCGTCCCGCGTGTCCGGCTCGACGTGCGCCCACACCGTCTCGCCGTCGTCGACGAGGTAGAGGGCGTGCTCGATGTGCCCGTTCGCGGAGAGGACCAGCGCCTCGGTGGCCCGTCCGGCCGGCAGGTCGGTCATGTGCTGGGTGAGCAGCAGGTGCAGCCAGCTCAGCCGGTCGTCGCCGGAGACGGCGACGACGCCGCGGTGCGAGAGGTCGACGAAGCCCTCGCCCGCGGAGAGGGCGCGCTGCTCGCGGAACAGGTCGCCGTAGTGCGCGGCGACGCCCTCGTCGCGTCCTTCCGCGGCGACGGCGCCGGGCAGGGACAGCAGGGGGCTGGTCGTGGAATGTCGCTGCATGGGGGAAAGCCTACGACTCCGTGTCCAGGGGGTGCCGGGCCCGGGGCGCACGAGGGGTCCTACTCGCCCGCCGGGACCTCCTCGCGCTTCTTCGCGGCGCAGTCCCCGCACCGTCCGAAGATCGCGAAGTGCTTCATGTCCGTCTCGAAGCCGAAGGTCTCGCGGAGCTTCCCGGTGAACTCGGCCGCCACCTCGACGTCCGCCTCGATCACCCCGGAGCAGTCCCGGCAGACCAGGTGGAGGTGGTGGTGCCGGTCGGCGAGGTGGTACGTCGGGGCCCCGTGCCCCAGGTGCGCGTGGCTGACGAGCCCGAGCTCCTCCAGGAGCTCCAGGGTCCGGTACACGGTGGAGATGTTCACTCCGGAGGCCGTCCTGCGGACCTCGCAGAGGATGTCGTCGGGCGTCGCGTGCTCCAGCGCGTCGACGGCCTCCAGGACAAGCTGGCGCTGCGGCGTCAGCCGGTAGCCGCGCTGCCGCAGGTCGCTCTTCCAGTCGGTGCTCACCACGCCCCCCAGTGTAGGAGGGCGCGGCGCGCGACCCCAGGCCTTCGCCGGACGGAAGGGTCCGCTCAGCGGAAGAAGGCGATGCCGTCGTCCGGCATGTCGGGCAGGTTGCGGGCCATCTCCGCGACCTCCTCCGGGGTGACGACCTTCTTCAGGTGCGCCGACATGTACGGACGCAGCGGGACCTCGGGGGTCGCCTTCTCGCCCACCCACATCAGGTCGCTCTTGACGTAGCCGTACAGGCGCTTGCCGCCGCTGTACGGGCCCGAGGCGGCCGTACGGGCGACGGCGTCCGTCGCCAGGTCGATCTGCGGCTTCTGGTCGGCGAGCTCGCCGTACCAGATCTCGACGACGCCCTGGTCGCGGACCATGACGACCTCGACCTTGCGGTCCTTGTCGATCCGCCAGTAACCGCTCTCGCTCTCCAGCGGACGGACCTTGTTGCCCTCGTCGTCCAGGACCCAGGAGTGCGACTGGTACTCCAGGAAGTCCCGGCCGTCGTGGGCGAAGGTCACGGACTGGCCGAAGTTGCACTTCTCGGCGCCGGGGAAGTCGGAGACGCCCGCGCCCTCCCACGTGCCGAGCAGGAACGCGAGGGGGACGAGGTCCGGGTTGAGGTCGGACGGAATCTCGATCATGAGCAGCTCTGGCGTTCTCTAGAGGTGGATTACCGCTGGCCCTGGTACAGCTTCTTCACTGCCAGGCCCGTGAAGGCGAGCACGCCCACGCAGACCAGGACCAGCAGAGTTTCGAAGAAAAAGATCACGGGGTGCTCCTCGACTGAGGTGTGAAGGCGGAACGGGCCGGAGCCCAGCTTAGTGGCCTGGGGTCCGGCCCACTCGGTGAGGTGGGTCTCGGCGCGGGTCCCGCGCGGGGCGCGGTCAGCCGAGGAGCTGCGCCTGGAGGGCGACGGTCTGCTGGAAGGGGACGGTCGGGACGCCGCCCTTCCGGGTCTGGGTGACCACCCCGACCGTGTCCCCGGCCTGGATGTAGGCCCACCGGGTCTGCTCGGGGCCGTACGGCTCCGTCTCCGCGTAGGAGTAGAGGGAGAGGTGGGGCACCTCGACCTTCTGGACGGACGCGTCGATCTCCGCGGCCTCGACGCCGAGGGGCATCCTGGTGCTCTTGGAGACCCCCTCCATGGTCTCGTCCTTGAAGTCCTCCGCGAACGCCACCGACGCGAACCGCAGCAGGTGCACCCGGGTGGTCGTGCCGTCCGGCGTGGTCCAGCCGCGGGCGGTGACGTGCCGGAGCGCCGAGTCCGCCACGTACGCCCCCACCCCGGCCCGGTCCTTCTCGGGAAGGAGCGCGAGGTAGGGGTCGAGGCCGGTCCAGCCGCCGTTCGACTTCGGGTCGACGGTGGCGCCCGCCGGGGCGGGCAGCAGGAGCTTCCGCAGGTCGGCGTGGTGGATCTCGCCGTCGTTGCCCTCGGTCCACGGGCGCGGGGCGTCCTCGGGCAGCGCCGGGAGGGTGAGCTCCGGATAGTCCCAGCGGCCGTCGGACGCGGTCGCGAGACCGGGCACGTCGGTGCGCTCCAGGGCGGTGATGCCCAGGGCCGTACCGGCGCCGACGCCGCCGCAGACGAGCACGGCGGCGGTCCAGCGGGCGACGCCCCACAGGAGGGGCCGCCGTGACTTCTTCGGCGCGGGGGCGGTGCCCGCCTCGGGGGCGGGGCCGGGCGCGGGCTCCGTCGCGGGAACGGGCTCTGTCGCGGGCGCGGGTTCCGTCGCGGGCGCGGATGCGGGGACGGGCGGCGCGGGCGGCGCCGGCGTCAGGGCCTGCTCGGTCATACGTACTCCCCCGGGGACGCGATGTGGTCGAGCTGCTGCTTCAGGAGGTCCGCCACGCGCGCCCCGTCGAACGGCTTGGCGCCCACCGCCCTGAGGGTGACCATGACCTCGGAGTCGTACGCGAGGCAGATCATCTCCTCCAGCGCCAGGGCCTGCTCCTTCTTCCCCAGCTCGTCGTTGTCGGGCGCGGTGTGGCAGACGGCGTCGCGGTGGTCCTTGACCCCGGGTCCCTTCGGGAACTCCAGGAAGTCCATGACCTCCTTGCGCAGCCGGTAGCTCTCCTCGACCCGCTTCCTGTCCTTCATCCGCGCGATCTGGAAGGAGACGACGACGTCGCGGTCGGGGTCGGCGAAGGTGCGGACCGCGATGCCCCCGATGCCGAGCTTGTCGACCCGCTTCTCGAACTCCCGGCGCTTCTTCCCGGAGAGCCCCTTGCCCTCCTGCTTCACCAGCGCGGTGGCCTCCGCGGCGCCGAGTTCGCCGTCGTTCCCGTACAGCTCCTCGTCGGGGCCGAACTCGTACCCCTCCGGCAGCGGGAGGAGGAGCCCGCTCAGCGGGGTCCCGGCCCTGCCGCGCGCCAGGGCGGCGGCCGGGTCCTCGTCCCGCGCGGTCTTCTCCGGCGCGGCCCACACCTGCGTCGGCGCGGTGCGGTCGGCGGAGGAGACGGTCAGGGCGGTGTACGTGACGCCGCCGCCGATCAGGCCGAGGACGAGCACGGAGGGCAGGACGACGCCGAGGAGGGCCCGGCGGACGCCCTTCCGCCCCGGGGCCCCCGCCGACGGCTGCCGGTCCTCCGCCGCTTCGGTCACGGGTTCGGTCACGTCGTTGCGGTCCTCACTCACAGGCGCCCCAGCTGTCGCTCGGCCAGCGAACGGATGTCGTTCTCGGAGATCTTCTTCGTGTCCGTGACGAAGATCTCGACCGCGATGTCACCGCGGTGGAAGTAGGCCCTGGCCTGGTACGAGTCGAGGTGGCCGGCCTTCCGCCTCACGGGGAAGACGTAGTAGCGGCCGTTGGTCGAGCCCTTGAGCTCCCGGCCCTCGTTCCGGGCGTAGTCCTCGTCGGACATGTAGTCCTGCTGGTTCTCGACGTGCTCCTTCGCTCCGAGGACGTCGTTCGCGCGGTACTGGATCAGCCGGACGTCGACCCCGCGGTGCTCGCCCGTCGTCCAGGAGGCGACCGCGATCCGCCGGAGGCCCAGGTCCAGCTGGTCGTCGAGGGCCCCGGCCGGCCTGGTGAACATCGAGGTGAACGCGGACAGGTCCATCCAGCCGTCGGCGTCGGCGAACTCGGCGTTCCTCGCGCCGGCGGGCTTCGGCAGCAGCAGCTTCCGCAGGTCGCCCCGGGCCTTCGCCCGGAGGTCCTCCGACGCCGGGAGCGGCTTCGCCTTCTGCCCCTTCGGGAGCGGCTTCGGCTGGACGAGGCCCGGCTGGTTCAGCGGCGGAAGGGCGGTCGGTTCGCGCTGGGCCTGGACGCCGTAGCCGACGGCGGTGCCGCCGACGAGGCCGACGACGGCGGCGACGGCGATCAGCCCGGCGGTACGGAGGACGCGGCGGCGGGGCCGCGCGGCGGTCGCGGGCGCGGTGTCCGGCTCGGCCTCGGGCGCGGTGTCGGACGCGGGCGCGGCGCTCGTCCCGGCCTCCGGCGCGGGCGCGGTGCCGGCCGGAGCGTCCGGTTTCAGCGGCGGTGGCGCCGTTCCCCGGTCGGGGACGGTCGTTTCGTCGTTCAAGAGTCCCCCCACGAGACCTGAAGCACGGATTCCACAATCCGCGCACCCTCCTGACCCGTGAGGGGTGCAGGGGGTTGCGGTGGTCCGCATTACAGTTCGGTGTATGGCGAAGAAGCTCGTGATCAAGGTGACCGCCGGGGCCGACTCCCCCGAACGCTGCTCGCAGGCCTTCACGGTGGCCGCCGTGGCCGTCGCCAGCGGGGTCGAGGTGTCGCTCTGGCTGACCGGCGAGTCCGCCTGGTTCGCCCTCCCGGGCCGGGCCGCGGAGTTCGAACTCCCGCACGCCGCACCGCTGCCGGACCTGCTCGACTCGCTCCTGGCGGGCGGGCGCGTGACGCTCTGCACGCAGTGCGCGGCCCGTCGCGAGATCACGGAGAAGGACGTCCTGGACGGCGTCCGCATCGCCGGCGCGCAGGTCTTCGTCCAGGAGGCGACGGCGGACGGCGTGCAGGCCCTCGTCTACTGACGGACCTCAGCGCCTCCCGCGCCCCTTCCCGTCCGACGGCTCCCGGGCGGCGTCCCCGAGGCCCGGCCCGCCGCACGGGTCCTACCGCCCCCCGCGCCCCTTCCCGTCCAGCTCGTCCCACCACTCGTCCGACTTCGGGTCGCCCGACGGGTCGTCCCACCAGCGGTCCTCCGGGCCCCGGCGGTTCGCGACCATCGCGGCGACCGGGGGGATGACCATGGCGACGACGCACAGGGCGACGGCGGCCGGCGTCGAGAAGAGGCGCACGACGGCCCAGGCGCCCACGAAGAGCACGAGGCAGGCGCCCATCATCCAGAAGTAGACGCGGCGACGGCGTGCGTACACCCCTTCAGCCTACGTCCGGACAGACCGAAGGGCCGTGCCCCAAGTCCCGGAATGGCGTCCAACCCCCAGGAGGCACGGCCCTTCGGCCGGTAAGGCGTCGCGGATCAGACCGCGATGGCGACCTCCGCGAGACCGCCCTTCTGCGCCACGACCTTGCGGTCGGCGGTGCCGCCCGGCACCAGGGCGCGGACGGTCCAGGTGCCCTCGGCCGCGTAGAAGCGGAACTGTCCGGTGGCGGAGGTCGGGACCTCGGCCGTGAACTCGCCGGTCGAGTCCAGGAGGCGGACGTAACCGGTGACCGGCTCGCCGTCCTTGGTCACGAAGCCCTGGATGGTGGTCTCACCGGGCTTGATCGTCGAGGCGTCGGGGCCGCCGGGCTGCGCTCCACACATGCTGTTCTGTCCTTACGGTCGAGGGGTCCGGAGGAAGGGGAGGTCCGGAGGGGTTACTTGGCGGCGCCGAGCTCGATCGGCACGCCGACGAGGGAGCCGTACTCGGTCCACGAGCCGTCGTAGTTCTTGACGTTCGGGACCTCGAGGAGCTCGTGCAGGACGAACCACGTGAGCGCGGAGCGCTCGCCGATGCGGCAGTAGGCGATGGTGTCCTTCGCCAGGTCGACCCGCTCGTCCTCGTAGAGGGCCTTGAGCTCGTCGTCCGACTTGAACGTGCCGTCGTCGTTGGCATTCTTCGACCACGGGATGTTGCGGGCGCTCGGCACGTGGCCGGGGCGCTGCGACTGCTCCTGCGGGAGGTGCGCCGGGGCGAGCAGCTTGCCGGAGAACTCGTCGGGCGAGCGGACGTCGACCAGGTTCTGGGCGCCGATCGCGGCCACGACGTCGTCGCGGAAGGCGCGGATCGAGGCGTCCTGGGCCTTGGCCTTGTACGTGGTGGCCGGGCGGTTCGGGACCTCGGAGCCGTCGACCAGGTCGCGGGAGTCGAGCTCCCACTTCTTGCGGCCGCCGTCGAGGAGCTTGACGTCCTGGTGGCCGTAGAGCTTGAAGTACCAGTAGGCGTAGGAGGCGAACCAGTTGTTGTTGCCGCCGTAGAGCACGACCGTGGTGTCGTTCGCGATGCCCTTGGCCGAGAGGAGCTTCTCGAAGCCCTCCTGGTCGATGAAGTCGCGGCGGACCGGGTCCTGGAGGTCCTGGGTCCAGTCGATGCGGACGGCGTTGCGGATGTGGTTCTTCTCGTAGGCCGAGGTGTCCTCGTCGACCTCGACGAGGACGACCTGCGGGTTGTCGAGGTTGGCCTCGACCCAGTCCGCGTCGACCAGGACGTCGCTGCGAGCCATGCTGTTCTCCTCCGGGGCAGTGTGCGGCGGTGTGGTGCGGGGTGGTGCGGGTACGCGTCGGAAAGCGTGTGCACGACGGCGTACGGCTGCGCGGGATGTGGCCCCGACTTCGGTCGGCGGGCCGTGAGGGAGGGCGGGGTCGGACGTCCCGCTCAGACGGAGCGACAGAGCATGGCGGCGACGCGGCACAGGTCCACTGCCCGCCGCTTCGTGAGATCCGCCTGTCGCTTCATGGCCACGATCGTAGGGACGGACAGGCGGCCGTGTCACCGGCGTGTCGCATTTTGAGACGCGATCGTCCGAGATGCGAGACGTGATCACGGTACGGGGCGGCTCCGGGCGCCTCCGTACCGAGGCGTCCGGTTTCCCTTCTGCGGATCGGACGGCGCCGTCTCAGTATGTGACCAGCCGGTAGGGGCGAGGCCCCCGGCGGTCCCGGGCTCAGCCCGTCAGGGCCATGTCCTTGCCCGAGAGCGCGACCACCAGGCCCTCCGGGCGCGGCTCGACCTTCTCCACCCTCACCCCGGCGAGCACGTGGAGCGGGCGCTCGAAGTCGGTGCGGGCCCGGACCAGGTCCTCCACGCCCGGGATGCCCTCGCCGGGCACCTCGTCGGCGCGGAACCGGATCGTGTCGCCGTTCACCACGGACACCGTCGAGACGACCGTGCGGGTCAGCGTGCGGCCCAGGATCTCGACCCCGCCGGTGACCTTCACCTTGCCCTCGCCGCCGTAGGCGACGGTGGCCTCGCGCTCGGAGGCGGCGGCGAGGTCCGCGTAGGAGATGAGGGCCGTGCCGGTCGCGGAGCCCGCCTTCGCGCCCGTCCAGCCGCCGGCCACGGTCACGTCCCGCAGGACCATGTCCAGCTCGCCGACCCGGATCTGCCGGTCGCCCGCCCGCGCCTGGATGCCGGTCGCCCGCACGTCGACCCGGTCGAACCGGTCGGCCGCGACCTGGGTGAGGAAGGGGAAGCCCTTGATGTCGACCTCGATCGACTCGCTCCGGACGCCGGAGAGCCGCGTCCGGTCCGCCGCCTCCGACTCCGTGTACGCCGCGGCGAGGCGGTCGACCCCCACGAGGATCCCGCCGAGGACGACGGCCAGGATGAGCAGAATCCGCAGTGCTCGCATGGGCTGTGCGTCCCCCCGTGAAAGTGTTCGGCCCCCGACACGGAGATCGACGTGCCGGGGGTCCGGTTGGTTCCCGCGCCCGGACGGTCTCCGGGGCGCGTCGGGGTGCCGCTCAGCCCAGCGCGCGGCCCAGCAGGTACACGGCGGGCGCGGCGGCGGTCAGCGGCAGCGCGACGCCCGCGGTCATGTGGACGAACCGCGACGGGTAGTCGTAACTGGCCGCCCGCAGGCCGACCAGGGCGCAGACCCCGGCGCCGAGGCCGAGCAGCGCGCCGGACGCGCCCAGGTCGGTGAGGCCGCCGGCCGCGATCCCGGCGCCCGCCGAGGCGAGCAGCGCGGCGACCGCGGAGACCGGGCCGGGCAGCGGGAGCGCCTTCGCGAGGACGGCGGCGGCGACCGCGACCCCGCCGACCACCACGGCGTCGGGGGCCGCGCCGAGGTGCCCGGTGGCGATCACGGTCAGCGCCGCCGAGGCGACGGTGGCCATCAGGCCGTACATCCGCTCGTCCGGGTCCGCGTGGCTGCGGAGCTGGAGGACGAGGCAGAGCAGCACCCAGGCGCCGAGCGTGCCCAGGATCGCGGGGGCCGCGTTCTCCCGGCCGGCGGCGAGCAGGACGCCGTCGGCGACCAGGCCGCCGGCGAAGGCGAGGGCGATGCCCTGCCGGGCCGGCCACATGCCGTTGAGCCGGAACCAGCCGGCCGCGGTGAGGCCCTGGAGCAGGACGAGCGGGAGGAGCAGCCCGTAGGGGCCGAGGGCGGCGCCGCCGGCGAGCAGCAGGCCGAGGACCGCCGTCAGGGCGGCGGGCTGCGTGCCGGGCTCGATGATCGGCGAGCGGCCCTCGGCGCGGGCGCGCTGGGCGTCGGTGATCCGGGTGTTCCCGGAGGTGGTGGGCGAGGAGTAGGCGGGCCCGCCGTCGGCCGCGGGGGCCGGGGCCGGGGCCTGGGCCTGGCCGGCGGCCGGCGCCGGAGCGTGGACCGGGGCGGGGGCGGGCATCGGGGCCGCCTGCCGGGACTGCGGCGGGGACTGCCGGTACGCGTCCGCGTGCGCCTCCGGCGCCTGCTGCCCGTACGCCTGCGGCTGCGGGTACGACTGCGGCTGCGCCCCGTACCCCTGCGCCTGCGGGTACGGCTGCGGCTGCGGCTGCGCCTCGTACGCGTGCGGCTGCTGGTATGGCTGCGCCTGCGCCTCGTGCGCCGACGGCTGCGGCTGCGACTGCGATCCGTACGACTGCTGCTGCTGCGGCTGCGACCCGTACGACTGCTGCGCCTGCGCCTCGTACGCCGACGGCTGCCCGTACGCCTGCGCCTCGTACACCCCGTCCCCGTACGACTGCGGCGGCTGCTGCTGCCCGTACGGGTCGGGGGTCTGCGGCCGGGGCTGGACGGCCGGCTGGTACTGGGTGTCCCAGGTCTGGCCCTCCCACGTCTGCGTGACGTCGGGGCCCTGCTGCCCGCCCGCGTACGGGTCGTACGGCTGCTGCCCGCCCGCGTACGGGTCCGGCTGCTGTCCGCCGTGGTGCTGGTCGTTGCTCATTGCTCTGGGGTTCACCCTCCTGCGAACGGGGGGAGCACCTCGACCGTGCCGCCCTCGGCAAGCCGTACGGTCTCATGGCTCCGGGTGCCGACGGGGTCGCCGTCGACCAGGAACGAGCACCGCCGGAGGACCCGGACCAGCTCTCCCGGGTGCTTCGCCCGGACCGCGTCCAGGGCCTCGGCCAGGTGCTCGGCGGCGTACGGCTCCTCGGCGACACCGGCGGCCGCCTTGGCCGCGGCCCAGTAGCGGATGGTTCCCGCTGCCATAGCGGCGCTCCCTTCGTTCGTGTGCGCGCCGCTCCCCATGATGGGCCATGCGCGCGTGGGCCGGACCGGTGACCGCCGTCCCGGTGAACCGCCCCGACACGGCCGCCCCGCCCCCGCGCGACATGGCGGTCCGGGTGCGGGAAGTGAGCGAAGAGACATCCACGATGTGAAATCCGCCCTCTCCGCCGGAAGACATCTGGGCTATTCTGCTGGGCAGAGGATCCGGGCGACGCAGCCACCGGGTCCTTTTGCGTTTTCCGACCGTTGTTACGGACGGGTGAACAAAAGCTCTCAGGGCGCGAGAGCAGGCAGTGATCCGTACGAAGCAGTGCACGTCCTCGCAGGGACCGAGGAGGAACCGACCTTATGGGCGAGCGAACCGAGCACGATCGCATGACCACGACCGGGGCAGGTGGTGGGCGATGAGTTCACTGCTCCTCCTGACCAACGCCCTCCAGCCGTCGACCGAGGTGCTGCCCGCACTCGGCCTGCTGCTGCACAACGTCCGGGTGGCCCCGGCCGAGGGCCCGGCCCTCGTGGACACCCCCGGCGCGGACGTGATCCTCGTCGACGGCCGGCGCGACCTCCCGCAGGTCCGCTCGCTCTGCCAGCTGCTGCGGTCCACCGGGCCCGGCTGCCCGCTGATCCTCGTCGTCACCGAGGGCGGCCTCGCGGCCGTCACCGCCGACTGGGGCATCGACGACGTCCTCCTCGACACGGCGGGCCCGGCCGAGGTCGAGGCCCGGCTGCGGCTCGCCATGGGCCGCCAGCAGATCGTCTCCGACGACTCCCCGATGGAGATCCGCAACGGCGACCTGTCGGTCGACGAGGCGACGTACAGCGCGAAGCTCAAGGGCCGGGTCCTGGACCTGACCTTCAAGGAGTTCGAGCTGCTCAAGTACCTCGCCCAGCACCCGGGCCGGGTCTTCACCCGCGCGCAGCTCCTCCAGGAGGTGTGGGGGTACGACTACTTCGGCGGCACCCGTACGGTCGACGTCCACGTGCGGCGGCTGCGGGCGAAGCTCGGCCCCGAACACGAGTCCCTCATCGGCACCGTCCGCAACGTCGGCTACCGCTTCGTCACCCCCGAGAAGGTGGAGCGGGCGGCCGAGGAGGCCCGTGCCAAGGAGGAGGCGCGCGCCAAGGAGGGCACGCGCGCGGCCGCCCGCGTCAAGGGCGCCGCGGAGGACGCCACCCCACCGGGGGACAGGAACGTGGCAGATGCCACAGCGCGACCTGCCGGTAGGTAGGTCCCCCCGCGTAGACTGCCGCGCGTGGCCAAGGTGACGCGGGATGACGTAGCTCGACTGGCGGGTACTTCGACCGCGGTCGTGAGCTACGTCATCAACAACGGACCCAGGCCGGTCGCCCCGGCCACGCGCGAGCGTGTCCTCGCCGCCATCAAGGAGCTGGGCTACCGCCCCGACCGGGTGGCCCAGGCGATGGCGTCCCGGCGCACCGACCTCATAGGCATGATCGTCCCGGACGCGCGCCAGCCCTTCTTCGCGGAGATGGCGCACGCGGTCGAGCAGGCCGCCGCCGAGCGCGGCAAGATGGTCCTGGTCGGGAACTCCGACTACCGGACCGAGCGCGAGATCCACTACCTGCGCGCCTTCCTCGGGATGCGGGTCTCCGGTCTGATCCTGGTCAGCCAGGGCATGAGCGAGCAGGCCGCGAGCGAGATCGAGGCCTGGGACGCGCGCGTGGTGCTGCTGCACGAGCGGCCCGAGGCGATCGACGACGTGGCCGTCGTCACCGACGACATCGGCGGCGCCCAGCTCGTCACCCGCCACCTCCTGGAGCACGGCCACCCGTACGTGGCGTGCCTCGGCGGCGTCCCGAACACCCCGGCCGTGGGCGACCCGGTCGCCGACCACGTCGAGGGCTGGCGGCGGGCCATGGCCGAGGCGGGCCGCTCCACCGAGGGCCGGCTCTTCGAGGCGCCGTACAACCGCTACGACGCCTACCAGGTGGCCCTGAAGCTGCTCGCGGGCCCGGACAGGCCGCCGGCCATCTTCTGCTCCACCGACGACCAGGCCTTCGGCGTGCTGCGGGCGGCGCGCGAGCTGCGGATCGAGGTGCCGACCGAGCTGGCGGTCGCGGGCTTCGACGACGTGAAGGAGGCGGCGCTCACCGACCCGCCGCTGACCACGGTGCACTCGGACCGCCCGGCGATGGCCCGGGCGGCCGTCGACCTGGTCCTCGACGACTCGCTGCGGGTGGCGGGCTCGCGCCGCGAGCGGGTGAGGCTCTTCCCGTCGACCCTGATCGTGCGCCGCTCCTGCGGCTGCGACGGGGGCGGACCGGACCTGGCGCGGCTCTCGACCCCGCGCTGAGCCCCCGGCCGCCGCACGGTCCTTTACATCGGGCATACGGGCTTCTGTCGGGCTTCTCAGCCGCTCCTCAGACGCCTCTCATGTACGGCTCCGAGAGTCTTCCCATGACGGATCACCAGGAGCAGCCGCAGCAGCCCTACTACCCGCCGAGGCCGCCGTACGAGCCGGGCCGGGCCCCGTACGAGCCGTTCACCACCGAGCACGGCACCACGATCTGGCCGTCCGGCGGCCACGGCGGCCACGTCCCGCCGCCGGCGGACCCGGCGCCCGCCGCCACCGCCGCCGTCCCGGGGCCCCGCCGCCGCGCCGGGCGCGGGGTCGGGCTCGTGGCGGCCGTGGCCATCGCGGCCGCCGCGGTCGGCGGCGGCACGGCGACGCTGGTCCAGCGGCTCGCCGCCGACCCGGCGGCGTCCTCCGCCTCCGCCCCCGTGGCCGGCACGAACGTGGCGGCGCGCGGCAGCGGCACGGTCGCCGGGGTCGCCGCCGCCGTCTCCCCCTCCATCGTGGAGATCTCCGCCGCCTCGAACTCCGGCAGGTCCACCGGCTCGGGCGTGATCATCACCTCGGACGGCGAGGTCGTCACCAACAACCACGTGATCTCCGGCGCCTCCGAGATCACCGTGCGGCTGGCCGACGGCAGCACCTATCCGGCCGAGGTCGTCGGCACGGACCCCGACAAGGACCTGGCGCTGATCGAGCTGAAGGGCGCCTCCGGCCTCAAGGCCGCCTCGCTCGGCAGCTCGAAGGACGTGAAGGTCGGTGACGAGGTCGTGGCCATCGGCTCCCCCGAGGGGCTGACCGGGACCGTCACCAGCGGCATCGTCTCCGCCCTCGACCGGGACGTGACCGTCGCCAAGGACGAGGACCAGGGGCAGGGGCAGGGGCGGCAGCAGTACGACCCCCGGCAGGGGTGGCCGTTCGAGTTCGGCGGACAGCAGTTCAACGGCGACACGGGCTCGTCGAAGACCACGTACAAGGCGCTCCAGACCGACGCCTCGCTCAATCCGGGGAATTCCGGCGGTGCGCTGATCAATATGAACGGCGAGATCATCGGAATCAATTCGGCCATGTACGCGCCCAGTTCTTCGAACGGCTCCACGGCCGGGAGCGTCGGACTCGGATTCGCGATCCCGGTCGACACCGTGAAGGCCGACCTGGACGGACTCCGCTCGGGCGGCGGCAACTGAACACGTGGGACGCTGCCCCCATGACGGGACAGCAGACGGGACAGCAGAACGAAGCCGAGCGGATCCTCGTCGTCGACGACGAGCCCGCCGTACGGGAGGCCCTGCGCCGCAGCCTCGCCTTCGAGGGGTACGCGACGCGGGAGGCCGTCGACGGGCTCGACGCGCTCGCCGCCGTGGAGTCGTACGCCCCCGACCTCGTCGTCCTCGACGTGCAGATGCCCCGCATGGACGGCCTGACGGCGGCCCGGCGGATCCGGGCGTCCGGCTCGACCGTGCCGATCCTGATGCTCACCGCCCGCGACACCGTCGGCGACCGGGTCACCGGGCTCGACGCGGGCGCGGACGACTACCTGGTGAAGCCCTTCGAGCTGGACGAGCTGTTCGCCCGCATCCGGGCCCTGCTGCGCCGCAGCTCATACGCGACGGCGGCGTCCGCCGCGCCGGACGACGACGTCCTCTCCTTCGAGGACCTGCGGATGAACCTGGCCACCCGCGAGGTGACCCGGGGCGGCCGGACCGTGGAGCTGACGCGGACCGAGTTCACGCTCCTGGAGATGTTCCTGGCGCACCCGCGCCAGGTGCTGACCCGCGAGCAGATCCTCAAGGCCGTGTGGGGCTTCGACTTCGAGCCGAGCTCGAACTCGCTCGACGTGTACGTGATGTACCTGCGGCGCAAGACGGAGGCGGGCGGCGAGCCGCGCCTGGTCCACACGGTGCGGGGCGTGGGGTACGCGCTGCGCGGAGGGGGCGGGGAGTGACGGCGCCCCCTCCGCCCGTGCCCGCCGCCCGGCCCGGACCCCGTTTCCGCCCGCTGGCCTGGTTCCGCTCCCGGCCGCTGCGCTCCCGGCTCGCCCTGCTGACCGCCGTCGCGGTGGCGCTCGCGGTGGCGGCGGTGTCGCTGGCGTGCTGGTTCGTGACGCGGGAGCAGCTGGAGACCGAGCTGGACTCCTCGCTGAGCTCCACCCGGGTGGAGCCGGGCGGGGTGCAGAACATCCTGTCGTCCTGCCGCCAGGGCATCCCGCCGCTGCCGGTGGTGGGCTCGTACACGGTGCAGGTGGTCTTCGCCGACGGGAGCGCGTGCACCTCGGGGGAGGCCGCCATCCCCGTCGGACGCGACGACCTCGCGGTGGCGCGGGGCCGGCTGGAGAACGCGCTGCACACGGTGAGGGACGACGCCGGGCGCGAGATGCGCGTCTACACCTATCCGCAGGGGGAACAGCCCGGTCTCGCGGTCTCCCTCGCCCGGCCCCTCTCCGAGATCGACAACTCGATGTCCACGCTGCGCTGGGTGCTGCTCCTGGTCTCCGGGATCGGGGTCGTCGGTGCGGGCGCGGCCGGGCTGTGGGTGGCGCGGACCGGTCTGGAGCCGGTGAACCGGCTGACCGGCGCCGTCGAGCACGTGGCGGCGACCGAGGACCTGACGGTCCGCATCCCGGTGGAGGGCGAGGACGAGATCGCCCGTCTGTCGCGCTCGTTCAACGCGATGACGGCGGCGCTCGCGACCTCCCGGGACCTCCAGGCGCGGCTGATCGCGGACGCGGGGCACGAGCTGCGGACGCCGCTGACCTCGCTGCGCACGAACGTCGAACTCCTCGCGCGGAGCGAGGAGACGGGCCGGGCGATCCCGCCGGAGGACCGGCGGGCCCTGATGGCCTCGGTGAAGGCGCAGATGACGGAGCTGGCGTCGCTGATCGGGGACCTCCAGGAGCTGGCCAGGCCGGACGCGGGGCGGTCGGGCCCCCTCGGGGTGGTGCCGCTGCACACGGTGCTGCGGGCGGCCCTGGACCGGGCGCGGCTGCGCGGCCCGGAGCTGGCCTTCGTGACGGACCTGGCGCCCTGGTACGTGCGGGCGGAGCCGGCGGCGCTCGAACGGGCCCTGGTGAACGTCCTGGACAACGCGGTGAAGTTCTCGCCGCCCCGGGGCACGGTCGAGGTGACCCTGATGCGGGGCGAGCTGACGGTCCGGGACCACGGTCCGGGCATCCCGGCGGACGAGCTGCCGCACGTCTTCGACCGCTTCTGGCGCTCGCCGTCGGCCCGCAGCCTGCCGGGTTCGGGCCTGGGCCTGTCGATCGTGGCGCGCACGGTCCGGCAGGCGGGCGGCACGGTCGCGCTGGCCCCGGCGGAGGGCGGCGGGACGGTGGCGACGGTCCGGCTGCCGGGGGCGCCGACACCGCCGCCGGGCGGGGCCTCAGTTGTGCCGGAGGAGGGCCTCGACCAGTCCTGACCGGGTGTTCGGGAAGTCCATGGGGACGATCCCGAGCCCGGTCCGGCCGGCCAGTTCGGCGCCGTCGAGGAAGCCGTGGACGCGGGGGTTGAGCCGGTCGGAGTTCCAGCGGGGCGGGAGGTACGCGGAGGTGCTGACGAAGTTGACGTGGAGCCGTCCCGGCCGGGCCACGGCGGCCCGGAAGTGGTCCTGGACCTTCGGGTACTTGGCGTCGGGCAGCGCGTTCCAGTCGTCCTGGAGGGCGATCTGCGACCCGTCCCACCACTTCAGGCCGGGCAGTCCGCCGTTGTCGGCGATGAGGACGACCTTCCCGCGGGCCTCGCCGAGGAGCGGCAGCCGGTCGCCGATCCGGAAGAGGGGACGCCAGCCGCGCCCGTCGAGGTAGTCGTCGAAGACGGCCCGGAAGGCGGCGTCGGACTCCTCGGAGTACTCCTGCTTGACCCGCATGAGGACGGTCTCGGAGGGGTGGGCGGCGAGGAAGTCCCGGCAGGCGATCAGCACGTCGCCGAACATCATGTTCTGGTACGAGGCGCCGTGGTGGATCGCGAACGAGCCGCCGGTCACCCGGCAGCGCACGTCCAGGAAGCGGATGCCGCCGTCCAACTGCTGGGCGATCGTGGTGTTCTGGCACTCGCTCCAGGGCCCGCCGAACCGGGCGCCGGAGTCGTGCGTGCCGGGGATGGTGAGCCGGGTCAGTTCGGTGCCGTCCCCGTGCGCGGCCATCCACGCCCGCACGTCCACGGCCGAGGCGGGGGGCGCCCCGACGAGCAGGGCGGCACCGGCGGCCGCGGCGCCCACGAGGAATCGTCGTCGCTCCATGGCACCGCACTATGACAGGTTCACTTCAAACACCGCCAGGGTGCGGCACGGGGGAAACGCGGAGGGGCGGCGGCCGGGGACGGAGGGCGGCGACGGCCGGGGGCGCGGAGGGGCGGCGGCCCGCCGAAACGGTCCGCCGCCCCCCGTGCGCGCTACTTGACGACCGTGATGCGGTCCGCCGCCGGCGTCGGCAGCGGTGCGGAGGCCGAGGAGTGGGCCGCCAGGTAGGCGGTGAACATGTCCAGGTCGGACGCGCCGACCAGCTTGTTCCTGTGCTCCTTCAGGACGGCGAAGCCGTCGCCGCCGCCGGACAGGAACTCGTTCATCGCGACCCGGTAGGTCTTCGCCGGGTCGATCGGCTCGCCGTTCAGCCGGACCGAGGAGACCACGACCCGGTCGGCGCCGGCCTTCGTCATGTCCAGGGTGTACGTGAAGCCCTTCGACACCTGGAGGATCTTCGGGGACGCCAGGTTGGCGCCGCTGACCTGCTGCTGGAGCGTGGTGAGGAGCTGGGCGCCGGTCAGGTCGACCGCCGTCATCATGTTGGTGAACGGCTGGACGGTGTACGCCTCGCCGTAGGTCACGACCCCGTCGCCCTCGGCGCCGGACGCCTTGTGGGTCAGGGGCGCGCGGATGCCGCCCGGGTTCATCAGGGCGAGCTGCGCGCCGCCCTTGTCGGCCGGGGCCATGCCCTCCAGCTGCGCGTCCGCGATCAGGTCGCCCAGCGGCTTCTCGTACGCGTCGGCCGGGTTCTCGATGTCGGCGGCTATGTGGCCGACGGGGCGGTTGGCGATCGGCGCGGCCAGGGTCTTCCAGCGGTCGATCAGCCCGGTCATGTCGCGGGCCGGCTTCACGTCACGGGTGACGACGTGGTTGGCGGAGGCGACGGCCGTGCGGACGATGTCGTTCGTGCGCCGGTCGTAGGTCAGCGTCGTGTCGGTGTAGAGCCGGCCGAAGGAGGCCGCCGAGGTGACCGTGCGCGGCTTGCCCGCCGGGTCCGGGATCGTGCACGCGTACGCCTGGTGGGTGTGGCCGGTGACCAGGGCGTCGACCTGCGGGCTGACGTTCTTGGCGATGTCGACGATCGGGCCGGAGATGCCGTTGCCGGGGCCCGGGCTGTCGCAGTCGTAGTTGTACGCGCCCGAGGCGGGCAGGCCGCCCTCGTGGAGCAGGGCGACGATCGACTTCACGCCCTTGCGCTCCAGCACCTTGGCGTACTTGTTGATCGTCTCGACCTCGTCGCCGAACTTCAGGCCCTTGATGCCCTCGGCGGACACGATGTTCGCCGTGCCTTCGAGGGTGACGCCGATGAAGCCGATCTTGACGCCGTTGCGCTCCCAGACGAAGTACGGGTCGAGCAGCGGCCTGCCGCTCTTCTCGTTCGTCACGTTGGCCGCGAGGTAGGGGAAGTCCGCGCCGCGGAACTTCCGGCCCTTCTCGAAACAGCCCTCGGTCGGGTGACAGCCGCCGTTCTGGATGCGGGCCAGCTCGCGCGCGCCCTCGTCGAACTCGTGGTTGCCGACCGAGGTGACGTCGAGGTCGAGCCCGTTCAGCGCCTCGATGGTCGGCTCGTCGTGGAAGAGGCCGGAGACCAGCGGCGAGGCGCCGATCATGTCGCCCGCGGCGGCGGTGATCGAGTACGGGTTGCCCTCGCGGGCCTGCCGCAGGTGCGTGGCGAGGTACTCGACGCCGCCGACGCCCTCGACGGTCTCGGACGTGCCGTCCGGCTTCAGGCGGGTGAGCCGGCCCGACGAGCCGGTCGGCGGCTCCAGGTTGCCGTGCAGGTCGTTGAAGGAGAGCAGCTGGACGTCGACCAGGCGGCCCTTCCCCTTGTCGTGCCCGTGGCCGTGTCCGCCGCCGAACCGGTCGCCGGCCGCGCCGGCCGACGGCATCGCGGCGACGAGCGCCCCGACCGTCACGAGCCCGGCCCCCGCGGCGAGGATCCGCCGCGCCGTCCTGTTCTTCCTGGGTGTCGCTGCCATCTGCCCTCTGTTCCTTCTGCACCACTACGGGACGCACTTCCCGTATGCCGGTGCAGCCTAGGGTCAACGCGCGTAGCACAACAGGGGGTAGCGGATTACAAGACGGTTGCCGCCCGCTTTCCGCCGGGCGGCGGCGGGCCGCCGTAGGCTCGTGCCATGACTTCCGACGCGGCGCCGGCCCTCGAACCCGGACGGCAGATCCACACGTACGACGAGCTCACGCCCGAGCAGGTCCGGGACGTAGGAGAGCTCCTGGAGGCCGCCGACCGGGCGGACGGGATGCACGCCGTGTCCGAGCAGGGGCGGCTCTACCTGCGCAACGGCCGGCGCGAGGGGGTGCGGCACTTCCTGCTGACCGTCGGCCCCCGGCTCTACGGCTACGCCCAGCTGGAGGAGACCGACCCGATCGAGGCCCCCGCCGCCGAGTTGGTCGTCCACCCCGACCGGCGCGGGCTCGGGCACGGCCGAGCGCTCGGCACCGCCCTGCTCGACGCCTCCGGCAAGCGGCTGCGCGTCTGGGCGCACGGCGGCAAGCCGGCCGCCCGGCACCTCGCCCAGGTCCTCGGCCTGACCCTCTTCCGCGAACTGCGCCAGCTGCGGCGGTCCCTGGTGCCGCTCGACCTGCCCGAGCCGGTGCTGCCCGAGGGCGTCACCGTCCGCGCCTTCGTCCCCGGCCAGGACGACGCGGCCTGGCTCGCCGTCAACGCCGCCGCCTTCGCCCACCACCCCGAGCAGGGCTCCCTCACCCAGCGGGACCTGGACGACCGGGCCGCCGAGCCGTGGTTCGACCCGAAGGGCTTCTTCCTCGCGGAGAAGGACGGGCGGCTCGTCGGCTTCCACTGGACGAAGACGCACGCCGAGGAGCGGCTCGGCGAGGTGTACGTGGTCGGCATCCTGCCCGAGGCCCAGGGCGGCGGCCTCGGCAAGGCGCTGACCGCGATCGGCCTGCGGCACCTGGCGGCGCAGGGGCTGCCGACGGCGATGCTGTACGTGGACGGGGACAACTCGGCGGCGGTGCGGGTGTACGAGGGGCTCGGCTTCGCCACGCACGAGGTGGACCTGATGTACCGCACGGAGTCGTAGGCACTCGCTTCCGGGGGGCGGTTGACACCGCCCCCTTCTCTCCACCACCCTTTCACTACTTGATTAGTGAAAGGGTGGTGGAAGGGAACGTGCTCGAATACCGCATCGACCGGCGCAGCGGCGTCGCCACCTACCTCCAGATCGTCCAGCAGACGAAACAGGCCCTCCGCATGGGCCTCCTGGAACCCGGCGACCGGCTGCCCACCGCGCGCGAGGTCGTCGAGGCGACCGCCATCAACCCCAACACGGTCCTCAAGGCCTACCGCGAACTCGAACGCGAAGGCCTCGTCGAGGCCCGCCGCGGCCTCGGCACCTTCGTCCGCGCCACCCTCGGCACCGGCCCCGCCGACTCGCCCCTGCGCGGCGAACTCGCCGACTGGGCACGCCGGGCGCGGGCCGCGGGACTCGAACGGGACGACGTGGCGGCGCTCTTCACATCCGTACTGAAGGAACACTTCGAGGGGGACGACGAACGATGACCGAGGACACCGCCCTGAGAGCGGACCTCCTGGGCATGAGGTACGGCGGACGCAGAGGCGGCCGGGCCCTGCGGGAGTGCGACTTCGCCCTCCCCCGGGGACGGATCTGCGCCCTCGTCGGCCCCAACGGCGCCGGCAAGTCCACCCTCCTCGCCCTCGCCGCCCTCGCCGGCTACGCCGCCTTCCGCGTCCTGCGCGCCCGGCACCCGTAACCCTCCGTACACGGAAGAGGGGCGCGGGGCCCGCACACGGCCCCGCCCCCGATTCCCGTACGACATGTCGTCGTTACCGGCCATTCAGAAGCGCTTGCGACGCTCACGCAATGAAGCGCTCCGTGTCCGGCCTCCCCAAAGGGAGGCTCCCCTCCCCCGCGGCCCGCTCCGACGCGCCCGAGCAGCCCCTCGCGCGGAAGAATGGGGTCATGAGCCAGCAGCCCGCCGAGGTCCCGGTCCGGTCCTCCGCCACGCCGTCGTCCTCCGCCCCCCTCGGTTCCACAGCCGCGCACCGCCCGCAGACGGCCACCGACACGGATTCCGGTCCGGTCACCGATCCCGACGCCCACGAGAGCGACGGCGCGCTCGGCGACGAGCTGCCGCAGGGGCGGTTCCTCGACCGGGAGCGCAGCTGGCTCGCGTTCAACGAACGCGTCCTCGAACTCGCCGAGGACCCCGCGACGCCCCTCCTCGAACGGGCGAACTTCCTCGCGATCTTCGCCTCGAACCTCGACGAGTTCTTCATGGTCCGGGTCGCCGGACTCAAGCGCCGCATCGCCACCGGCGTCGCCACCCGCTCCGCCTCCGGCCTCCAGCCCCGCGAGGTCCTCGACCTGATCTGGACCCGCTCGCGCGAGCTCATGGCCCGGCACGCCGCCTGCTACCAGCAGGACGTGGCCCCGGCCCTGGCCGACGAGGGCATCCACCTGATCCGCTGGCCCGAGCTCACGGAGAAGGAGCAGGCCCGGCTCTTCACCCTCTTCCGCCAGCAGATCTTCCCCGTCCTCACCCCGCTCGCCGTCGACCCCGCCCACCCCTTCCCGTACATCTCGGGGCTCTCGCTCAACCTCGCCGTGGTCGTGCGCAATCCGGTCAGCGGCCACCGCCACTTCGCGCGCGTGAAGGTGCCCCCGCTGCTCTCCCGCTTCCTGGAGGCCTCCCCGCAGCGGTACGTCCCCCTGGAGGACGTCATCGCCGCGCACCTGGAGGAGCTGTTCCCCGGCATGGAGGTGCTCGCGCACCACATGTTCCGGGTCACCAGGAACGAGGACCTGGAGGTCGAGGAGGACGACGCCGAGAACCTGCTCCAGGCCCTGGAGAAGGAGCTCATGCGGCGCCGCTTCGGCCCGCCGGTCCGCCTGGAGGTCGAGGAGTCCATCGACCCGTACGTCCTCGACCTGCTCGTGCGCGAGCTGAAGGTCTCCGACGCCGAGGTCTACCCGCTGCCCGGCCCGCTCGACCTCACCGGCCTCTTCGGGATCTCCGGACAGGACCGGCCCGAGCTGAAGTACCCGACGTTCGTCGCCGGCACCCACCGGGACCTCGCCGAGGTCGAGTCCGCGTCCGCGCCGGACGTCTTCGCCGCGCTGCGCGAGCGGGACGTGCTCCTGCACCACCCGTACGACTCCTTCTCCACCTCCGTCCAGGCCTTCCTGGAGCAGGCGGCGGCCGACCCGGACGTCCTCGCGATCAAGCAGACGCTGTACCGGACCTCCGGCGACTCCCCGATAGTGGACGCCCTCATCGACGCCGCCGAGTCCGGCAAGCAGGTCCTCGTCCTCGTCGAGATCAAGGCCCGCTTCGACGAGCAGGCCAACATCAAGTGGGCGCGCAAGCTGGAGGAGGCCGGCTGCCACGTCGTCTACGGCCTCGTCGGCCTCAAGACCCACTGCAAGCTGTCCCTGGTGGTGCGCCAGGAGGGCGAACTCCTCCGCCGGTACTCGCACGTCGGCACCGGCAACTACCACCCCAAGACGGCCCGGCTCTACGAGGACCTCGGCCTGCTCACCGCCGACCCGCAGGTCGGCGCGGACCTCTCCGACCTGTTCAACCGGCTCTCCGGCTACTCGCGGCGCGAGACCTACCGGCGCCTGCTGACCGCCCCGAAGTCGCTGCGGGACGGCCTGGTCTCCCGGATCACCAAGGAGATCGCCCACCACCGCGCCGGACGGCCCGCGTACGTGCGGATCAAGGTCAACTCGATGGTCGACGAGGCCGTCATCGACGCCTGCTACCGGGCCTCGCGGGCCGGCGTCCCCGTCGACATCTGGGTCCGCGGCATCTGCGCCGTGCGGCCCGGGGTCGCCGGGCTCTCCGAGAACATCCGGGTCCGCTCCGTCCTCGGCCGCTTCCTGGAGCACTCCCGGGTCTTCGCCTTCTGCAACGGCGGCGAGCCCGAGGTGTGGTTCGGCAGCGCCGACATGATGCACCGCAACCTGGACCGCCGGATCGAGGCCCTCGTGCGGGTCTCCGACCCGGCGCACCGGGCGGCCCTCATCCGGTTCCTGGAGACCGGGATGTCCGACACCACCTCCTCCTGGCACCTCGGCCCGGACGGGAACTGGACGCGGCACGCGACCGATCCCGAGGGACGGCCCCTGCGGCACGTCCAGGAGATGCTCATCGACGCGCGGAGGCGCAGGCGTGCACAACCCTGACCAGTCGCAGGACGTCACGGCGGGCGAGGCCCTGTCCCCGTACCTCCACGCGCGGGCCGCGGACTTCCTCCGCGGCCTGCGCCTGCACGGCGAGAGCGGCTCCGACACCGCCGGCGCGGAGGAGGCGGCCCGCACGCTGCGGGCCGCCGCCCGGCGGATCGGCGCCACCCTCCACACCTTCCGGCCGCTGCTCGACGGCCCCTGGGCCGACGAACTGCGCACCGAGCTGGCCTGGCTCTCGGGCACCCTGGCCGTGGAACAGGCCTGCACCTCGCGCCTGGTCCGCCTGGTGGACGCGCTGTCCCGCCTGTCGAACGGCGGCGGGCCCGTGCCCGCCGCCCGCGGCAGCGAGTCCGCCGGACTCTCGGTCGGCGCGGCCCGGGCCGGCGCCCTCCTGGAGCGCCAGCTCACCCTGGCCCGTACGCGCGCCCACTCGGCCGCCCTCCAGGCCCTCGGCTCCGCCCGCTTCCACGCGGTCGCGGACGCCGTCGCCCTCCTCGCCTCGGAGGTCCCGCTCGGACCCGCCTCCGCCGCGCCCGCCGCCGAGGTCCTGGACGCCTCCGCCTCGGTGGCCGAAAGACGCCTCCTGGACGCGGTCGCCGCCCTGCCGCTGACCCGGGCGGCCCACCCGTACAACGCCGAGGCCCTCGCCCTCGCCGCCGGCGAGACCCAGGACGCGCCCTGGCACCAGACCCGGCTGCTGCTGCGGCTGCACCGGTACGCCACCGAGGCCCGGCACGCCCGGAGCGAACCGGACCCCGTCCTGTACGAGGCGGCCCGCGCCCTGGACCGGCACCGCGACGCCGCCGAGGCCGCGTCGGCCGCCGCCACCGCCGCCCGCACCCCCCGGATCGCCCCGGCGACCGCCTACGCCCTCGGCGTCCTCCACGCCGACCAGCGCCACGAGGTCGAGGCGGCCCGCTTCGCCTTCCAGCGCGCCTGGCGCAGAACGACGGCCCCGGTCCCATGAACTCCCACGAGACCCCGGTCCTGGCGGCGGGCTGCGTCCTGTGGCGCCCGTCGCCCTCGGGGCGGGGGATCGAGATCGCGCTGGTCCACCGGCCCAAGTACGACGACTGGTCGCATCCGAAGGGCAAGCCGAAGCGCGGCGAGACGGCGGAGGAGTGCGCGCTGCGCGAGGTCCTGGAGGAGACGGGCCGCCACTGCGTGCTGGGCACCCGCCTGTCCACGGTCCGCTACACGGTGGCGGGCCGCCCCAAGGAGGTCTCCTACTGGTCGGCCCGCGCCCTCGACGGCGACTTCACCCCGACCCGCGAGGTCGACGCCCTCCTCTGGCTCCCCCCGCCCCGGGCCCGCCCCCGCCTGACCCGGCCGAGGGACCGCGACCTCCTGGACGAGGCGTTGGCGACGACCCGCTTCTGAAACGCCCCACCACACGGCGGGCCCACCCCCGAGGCGCCCCTGACCGCGACCGGCCCACCCCCGAGGCGCCCCTGACCGCGACCGGCCCACCCCCGAGGCGGCCCCACCCCGCGACCGGCCCACCCCGGGGTGACACCCCCACGCGACCGTCCCGCCGCCGACGGCGAGCACCGCCCACGGGAAGACCCGCACCTCTGCCCTCCCACCCGCACGGGCGGTGCGGGTGGGAAAACCCTCCCGGCCGGAGGCCGGAAACACCCCGACCGCGGTCAGCCACCCCGCGCCTCCACCCCGCCGCCGCCCGCCCGAGGGCCCCGCACCCGGCCTTCCGGCACGGTTCACTTCCCGTTCACCCTCCCCCGTCGGCGGCTTCACCTGTTCTGCCTAATTTCGGCCTTACGAGGTGCTCGGAGCACAGCGAAGCACCCGCCAAACCGACACACGCCGCCGTAGAACGTTCAGGACACTCGGTCCGCGACAAGGCGGCTCCTGGAAGGAACACCCGAAAGTGAAGCTTTCGCGCAAGAACGGGCTTCGCGCCTCCGCGATCGGTGCCCTCGTCGTCTCCGGCGCCCTGGTCCTCTCGGCGTGTGGCTCGGACAACAACGCGGACACCCCGGCCAAGGGCGACGGCACCAAGTCCTCGGCCGCCGCTTCCAACGTCGCCTGCGAGGGCGCCAAGGGCCAGCTCCTGGCCGCCGGCTCCAGCGCGCAGAAGAACGCGATGGACCTGTGGGTCAAGAACTTCCAGGCCGCCTGCTCCGGCGTCGAGATCAACTACCAGGCCATCGGTTCCGGCGGCGGCATCACCAAGTTCAACCAGGGCCAGGTCGCCTTCGCCGGCTCCGACTCCGCGCTGAAGGAGGAGGAGGTCACCGAGTCGCAGAAGATCTGCAAGGGCGGCAAGGGCGTCAACCTGCCCATGGTCGGCGGCCCCATCGCCATCGGCTACAAGCTGGAGGGCGTGGACAACCTGGTCCTGGACGCCCCCACCATCGCCAAGATCTTCGACAACAAGATCACCAAGTGGAACGACGAGGCGATCACCAAGCTGAACCCGGGCGCCAAGCTCCCCGGCTCCACCATCCAGGCCTTCCACCGCTCCGACGAGTCGGGCACCACCCAGAACCTGGGCAAGTACCTCTCGACCGCCGCCGCGGCCGACTGGAAGCACGACCCGAAGTCGAAGTCGTGGCCCGCCCAGGGCGGCCAGGCCGCCAACGGCTCCTCCGGCGTCGCGACCGCCGTCAAGGACGCCGAGGGCTCCATCGGCTACTTCGAGCTCTCGTACGCCACCGCGAACAAGATCTCCACGGTCAGCATCAACACCGGTGCCGCCGCCCCGGTCGCCGCCTCCTCGGAGAACGCCTCCAAGGCCATCGCCGCCGCCAAGGTCAAGGGCACCGGCAGCGACCTGGCCCTCTCCCTCGACTACGCCACCAAGGCCGAGGGCGCCTACCCGATCGTCCTCGTCACGTACGAGATCGCCTGCGACAAGGGCAACAAGGCGGAGACCCTGCCGACCCTGAAGGCCTTCCTCAACTACACCGTGAGCGAGGAGGGCCAGAAGGTCCTCGCCGACGCCGGCTACGCCCCGCTCCCGGCCGAGATCGCCGCCAAGGTCCGCACGATCGTCCCCACCCTGTCCTGACCCCCGGCCGGGCCGGCCCCTGACCTCCCGTGGAGGGGCCGGCCCGGCATCCGGTGCACCGCCGCCAGGAGCCCGTACACCCCGTACCGGCCCCGCAGACCGGAGAAGCAGATGGCCACCACCACACCAGAGCTCAAGAGGAGCCGGAGCGCCAAGAGCGCCTCCCGCCCCGGGGACCGCGTCTTCAGCGGACTCTCCCGAGGCTCCGGCATCACCCTCCTCGTCATCATGGCCGCGATCGCGGTCTTCCTCAGCTACCGCGCCGTCCTCGCCATCTCGAAGGACAGCACCAACTTCTTCACCACCTTCGAGTGGAACCCGGCCGGTGACCCGCCGGTCTTCGGCATCGCCGTCCTCGCCTTCGGCACCGTCGTCTCGTCGGTCGTCGCGATGGTGATGGCCGTGCCGGTCGCGATCGGCATCGCGCTCTTCATCTCGCACTACGCCCCGCGCAGGCTCGCCAAGCCGCTCGCGTACGTCGTCGACCTGCTCGCCGCCGTGCCCAGCATCATCTACGGCCTCTGGGGCGCGATCTTCCTCGTCCCGTACCTGGCCGGCCTGAACGAGTGGCTCGACCAGTACCTCGGCTGGACCTACGTCTTCGACAAGTCCCAGGACGGCGTCGCCCGCAACCTCTTCACCGTGGGCATCCTCCTGGCGATCATGATCCTCCCGATCATCACCAACGTGACCCGCGAGGTCTTCCTCCAGGTCCCGAAGATGCACGAGGAGGCCGCCCTCGCCCTCGGCGCCACGCGCTGGGAGGTCATCCGCATGTCGGTGCTGCCCTTCGGCCGCTCCGGCATCATCTCCGCCTCCATGCTGGGCCTCGGCCGCGCGCTCGGCGAGACCATGGCCGTCGCCGTGGTCCTCTCCCCCAGCTTCCTCATCTCGGGCCACCTGCTCGACCCGGGCGGCGGCACCTTCGCCCAGAACATCGCCGCCAAGTTCAACGAGGCCAACGAGTTCGGCCGGGACGCCCTCATCGCGTCCGGTCTCGTCCTCTTCGCCATCACCCTGCTCGTCAACGGCGCGGCCCGCTGGATCATCGGCCGCCGCAAGGAGTACTCGGGGGCAGCGGCATGAGCCACGCCATTCAGGACCGTCCGCTCTCGGTGGCCCCGCGCCGCGGATCCCTCTCCCACGCCCGGCTGCCCCGCTGGACCCCGGCGGCCGTCGCCGCCGGCTCGATCCTCGTGGGCGTCGGCACCGGCCTCGCCGCCGGCTGGCACAGCAAGGTCCAGTGGGGCCTGGTCTCCGCCCTGCTCTTCGTCCTCGTCACGTACGCCCTGACCAGCAAGGTCGAGGGCAGCCGCCAGGCCAAGGACCGCGTCGCCACCAGCCTCGTCTGGGTCTGCTTCGTCCTCGCCGTCGTCCCGCTGCTCTCCCTCGCCTGGGTCACGGTCAGCAAGGGCATGGCCGTCCTCGACGGCTACTTCCTGACCCACTCGATGAACGGCGTCCTCGACGCCGAGGCCGGCGGCGGCGTCTACCACGCGCTGCTCGGCACCATCGAGCAGGTCGGCATCGCGACCCTGATCGCCGCGCCGATCGGCCTGCTGACCGCGGTCTACCTCGTCGAGTACGGCGGCGGGAAGCTCGCCCAGGCCGTCACCTTCTTCGTCGACGTCATGACCGGCATCCCGTCGATCGTCGCCGGCCTCTTCGTCCTCGCCACCTGGAACCTGATGCTGGGCTTCGGCCCCTCCGGTTTCGCCGGCGCGATGGCCCTCGCCATCCTGATGATGCCGGTCGTGGTCCGCTCCACCGAGGAGATGCTCAAGCTCGTCCCGAACGAGCTCCGCGAGGCCTCCCTCGCCCTCGGCATCCCCAAGTGGCGCACGATCCTGAAGGTGGTCCTGCCCACCGCGATCGGCGGCATCACCACGGGCGTCATGCTCGCGGTCGCCCGCATCACCGGCGAGACGGCCCCCGTCCTGCTCCTCGTGTTCGGTACGAAGCTCATCAATCCGAACCCCTTCGAAGGCGCCCAGTCCTCCCTGCCGCTCTACGTGTACGAGCAGTACGCGGTCGGCACCGACGCCGCCGTGGCCCGCGCCTGGGCCGCCGCGCTCGTCCTGATCGCCTTCGTCATGATCCTCAACCTGGTGGCCCGCGGCATCGCCCGCTGGAAGGCCCCGAAGACCAGCCGCTAAGCATCTGACATGCGGCTGACGCCGCGTGGCGGCAATAAGGAAGTGATCCCCATGGCCAAGCGAATCGACGTCAGCGGCCTCTCCGCCTACTACGGCGCCCACAAGGCGATCGACGACATCTCGATGACCGTCGAGCCCCGCTCCGTGACGGCCTTCATCGGCCCCTCCGGCTGCGGCAAGTCCACCTTCCTGCGCACCCTGAACCGCATGCACGAGGTCACCCCCGGCGGCCGCGTCGAGGGCAAGGTGATGCTGGACGACGAGAACCTGTACGGCGCGAACGTCGACCCGGTCGCGGTGCGCCGCACGGTCGGCATGGTCTTCCAGCGCCCGAACCCCTTCCCCACCATGTCGATCTTCGACAACGTGGCGGCGGGCCTGCGCCTCAACGGCAGCTACAAGAAGTCGCAGCTCAGCGACGTCGTGGAGAAGTCCCTCAAGGGCGCCAACCTCTGGAACGAGGTCAAGGACCGCCTCAACAAGCCGGGCTCCGGCCTCTCCGGCGGCCAGCAGCAGCGCCTGTGCATCGCCCGCGCCATCGCGGTCGAGCCCGACGTCCTGCTGATGGACGAGCCCTGCTCGGCCCTCGACCCGATCTCCACCCTCGCGATCGAGGACCTGATCGGCGAGCTGAAGGAGCGCTTCACGATCGTCATCGTGACGCACAACATGCAGCAGGCCGCCCGCGTCTCCGACCGCACCGCCTTCTTCAACCTGGCGGCCGTCGGCCAGCCCGGCAAGCTGATCGAGCTGGACGACACGGAGCGCATCTTCTCCAACCCGAGCGTCCAGGCGACCGAGGACTACATCTCCGGCCGCTTCGGATAGCCCCCTCAGTTCCATGCGGCTCCGCCGCGTGGCGTCCTGCGGTGCTGCATGGCGGTGCCACCGCACGACGAAGGGCCCGGCTCCCCCACAAGGGGAACCGGGCCCGTTTCCGTACGGAAGCACTACCCGAAGCAGATCCTCACCACGTAGAAGCTCAGCGCGGCGACCACCGCCGCGGCCGGCATCGTGATGAACCAGCCCAGGATGATGTTCTTGGCGACGCCCCAGCGGACCGCGTTGACGCGCTTCGTCGCGCCCACGCCCATGATCGCGGAGGTGATGACGTGCGTGGTCGAGATCGGCGCGTGGAACAGGAACGCCGAGCCGAACATGATCGACGCGCCCGTGGTCTCCGCCGCGAAGCCCTGCGGCGGGTCCAGCTCGATGATCTTGCGGCCGAGGGTCCGCATGATGCGCCACCCGCCCGCGTACGTGCCGAGCGACAGCATCACCGCACAGGCGATCTTCACCCACACCGGGATGTCGTCGCCGGCCTCCTGCACGTCGGCGATGACCAGGGCCATCACCACGATGCCCATCGTCTTCTGGGCGTCCTGGAGGCCGTGGCCGAGCGCCATGCCGGCCGCCGACACCGTCTGCGCGATGCGGAAGCCGCGCTTCGCCTTGTGCGGGTTGGCCTTGCGGAAGATCCACATGATCGCGCACATCACCAGGTAACCGGCCACGAGGCCGACCACCGGCGAGACGAACATCGGGATGACGACCTTGTCGAGCACCCCGCCCCAGATCACCTCGGTGCCGCCGGCGAGCGCCGCGCCCACCATGCCGCCGAACAGGGCGTGCGAGGAGGAGGACGGCAGACCGAAGTACCAGGTCACCAGGTTCCAGATGATCGCGCCCACGAGCGCGGCGAAGAGGATGCCCATCCCCTTGTCGCCGGTGGGGGTCTCGATGAGCCCCTCACTGACGGTCTTGGCGACCCCCTGGCCCATGAAGGCGCCCGCGAGGTTCATCACCGCCGCCATCGCCAGGGCCGCCCGGGGCGTCAGCGCCCGGGTCGACACCGAGGTGGCGATGGCGTTGGCGGAGTCGTGGAATCCGTTCGTATACGTGAAGCCGAGCGCGACACCGATGGTCACGATCAGAGCGAAGGTGTCCACGAAGCCTCAGGACTCCTTGACCGCGATGGTCTCCACCGTGTTGGCCACGTGCTCGAACGCGTCGGCCGCCTCTTCGAGGACGTCCACGATCTGCTTGAGCTTCAGCACCTCGATGGCGTCGTACTTGCCGTTGAAGAGCTGGGCGAGCAGCTTGCGGTGGATCTGGTCGGCCTGGTTCTCCAGACGGTTGACCTCGATCCAGTACTCGGTGAGGTTGGACATCGTCCGCAGGTTCGGCATCGCCTCGGCGGTCAGCTCCGCCGCCCGCGCCAGGACCTCGATCTGCTGCTCGACGCCCTTGGGGAGCTCCTCGACGTTGTAGAGGACGACCAGGTCGACGGCCTCCTCCATGAAGTCCATGATGTCGTCGAGGGACGAGGCCAGGGAGTAGATGTCCTCGCGGTCGAACGGCGTGATGAAGGAGGAGTTGAGCTGGTGGAAGATCGCGTGGGTGGCGTCGTCGCCGGCGTGTTCCGCTGCCCGCATCCGCTCCGCGATCTCGGCCCGGGCGGAAGGCTCCGCCCCGAGCAGTTCCATCAGGAGCTTCGAGCCCGTGACGATGTTGTCCGCGGACGCGGCGAACATGTCGTAGAAGCTCGTCTCCCTGGGGGTCAGACGAAATCGCACGTGAGGTCCTCGGGGTGCTGGGTTGGGTCAGGCTGATGCTAGGCGCATCATCCGGCCACGGCTAACCGGCGTCCTCTCAGTGTCGCCCATCAGGCACAGTGATCTGCACGGGCCCCCGCCCGGTTCGGCGGGGATCGGTACCATATACCCACGAGGGGTATACACCCCCTTTCTGGACAACGGGAGGACGCGATGACGACCACCGAGGCGGACCAGGTCACCCCCGAGCCCGCCGAGGCCGTCGGGACCGCCGCGCCGGCCGGCCACGAGCACGGCGTGCACGGCTACCACAAGCAGAAGGACGAGCACCTCAAGCGGCTCCGGCGGATCGAGGGCCAGATCAGGGGCCTCCAGCGGATGGTCGACGAGGACGTCTACTGCATCGACATACTCACGCAGGTCTCGGCCTCCACGAAGGCGCTCCAGTCCTTCGCGCTCCAGCTCCTGGAGGAGCACCTGCGGCACTGCGTCGCGGACGCGGCGGCCAAGGGCGGCGACGACGTCGACGCCAAGGTCGAGGAGGCCACGAAGGCGATCGCCCGCATGCTGCGCACCTGAGGCGCCGGGGGGTCGGCCGGAAATCGCCGTTCGCTCAGCAGCCGCGCGCGGTCGGTTCCGCCGCCACCCTGAGCACCTCGTCTATCCGGTCGGCGCTGAGCCGCTCCCCGTCGGCGGCGGCGGAGGCGGCGATGATGAGCTCGCCGCACAGCTCTATCTCGGCGAGGGCGACGCGCTCCTGGTCTGCGGGCACGGTCGCGGTACCGGGCGGGGCCACGCGCATCCACCTCTTCCTGCCGGCGTCGGTCTCCCAGCGGTCTCCCAGCGTAGGGACGGTGCCACGCACCGCGCATGACACGTCTGGACCATTTGCCGATGGCCCGCGCCACCGTCGCCCGAGGTGGGCGGGCCCTCCGCCCGTACGGGGTCCCGGCCCGCCCCTCCCCTCAGGTCTCGACCTTCCCGTCGTAGAGGTCCCGGCGGTCCGGCAGCACGACCCGGACGGGGACCCCGAAGCCGTACAGGAGCGTGGTCGACGCGACGGCGACCGTGCGGCCCTGGTTGCTGAAGCTGAACCGGTGGCGGACCTTCCGCAGCCGCCCCTCCCCGTCCAGGTACGCGTCGAAGGGCACCGCGCGGTCGGAGAACCCTTTCGCCGCCGCGGCGAGCGCCCCGCGCAGCTGCGGCGACGCGGCCCGGGCCGCGTGCGCGATGTCGGCGACCCCCCGGTAGTGGCCGACCTTCACCCCCGCGAGGTCCACCTCGCCGACGTACGCGACCTCCCGGACCCCCCGCAGCAGTTCGGCCGCGGCGGCCGGGTCGGTGGCGCCGCCCGTGACGAGGTTCCCGTCGTCCAGGGCCGTGGTGTCGACGCGGACCCACTTGTCGGCGGGCACCCCGGCCCCGCGGTTCTTCATGTAGAGGGCGCCGGGGGTGAGGAGTTCGGTGATCGGCCGGTGGCCGCTCGTGCCGGCCGGGTCCCTGGGCAGCACCACCTGGAGGTGGCCGGTCCGGCGCCGGAAGTCGTAGCCGCCCTCGCCCCGGATGGTGACCCGGGTCCCGCCCGAGGCCATCTCCATGGCGGTGCTGGCCTTGGCGGTGCCGGCCCTCGCCAGCGCGTCGGCGGCGCCCCGCACGGCGAGCGCGGGATCGGCCGCGGGCCTGGGGTCCGGGGGCGCGGCGCACCCGGAGGCCGCGGCGGACCCGACGAGGGAGCCGACCAGGACGACGGTGGCGGCGAACGCCCCGCTCCCCCGGCCCTGCGGACGCCCGTGCTCCTGCACCACCATCGTCTGCCAACCCCCGTGCCTCGCCGCTGTCCGTACGGGACCGCCTCGCCCCCGGCCCGGGGGCGTCCGTTCCGGATAACGACGGTCCGGGCGAGCCGTCACGCGCAGTACGGTGGTCGCGTGCACGCGGAGGCTTCCCCCCACACCACCACCACGACGGAACGCGGCTCGTTCGCGCTGGCGCGCTGCAGCTGCGGCTGGTCGGGCCCGGCCCGCAGATCGAGGGACCGGGCGCGCACGGACGCGGCGGACCACTCCCGCACGGCGACGGACCCGGAGGGGTCCTAGCGACGGACCCGGAGGGGTTCCAGACGACGGGCCCGGAGGGATTCCAGGACGGACCCGGAGGGGGCCTAGCGACGGACCCGGAAGGGCCTTGGGCCGACGGACCCGGAAAAACCCCTCGGGGCCGCCTCACCCGCCGTCAGGCGGCCAGGTCCTTGCGGTCCTTGCGGCCGGTCCCGGCGGACGCTCCGCCGACGAGGGGCTCGGGGATGTCGACCGTCTCCGGAAACCGCGCCGTGCCGGCCCGCCGGGAGCGGACGAGGCGGGCGCCGCGGCCCGAGCGGGCGACGGCGGAGACGACCGGGGTCAGCAGGGCGAGCGCGAGCGGGGCGAGGAGCAGCGCCACCGCCGTGCCGAGGGCGAGGCCGCCGATGACGTCGGTCGGGTAGTGGACGCCCATGTAGACCCGGGCGAAGCCCTCGGCGAGGGCGAGGCCGATCGCGGCGAGCCCGAAGCCCCGGTGGGCGACGAAGAGGCCGACGGCGAGGGCCATCGCGAGGGTGGCGTGGTCGCTGACGAAGGAGAAGTCGGTCTTCCCCCCGACGAGGACCTCCAGGCCCCGGTGGTCCACGAAGGGGCGGGGGCGCTCGACGAAGCCCCGGATGGGGATGTTCACCAGGAGGGCGGTCCCGGCGGCCAGCGGGGCCCAGACGAGGCCGGCGACGGCCGAGACGGAGTCGGTGAGGGTGCCGCGCCGGCGGACGCTCCACCAGCACCCGAGCACGGTGAGGACGATCGCGAGCACGATCCCGTACTCGCCGACGTACGCCATGACGCGGTCGAACCACGGCGGAGCGGCCTTGGCCAGTCCGTTGATGTCGTAGAGCAGGCTGACATCGGGGTTCGAACCGTCCGATGCGAGTACAGCCATCTGCTGCGGCCCCTTGCTCTCGTTGTCTGCGGTTTCCAACCCCCGTGGTCAGAGCGGTCGGATCAGGGAACGAACCGCCCGAGGCGTGCGTTCCGCTCTCTCCGGTGGATCATGACGACGTTATCGAAGAGTGACGGCCCGCCGCAGCTCAGGGCCTGTGCATGACGGAGAGTTCCGGCCATGTCCCGTACGCCCCGAACGCCTCCCTACGTCTGCGGCGGATGCGTGGGCAGGGCGGCGGCGCCCTCCGGGGTGACCCGGGTGGCGCCGAAGTAGTCCGGGGTGTCGATCCGGTCGAAGCGGATCACCGCCCCGGTCCGCGGCGCGTTGATCATGTAGCCGCCGCCGACGTAGACGCCGACGTGCCGGATGGCCCGCGAGTCGGTCAGGTCGTCCGAGAAGAAGACCAGGTCCCCGGGGAGCAGCTCCTCGCGCGAGGGGTGCGGCCCGGCGTTGTACTGGTCGTTGGCGACGCGCGGGAGCCGGATGCCGACGGTGTCGTACGCGGCCTGGGTGAGCCCGGAGCAGTCGAACCGGCCGTTCTGCGCGGCCGTGCCCGTACCGCCCCAGAGGTAGGGGGTGCCGAGCTTCTGCTGCGCGTAGTGGATCGCCCCTGCGGCCTGCTGGGACGGGTCGACGCGGCCGAGGGGCCGGGCGAAGCTCTTCTCCAGGGACTTGATGATGCGGACGTAGTTCCGGGTCTCGCTGATGGGCGGCACGCCGCCGTGCCGGATCACCCGGTACGCGCCCGCGTTGTACGCGGCCAGCATGTTGCTCGCCGGGTCCCCGGGCACGTTCCTCACGTACTTGGCGAGCTCGCAGTCGTACGAGGCGGCCGACGGGATCGCGTCCTTCGGGTCCCAGATGTCCCGGTCCCCGTCGCCGTCCCCGTCGATGCCGTGGCTGGCCCAGGTGCCGGGGATGAACTGGGCGATGCCCCGGGCGTCGGCCGGGGAGACGGCCCGCGGGTTCCAGCCGCTCTCCTGGTAGAGCTGCGCGGCGAGCAGCGCCGGGTTGATGGCGGGGCAGAGGTTCCCCCACCGCTGCACGAGCCCCTGGTAGAGGGCCGGGACGGCGCCCTTGGCGAGCCCCACGGTGCCGTTCTTCCCGCTGCCCGCGCCGGCGGCGAGGCCCGAGGCCGCGGAGTACGTGCCGACGACGAGCATGGCCACGAAGGCCAGACAGACCCCGAAGGCCCCGCCGGCCACCAGCCACGCCCTGCCCGCCCTACGGCCCGCCCTACGCACCGTCAACCACCCCTCGGCCCATGGCAGTACGCCCCGACGGGTCAGTCTAGGCGGCGAGGGGCTCCCTGGGGACGGTGCGCGACGACCTCGTCACGCGCGCCGCGCGTGCGCCCGCCCGTCGGACGCCCCAAGAGTGGAACAACGACGATCATTGCCCGGAGTCACCCTCCGTGATACACAGAGTGACCATACGCTTCTTCACGCGGAAACCGGCCACACCACCGCAGGTCAAGGCGGTCAGACCGGTCAAGTGTGCGGGGATCGGGTAAAGAGAGCCGCCAAGCAGTCACACGCGAGCGGTTTCATCAGCGAAGATAGGGCGATGACCCGTGCCGTCCGGGAGGGGCGGCCAACAACCCATACAGGGGCGGTGAGTTACATGTACCTGGCGGCCAACAAGGGCGACATCACCACCATTATCGGTGGAATCGCCCCGAACTGGGGGCCCTTCGGGAGCCTGGGCAACGAAGCCAAGGTGATGATCGAGGTCGTGATGGCCGTGGCCATCCTGCTCTGCCTGGGCATCGCCATCTGGGGCGCGGCCAAGCAGCGCATCGGCGCGACCGCCCTCCGCGACACGTTCAGCGCGGAACAGGGCAAGGGCCTGATCGTGGCCGGCCTGACCGGCGTCTTCATCATCGGCTCGCTGGGGACGCTCTTCACCATCGTCTACGGGATGGCCGTCTGACGTCCCGTCGGACCCGTCCCCCGAAACCGCCCACCCGAACCTGATGCCCAGTCCTGTTGAAGCACGGCCGTACCCGCGAACGAGTGAGGGGGCGTACCCGGCATGAGTCCCGGTGACGAGCACGACAGCTTCGGCGGCGTGGGCGGCTCGGGCCAGACCCGGACCCGCCTGCCCGAGGGCAACAGCGGCGACGTGTACGGCGCCGGGCGCCGCCCCGTCCGCACCTCCCGCTCCCTCGTCACGGTCGTGGGCGTGGTGGTCCTCCTCATCGGCGCCATCGCCCTCGCCAACCGCGGCGGGGGCGACCCGGCGGACCCGTCGGCCCCCCGCGCGGGCACCCCGGGCAGGACGGCCCCCACGACGGCGACGGGCGTCCCCCCGGTCACGGGCGGGAACGGCCCGGTCCCCACGGGCTACGCCCACGACGAACAGGGGGCGCAGAGCGCGGCGACGAACTACGCGGTGGCGCTGGGGTCGGCGGCGATGTTCCAGCAGGCGTCCCGCCACGACATCGTCCGCGCCGTCTACGCCCCGGCGGTCGTGGACGGCGTCCTGAAGACGCTGGACGCCACCTACTCGGCCGCCCTCGCGAAGAGCGCGGGACTCGACGCGAACGGCGTCGCTCCCACCGGCACGACCCTGGTGTCCCGCACGGTGCCGATCGGCACCAGGGTCCGGGAGTACACCGAGAACACGGCGACGGTCGAGGTGTGGTGCGCCAACCTGGGCGGCCTCGCCGGCGCGGACTCGACCAGGCCCGTCACCTCCACCTGGTTCACCGTCACGGAGAAGCTCACCTGGGTCGGCGGGGACTGGCGCCTGGAGTCCTCCAGCCAGAGCGACGGCCCCACCCCGGTCAACGGCGACAACCGCGCCTCCACCGCCGACGAGATCGCCGAGGCGGTCGAGGGATACGGAGGGTTCACCTATGCCCGCTAGTCGAAGCCTGGCGGGCCGCGCGACGGCCGCGCTCACCGTCGCCCTCCTCGGCGCGCCGTTCCTGTTCGCGTCCCGCGCCCAGGCGGCCCCCACCCCGACCCCGTCGCCCACGCCGTCTCCCAGCGCGAGCGACAACCCGTGCGCCCTCATCGTGGGAGAGGCCCGGGACCTGTGCGAGAAGGGCCAGTCCACCGGGACCGGCACGGCCCCCGCCCCCGACCCGACCGCCGCCCTCGACCCCCTCACCTCACTCTCCCGAGGCTTCGCCGACGCCGCCGTAGCCACCCTCGACTACCTCTCCAAGGCCGTCAAGGAGACCGCCGACGTGGACTTCACCAACATGGAGTTCCTCGGCCGCTACGCCGTCGTCTTCGCCGCCTCCACCGTCCTCACCCTCCTCCTCTGGCTCCTCGCCGTCGCCAAGCGCGCCATCCGCGGCGTCCCCCTCACCACCGCGCTCTCCGAAGCCATCGGCTTCCTCTGGCTGACGGTCCTCGCCTCCGCCTTCACCCCCCTGATCCTCTACACCGTCGTCAACGCCACCGACGCCGTCACCGAGGTCATCGCCTCCGGCACCGGACAGCAGACCGACGTCTTCTTCGGCAGCTTCAAACAGGCCCTCCAGAAGGGCGACAGCATCGGCGGCGGCCCCATCATGCTGATCATCGTGTCCCTGGTGACCGTGATCGCCGCCGGCGTCCTCTACCTGGAACTGTTCCTCCGCGCCGTCATGCTGTACGTCGGCGCCCTCCTCGGCGTCGTCGTCTACTCCGGCCTCGTCGACAAGAACATGTGGGGCCACGTCCGCCGCTGGGCCGGCATCATGATCGCGGTCATCATGGTCAAGCCGGTCATCGTCATCGTCCTCGGCCTCGCCGGCGCCCTCTCCTCCGGCACCGGCCCGGACTCCTTCTCCGCCGTCGTCTCCGGCCTCGCGATCATCCTGCTGGCCATCTTCGCCTCCGCGATGATCTACCGCTTCGTCCCCGGCTTCGGCGACGAGATCGCCGCCTCCCGCAACAACCGCCTCCACCGCGCGGGCGAGAACACCGCCGCCGCCGTCATCTCCTCCCCCGCCTCCCTCGTCTCCCAGGGCATCAAGACCCACAGCAGCCGCGGCGACGGCGGCGGCCAGTCCTCCGCGGCCCCCCGCCCCGCCAACCAGCTCTCCGGCGGCATGGCCGCCCACAGCGGCCGCGGCGGCGGGGGCGCGACGCCGCCCCCGGCCCCCCGCAGCAGCAGCCCCACCGCCGGAACCCCGCACAGCAACCGCAAGAACTCTGGAGGTGCAGGGCGTTGACGACCCAGTCCCAGCCGGTCGCGCCCCGCCGCACGTATCTCGTCGGCCGCGCCCGGCCCAACGCGATCGTCGGCAAGAACCGCGAGACCGGCGAGATCGCCCTGATCATCGTCGGCGCCTTCCTCGGCATGATGAGCGGACTCCTCGTCCCCCTCCTCCCCCTGCGGATCGCGCTCCTCGCGGGCCTGCCCATGCTCGCGATCGCCGCCGTGTACCTCCCGTACAAGGGCCGCACGTTCTACAAGTGGTTCGAGATCAACCGCAGCTACAAGCGCATGCTCAAGCGCGGCACCGCCTACCGCTCCTCCGTCGTCGAGGCCGGCACCCGCCTCGACGGGCGCGAGGTCGAGATCGGCCCGCCCCCCGGCATCGGCCGCGTCGGCTGGCTCTCCGCCCCCTTCGGACCCGACGAGATCGCCGTCCTCCTCCACGCCGACCGCCGCACCGTCACCGCCGCCATCGAGATCGAGGGCCCCGGCGTCGGCCTGCGCGACAGCGAGGACCAGGAGGCCCTGGTCGACCGCTTCGGCACCCTCCTCAAGCACGTCGCCAACGGCGACGGCTTCGTCACCCGCCTCCAGATGCTGGCCCGCACCCTCCCCGCCGACCCCGACGCGCACGCCAAGGACGTCGGCCAGCGCGGCGACCCGCACGCGCCCGCGTGGCTCATGGAGTCCTACGACCAGCTCCAGTCCATGGTCTCCACCTCCAGCGAGCAGCACCGCGCCTACCTCGTCGCCTGCATGCACTACACCCGCGAGCTCGCCGCCGAGGCCAACGCCATGGCCCGCGCCGCCCGCCACGCCTCCGGCGCCCGCCGCCTCGACCGCGACGCCGGCCTCGCCGTCGTCATGGCCCGCGAGCTCACCGACATCTGCGCCCGCCTCGCCGAGGCCGACATCCGCGTCCGCCAGCCCCTCGGCCAGTCCCGGCTCGCGTCCCTCGTGCACTCCATGTACGACCCGGACCACCCCATCGACCACATCCAGGCCATGACGAAACGAAACGCCTGGCCGGCCGAGCTGGACGCGGTGGAACCGACGTACCTCCAGGCCAAGACCCGCGAGTCCTCCACCCGCGCCCCCTGGTGCCACGCCACCGCCTGGGTCAAGGAGTGGCCGATGACCCCCGTCGGCGTCAACTTCCTCGCCCCGCTCCTCGTCCACACCCCCGACGTCATCCGCACGGTCGCCGTCACCATGGACCTGGAGCCCACCGAGGTCGCCATCGAGCGCATGCTCACCGAGAAGACCAACGACGAGGCCGACGCCAGCCGCGCCGCCAAGATGAACCGCACGGTCGACCCGCGCGACATCGCCGCCCACGGCCGGCTCGACCAGCGGGGTGAAGATCTCGCCAGCGGCGCTGCCGGGGTGAACCTCGTCGGGTACATCACGGTGTCGTCGCGTTCCCCCGAGGCACTCGCCCGGGACAAGCGCACGATCAGGGCCTCCGCCGGCAAGTCGTACCTGAAGCTGGAGTGGTGCGACCGCGAGCACCACCGGGCCTTTGTGAACACCTTGCCGTTCGCGACCGGCATCCGCCGCTAGGGCCGAAGGGGCACAGACCCATGCGAGATCCGCTGTCCGTCCTCACCGACGCCTTCACCTCCTTCCTCTTCGGGAAGGTGGAGACGACCCGCCTGCCCGTCCGCACCTCCACCGGACAGGCCCAGGCCGTCTACCTGCCGACCGCGGCCCCCGGCCTCGGCGACTCCGGCGTCATCATCGGCCGCGAGGTCTACAGCGGTAAGGGCTACATCTACGACCCCTTCCAGCTCTACGGGCAGCAGCTCCCCGCCCCCCACTGGCTGGTGCTCGGCGAGTCCGGCAACGGCAAGTCGGCCCTGGAGAAGACGTACGTGCTCCGCCAGCTCCGCTTCCGGGACCGGCAGGTCGTCGTCCTCGACGCCCAGGGCGAGGACGGCGTCGGCGAGTGGAACCTGATCGCCCAGGAGCTGGGGATAACCCCCATCCGCCTGGACCCGATGGTCGCCAACGACGCCGGGATCCGCCTCAACCCGCTCGATCCGTCGATCACCACCACGGGCCAGCTCGCACTGCTGCGCACCATCATCGAGGTGGCGATGGGCCACGGCCTCGACGAGCGCTCCGGCTTCGCCCTCAAGGTCGCCCACGCGTACGTGAACAACCACGTCACCGACCGGCAGCCGATCCTCACCGACATCGTCGAGCAGCTCCGCCACCCCAAGGCCGAGTCCGCCGAGGCGATGAACGTCGCCATAGACGACGTACGGGCCTGGGGCCTGGACGTCGCCCTCGTCCTGGACCGCCTGGTCGACGGCGACCTGCGCGGCATGTTCGACGGCCCGACGACCGTCGGCATCGACCTCGACGCGCCCCTGATCGTCTTCGACCTCTCCCACATCGACCGCAACTCCATCGCCATGCCGATCCTCATGGCGATCGTCGGCGTCTGGCTGGAGCACACCTGGATCCGCCCCGACCGGAAGAAGCGCATCTTCCTGGTCGAGGAGGCCTGGCACATCATCAACAGCCCGTTCGTGGCCCAGCTCTTCCAGCGCCTCCTCAAGTTCGGCCGACGCCTCGGCCTGTCCTTCGTCGCGGTCGTCCACCACCTCTCCGACGTCGTCGACGGAGCGGCGGCGAAGGAGGCGGCGGCGATCCTCAAGATGGCCTCGACCAGGACCATCTACGCCCAGAAGGCCGACGAGGCCCGCAACACCGGACGGGTCCTCGGCCTGCCCCGCTGGGCGGTCGAGATCATCCCGACCCTCACCCCCGGCATCGCGGTCTGGGACGTCAACGGCAACGTGCAGGTGGTCAAACACCTCATCACCGAGAAGGAACGCCCGCTCGTCTACACCGACCGCGCCATGACCGAGTCCTCGGTCACCGACCCGGAACTGGAGTGGGAGACGGAGCAGCGGGCCCTGCTCGTCGAGCAGCAGATGAACGGCTCCTCGCAGTCGACGGTGGCGTAGGCGGGACGGGCGGGGCCCGGCGAGGCGAAGCACGAGGCAGGTGGGACGGATGAGTCGGACGGACGCGGCGCGGAAGGGCGGCGGGGGGATCTCGGACGGGCTGCTGCTCAGCCTGTTCCCCCTCCTCCTCTGCCTCACGGTCCTGGTGTGGACGGCGACCGGCCTGGCGGGCCTGTTCGCCCACGGGTCCTGGCCCGACGGCGTCGCCCTCACCGGCACGCCGCCGGCCCTGCGCTCCCTGGTGACGGCCCCGACGGACCTCCCGGCGGCCTGGCCGGCCGCCCCGCCGGACCAGCTCTCGGGGTACGGCCTCTTCTGGGGCCTCCTGATCGGCGAGGCGATGGTCCTCCTCGTCCTCGCGGTCTTCGTCCTGGGCACGGTGACCCGCTGGCGCGCGGTCCGCGCCCACCGGAAGGCGGGCGCGTACGGGCCGCCGACAGCCGCTCCCGTACGGAAGCCGGCACGGACCCTCCGGAAGCCGGTGGGGGACGCTCCCGGGGCCGTACGGAACGGAGAACCGCATCCGGTACGGGACGAACACCCGCATCCCGTACGGGACGAAGGCCCGCCCCCTCCCGTGCGGCACCACGACCACTCCCGCCCGGCGAGCGACCCGGCCCCCGCCGCACCGCACTTCGCCGCACCGGCCCCCACGGACACGACAGCCGTCGAGGCGTCCTTCCGGACCCCCGCCGCCGCAGGCGCGGCCCCCGCAGCCCCGCCCGAGCCGCACACCCGAGAACCCGCCCCCACACCCCTGGGCCCCGTACGGGAGACCCCGAGGCCGCTCCTCGCCCCGGCCGAACCGCAGATCCCCCCGCAGCCCCGCCCCGCCCTCGACCCCATGACCGCCCACGCGGCCCCCGCGGGGTCCGGCACGCTCTTCGGCCCGCCCGAGGTCCGCCGGCCCGCCGCCGTCCGGGCGGTGCGGGACGCCGAGGGCCCGGTCCTCGTCGTCACCTCCGACCCCGCCGTCTGGTCGGAGACCAAGGACGCGCGCGGCAAGCTCGGCCCGGTCCTCGTCTACGACCCCGGCCACCTCTGCGACACCCCGGGCCGGCTCCACTGGTCGCCCGTCGAGGGCTGCGAGGACGCGGAGACCGCCCAGGTCAGGGCCGCCGCCCTGCTCGCCCCGGTCCGCCCGCACTCCCGGCTCGACGCGGCGACCGCCGACACCGCGGAAACGCTCCTGCGCTGCTGGCTGCACGCGGCGGCCGTCGGCGGGCGCCCCTTCCGGCAGGTGCACCGCTGGGCCCAGGGCTCCGACGCCCACGAGCCCGTACGGGTCCTCCGCAGCCATCCCAGGGCCGTGTCCGGTCTGGCCGGACTGCTCGAATCCGCCCTGACCGCGCACCCCGAAAGCCGCCGCCTGGCACAGGAGCTGACGGCCCGTGCGTTCTCGGCGTTCTCCACGGTCCACATCAGGGAGGCCTGCACACCGAATCGAACGGATTCGCTGGCCCTGGCATCTTTCCTCCCCGAAGGGGGCACCCTCTACGTGGTGGGTGAATCGATCGAGGACCCCCGCACCCGCCCCGGCGCGATGCCGCTCCTGACGGCGCTCGCCGCAAGCGTGGTCGAGCACGGCCGCCGCATGGCCGCACGGTCATCCGACGGTCGGCTCGACCCACCACTCACCCTGGTGCTCGACGACGTCGCCGCCGTCGCCCCGTTCCCCGCGCTCCCGGCCCTCCTGGCCGACGGCGAAGTCCGGGGCCTGCCCACCCTGGCCCTGATGCGCTCCCGCGAACAGGCCAGGTCCCGCTGGCCGAACGACGCCCTGACGCCACGGGGTTAGGCCGGCTCCCCACGGGGCGAGAACCGGTCCACGGGGCGAGAGCCGGTCCACGAGATGAGAGCCGGTCCACGGGGCGAGAGCCGGTCCGCGGGGTGGGAGCCGGTTCAGGAGACGGGCCGCTCCACCGCGTACTCCACCTCTTCCGCCGAGTCGCTCCCCGGCACCGCCACCCGCTCGCCCGTCGGCGCGAACCCGAACCGCCGGTAGAAGGCAGCCGCCCGCGCGTTCTCCTCGTGCACGTACAGCCGCACCCGCTCGACCACCGGATCCGCCAGCGACCAGGACCACTCCACGCCCGCCCGGAACAGCGCGTCGATCACGCCGGTCCCGCGCGCCTCGGGACGCACGTACACCCCCACGACGTGCGTCTGGTCGACCTTCGCCGCCTCGCCGAACCGCACCTCGTCCGAGGGCCGCTCCACGAGCAGCGTGATCGTGCCCGCCCAGGAGCCGTCCGGCCGCTCGGCCACGAACTGCCGCACCTTCCCGGCACCGCTCTCGGACGAGTCCTCCGCCCGCTCCCGCCAGAAGGAGTCCGGCCGCTCGACGGCCGCCCCGTACGTATCGAGGAACGCCAGGTGCGCGACCGGATCGCGGAGGGCGGCGAGACGGATCTCGCGGGCCTTCTCCCACTCGTCGGCGCGGATGACACGTATCAGACAGTCCATGGCCCCGATCCTGACGACGGACGCACGCGTCCGGCAAGGCATTTCCGAAGCCGCACGCCCCGCCCCCGCGTCGTACCCCGGTACTACGCCCGGCCCCCGCACACCACCCCGGTCCGACGCCCCGCCCCTCCCCGCCTCCTAGCGTCGAAGCCGTGCCCCGGGCAGAGCACCCACCCAGCGGTACGAGGGAAGGACCGCCGCCCCGTTGCCCAAGTGCCGGGACGTACGAGGAAGATGACGACGTGACGACGGAGACGGAAGAACGCCCGGGCGGAGCCACGGACACGGTCCTCAGCCGCCACGTCCACCGCCTCCTCACGCGCGTGCGGGCCTTCGACGCCCGCCACCCCTGGCCGTGGGACACGGCGGTGACGTCCTGCTGGGCGGTGGCCTCGCTCGTGGACGCGGCGGGCGGCTGGCGGAACACCGCCCCGGACCCGACCCTTCCGGCCTGGTTCGTGACCGCCCTCGGCCTGGCCCTGACCGTGCCGCTGTACTGGCGCCGCCGCCACCCCGTGGCCGCCCTGGCCGCGATGGCGGGCGCGGCGTTCGTCAGCGACGCCTCGGGCGCCTTCCTCCAGGCCTCCTACCTCCAGCTGCTCCCGGTCTTCCACATCGCGCTGCTCCGCCCGCCCCGCGCGCTCCTGTGGGCCCTCGCCCTGCTCCTGCCGCCGCTGGTGACGGGAGCCGTCCGCTTCGCCCCGGGCAGCTGGGACCAGCGGGTCGTCCCCGCCCTGTGGGCGTACGCGCTCGTCGCCCTCCTCGGCGTCACGGTCCGCTCCCGCAGGGACCACACGGCGGGCCTCGTCGACCGGGCCCGCCGCCTGGAGACCGAGCGCGACCAGGAGGTCCGGCTCGCCGCGGCGGCCGAACGGACCCGCATCGCCCGCGAGATGCACGACATCATCGGCCACAACCTCTCGGTCATCACCGGTCTCGCGGACGGCGGCCGGTACGCGGCGGCCAAGAACCCCGAGCGCGCCGCCCAGGCCCTCGACGCGATCGGCACGACGAGCCGCGAGGCCCTCGCCGACCTGCGCCGTCTCCTGGGGGTCCTGCGCGACGACGAGCAGGAGGCGGTACGGGACCCCCAGCCGACCCTGGCGGACCTGGACGCCCTGCTCACCGGCGTACGCGAGGCGGGCCTGCCGGTCCTGTGCGACACCCGGGCCGAACCACCCGCCCGAGCCCTGTCCCCGGGCGTCCAGCTGACGGTCTACCGGGTGGTGCAGGAGGCCCTGACGAACACCCTCAGGCACGCGGGCCCCGAAGCGAGGGCGACCGTGCTCCTCGCGTACGCCGCCGGGGAGGTGCGGGTGGAGGTCACGGACACGGGCACGGGCGCCGCCCGCGCCCCCGGGGGCCGGGGCCAGGGCCAGGGCCTCACCGGAATGCGCGAGCGCGCGGCCCTCTACGACGGCACACTCGACTGCGGCCCGCTGCCGGCCGGCGGCTGGGCCGTCCGGCTCCGCATCCCCCTGCGCACCGCCCTCTGACCCAACCGCCCACCGCCTCCCGGGAGATCCCCCTCGTGACGACCGTTCTCATCGCGGACGACCAGCCGATGCAGCGCTTCGGCTTCCGCATCCTGCTGGAGAGCCAGGACGACATGACGGTCGTCGGCGAGGCGTCGAACGGCGCCGAGGCGATCCGCCTGGTCGACTCCCTCCGCCCCGACGTCGTCCTGATGGACATCAGGATGCCGGGTCTGGACGGCATCGAGGCGACCCGCCGCATCATCGCCACGGGAGCCCGCTCCCGCGTCCTGATCGTCACCACCTTCGACCTGGACGCGTACGCGTACGACGGCCTGCGCGCCGGCGCCAGCGGCTTCCTGGTGAAGGACGCCCAGCCGGAGGAGCTCCTCGCCGGCATCCGCGCGGTGGCCGCCGGCGACGCGGTCGTCGCCCCGAGCCTCACCCGCCGCCTCCTGGACGCCTACATCCACCACCTGCCGCGGGAGGCCCCCGCGGAGGCGCCCGGCGGCCCGGAGGACCCCCGCCTCGCCGCCCTGACCGAGCGGGAACGCGAGATCCTCACGGTCATCGGCCGGGGCTGGACGAACACCGAGATCGCCACCCGTCTCCACCTCGCGGAATCCACGGTGAAGACCCACGTGAGCCGCATCCTCGCCAAGACGGGCGCCCGCGACCGCGTCCAGGCGGTCATCCTGGCGTACGACACCCAGCTCGTCGCGCCGGCCTGAAAAGGCGGGTGAACGCAGAAAAGCCCCGCACCATGAGGTGCGGGGCTTTCCCACAATGATTGTTCGGCGGTGTCCTACTCTCCCACAGGGTCCCCCCTGCAGTACCATCGGCGCTGAAAGGCTTAGCTTCCGGGTTCGGAATGTAACCGGGCG
>NZ_JBIVSC010000015.1:0-149102 GCF_044756005.1 Streptomyces sp. NPDC092045 | reverse complement strand
TCAGCACCGCCCGGTCGTCCGAACGAGGCCGTCCCGCGGTCCCCGAACTCGGCAGCAACCGCGACAGCACAGCCCATTCGGCATCCGAAAGCTCATGACGACGCACCACGACAAGCATGATCCCCCATCGCATGATCACCTTTGAAGACGCCCCCTAGGGGTCGTCTTGTCGATCACGGGTTGAGCCGGATGAGGGTGCTGGCGGCGGCCAACCAGGCGGTCGCAAGTGCCGCCGGCCGAACCGTTCGGGCAGATCCCTCCAGGGCGGACCGGTGCGGAACTAGGGCGTGTGTCGAAAGTCCCGCCTGCCCGGCGGGCAGACGGCGCTACTTTCGACACACGCCCTAGAACACGATGCCCTCAAGCGCTTGCCGGTGTTCCCGACACCGCCCCGGGCCCGGCCCACGAGCGGCGGCAGCGGTTCGATCACCGCCCGGGCGGCGTCAGAAATCTCCCCGTCCCTCACGACCGGACCAGCGATCCGATGATCCGAAAAACACCCGCTAGGCTCCTTCGCCCGGCGGGTCGAACGACGACAGGAGACGTACGAACTCCTCCGAACCGCTGATCACGCCCGGGGCGTCGCTGCCCGGTGGGGCGGGAGTCACCCCGACGGACTCGATCCGGTTCTCATGGATCCACAGCACGCGGGGGCACAGCCGCGCGGGCTCCGGGGCGTCGTCATAGTGCTGGAGGGTGACTTCCGAGTAGCCGATCACCGACCACTTGAGCTCGGGTCCGTCGACCGCCTGCATCATCAGGAAGCCCTCGCGGGGGGCCATCACGAGGATGCCGTGCGGGGCCGGGCGGCCGAGGATCTCGGCGGCGCGCATCAGATGGGTGCAGGTGAAGCCGGCGGGATCGGTCACGCTCACCATCGGGTTGGCCCCGCCGTCGTCCTCCAGGGAGAGCGGCAGGGCATGCAGGTTCGCCAGCGCCGCGTCCCACGCCTGCTCGGGGGTGACGCCCCAGCGGCCGATCTGCCCCGGCGGTACGGGCGCGGCCAGCCCGCCCTCCAGGCGGATCGCCAGCACCGCGGATATCTCCCGTGTCAGCGGGAACGCCAGGCCGTGCGTGTCGTCAAAGACGTGTTCGGCGCGCACGACGCGCGGCAGGAGCAGGTGGCGGACGCGGTCGAAGGACTCGGCGTACAGGATCTCGCGCTCGTCACCCCGTTGCAGGCGCTCCTCCACGAACTCGACGGTCCTGGCACGCCAGTGGTCCTGGGGCGCGTCCCGGAGGGCGACGGCCAGGGAAGACAGGTCGAGGGTGATGGGCGACCCGTCCGGGCCGGCCAGCCGCAGCACCCGGTCGGCGCCCAGGGCCAGGGGCGGGCCCGAGGCGGTGCCGTCGACGAACACGTCGCGCAGCAGGGCCTGGAACGCCTGCCACTGGGCGGGGCTGAACCAGGAACACCAGGCGGGCACGGGAGGCGCGGTGGGACTGTCGGACTTCTTGGCTCTCCGGAACAGCGGCATGCCGGACAGGCTAGGGGCGTGCGAATCGCCGTGACAGGCCGTAATCCGGGCTGTTGGGGGCGAATTCCGGCCTGTGCGGGTCTCACGGGGTCGGCCGCGGACCCGTCGTACGCCGCCGCGCGGGGCTGCCGCGATCCGGCACCGTCCCGCCGCCGGACAGACCGGGACGTCGTACGGCGTGCGGAGTCCGAGCGGAGGTCCTTCCTCCCGGAACTCCGGCGGCGTGCGGGCCGCCGTCCACCAAGTGGTGGAGGCCGTCGGTCAGGTTCTCGCGGCGGAAGTGGACGGCCCGTCGGCGGTGGGCGCCCGAACCGCCCCGGAGCAGGGAGGCCGAGGCGTCCGCGATCAGGTCGAGATCGTCCGCGTCCGCCAGCGCAGGGGGGTGAACAACCGCGCCCATGGCGGCCGACCATCCCCACGACGGGCATCCGGCGGCAGCAACCTGGTCACCGCACGACAGTCATGATCACCACTGAGGTGCGCTCCGGGCAGGAAGAGCTCTCCCACCCCCTGCTGATGCCCATTCGATGTCACCAGCGCACCCGTCCACACGGTCGAAGGGGGGACGACGAAGGCTTTTCCGCTTGGCAGGTGGGTGCATCAGCAGCGGAAGGCGCTGCGGGCCGGAGAGCTGGAGGAGCGGCGCAGGACGCTCCTGGATGCGCCGGAAGCCGGAATGGGGTGGGAGCCGGGATGGTGTGAGAGCCGGGCGGGGAAGCCCGGGAGAACAAACTCGCCGTCCTGCGGTCCTACCGGCGGGCCATGGGACACCTCGCGCCGCGCCAGAACACGGTGCGGGGCGAAGGCGAGGCCGTGGTGTGTGCATCGGGCAGCACATGGCGAACCTGCGCCGGAAGGGCGGTCTGGGCAAGGGCGTGCAGCCCGCTGAGACGTCCGTAGCCGGTGAGCTCCCGTCCGGCCGGAGGCGCGGGCGGCGGGGCCGGGCGGGACGGTCCCGTCCGAGCGCCCCGCTCGTTCCCGGGCTCCCGCCCGACCGCACACAGACAGCCGGCCGGGCGCAGGGCCCCTCCCCGCGGGCGGGGAGAGGGAAGCGGTCTCCACCGCCTCGCCCTCGCCGTGGGGCGTCACGCCGCCCTGGCGCGGTCCGGTGCGTACGGGGGCGACGGTGGCGCTCTGCGGGGCGGCCCGCCGCCCGGCCACCGGACTCGCACCCCACGGGGGCGGTGGTGCCCACGCCCGGTCCGCTGTCTTCCGCGTTCCACTGCGACCCCCGTCGTCGAGCCGTCACCGACGGGGTCGCAAAGGCGGAACGGTGATCAGCTGGTCCGGTCGAGCACGTACGCGAACAGCCTGTCCAATTGCTGTGCGGCGGCGTGCGTGAGGGATGCGTCGCGCAGCTCGCGGCGGGCGGTGTCCAGGTGTCGGCGCGCTTCGTCGCGGGTCGCGGTCCGTCCGCCCAGTTCCTCCACGAGTGCCGCGGCACGGGCGGCGGCCTCGTGGTCGAGGGGCCGGGGAGGGCCTAGCAGCGCCGCCAGTTCGTGCGCGGCCCTGCCTTTGCCGGCCAGGGCGGCGAGCATCGGGTAGGTCTTCTTGCCCCTGCGCAGGTCGGCGTGGACGGGTTTGCCGGTCACGGCGGGGTCGCCCCAGATGCCGAGGATGTCGTCCACCGCCTGGAAGGCGAGGCCGAGGTGGCGACCCGCCCGTTCGAGCGTGGTCGCGGTCCGGTCGGGGGCGCCGCCGAGGATCGCGCCGAGCGCAAGGGCACAGCCCAGCAGGGCGCCTGTCTTGTGTTCGGCCATCGACCGGTACTGGTCCGGTCCGACCGCGCCGGGGCCATACCACGGACGGTGTTCGAAGCGCAGGTCCTGCGCCTGGCCGGACACCAGCGCGTTCAGGGTCCGGCACAGGCAGCGGACGGCGGCCGCCGCATGCCGACCCGGGGCCTCGGCCAGGGTGGTCACGGCCTGGGCGAGGAGCGCGTCGCCGGTGAGAACGGCCGGGCCGGTCCCGTACGCCTTCCACACCGCGGGCCGCTGCCGGCGCAGAGCGTCGCCGTCCATGATGTCGTCGTGGAGGAGCGAGAAGATGTGCACGAGTTCGACGGCCACGGCGCCGGGAACGGCCTTGGCGCCGTCGGCTCCGACCGCCTCGGCCCCGAGCACGGCGAGCGCCTGGCGCACTCCCTTGCCCTGGGATCCCCCGGAATCCGGAGTACCGGTCGTGTCGGACCAGCCCAGTGCGTACGCCGCCATCTCACCGGTCCACGGATGGAGGCCGCCCACCGCCTCCACCAGCGCAGGCCGGACGAGTGCACGGCAGCGGTCCAGGACACGGGCCGGCGCTGCGTCGTGTTCACGAGAGGAACGCGCCGTGGCCACCACTGCATCGCCCTGCGAGCGCACGGGCGGGAACGGTGTCGGGACGGCGTTCACCGCAGGCCCTCCACATCGGCGGCCCGAAGCGCCTCGGCCCCGACCGCCGGCAACGTGGGCCTCACGGGGTTCCGCTCGTGGCCGCCGTGGTCCGGCAGCGGCCCGGCCCCCAGTTCGGCCGCTGCCTTGTCCACCATGTCCCGGGCATGCCGCAGCCCGATGCGGTCCAGTGTCGAGCGCAGTTCGGCCAGGTCCGCGGCAGTGTGCGAAACGTCGCGGCCCAGCCGGGCGCACGCCTTGACCAGCCCCAGTCGTGACAGCGCCGTCCCGCGCGGCTCGTCCATCTCCTGGAACTCCCCGAGGGCCAGGGTGTACATCTCGCGGGCCTGCTCGTAGCGGCCCGCCCGGTACAGCACGTTGCCGCGCATCTTGTGGTTGTAGGCGAGCGCGCTGGACAGCCGCATCTCCCGGCAGGCCTCCTCCGCCTGGGACAGCAGCGACAGGGCGCGTTCCACGTCGGCGTCGCGCACGGACACCACGTCCGCGATGCCGCGCAGCGCCCAGGCCCATCCGCGCCGGTCCTCCGCTCGGAACGCCGTGTCGGCCGCCTCCTCGAACAAGGCCAGGGCCTCGTCGTACGCGCCCGTGTTGCGGTGCATCTGCGCGATGCCCTCCAGCGCCCACACCGTATGCCGGGCCTCGCCCCGGCGGCGGGCCTCGGCAAGCAGCTGCTCGTGCAGCCTCCTGACCGCCGCGTAATCGCCCTGGATGCGCCCGGTCTCGGCGAGCCCCGCCAGCGAGTAGCCGCGCACGACGACGTCGCCACCCCGCTCGCCCGTCTCGGCGGCCAGCCTCAGCAACCGGTACGCCAGCCTGAACGCACCCCGCTGCCTGGCCAGCGTGCCGCCGCTCCACAGAGCCCACGCCATGGCCCCCTCGTGGCCGGCCGAACGCGCCGCCCGGTAGCTCGCCTTCCACGCCCGGTCGGCCTCCTCGATGCGCCCGAGCCTGCGGCAGGCCTCCGCCACGGCCAGCCCGCAGCGCGCCTCCTCCCGCAGGTCCCCGGCCCGTTTTGCCGTCCGCAGCTCCTCCATGCCCCGGGCCAGCACCTCGGGCAGTGAGGCATTGACGGACAACGATCCGAGAGCCCCCTGGTACTCCGGCGCCGACGCCTGCGCCCGCCTCGTCCTGCGCACCTGATCCGCCATCACACCCCTCCTCGTGCCGGCTCGACGATCAAGCCGGCACGGGAACCAAGACGGCGACCGTGGGCCGGGGTTCCCTCCCGGCGGAGAAGTCCGCCTCCCTGCGGACGCGGAATCGTCCTCAAGTGCTACGCGGCCGCCGGCGACTCGTCAGCGAGATGTACGCCGGGACTCCCGGGCCCGCAGGTCCAACCGGCGCGGAGCGAGGCCCGAACCGCGCACAGCCGGTTCCGGCCGGAGCACCACCTGGTCATGGCGGCGGGCGCCCGCCCGGCCACCGTGCGGCAGCCACAATCACTGCTGCGGTGCACTCTGAGCAGGACGGGCTCTCCCATCCCCTGCTGGTGCCCATCCGATGTCACCAGCGCATCCATGCGCAGCCGGTGCGACCCTGTGTACTGGGCCGACGCGGCCGGCTCGATGCCCGACCTCGTCCAGGCCGTCGGCCGAGCCCTGCGGATGCAGCCCGGCGAGGGCAAGACGGCCTCCCTCACGACGTCGCCGGGGAGGAAGGGCCTCACAGCGGCACGCGGGTGGGCGGTCGACGAGCTCCGGTTTCACCGAGCCGCAGGTGCTCGGCGGCCGGGGCCGTCAGACCGTCCTGATCCCCCCGCCTCCCCACCGCATCCCACGCCGGCCGGCAGATCACGCGCACCTCTGCTGGCGCTGTGCCGGTGCCGAGTGCGGGCCCAGGGCGGTCGCAGCCGCGAAGCAGGTCCGGTAACCGCCTGTGCCTCATCCGGGTCGGCCTAATCCGTCTCCATGGCCTCGGACGGGACAACAAGCACGTCTTCTGATGCAGACGCGGTCTCGGCGGCCGTCTTCGCGATGATCCTGCCCGGACGCCGACGCGGCTTCGAGGCCAGACTCGAGCACGACATGCTGATCCTGGAGACGCCGGCTTCCAGCAGGCGCATACCGCTCGCTGCGATCGAGCGGACGGAGACCCCGAAGTCCGGTGGGCGGAGCTTTGCCGTCGTGCTCACCGCGCCGCGGACGGACCGTCCGGTGTCCTGGACGGTATCCGGCCGCAGGGCCTCGGCGGTGCGGGCTTTCGCCGATGCGCTCCAGCAAGAACTGTCTGTGCGTGACGCGTCCGGGTCCAGGGCCGACGGCGCCCTGCTGGTGAGCGGGACGCCGGTCGCGAAGCCGCCCGTCGACCGGCGCCGGATTGCCTCGCGTACCGCTGTGTCCTTCTACCTGTTGGCGGCCGCGGCGATGCTGACCGCCGGCATCCTCGGTGCGTACGAGTGGTACAGCGCGCTGGCGTGCTGGTTGATCGGTTCCCTCGCGGTACCGCTGCGCCACTTCGTGTGCGGAAGTTGGGAGATGACCCGGGAGACGTGGCGGCTGCGCACCCGCGACGTCCTCGTCGAAGGCCGGCAGCTGTACGCCGGTGCCTACGAGTTTACCGACCTGGAAGGCGGGTCCCGCGAGCTGACGGGCACGTCCGCGTACGCGGAACGAGTGGAGATCCTCTACGACCCGGGAAGCCGGACAGTGGCACAGGTCGGCCGCGGCACCACTGGCACACTGGTCTTCGCCGTCTTCTTCTTCATCGTGTGCCTTTCCATGGCAACAGCCCTGGCAGGCCTTGCCCTGGCAGGCCCACTCATCGCCTCGTACCGCGCCTCCCTCTCCCTGTACTGAGGAACACCGCAGCACTGTGGCCATGGAAGATTCCGTCGCCGCCGAGCAACGAGCTGACCTCAGCCGCCTCCGGCAGGTTCGCCGCATCCGCCGGCGCGCGCAGACCGCGGACAGCACGAGCCGGTTCGTACCAGTCGGGGTGGCCCGACATGGCCCCCAGTGCGCCGCGTTGATCGCATTCGACACGACAACGCCCTCGCACCCGGCTGCTACCCACTGCCCCAGGGCCCGACGACGCCACGTGAGTCATTCCGTCAGGAGTCCCCACTCCAGCGGTCAGCCGCGCACGTGCAGTCCGAAACCCGTGCGGCCTGCGGGCTCCAGTCCCTCCATCAGGTGCAGCGAGGGGATCTCGTAGTCACCGGAGTTCTGCCGCCGGAAGGCGATCGGCTCGGTCGACTCCAGGGTGAGCAGGCGCTTTTCCCAGGCCTTGGCGATGTCCGAGTAGTCCTCGTCGGTCATCCGGTCGGTGCCGTACAGCACGAACGGCGGCAGCACTTCGACGCCCGGGTAGTAGAGGATGCCGTGCTGGATCGGGAACAGCAGATCGTCGATGGGGCCGTTGATCCCGCGGGCGGTGTAGTGCGACTCCGGTCCGCCGGCGGTCACCGACAGCAGCGCCCTGCGGCCCGCGAGGGTTCCTTCGCCGAAGCGCTCGCCGTACTGGGTGTCGCTGTGCTCGCCGACGCCGTACGCGAAGTGGAACGTGAACACCCGGTCCACCCAGCCTTTGAGGATCGCGGGCATCGTGTACCACCACAGCGGGAACTGGAAGATGATCGTGTCGGCCCACAGCAGCTTCTCCTGCTCGGCGCGGACGTCCGGGGTGAGCGTCCCGGTGTCGAAGGCCCGGCCCGAGTCCCGCGCGACTTTCAGCGGACTCGAGGCACGGGGGCCGTAGTCCGCGGCGTCCACGACCGCCTTCCAGTTCATCGCGTACAGATCACTCACCTGCACCTCGTGCCCGGCATTCTCCAGCGTGGACACCGCGAGGTCCTTCAGCGAGCCGTTGAGCGACTTCGGCTCCGGGTGGGCATAGACGATCAGCGTCTTCATGGGAACTCCTTCGGATCGGATGCCTTCGATCCTGGGCGCGGCGGCGCCCGGCGTTCAGGGGCGCCTCTTCCGTCGGACTGGACTTCCTGGTAACGGCAGTACCACCTTCGCGGGCGCCGGCGAGGCCATACTGGGAGACATGGACGATCTTGCGAGCTTCCTGCGGACCCGGCGCTCCCGGGTCGAGCCGGCGGCCGTCGGCATCCCCACCGACAGCCGCCGCCGGGTCGAGGGGCTGCGCCGCGAAGAGGTCGCGCACCTGTCAGGAGTCAGCGTCGACTACTACGTACGCCTGGAGCAGGGCCGCGCGACCCAGCCCTCCGAGCAGGTCCTCGACGCGCTCGCCCGTGTCCTCGGCCTCGACGAGACCGAACGCGGGCACCTCTCCCGGCTCGCCCGGCAGCGCCGCCGCCGCGCGAAGGCGCCGGGCGGGCGGGTCCGGCCGGAGGTGCTGCGCGTCCTCGACCTGGTCACCGACGCACCCGCGCTGATCATGGACCACCGCCTGAACGTGCTCGCCGGGAACCGCCTCGCCGGCCTCCTCTACGGCCGGCCCATGCCGGGCCTGAACAGCGCCCGGCACATCTTCCTCGAGGAGGCCGAGCGCGGCCTTTACGCGGACTGGGAGAACTGCACCCTCGATGTGGTCGGGCACCTGCGCCTGGCCGCCGGCAAATACCCCGAGGACCCCGCCCTGGCCTCGCTCATCGGCGAGCTGGCGATGGGCAGCGCGCGCTTCCGTCGCCTCTGGGCGCGCGCGGACGTGCGCGCCCGCACCCATGGACGCAAGGCGTACCGGCACCCGCTGGTCGGACTGCTGGAACTGCACCAGGAGAACTTCGCACTGTCCGACCAATCAGGCATGGAGCTGCTGGTGCTGTCCGCGGCCCCCGGCAGCCCCGCCGAGGACGGCCTGCGCCTGCTCTCGGGCCTGGGCACGGACCGCGGTGACGCGCATCCCGGAGTGAACGCTCAGGTCCACGACCAACGAGCTGGTGCGTGATGGTCGGTGGGGCGTCCGTGCTGGTGGGTGGCATGATCCGATCGTGGCGATCACGGTCAACCGGAGGGTTCTCGCGGATCAGGTGTTCACGGGCATCTCCGCGAGCACGCACCCGCCGATCACAAAGGCTGATGGTGTCGCACGTCTTGCCGACCCCGGCAGTGTGGGGTCGGCAAGAGCGTGTCCGGTACGGGCGGGGTCACACCTCGTCCGCCTTCCCGCCGAGCTTGGCGAGGTCCGGGGCGAACACGGCCATCCACTGCGGGTGCAGCCGGTAGAAGACGACGTCGTTGTCCCAGTCGAAGGCGTCATCGCCGTAAAAGTCCCGGAGGTACGCGCGCAGGTCCGGCCAGTCGGCGGCCGGCTCGCCGTCTCGGGGGTTGAGGACTTCCGCGGTGCCGTGGGTGAACACGCCCAGGTCCTCCCCGCGCATGTGCGCGGCGCTGACGGCGGGCCGGGCGGCGAGGTGCCGGGCCTTGGCGGCGCCGCGCGCGGTGCCGAAGTGCCATTTGCCGTACAGGAAGTGCCCGTCCACGCCGCTGACCCGCGGCTCGCCCTTCGCCGTCACGGTGGACAGCGCAAGCGTGCACATGCCGGTGAGCACACCGGTGAGCTGCTCGGCGGTGAGCGTGCGCTCGCTGCTGATGATGGACCGCAGGTGCGCCGTGGAGCGGGCGAGCGAAGCGTCGAGGAGGGCTTGGAGCCGGTGGAGATCATCGGGTGTCTCACGCATGAGGATCCTTGTCTGTCCGTTGCCCCGGCCCGCGCCACCACGGCACCGACCGGCACCCTCACTGTCTCCACAAAACCCGACACCCTCTGTCGCATTTCTTGCGGTGACCTCTACGCCCTGCCGCCGGGGCGCGGCCTGGCGTACGGCTGCGGACACCGCGCCCCTGCGCCGCGCCCGCGACCGAGCCGGTGCCGGATCGTTCCGGACGAGTTGCAGGGGGCCATCCCCGCTCGCGCGGGGAGCAGCGCATCGTGACGGCTCGGCTCCTGCGGGGGCCTCCCCCACACCCGAAGCGGGGTCTCCCGGTCCGTGGTCGGGGCACCGTGCGTGTTCCGATCGGCGACGCGCACTCTAGGCTGTGCTCCGGTCGGGCCCGGCGCGAGGGTCCCAGGGGGGTGGAGAACAGGGTGTCCGCGGAACGTCACACAGCGGGGGTGCTCCAGCAGATCGCCGGTCAGCGGGACGTCGTCGAGATCGCCCCTCAGGGCTCCGCGCCGAAGGCGGCCGCTCTGGCGCATGTGGCGGAGCAGTACGGCTACACGTACGGCAGGGCGTACAGGACCGGGTTCAAGAACTCGCTGATCCAGGTCAGGATGTACCGGGACCCGCGGCCCGACGCGCGCGTCCGTGAGGCGGCAACCATCGCCGCCCACCCCCGGGCGGGCAACGGCGGGACGGTGCCGGGGCTGAAGCAGGGCTCGCTGAAGCCGCTGCCCGAAGCGGCCGGTGCCGTGGCGGTGCTGAAGGACCTCGTCACTTTCGACGTCATGGCCCTCTACGTCGCCGACCGACGCCAGAAACTCCTGGTCCACCTCGCCTGTGCGGTCCTGACCGTCCTCCTGTTCATCGACACCAGGTCGCCGGTCGAAGCGGTCGCCTCCGGCGGGGCGGTCGCGCTGCTGTGCACCGTGGCGTTCAAGGTGGGCACGGTCCGCCGCAGGATGATCGCACGGCGGCTGACGGACGCCGGGTTCCTCGCGGTGCGCGACGAACAGGGCGACCAGCGGTTCCTGCGCCCGGGGCAGCAGTCGCCCGACCACACCAACCGGTTCGCCGCCTGAAGGCCCCGCCCCCGTCATCGCGAAGTCGCCCGCGCACTCGACGAACGTCCACTGCTCATCCGGTAGGTCGCCGGGTTCCGCGGCTCGCATTCAACTCCCACCGACCGGTGATCGGATCGTTGGTCCGGCCGTGCCGTGGCAGGCTCCGTCGAGCAGCATCGCCTCGATGGCCCGGTGCGGTTCATCGACCCTCGCCAGGTCGGTCGCCGCCTTTCCTCCGGGCTCCGCCACGCTCATGTGGTGTGCACGATCAACACGTCGAGCCCGGCCTTCCGCGCGATGTCGGCAGGAACCGAGCCGAGGATCCGCCCGGCGAGCGAACGTAATCCCCGGTTCCCGACGACGATCAGATCCGCCGCGCACTCCTGCGCGATCCGCTCCAGGGCCGCGACAGGCTTGTCCTCCACCGCGACCGTTCGCACGTCCTTCGCACCTTCGTCCCGGGCCTTGTCCCTGGCGACGCGCAGGGTGCCCTCGGCCGGCGCCGAACCCACCACCTGGTACGCCTCGGCTCCCAACCGGTCCTTTGCCACGTCCAGGTCGGTCCCGCGCATCGGCGAGTACGCGCAGGCGATCACGAGCCCGGCCCCACAGGCGACAGCGAGGCGTGCCGCGCTCGCGACCGCTGCGAATGACGACTCCGAGCCGTCCGTGCCGACCAGCACGGTCCGGTAGGGGATGGTGGTCAAGGTCAAACTCCTTACTGAGAAGTAAACTTACTTATAAGTAAGGTAGAGGTGGTCATCACAGCGGGCAAGACGGCGTGAAGCGACAACCGCTCACCACGCCTGAAAACAGCCCGGCCGGTCCTGCGGGCTACGGGCACGGGTACGGGTACGGGTACGGGTACGGGTACGGGTGCATGCGAACGGCCGGACGCCTCAGCTCCCTCCCCACAGCAAGATCACGGTTACGGCAAGCGCTCCTGCCACTCCGCCGTAGCCGTAGCCGTAGCCGTACGACGTCATCACCGTCTTCCCTCGACCGGCACCGCCGGCACGTACGGTGAGCCGGTTGCACCCGCACCCCGGGGCACCGTCACCACAGGACAGTTCCCTCGGCGGACCTCGTGCAGCGGACGGAACGAACCTGGCCCCACCCCCAGCGGACGTGAGGCTGAAACGACGGGTCCGTGCCGCCTCTCGCGGCAGGACCCTGATCTCGCGGAAGTATCCGCGCAAGCCGGCCTTGGAAAGTCGGCCTTCCACACCGGGCCGACGCACCAGATCATGTACGGGGCGTCCTGGCGTCTTGGGCGAAGCGAGGCCGGAATGGGGCGATTCGACGCGAGGGGGAACGGCGCCATGGATCCGATCACGCTCGCCGGCATCACCGCTGTGGCATTGAGCGAGGGAGTCAGATTCCTGTACGACCAGGCTGCGCGGCTCAATGCTTTCCACATGCCGCTCCACGGCCGGAGAGATGCCGTCTGCCGTCTCGGCGAGACGTCCCGACCGCACAGGCGCGGCGGTGGCGTCCCACTGCGTGGTGCAGGGAATCTCCGCGAGTGAGTACTCGGGTTCCGCTCCTTGGAGGGCGCCGTCCGCCATGGTTGCGCTCCCTGCCCCATTGGCAGACCGGCGTGCAACTGCCCTCTCCAAAAGGAGAGTTCGCTCTCGGGAGGGGCACGGTGACCTTGTCCTGGTCTGCCCCTCCGGGTCACCGCGTTCGGCCCATGGTCTCGAACCTCGTCGGCTTCCCCACCCGTTCCTCGGCGACACCATCGTCCTGCCCAGCGCGTCGGAGGCAGGAGGGCGTTGGCGGACATGTCCGGCGGCCGGGCGTCCCCCCTGTCACCCGGCCGTCAGGACGTAGAAGACGCCTCCCGAGGTGTGCCGGTCCCGGATGACCGGTCCGTCCGCGTGGTCGCGCGCTGCGGCGCACACCGAGGCGTACGGCGGCCTGGACCACCGCGCGCGACCGCTGCCCCTCCCCCGCGCCGGCCGGTGGACGAGGCCTGAGGCGACCTCCCCTCGCCAGGCCGCCACCGGCACCTCCAGCCGGCTCGCAGCCTGGCTCTGGTCGTACGACTCACGCATCAGGCATTCCGGCCCGCCGCGAGCGGAGGGGCTCAGCGCAGTCGTCGCGCGCGCAGCACCAGGTCGTCGGTATGGTGCGCGCCGGCGCCGCCGTCGGGTGCCACACGGGGTCGCTGCTCGTTCACCTCCACCTCCCAGTCGTCGGTGAGCAGGGCGGCGACCATCGAGGGCCAGACGTAGTCAGCCGGGTCGAAGCCGCTGTCGTCCGCCTGCCGGGTGTCCATTCCCGCGTGGTGCACGAGCAGCAGCACGCCGCCGGGTGCGACGGCCGCGAGCAGCGCTCGTTCGGCCGCGGCGTCGGGCGTGCGCAGCAGGGCTGGATACTGCGCGGAGACCAAGTCGAAGGAGGCCGGCGGAAGCGCCGCTTCGGTCAGCGCGGCGTGTACCCAGCGGACGCCGACGCCTGCGTCCCGCGCGTGCCCGGCCGCCCTCTCCAGCGCCACGCCCGAGACCTCCAGCCCGGTCACGTCCCAGCCGCCGCGCGCGAGCCAGACGGCGTCCGCGCCCTCGCCGCAGCCGACGTCGAGCACCCGCCCGGGCCTGAGCCCGGCGACCTCGGCCACGAGCGCGCCGTTGGGCCGGCCGCTCCACAGCTGTTGCCGGTCGGCGTACCGGTTGTCCCACTCCGCCCGCACCTCGGGGTCTCCGACGTATCCGTCTCCGGGCAAGGGAATGTCGGACGCGGGCGATCCCGCTGCGATGTCGTCGGTCATGGGCCCAACGTCACCCATCGTGGCCCGGTCACGCCACTTCTGTTGCCGCTCCGGCAAAACGGCGTCCATGGGGCGAGGACCAGCCGGGCACAGTCGCACTGGAGGTCATCGGGATCGATTGTCCGGACGGTGTCGGGGACCGCCGCCGGTGAAGGCCGTACGGCCCCCGGGAGCCCGCCGGTCGCGGCCGGGCATCATGCCGCCATGGTCCAGAACGACCGACACGCGCCCGAAACGCTCTCGCGGCATCCGGACGTCGCAGAGGCGGTCGTCCGGGAGCGACGCCTCCACGACCCCTCCGTCCGCCTCTCCGGTCCCCTCGCCGAAGCCCTCTTCGACCCCGATTTCATCGAGCTCGGCGCCTCCGGGCGGCGGTGGACGCCGAGGTTGGAGCCGTGCGGGACACCGCGGCGGGCGATCGCAGGTTTGACGCCCCGCCATCACCTTCGAGGCCGGGGCCGTCAACGACGGCTCGCCCAGCGACCACAGTCCGTCCGAGCGACCCACGGTCGGGACTTCCTCGTCGCCACGAACGGACCAACGGGCGACCAGACCGACAGTCACATGATCAACAGCTTCTGTTGGGACCTCTCAGCGGTCCGTGTTCAGCAAAGGGTCGTGGACCAGGCAGGACGGGCGCAGGGACGGGGCCGGAACGCGGTAGTGGATTCGGTCGCGCAGCCGGCCCGTCCACGCCTCCGCCGGGGAGGCACGTCTGATGAGCAGGTGGCGGCTGCTTCCTCGCGAGAGATGGGTGCGGTACTCGTGCAACAACGGGTTACCGGGACCGAGGAAGTCACTCGCCTGGTCCTCCACCAGGCAGAACGGGCAGTGAGCACCGGGCGGCAGATGGAACTGGCGGCCCTCCGGTCGCGTGTCGTCGCCGAAGGCGGTGAGCACCAGAGTGCCCGTGGGCGACACGCAGACGCCCATGACCTGCGGCCCCGGGGCCTCGGTCACCGCCCGTACGAGATCGTGGAAGCGGGCGGTGTCCACACGCTCGATCCGGGCCGCCGTGGCGCGGAGCGCCGCGAACGCGCTGGTCGTGGCCGCGAGCAGGGAGACCACCGCGACCGCCGGTGCCGCCCAGGACGGACCGGTCGCCCAGAGGGTCCAGAGCAGGCTCGCGTTCAGCACCGCCATGAAGAGCACCGCCGCGCCGAGCCCGAGACGGCTCTTGCGCACGACGCGGTACGAGAACGCCAGGAAGGCGCCCACCAGGACCGGCATGATCCATTCGGGCGCCGTCATCCGCGTAAGCCGTTGTGTCGCATCCCGACTCCCCCTCGAAAAAGAGACGTTCGACACTCGACGACGGTTTCCCTCGCCGCGGCGTCGACCTCGTGGACATGCTTCCAGCATGTGGCCGACCGCCGCCAGAGGCCGGAGCGAAGGACCTCGGTCCGCCGGGGCCTCCGGCACCCGTTCGCTCAGGGGACGCGGCCGGCGCATCGAGCGGTCGGCCACCGGTCGCGGTCAGCGCGAACGCTGCCCGGTGAAGAGGCGGTACAGCAGGAGCACGATCACCGAGCCGACGATCGCGGCGATCCACGTCGAGAGGTGGAAGAAGCCGTTGATGGAGTGCACTCCGAAGATCACCTTGCCGAGCCAGCCGCCGAGCAGACCGCCGACGATGCCGATGAGCATCGTGACGAGGCAGCCGCCCGGGTCCTTGCCGGGTGTGAGCGCCTTGGCGATGGCGCCCGCGATGAGGCCGATGAGAATCCAGGCGATGATGCCCACGGTGCGAGTCCTTTGCTGTAGGTGATGCCGCGGAGGCCCGGTAGGGTCCCGCCGGGGCCGTCCGCCGGCCGCCGTGCGCAGACGGCCGACGACGTACGGATATCCGTTCAGGATCACGCGACACGGGACCAAGGTCCCGTTCCCTCCGACTGGCCCATCCGGCACCCGGCCCGACACCCGATCCGGCCACTGGTCCGCCTTCGGTGGCGATCGGTCCGGGCCGGCCGTCACAGGCCGCAGGGACAGGAGGGGCAGGAGGGGTCTTCAACGGGTGTGGCGCTGCCACCACCGCCGGGGCCGCTGAGCGCGGAGCCAGGTCGCCGCCGCTCCGGCGGACTTCTCCGTGGTGGTCCGGGCTTCCCTCAGCGCCCGATGGCGCTCGGCGCCGTTCTGGAGCCGCTGTTCCCGGATGCGGTCGGGGCCGCCCGGTTCATGACTGCCTAGGGGATGTCGTGGACGGTCAGCGCTCCGGCGAGGTCGAGGTCGGCGGCGGTGCCGTGCGCCCCGGCGCGGACGAGCAGCACCGCGCCGAGCGCGGTGCTCCAGAACGTCCTGACCTCCGCGCCGAGCGGCCGGCGGACTCCCCAGCCGCGACCGTCGACGAGTCGGCCCGCGAAGCGCTCGGACTGCCGGAACAGCAGTTGGAGGTGCCGGTCGACCACGGGGGCGAGCTCGGGTTTGGAGATCGCCGCGGCGAGCGCCCGCGCGACGGACGGGAGCGAGGGCATGGCCAGTACGGCGCGGGCGACGTTGCGCCGGAAGGCCGCCGCGTCGGGGGCCTGCCGGCCGATGCGTTCGATCCGCCGGGCGTCGTGCAGCAGCCCGAGGAAGGCGGCGTGCACGAGCAGCGCGTCCTTGGAGCCGAAGTGATAGGTGACCTGGTTGGGGAAGACGCCCGCCGCGTTCGCGATCTCCGCGACGCTCGGCTCGGCGCCGGTCCGCTCCCCGCAGAGCCGTGCGGTCGCCTCGATCAGCCGGCGCCTCGTCGCGCGCCCCCGGTCGCGCGACCGGGTCGGCGCCGGGCGGGCCGGGGTCGCCCCGGCTTCGGTTCGCTTCTTCTCCACACCCGAATTGTATGTGATACAACAAGCTCTTGTTGACTTGTATCGCATACAAGAAAGGCGAGGAACATGCACCGGACCGAGGTCGTCGTGACCGGACTGGGCGCGATCACACCGCTCGGCGGGGACGTGGAGTCCACCTGGAACGCCCTGCTCGCCGGCGAGTCCGGCATCCGCGGCGGTGTCCTGCCCGGCCACGAGAAGACCGGGCTTCCCGACGTCGTCGCGGGGACGATGGCCACCGATCCCGCCGATTCCCTGTCACCGGTGCGGGCCAGGCGACTCGACCGCTCGCAGCAGGCGGCCCTCGTCGCAGCGGCCGAGGCCTGGGCCGACGCCGGTGCTCCGCGAGTGGACCAGGACCGGCTCGCGTCCGCGATCGGCACGGGCATCGGAGGCGTACAAACCCTGCTGAGGGAGGACGACGTGCTGGAGACGGCCGGAGCACGCCGCGTCTCGCCCCGTACGGTCCCGATGCTCATGCCCAACGCGGCGGCGGCCCTGGTCAGCATCGAGTACGGCGCGCGGGCCGGTGTCTACACACCCGTCTCGGCGTGCTCCTCCGGTGCCGAGGCCATCGCCCTGGGGGCCCGGCTCATCCGGGCGGGCGAGGCGGACGTGGTCATCGCGGGCGGAACCGAGGCCGCGATCACGCCGATCACCGTCGCCGGCTTCGTCCAGGCGCAGGCGCTGTCCCGGTACACCGCCGAACCCGCCTCGGCGTCCCGGCCGTTCGCCGCGGACCGCAGCGGATTCGTCCTCGGCGAGGGCGCGGCCGTCGTGGTGCTCGAAAGCGCCGGGCACGCCGCCGCCCGGGGCGCGCGCGTCCGCGCGGTGCTCGCGGGCGCCGGCATCGCCGCCGACGCCCACCACATCACCGCGCCCGCCGCCGACGGCTCCGGCCAGATCGCGGCCATGCGCAAGGCGCTCGCGCAAGCCGGCCTGGCTCCCGGGCAGATCGCCCACGTCAACGCCCACGCCACCGGAACCCCGGTCGGCGACATCGCCGAGGCGCGCGCAATCGGGAAGGTCTTCGGCCGCGCCACCGTGACCGCGCCCAAGGCGGCGCTCGGCCACCTCTTCGGCGCGGCCGGCGCGATCGAGGCGCTCGTCGCCGTCCTCAGCGTGGAGCACGGTGTCGTCCCGCCGACCCGCAACCTCGCCGCGACCGGCGTCGATCCCGACATCGGCCTCGACGTCGTCACGGAGCGGCGGGACGCCCCCCAGGAGGCCGTACTCAGCAACTCCTTCGGCTTCGGCGGGCAGAACGTCTCGCTCGTCGTCACCGGCGCGGGGCACCCCGCCTCCCGAACGGCCACGACGGCACCGTGACCCGCACGGGCACCCCGAAGCCCGGCCGTGGTCCGTCGGATACGCGCCGGGGAACCGTCTTGGAAGGTCGGATCCGGAGCAGGAGCGGGGCGATGGTGACGGCGGCCCGGCGGAGACTTCCGGTGCTGATCAATCGTGCACGGTCCAGACCGGGGACGAGCCGGCGGCGAGCCACAGGTACCTCGGCCGGCATCGTCGGCAATGCCAACGTCAAGGTGGGTTCTTCCTTACGGCGCGAGGAAGGACTCCCTGAACGGGGCCGTGCCGGCTGGAACTTGTCCGGCCGATCGTGGTCCCGGCCGATCGTGGTCCCGGCCGCCGGGACCCGGCGGGGTCCGCGGCTCGTCAAGGGCGAGGATCGCACAGTGGCGCCGGCCTCTGGCGATCAGACGGTGAAGCGGTCGGGGTCGGCGGACTTCCAGTCGGCCGCCCAGGAAGCGGGCGGTTCGGCGAGCAGTTGTCCCGGGCGGAGCCATTCGTAGAGTTCTTCGTAGGAGCGTTCGGTGACGGGGTCGATGCGTCGGCGGAGCATGTGCGGACGCAGTTGCGCGGGGTCGGTGACGCCCATGGAGGCCATGATCTGCAAGGCGCTGGCCACGGTCGCCTCCTGGAAGCGCTGGACGCGCAGCGTCTTGTCGGGGACGTCGATCGCGCGGGCCCGGCGGGGGTCCTGGGTCGTGACGCCGGTGGGGCAGGTGTTCGTGTGGCAGCGCTGGGCCTGGATGCAGCCGACGGCGAACATCATCGCCCGTGCGGCGTTGCCGTAGTCGGCGCCCTGCACCAGGCGCTTGACCAGATCGGTTCCGGTGGCGATCTTCCCGCTCGCACCGATCCTGACGCGGTCGCGCAGGCCCGCGCCGACGAGGGCGTTGTGCACGGTGAGCAGACCCTCGGTGAGCGGGGTGCCGACGTGATCGGCGAACTCGAGCGGCGCCGCGCCCGTTCCGCCCTCGGCTCCGTCCACCACGATGAAGTCGGGAGTGGTGTCCTCCTCCAGCATGGCCTTGCACACGGCGAGGAACTGCCGGCGCGAGCCGACGCAGAGCTTGAACCCGGCGGGTTTGCCTCCGGACAGGTCCCGCATCCGGGCGATGAAGCGGACGAGTTCACGCGGGGTCGAGAAGACGCGGTGATACGGCGGGGAGATTACCGTGCGTCCCTCGGGCACGCCCCGGACCCGGGCGATCTCGGCGTTGACCTTGGCCCCCGGCAGAACACCGCCGATGCCCGGCTTCGCTCCCTGCGAGAGCTTCAGGGACACACACTTGACGTGGTCGTGGGCGGCCTTGTCGGCGAACCGGGACGGATCGAAGTCGCCCGCCTCGGTCCGGCAGCCGAAGTAGCCGGTTCCCACCTCCCAGACGAGGTCGCCGCCCGGGCGCAGGTGGTGGTCGGAGAGACCGCCCTCTCCGGTGTCCTGGGCGAAGCCGCCGGCCGCGGCGCCCCCGTTGAGCGCGAGGACCGCGTTGGCCGACAGGGAGCCGAAGCTCATCGCCGAGACGTTGAGCAGCGCCATGTCGTAGGGGCGGTCGCAGCCGGGCCCTCCGATCCGTACGCGGGGAGCCGTCTCGGGTACCGCACGGGGTGCCATGGAGGGCACGAGGAACTCGTACCCGGCCTCGTACACGTCCCGTTCGGTGCCGTAGGGCTCCTCCGCCTCGGTGCCCTTGGCGCGCTCGTAGACGATGTCGCGCACGTCCCGGTCGAAGGGACGGCCGTCGTAGTTCCGCTCGATGAAGTACTGCTGGAGCTCCGGGCGGATCCGTTCCAGGAGGAAACGGGCGTGCCCGAGGACGGGGTAGTTGCGCAGCACCGCGTGCCGGCGCTGCAACAGGTCCCGTGCCCCCAGCAGGCCCAAGAGCGCGAACGGAACAGCGGCGAGCCACCACAGGGGCGAAGCCTCCGTCCCGGCTACGGCTGCCGTGACTGCGGCACAGAGGATGAGGATGACGATCACCAGGCGTATCACGCGGTGCGCCTTGCCCCGTGGTGGGTCACCACGCCCTTTGCCCGATCAAAGATCTCTAAAGTCTTCGCACGGGGTCAGCCGGGAACGTCCGGTCCGCCAGGGGGCCGGTGCCGGTCGTGAGGACGCGCACGTCCCCTTCCCCGGGGGGCACGAACCGGAAGCGCGTCACCAGGGGACCTCTCCCTCGTCGCTGAAGAAGCGGCCGGTCGGCTCGTTGCCCTCCACGGTGGCCAGTCGGATCGCGGCGGCGGCGCCTTGTCGGGGGGTCCGCACTCCGCGGAAGCCGTTGAGGTCGGTCGCGGTGAAGCCGGGGCAGACGGCGTTGATCAGGACGTGCGTGTCGGCCAGCTCCTTGGCGTACTGCACGGTGACGGCGTTGAGGAAGGTCTTGGACGGCGTGTAGGCGAGGGAGATCGGGCCGGTGTCGACGCCCGGAGTGGTCTGGAGCGTGAGGGAGCCCACGCTGCTGGACACGTTCACGATCCGCGGCGCAGGTGAGCGGCGCAGCAGCGGCAGCAGGGCGTTGGTGATGCGGATGACGCCGATCACGTTGGTCTCCACGGCGGCCCGTACCCGGTTCACGTCGACCGTGGTGGGCTCTTGGGGGTGGCCTCCGGTGATCGCCGCGTTGTTGACGAGCGCGTCGAGCCGTCCGGCCCGCTCCTCCAGCAGCCGGGCCGCCGCGGTCACGCTCGCGTCGTCGGTCACGTCCAGGGGTACGCCGAACGCGTCGACCCCGGCCGCGCGCAGCTTGTCCACGGCGGCCTCGCGCCTCTCCTCGTTCCGCGCGCCGACGCCGACCGACCAGCCGAGCGCGCCGAGTCCGGCGGCGATCTCGTACCCGATGCCCTTGTTGGCCCCGGTCACCAGCGCGACCTTGGGGTGGTTCACGGTGTTCGTCTCAGTCATGAGTCCGATACTTCTCCCCCGCCGTGCGGGGCGTCCAAGACCGAACGGGTGGGCGGCGATACCGCCCGGGTATCGCTCCTGGCCGGCCCGGGCTAGGGCGTGTGTCGAAAGTAGCGCCGTCTGCCCGGAGGGCAGGCCCGGCGGTGTCCGGTGCGTGCGATCGCAAGGCGGAGGGTCGCCCCGACACTGGTTGTATCGGGGCGATCCCGACAACGCGGCCGGGGGTGCCCCCGTGCCCGCAGGGCTACGGGGGAGTGCGTGCCGGGCGCCGCCGGGCAGGCGGGACTTTCGACACACGCCCTAGGCTGGTGGGGTGGAGACACGTGAACTGCGGTACTTCGTCGCGGTCGCCGAGGAGCTGCACTTCGGCCGGGCCGCACAACGGCTCGGGATCGCCCAGCCCCCGCTGTCGCGGGCGATCGGCAAGCTCGAGCGACGTCTGGGCGTCGTTCTGCTGGAGCGCGACAGCCGGGGCGTCGCCCTGACCGGGGCGGGAGCGGTGTTGCTCCAGGAGGCGCGAGCCGCGCTGGACGCGGTCGAGGCAGCCGAACGGCGCACCCGCCGGGCCGCCCTCGCCGCGACGGGCCGCCCCGCCGTGATCCTGGCCGCGAAGGCGGGAGCCTCCGGTGAACTGCTGGCGAAACTCCTCGACGCCTACACCGCCGAGCCCGGCGCCGTCGCCGTGGACGTCCTGCTGTGCGGGCCGGGCGAGCAGGCACCGGTACTGCGTGACGGCCGGGCGGACGTGGCCCTGCTGCATCGGCCGTTCGACGACACGGCCGGGTTCGACACCGAGGATCTGCACACCGAGAGCCAGGTCGCGATCCTCCCGGCGGGCCACCCCCTCAGCACCCGCCCCCACCTGCGGCTCACCGAGGTCACCGGCCTTCCCGACCTGCCCCTGCCCCGCTGGCCGCGCCCCGACGGCACTTTCCCCGACGGCCCCGGACCGAAGGTGCGCGACCATACCCAGCTCACCCAGCTCATCGCCCTCGGCCGCGCCTGCGCGGTCGTTCCGGAGACGGGCCGCACCGGTCTGCACGACGGCCTCGTAGCCGTACCGGTCCTCGATGCCCCTCACGTCACCACGGTCATCGCCTGGCCTCCGCACAGCCGCTCGACAGCGGTCGCGGGACTGGTCCGCGCCGCCGCCGCCCTGTGACCGACGGCGGTGACCCCGGCCGCACCGTGCGGGGTTCCAGGGGCGGCCTCCGGTCCCCCACCGGCTCCCGGGACCTCGTGGGATATCGCGCGACCGGCCCGGATCCGGCGTTGCCGCTCCGCCGGCGGAGCAGATCGCCACCCCGCCGGTAGCGGCCGACAGACGGGAAGCCGGGTGAAGCCTCCGCCGCAACGCCTCAGAACCCCGCCATGGACTTGTCGAACACTCCGCCCAGCGCACCGTAGGCGCTGCAGCGAACCGAGTGCTTCACCCGGCGGCGCAGCCCGAACCCCACGACGAACGACGACGCGAAGAGCCCGCCGAGGACCGTCGCCACGATCGGGTTGTAGACGAAGTACGCGAAGCAGGCGGCGCCGGTCCAGACGAGGATCGGCAGGAGCGAACCGCGCAGCACCGCCCCGAGTCCGATCCGTTCCGGTCCCGACGGCAGCACGCTGTCATGCCACACCTCGATGTGGTTCCTGGTCAGGCAGTGCTCGGATCGCATGGCGCCATCCAACCACCGACCGCCGGGAGCACGTGCGGTGCTCCGTAAGAAACCGCCCGGTTCACATCAGGGCGATCGGCACCGGGCCGAGCCGGCTTCTCATGTCCGGCAGGAGGACGGGTGTCGAACGTGCCCGGCTCCGAATTCGCCGGCTGTCGGTGGGGGTTGCGTGTCAGTGGACTCACCCGGGGAGACCGGTCCGGTCGCGTGGGCGAGGACGGCGACCCGGGCCCGGTGCAGCCGTCGCGCCCGGAACGCCGCCGCGCGGAGGCACCCGGCGGCGCCGACTGCCGCCGCCGGGGCGAGGGCGATGACCGGCACTCGTGCATCCGAACTTATGCGCCCGAACTTGCGCGTCCGAGTCGGCACCCTGGCCCCCGGCTTGTGCGTGCGGCAGCAGATCCGGGCTGACCTGTCGCAGGGAACCTGCCGGAATCTCACCCGTTCTCGTTCGTGCTGTCCGCTTCTGCTACGAACGACGCGCCGATCTCCACCGGGATCCGCTCGAACCGGCTCGCAGCCTCATCCGCCTCCGCCACCTCCGGAACCATTCCGAAACGATCAGTCAGTCGTCGATCAGCGCGAGCTTCCTCAGGGCGTCGCGGACACGGGCCGCGAAGTCGACGTGGCCGACCTCGTGGTGGGCGGCGGCGAAGGTGCGGGCGCGCGGCTTGCCGCCCCAGCGACAGGTCGAGCGGTCGGCACGGCGGACGTACACCATGGCGCCGACGGCGTTCTGGTGGAGGACGACCTCCAGGTCGGCGAAACGGTCCGCGCCGCGAGTGGGGTCGGTGAGGGTGAAGACCTGGTGGAGGCCCTTGTGGTACTCGGTGTCGGGGATGCTCCCCCTGACCAGGTGTGATCCGTCGACCCGGTAGCCCTCCTCGGCGAACGCGCCGAACACCGCCTCGTACAGCGGCGGCGCGGTGACGTGGAGGAAGTCGAGGTCGACGACCGGCGCCCCGCTGTCCCAGTCGAACTGCGTGGTCAGCGACACGTCCACGCCCAGTGCCTGGCCGGCGAGTTCGGTGACCGGGGTCTCCCAGGGCAGCCGGCCCTTGCAGGCGACTCGCTCCTCGGCGCCCGGCTCCAGGCCGATCCTGTGCCGGGAGCAGTCGAGCCGGTCGATCGGGTACCCCTCCTTCTCGAGCTCGCCATCGGTGCCGTGGCACCGGGCGAGCACGCGGACGTTGAGGTGGTCGACGGCCAGCGGCCGGTTCCCGGCCCGGATCACCACGTCCGCCGTGACCGGCCCGCCCGGCAGACAGGCGAACGACGTGATCTGCGTGTCGATCTCCGCCAGCTCCCGGGCCTCCCCGTCGTCGCCGCCCATCCCGAACAACCTGCGCAGCCCCATGCCGTGCTCCCCTCCCCGTGCCGATGCCGAGCAGCATATGCCGACGGTCCCGCGTCCTCTGCCTAGCCGTCGAGCAGGGTCAGCTTCTCCAGGGTGTCGCGGACGCGAGGACCGAAGTCGGCGTGGCCGACCTCGTGATGGGCGGCGGCGAAGGTGCGGGGCGGCGGCTTGTCGTCCCATTCGAAGGTCGACCGGTCGGCGCGGCGGACGTATGCGATGGCTCCGACCGCGTTCTGTTGGAGGACGAGCTCCAGTTCCGCGAGGCGGTCCGCGCCGCGGGTGGGGGCGGTGAGAAAGAGGATCTGGTAGTGGCCGGAGTGGGATTCCGCGTCGGGGATGTAACTGTCCCTGACCTGGGATCCGTCGACCCGGTAGCCCTCCTCGGCGAACGCGCCGAGTACCGCCTCGTACAGTGGCGGCGCGGTGACGTGCAGCAGGTCGGTGTCCGCGACCGGTGCCTCGCTGTCCCAGGAGAGCTTCGTGATGACGGAGACGACGACGCCGACGGCCTGCCCGTCGATCTCGGTGACCGGGGTCTCCCAGGGCAGCCGCCCCCGGAAGGCGAGTCGCTTCTCCGAGCCGGCGGCGACGTGTTCGGTCCAGTTGTCGGTGCTGAGATCGCAGACGGATTCCTGGCTGGGCGAGCCGTCCCAGTGGAGGGCCTGCACCACGACGGCAAGATCGAGTTGGCCGATGGCGAGCCCCCGGGCGCCGCCCCTGATCATCACCTCCGCCTCGACCGGCTGCCCCGGCACGCACACCGGCGACGTGATCCGTGTGTCGATCTCCGCGGCCCCCCGGCCGTCCCCGTCGCCGCCCCTGCCGAACAGCCTGCGCAGCCCCATGGCGTGCACCCCTCCCCGTGTGGTTCCGGGCAGCATAGCCGCCGGTCAGACGCGTGAACGGGCGGCGTCCCTCCGGTGGAGGAGACCTCGCCGACGGAAGCTCGGGTTCCGCGCCCATGCCCTTCCTTCGTCAAGGCATACGGCTTGGCGAACGCTGACCGGCCGCCTCGACCAGCCCAACTACGGCACGGCACGGCACTGGAAAAACGGCCGACCGGCCGACCGTCGCCGGCGCGAACGTGAACGCCCTTGCTCCGCGCCCGACCAGCGACCAGCGACCAGCGAGACCGCATGTCCACCGCCCGATCCCGGCGGTCGTCCGAAACGAACCGCACCCCACCACCGGCCCTACCGGGGCCGACAGCGGTCGAGAGCGCGTGCGAGTCCACCGATCGGCGCCAGCATGTGTCCGCCGTCGCCCGAGCACCACCACACGGCCGCGCCGTCCCGCTCCGCCCCGTGGACGCCGAGGTCATGCCGGGGACACACCGGCCAGACCCGCCAGGTCCGTTCGAGCAGGCTCTCCTGGATCAGGATCGCCAGGCTGATCAGTGCCGTGACCGGGTCGTCGCACCTGTTCGGCGGGACGGGCCCGCCCCGGTCGAGCCGTTCGCCGTCGGCAAGGCGGACACCGGCTCCCGCCGGGAAGCAGTCCTCCAGGACCTCGATCTCCGGTTCGCCCTCGATCCCACGCGTGGACAGGTCGCGGGCCGCGATTCGCAGCGCGGCGCGCAACGTCTCCAGACGCTCGGGGGCGAGGTCGAAGCCGGGATCGAAGCCCACGTCGTCCAGGACGCGCCGGGCCAGGGCGGTCATCTCCGCCGCCGGCACCCCGGCCGGGTTCCGCTCGACGACCTCCAGGACGGCGTCGGAGTCCTGGGACAGTTCGAGCAGTTTGCAGGCGAGGGCGACGACGTCCTGCGGGTCGAGGTCACCCGCGCGCAGACCGAGGTGGACCCTTCGCGTCAACTGTTCGATGTCCGCTTCGTACTCGGCCATGGCGTTGCTCACCGCCCCAGTATCCCGGCACGGCTCTCCGACCGCCTACGGCACGGGTTCACCGGCCGGGCGAGCAGTCTCCCGATCCGCGCGCCTGTCGGTGTTCGGCCGTACTTCGTCAACGCCGGTCCCGGCATCGGCGTCACCGCGCCCACCCCGCACACCCCTTGTGCCGTCACCGCGCGGGAGGCGATCGCATGCCTGCGGATGCCGGCCCTGGAACGACTGCGGGGAACAGGTTTCAGGGGTAGCTGACACAGGCGGCGGAGCAATCGCCGGCCGCCGTGCTCAAGATCATCCCGAAGACGAGGATCGCCAGGACGATCCAAGCCACATGGGCGAACGAATGGTCCTTCTCCGGTGGGGTCCTCGGAGCGCTGCTCTGCGGGACCTCGTTGCGGTTCTCGGGCCCGCCACCGGGTCCGCCGTGTTCTTCTGCCGCCATCGTGTCATCCCCCGTCGCGGTGTGTCCTCTCATGGCACGACGTCAGGTCTCGTCCGTCAAGGCCTGGGACGGGTCGCGGTCGGGAAGAGCCTCACCGGCTTCACGGTTCGACGCGGACGGGCAGGGCATCGGCATAGCCCCCGGCAGGATCGGACGGCGGGTACGCCACGGATCGGAGGCCCGACGGCCTGGCTGTCGTGGGTGCCCGCCGGGGGACGGCGGCCGGAGGAATGCCCTGAAGGCCGGACGGTACCTGTGGTTCGCCGCCCCTCTTGCCACGATCGGCCGGTTCGGCCCGCGATCGGCACATCCCTCCGCACGCCCCGGGGTGGTGTCGGCGACGGCAGGGGTCCGGTTCGGCTCGCCCCGGGTGCCGAGCTCGTCCAGGACCGCGCGATGCCGCTGCCCCCGGTGTGGCCGAGGGCAGCGGTCGGTTGCCGGTGTCGTCAGAAGACCGAGTTGACGGGTGCCGTGTCCCAGAGCAAGTTGCCCGGAGCAGCGGGCTTGAACGGAGCCGTCGCCTCGCCGGTTCCCGCGTAGAACCTCGTGCCCGTGGGACCGACCGCGTAGAGGTCGGGGTGTCCGTCGCGGTCGGCGTCGCCGAGGCCGACGAGGTGGGTGAAGGCGCCCCAGCCGCCGCCGATCCTCGTGCGCGGTGCGTAGGTGCCGTCGCCCTTGCCCTCGTACAACCACAGGACGCCGGTCTTGTCACGGGCGATGAGGTCTCCGGCGGTGGTGCCGGCGATGTCGCCCGTGGCGGTGACCTGGTTGTAGACGTCCCAGCCCCGGTCGATGCTCTTGCGGGCCGCGAACGGCGCGCTCGTGACGCCTGTGCCTTTGTAGAAGTACACCTCGCCCGAAGGCTGTACGGCGAGCAGGTCCGACCTGCCGTCGCCGTCGAGGTCGCTGCCGCCGGCGAGGTGCTGATAGATCTGCCAGCCGCCGCCGATTTTCGTGCGGGTGGCGAACGTGCCGTCTCCGTTGCCCTGGTACAGCCAGAGCACCCCGGATCCGTCACGGGCGACGAGGTCGCCGCTCGAACGGCTGGCGATGTCGCCGACGGCTTCGAGCTGGTTGAAGATCTGCCAGCCGCCGCCGACCTTGACCCGGCCCGTCGAGTACGGCTGCGGCGCGGACGGCGCCTTGACCGAGTCGTCGCGCCACAGTACGCCCGAGGCGTCGAGGGAGAGCAGGTCCGGCGTGCCGTTGTCCGTGTAGTCGTGCGGGCCGGAGGCGCGAACGACCTTGAAGGAGCCGGTCTGCCTGACGTCCGGTCCGATGCCGTTGAGCGGTGAGGCGGTGAACTCCCAGGTGTAGTCGCCGCTGGGCGCGGCCTCCTTCATGCCCGCGGTGTTGGCGAGCGTCCCGTCCCAGCGGAAATCGACGGCTCCCTTGTTCTCGTAGTCGGCGGCCCGGGCGAAGTCGTGCCGCACGCTGCGGCCCGTAGCGGCGTGGCGGACCGTCACGGAGCCCTGTGCGTTGGTGCGGGAGAGCACCCAGCGGAGCATGGCCTGACCGTCGTTCTCGTCGAGGTCGACGACCGGGGGCATGGCGGCGGTGTACAGGGTGAGCGCGGTCGGCTCACCGGTGCTCGCGATGAGCGTGGCGGCCGGCCTGCCGTCCGTGCCGAGCGCGATGCGGTAGATCCCCTCGCCCTGTGCGACCGTGCCGCCGCGTACCAGGAGCGCGCCGTCGGCGGTGGGGACGGTGGACGAGGCGTGGTCCAGCAGCGTGACCTTGGACTTGTCGACGAGGCTGACGGCGCTGAGCGCGAAGCGCTCGGACGCTTCGGTCGCGGCGGCGCCGCCCGGAGCGGCGTACGTGACCCAGTCGCCCAGCACGCCGATGTGCGGCCGGACGGTGTTGCCCAGGTCGGCCGCCTCCTCGGCCGGGGTGCTCCCCGAGGCGTCGCGCGTGGCGTACATGATCTTGGCGTGCGTGGTCGTGGGGGCGTCGATCCAGACGAAGCGGTCGCCGGAGAGGGCCGCGTCGGTCTCGTAGGCGGAGACCCCGACCTCCCGCTTCTCGACGACGGAGGCGGTGGCGACGTTCACGACGGCGAGGTAGGAGCGCTCGGCGTCGGCGTCGGCCGTGACGTAGCGGACGAGCGCGGCTCCGGCCGTCAGGGCTTCGACGCTCTGGATCCTGGAGTTCTGCGGGAGGCCGGTCACCTGCCGGTCGCTGCCCGCCTGGTTGCCCTGGCCGATCAGACGGAGCTGGCCCAGCCTGTTCTGGCCGTCCCAGGAGGAGAAGACCAGTGTCCTGCCGATCACGCCCTTCCAGGAGAGTTGCGCGCTGGGCGGGTTGACGATCACGGGTGAGCTGCCCGGCGAGGACATGTCGTGGAGGAGGTAACGAGAGGTGCCGTCTTCTCTGGCGACGACGGTGTCGGAGGCGCCGCCGCGGTATCCGCTGTACCACTCGGGAAGGTCGGTGGTGGTGCCGTCGACGGTGCTGGTCCAGCGGTAGTAGGTGTGGTCCCATCGGCGCTCCACCGTCAGGAAGCCGGTCGGCCCGACGCTGAGGACCTGGTCGGCACGCGGAAGGGAGATGACGCCGTCGACGGTCGTCTTCACGGTGGCGGCGACGGCCGCGGTGGGCGTCGCGGCGGATGCGGGGACCGCCGCGACGCCGCCGGCGGTCATGGCCAGAACGGTGGTGACGGCCGCGGCGAGCCGGCGCCGGACAGGGTGAACAGGTATCAAGGCAGGTTCCTCTCGAGCTGACCCGGCACGTGCCGCGGCCCAAGCACTCGTGTAGACCCTTGATCACGCCGGAGGGTTGTACAGCAGGGCGACGACGTCAAAACGCCCGCGGGGTCGGGCGTCGACGCCGAACCCGCGTCTGCCCCGACCGGGCCGCTCCGAGTTAGGGGCTGCCGCCCCCCTTTCTTACCGATCCGTTCCAGGTCCGCTGTCGGCATCGACCATCGCTCGAACATGGGCGTGCTCGTGTGAAACTGACGCCTCTTCGGCAACACCGCGTTGCCACCACGCCCCGGGAGAGGAGACGCGTTGTCGAGCGTCACCCAGGTAGGAACGACGGCCGCCGCGGAACCGGTGGACCTCTCGGGGCCGGTGGGCCGTCTGCTGCACCGTCGGCCGCTCAAGAACAACACCGTGATGCAGTCGCTGAACGTCGAACCGGTCTCCGGCGACGTCTACGTGCTGCAGATCATGGAGGGCGGTCTCCGCCTCCCGGACGAGAGCGCCTTCCTCCAGGCCCGCGGCTCCATCACCTGCGACCTCACCGCCGACACCAGGATCGCCTCGCTGCCGGCCGGTTTCGGCTCCCCCACGGCGCACATCCGCGCGACCGCCCCGCGCAACAACAGCGCCGGCATCAACGCCTGCCGCTTCGAGATCAGCCCCGCCGGCTCGGTCTCCCTCTACGGCCCCAACGCCGGCAATCCCCTCACCTGGGCCCAGTTCGACTCGGTGCAGACGATCTGGCGCTGAGCTCCTGGGAGCCCGGGTCGTACGAGCACGCGGTTGCACGCTGGCGCGAGGATCAGTCGAGCAGTGCGGTGGCTTCCACTTCTACGAGGACGTCCGGTTCGAAGAGGTGGTCGACGCCGATCAGGGAGGCCGGCGGCAAAGGGAGCCGGAGCCCGATCTCATCGGCGACGGCCTCCACGCCCGTCATGAAGTCGCCGATCTTTTCAGGGCTCCACCGGGTGACGTAGAACGTCAGGCGCAGCACGTCGGCGAAAGACGCCCCCGCGCCCGCCAGTCCGACGGAGGTGTTGCGCAGCGCCTGGGCGACCTGCCCGGCCAGGTCGCCGGGCGCGACCGGGGTTCCGTCGGCCCGGCGTGCGATCTGTCCGCTGACGTGGACGTGTCTGGTTCCGGTGCCGACCGCGACGTGGTGGTACGGAACCGGTTGCAGCATGCCTTCCGGCGTGAAGTGCTGGACAGCCATCGTGCCCTCCTCCTGTATGGGTATCCGTAAGATACTTAGTGGAATAAGGACACTTCAACGAGACCAGGTTTCTCCATGGACACCGTCTTCATCGGCCCTTCACACCGCGAGCTGCTCGACCAGGTTCTCGACAAGTGGTCGCTCAGCGTTCTCAGCGAACTGTGCGAACGCCCTTGTCGCTTCAACGAGTTGCGCCGGGCGATCCCGCACGTCACCCAGAAGTCGCTGACCGCGACGCTTCGGCGACTCGAACGAAACGGTGTGGTCGAGCGCGAGGTCGTGTCCACCCGTCCGGTGGCGGTCAGGTACCGGATCACGCCCTTGGGCAAGACCCTGCGCCCTCCTGTCGACGTGCTGCTCGCATGGGTGTCGGAGAGCATGCCGGCCATCACCCGCGCCCGTGAGGCCTTCGACGCGCGGGAAGAGGCGAACCCCTGATCCTCCCTCCGCCCGCGGTGTGGCCGCGTCGGCGTCCCGTGCCCCTTCGAACCGCGCGGGCGCGTTGCGGCGGTCACGCCCGCTTCCCCGATGGGCAGGTGATTCGTTACGGGTCGGCACCCCGGGCGGCCACGTGACCTCAAGGCGGGACACACGGAGGTGCGAGCCGGGCGGCCGGGCGGCGCCGGTTACGGCGCCGCGCACGCGGCCAGCACGGTTCGCGCCCGTTCGCGCAGCCAGGTGTGCGCGTGATCGGTGTCGTAACGCTGATGCCACGACAGGTACACCGGTGCCGACGGCAGTTCGAACGGCAGGGGACACACGACCAGGCCGAGGGTGGCGGCCGCAGAGCGCGTGGTGGCTTCCGGGACGGTGACCAGGAGATCCGAGCCGCGCGCGAACTCCAGCGCGACCGCTTCCGTGGGCGCGGTCGCCACCACGCGGCGGGCGAGGCCGAGCCGAGCGAGGGCGTCGTCGAGGGCGTTGCCGAAGTTTCCGCGTCGCGAGACGGTGACGTGCTCGGCGGCTGCGTACTGCTGCGCGGTGACGGCCCCGGCACGGGCCAGAGGGTGTTCCCGCCTCATGGCGAGGACGAGACGGGTCTCCCCCACGCCCTCGACGCGGATGTCCGGCGCGCCGGGACGGTCGGCGTTCGCCTCCAGGTCGACCTCGCCGCGCCGCAGCCCGGGGGTGTCGACGCTCGATTCCGCGATGAAGCGCAGCCGTACGCCCGGCGCCTGTTCCCGTACGGCCGCGAGCAGGGCGGGGCCGCCGAGGGCGACCAGGGAATCGTGCCAGCGGAGCGTGAAGGTGCGCTCCAGTGTCGCCAGGTCGAGTTCGCGGCTCGGCGCCAGCACCCCCTGGACCTGGTGGAGCAGCTCGTGCACCTGTTCCCGTACGGCGATCGCGTACGGCGTCGGGGTCATCGTGCGGCCGGTCCGGACCAGGATCTGGTCTCCCGTCGTACGACGGATCCGGCCCAGGCTCCGGCTCATCGCGGGAGCGGTGACATGAAGACGCGCGGCCGCCCCGGCCACACTGCCCTCCTCCAGCAGCGCGTCGAGCGCGGTGAGCAGATTCAGATCCAATTGCATGACAGTAATGCTAGGCGTTCCTGGCATGCAGTTGAAGTTAACGATGGGGCTCTATACGTTCGAAACGAAGCACGGGGCGGGCCGCACGGATCGGCTCGACCGCCCCGATCACCCCTCCTCCCGACAGGAGCACCACCATGTCCGAAATGCTGCGGGCCACCGATGTCGCCGCCTCCGACACCGACCTGCTCGACCGGACCGCGGCCGCCGTGCGCGACGCCGGTTCGGCGTTGCGCGAGCGTTTCGGCGCAACGGTTCCCCATCGGACCCGCGAAGAGCTGATGCGTGCGCTTGCCGCCAACGACGACACGGCTCTGGACATCCTGCGGCCCCGTCTGACGCGCCTGCGCCCGGCCGCCGGCTGGGTGGAGGAGGAACTGGACGGCGGGGCACTGCCGCCCGGCGAGTGGTGGGTCGTGGATCCGGCCGAAGGCAACGTCAACCACCTGCACGCCCTGCCGGAGTGGGCGGTGACCGCCACCCTCGTGCGCGACAACCGACCGGTGCTCACCGCGGTCCACCTGCCGCTGACCGGTGAGACCTACACCGCGCTCGCCGGGGCGGGCGCCCACCTCGACGGCCGGCCGCTGCGCGTCTCCGCGACCACGGACCTCGGGCTGGGCGTCGTGGCCACCAGCCAGGCCCGGCCGGACGAGGACGAGGAGGTCGTGCGGCGCGTCGGCTCCTCGATCACCGCGATGCTCTTCGACGCGCTCGTCGTCCGCACCTCCGTACCCGCGACCCTGCACCTGCTGCACGTGGCCGCCGGCCGGATCGACGCCTTCTGGCAGTTCGCCGGCGCCCGGGCGGACCTGCTTCCCGGGGCCCTGCTCGTCACCGAAGCCGGCGGACGGATCTCCGACGCCGAGGGCCGCCCCTGGACCCCGCACAGCGAAGGCTTCGTGGCCGCCGCGCCCGGCGTCCACGCCGAGGCCGTCGCCACCCTCTCCCGCTGACCCCGCACCACGATCCGCACCCATGGAAGGACCCTTCGTCATGACCACGATCGCAGTTCTCGGAAACGGCCGCGTCGGCGGCAATCTGGCCGCGGCGCTCACCCGGGCGGGGCACGAGGTGTCCGTGGCGGACCGCACGCCGGGCGCCGCCGCCCGGGCGGCCCGGGCGACCCGGATCGTCATCAACGCGACCCCGGGCGCCGGCTCGCCGGAGCGGCTCGCGGCCCTGCGCGCGGAACTGCGGGGCAAGATCCTCGTCGACGTCTCCAACGCCACCGTGGACGGACCGGACGGGCTGCCCGCCGACCTGCTCCACCCCGGTTCGAGCCTCGCCGAAAAGCTCCAGGAGGCCCTTCCCGAAACGCACGTCGTCAAGACGCTCAACACCATGCTCTTCCCGGTGATGACCGCACCGGCCGTGCTCACCGAGAAACCCACCGCGTTCCTGTCCGGCGAGGACCCGCAGGCCAAGGGGACCGTGCGCGAACTGCTCGTCGACCTCGGCGGCATCCGCACCGCCCGCGCCACGGAGGCCGCGATCCTGTTCGTACCGCACGTGATCCGCTCCAGTGGATTCGCGCCCTTCGCGATCTCGGTCGCCCGCTGATCCGCACACGCACGGCGCCGCACCGGACCGGGACCCTGCCCCGGAGGGACGCGACCGTGTCCGGGCCGGAGGCACGGCACCGTACGCCGGCCCGCGTTCTCCGCGCGTGCGGCTGCCTTCGGCCCGTCCGCCCGAGCGGGCGGCGCTCGCGACGTCGTCCGTCGGGCGAAGACCGGAACGTGACGGAGCCCGGGAGCATGTCCAGCTCCCGGGCTCCAGCTTGCCACCCATTTGCGCACACCGGCGGCGTTAAAGAACCGCGGGTCATATTGAGATCGACGTGTTCTGCCTTTGAACTACAGCGCCACGGGAGAGGCGCCGAAGGGACTTGAACCCCCATCCGTCGATGTTCGCCCACGCTCGGTCGATCCGGTGTTCGGCGGCGAATACTGAGACTGGAGCGAGAATCTGAGTTTCACGGGGCCGCCTCTGCCAGGCTTGGGCCACCCCCGCACGTGGTGCGGGGGGAGGGATTCGAACCCCCGACTGACACCCCTCATCAGCTTCAACATCAGTTTCAGCTTGCGCTCATCGCGCACCCTCCGCTCGCGACGGAGGGCGTGTGTGGGGCTACCGGAAGAGGTAGCCGAATACCGCGTCGCCGACCCGCTGGTCGGTGACCTCGGTGTTGTTCGCCTCTTCACGGGCGAACTTGACGGACTGCTGGAGCTTCTCGACGCGGTCGAGGAGCTCGTTGACCCGCCGGGCGGGCAGCGCGCCGGAGAACTTCACCGTGGTCCAGTAACCGACCGGGACGTCCTCGTAGTACACCTCGACCTGCGCCGGGTGCTTCTCCGTGGCCTCGGCCTTCACGTGGTTGCGCGGAACCTTCTTCGTGCGGATGGTCCGCACCGGGTCCGTCTTCCACGAGTCCGTCGAGGGGTCCAGGTTCCACGACTCGGAGGCGTCGAGCACCGGCAGCTTGCGCACGAAGGTGTGCAGATCGGTGAGCTGCTTCTCCAGGAACAACAGGTACGGGACGGGCACCTGGGGCAGCAGCACCGTTCCGTCGACCACCACGTCCGCGACCGCGGACCGGTTCGCCCAGTCCTTCGTCGCGGTCACGTCGAAGAGCCGCGTCAGTGTCCCGGCGGTCGCCCGCAGAGCGTCCTCGGCCTTGATCTGCACCCGCGTGGACTCGGGCGGCAACTGCTCGCCCTCCTCGTCCTTGGGCTGGTAGGTCCGGGAGATGCCGGCCAGCAGGGCGGGCTTCTGCACGTCCTGGTGAGCCTGGGTGAGCTCTTGGAGGGCCTTGGACTTGACGCCCTTTTCGACTGCGATGATCTGATTCAGCTTCGGCACACGGCGAACCTAACAACTCCGCGCCGCACGTACATCCGATTAAACGCCTGCCTCGTCCCTTCCGGTCGAGAGCGCGTGCGTGGCGGAGCCCACGATTCGGACGGGGCTCTTGAGACGGATCGACGCGGCGCGTGGGCGGAGGGGCCGGCGAGGCGGCCGCCCCGGGCCCTGACGCGCAGGATGGCGGGCCCCGCCCGGACGGACAGCTCGCGGCCGGCCAGGGAATCGGATCGATCACCCTTGATCCGAACCGCAGTCGAGGTTCTACGGTTGCTCGTGACGGAAGCGAACCCGGTGACGTACGGCGTCCGGGGGCCTGGTGCCCGGGGCACCGCACGAGGTGAATCCGGCCGAGACGGAAGGCGGCGTGATGGAGTACTCGCACGAGGACGGGGGGCTGGTGAACCAGCCGATCGGGTAATGGACATGGGCCGCGACCTCGACCTTCTGGTGGAACGGATGCTGCTCGTCTCGGACGCGGACGGCCGGCTCCGCATCACCGACGAGGGCAGGGCGCTGCATCAGCGTGCCGCCGAGACGCAGCAGGCCGGCCGGAGGCAGGTGCACACGGGGATCCCGGACGAGGAATACCTGATCACCCTGAAGGTTCTGCAGCGCATGATGCGCAACGCGGGCGGAGAGGTGTCACCGGACTGACGGTCCGCGGCGCGCGGCGCGCAGCAGCCCGACGGAACATCACATCGGGTGGCGATGGCTCCTCTGGTGGGCGCGATGGTGTCGCGGACTGGGCGTCAGTGACCGCGCGGGGCGTACATGATGACCGCCATGCCGGCGAGGCAGACCAGGGCGCCGATGATGTCGAAGCGGTCGGGGCGGTAGCCGTCGGCGATCATGCCCCAGGCGATCGATCCGGCGACGAAGACGCCGCCGTACGCGGCGAGGATGCGGCCGAAGTCGTCGTCGCTCTGGAAGGTGGCGACCACCCCGTACAGGCCGAGCGCGACGATGCCGGCGCCGATCCACACCCAGCCCTTGTGCTCGCGCAGGCCCTGCCAGACCAGCCAGGCACCTCCGATCTCGAACAGGGCGGCGACGGCGAACAGGGCGATGGAGCGGGCGACGAGCACGGTGAAGGGCTTCCTGGTGGGGCGGGGCGGGTCAGTGGGTGGCGCCGAAGAGGCCGGTCAGCAGCGTACGGCCGTCGGCGGGGGCGCGGATCTCCAGGTGGAGGCACGGGCCGTCGAGGTGGAGGCGGAAGTCGAGGAAGGGGCAGCACCGCTGCTCCTCGGCGGCCAGTTCGGCGATGCGCGCGACCCGGTCGGCGGGCAGGGTCAGCCGCAGGCCTTCGGGCACCGCGGTCCGGGTGGCACCGTCGACGGCTCCGTGCCACCGGGCAGTGCGCTCGTCCAGGTCCTCGCCGGTCAGTGAGCAGGCCACCGGTGCGGTGCGCCACCGTTCCGCTCCCTGTTCGGCGGCCTGGCGGCCGGCAGCGAGTACGACATCGACCGGCCGGCCGCCGCGCGTGTCGCCCGGTGCGGGGGCGAGGAAGCCGCATGCGGGATCGCAGCGGTCGGCGCGGTCGGGCAGCGCGTCCAGGTGTGCCAGGGCAACGTGGAGGGAGGCGGTGAGGTCCGCGAGTTCGGCGGCGCGGGCTTCGGCCTCGGCGAGGCGGGCGGCGATCCGGGGGCGCAGATCGGATTTCACGTCCCGGCACGCGCCGGCCTCCCACACGCCGAGCAGTTCGCCGATCTCCTCCGAAGGCAGCCCCAGATGTTTGGCCGCGCCGATGAACGCCAGCCGGTCGACCGCCTCCTCACCGTAGAGCCGGTACCCGGCGGGTGTCCGGTCGGCAGGCAGCAGCCCGGCGCTCTCGTAGAACCGCAGGGTCGTGGCCGGCACTCCGCTGCGCTCGGCGAGCTGGGAGATCCGCATCGAGGTCATGCCACCGAACGTAAACCTTCTACCCGACTCGAAGGTCAAGCCGGAGCGGGCCGGGCCTCGTGCCGGCGCTCACCCGGCCTTCGCCGCGGCCGAGCGCGCGCTCCCACAGCTCGCGGGACGCGCGCCCACCAGGGGATCCGACGGCCCTGTCCCGCAGGTCCGCGGGCCGGGCGGGTGGGCCGCGTTCGGTCCCCGGGCGGCTGTACGCGCCGTACCGGGGCCAGTACTCGCGCGGGCACGTCTCGGGCGGCCCGCACCTGCCGGGGTCGGGGACGTCCTGACGCCGCTGCGGGCACGCGCGGAGGCCTTGCTGTCGGCGGTGCGGGAGGCGCTCCGGGTCGAGGGCGCGGACGGCTCCCTGACCTGTGGCTTCCCGGAAGTCCTCAAGGCGCGGGGATCGGCCGCGTCGCCCGCGCGGCCCGAAGACCGACCGCCAGCGTCAGTTCGAGGACCCGGTGGGGCGATTCGAGGTCCGGAAACAGCTCCCGCAGCTGCGCCATGCGGTACCGGACCGTCTGGGGATGGACGAACAACGCCGCCGCCACCTCGTTGCGCCTGCCCTGGTGCAGCAGCCACGCCCGCAGCGTCTCCTCCAGCCGCTGTGCGGTCGTGGCGGGCAAGGCCCGCAACGGTGCGAGGGCTCGGGCACGCAGGTCCGCGAACGCGTCCGTGTCGGCGCTCAGCACCAGCTCGGGCAAGTGGTCCTCGGTGTCGCGGATGTCGGAGGAGAGGGAGCGGGCGCGTATGGCTCGTGCGTACGAGGCGGACGCACGGGTCCACGGTCGGGCCGGGCCGACCACGGCGGTGCGGCCGGACAGCTGCCGCAGGAGACGCGGCCGGTCGGCATCAGGGACGAGCAGCACACCGGTGGCGTCCGGCAGGTCGTCGAGGACGAGGGTGTTCGGGTCGAGCGTGCGGTAGGCGGGGCGGGCCTGGGCGGCGGGCAGCAGGACCGCGGTCAGCGAAACCGGAGGGTGCCACCCGGCCCGTTGGCCGGAGGCCAGCAGGACGTCCGGGCTCGCGCCGGCGAGGAGGTCGCGGGCGAGGTGTTCCAGGTGCCGCTCGTGGGCCCTGCCCCGGGCGGCCAGTTCGTCGGCGTGGCCCGCGGCGCTCGCGGCGGAGAGCTCGTCGATGTAGGCGAAGGTCAGCTCGGCGAACTTGGCGACCTCGGCGGCGGGCAGCCCCGTGGGCACGGCACCCGCTGCCAGGCACCGCCAGGCCACGCGGGCGCCGACGCGGTAGGCGCCGAGCAGGGCGTCCATCGAGCGGCCGTCGCGCACCTCGCCGCGGCCCAGCTCGTAGGCCGCTTCACCGGCGTCGCCGCCTGTGGCTTTTCCGCTCGCGAGGTCCAGATAGTGCCCCAGGGCGGTGCGGACGGCTCGGCGGATGGTGCCGCCCATGCGGCCCGAAAGGGCGTTGGCATAGGGAGGGACCTCGTCGATGATCGCCTGGACGACCTCGTCGGCGGTGGTCCTCAGCACCGCCCGAAGCGCGGTGACCGTCTTCTCGTCCAGGGCCAGTTCGCCGGCCCTCCGGATGGCATGGCTCATTTTTGTTCCCTGCGAACAATTCAGTCGATCAGATTCACGTCCTGCGGTCAGGACTTTACGCCCCGAGGCGCAGCAAGCTGGAGTGATGACGAGTGCAGCCCTTCGCAGCGGGGCGTGGAAAATGCTGGAGATGATCACGACGCCGCTGCTGCCGTCGGATTACCTGGACCTGGTCAGCCCGCTGCGCGCGGGCGCCGACCTCCGGGGGCGCGTCGAGGCCGTGCGCCCCGAGACGGGTGACGCCGCGACTGTCGTGATCAGACCGGGACGGGGCTGGCGCGGCCACGCGGCCGGTCAGTACGTAAGGATCGGGATCGATGTCGACGGGGTGCGCCTGTGGCGTGCCTACTCCATCACCTCGCCGACGAACCGCCGAGACGGCCGCGTCACGATCACCGTGAAGGCGATCCCGGACGGCAGGGTCAGCAACCACCTGGTCCGTAGGACGAAACCAGGCACGCTGGTCCGGCTCGACCAGGCGACCGGTGACTTCGTGCTGCCGCGGGTCAAGCCCGCCAAGGTGCTCTACCTGACGGCCGGCAGCGGCATCACGCCCGTGATGGGCATGCTGCGTGACGTCGAGCTCGACGACGTCGTCATGGTCCACTGCGCGCCACGGCCGCGAGACGTGATCTTCCGCGACGAGCTGCACGCCCTGGCGGCGGACGGGAAGCTGCGGCTCACCGAGGTGCACACCGACACGGACGGCATGCTCGACATCGCCCGTCTCGACGAGCTCGTGCCCGACTGGACCGAGCGCGAGAGTTGGGCCTGCGGGCCCGCGGGCCTGCTCGACGCCGCCGAAGGGCACTGGAGCGAGCACGGCGTCCGAGAACGCCTGCACACCGAACGCTTCCGTCCCGGCATCGTCGTCACCGGCGACGGCGGCGAGGTCACGTTCAGCGCCACCGGCAGGACCGTCGACGCGGACGGCGCCACGCCGTTGCTGGACGTCGGCGAGGAGGCCGGCGTGCTCATGCCCTCCGGGTGCCGCATGGGCATCTGCTTCGGCTGTGTCACGCCGCTCAGGGCGGGCGCCGTCCGCGACCTGCGCACCGGCGAGATCACCGAGGCCGAGCCCGGCGTCCTCATCCAGACCTGTGTGTCCGCCGCTGCGGGCGCCTGCGACATCGAACGGTAGGAACACCTTGACCGCCATCGACCCCACCGCCCACCTGACCGCGGAGCAGATCGAGGAGCTGGGCCGCGAGCTGGACGCGATCCGCGACGAGGTGATCGCCGACCGCGGCGAGAAGGACGCCGCCTACATCCGTAGGGTCATCTCGGCGCAGCGCAAGCTCGAGCTGGTCAGCAGGGGCGTGCTGCTGTTCTCGATCTTCCCGCCCGCGTGGCTGCTCGGCACCGCCGGGCTGTCCGTGGCGAAGATCATGGACAACATGGAGATCGGCCACAACGTCCTGCACGGCCAGTGGGACTGGATGCGGGACCCGAAGATCCACTCCACCACCTGGGAGTGGGACCACGTCTCGCCGTCCGAGCAGTGGAAGCACTCGCACAACGAGCTGCACCACACGTACACCAATGTGCTCGGCAAGGACAACGACCTCGGCTACGGCATCATGCGCGTCGACGAGGACCAGAAGTGGCACCCGTTGCACCTCGGCCAGCCGCTGTGGAACTTCCTCAACGCCTGCTTCTTCGAGTACGGCATCGCGGCCTACGACCTGGAGCTCGGCAGAAACCTGGACAAGCGCCGGCGCAGGAACCCGGAGTTCCGCACGCGGGCCAGGGCCGTGGGCCGCAAGATCCGCAAGCAGGTCCTCAAGGACTACGTGATCCACCCGTTGCTGTCGGGGCCGTCGTTCCTCCCCACGCTCGCCGCCACGTTCACCGCGAACCTGGTCCGCAACGTCTGGTCCCACTCGGTGATCATGTGCGGGCACTTCCCCGAGGGCGTACAGGTCTTCGAGCGCCGGTCGATCGAGGGCGAGACGCGCGGCCAGTGGTACCTGCGCCAGATGATGGGCTCGGCGAACATCAGCGGCAGCAAGGCCATGCACTTCATGACCGGCAACCTGTCGCACCAGATCGAGCACCACCTGTTCCCGGACCTGCCGAGCAACCGGTACGCCGAGGTCGCGGTGCGGGTGCGCGCGCTGTTCGAGAAGTACGAGCTGGAGTACGTCACCGGCCCGCTGCCCAAGCAGGTGTTCTCCGCGTGGCGCAAGGTCTTCCGGCTCTCGCTGCCGAACAAGAAGTCCGCGGTCGAAACGCCGGCCCGCGAGCGGGACCTCGTCGCCGCCTGATGCGGTTGCCGGTTCGGGTCTCCCGGCCGACCCGGCAGCGCGGCCGGGTTCGGCGGGGTCCGTCATGGACGGGGACGACCGCCATGTCGGATCGTACGACACGGGGTCCGGAGCGTACCGGCGGGCCCGCACGCGCATGACGGGGCGGCGCGCTCGGGGCGAGGACCGCCGGGCCCGAAGTCGTACACGCCGCTGGCCGCCCCGGCCGGTTCCTTGCCGTGCCGACGCGTCCTGCGACGCCGCACGGCCCCGGTCCCGGGGAGAACCCGCGATTCCGGGCAATGGCACCACGGGAACGCGTGCCTGATCGCACGGCCCGGACCGGAGGGACCGAGGAGCCATGGGGAACGACAGCGAGCAGATCCGGACACTCGTCGAACGGTGGGCCGGGGCGGTGCACCGGGGTCACCTCGACACGGTGGTGGAGGATCACTCCGAGGACATCGTGATGTTCGACGTTCCGCCGCCCTACGAGGGCGTGCGGGGCATCGACTCCTATCGGGAGGTCTGGCCGGCGTTCTTCGAGTGGCAGGCTCAGGGCGCCGTCTTCGACGTCGAGGAGCTGGAGGTCACCGCGGGCCGGGACGTCGCCTTCGCCCACGCGCTCGTGCGGTGCGGTACCGAGGAGGAGCTCGCGGCCCGCCCCGGTTTCCGGATGCGGCTCACTCTGGGCCTGCGCAAGGAGGCGGGCCGCTGGGTGGTCGCACACGAGCACCACTCCTTCCCGGACCTGAGCGGCTCCGCACCCCGGAGCGAGGGTGAGGCCGAGGGCGAGACGAAGGGGTCGGCCTGAGCCGGGGGCCGTGGACGTGGCGCTCCGGGCTCATCGAGGGTGCCGGTGAGGCAGAGCACGGGATCGGGGAGGAACCGGGGGATCGGGGAGGAACCGGCCGCCGTCCCGCACGCCGTCGGCCGGGCCGACGGCGTTGGTCTCGGCCTCCACCGACTCGGCCGGGCTCCGGCCGACCGGGCGGAGGACGAACGTGAGGCGCCCGCCTTCCCCTGTGCCGTTCCGGTTCTCGGCCGCCTTGGACCCCAGGTCTGGCGGCACGGGCCTCCTGCACCGCTCGCACCTCAGCCGGACCCTGGACCACCTCTTCCGCTCCGTGCTCGTGCCGACGCGCCGGCGGCACGGAGGGCACGGCAGCGGACCCGTCTTCCGTGCCGCCGCTCAGGCACGGGAGACCCGGATCACCCGGTACTCGGGCCGGTGGACGGTGTTGTACGAGACGGTGGACCGGATCCCCAGGTCGACCGGCTGGCCCTCCTGGACGTTCTCCTCGGTCACGGTGTAGGTCAGGGGGATGTAGTCCGGATCGCCGGCGTGGGCCGCGTTGATCGCGTCGATGTTGTTGACGAGCGTCTGCCCGAACCCCTGGGTGGGCTCGTTGTCGGTCAGCACGGAGGCGTGGCTCGACGGCCCCATCACGTGCTCCAGACAGCTGGCGAGGTCGTGGGGCGGCGCCAGGTGGACCCAGGGGCCCGGGTGCGGCACGAAGATGTCGGTGTGCGACCGGTGGTGGCCGAACTCGGTGATGGAATCCCTGTTCGCCACCACCGACCCGGCGGCGAGCCCGTTCCTCAGCGAGATGCTGTCGAGGATCCCCTGCGCCACACCCGTCATGTCCGGGTCGTAGGCCGACACACCACCCATGCGGTCACCCGCGAGACCGACCAGGAAGTGGGCCTCCTGCGGGGTGATGACGTTGATCGCTCCGGTGACGGCGTTCCGCGACATCGTCATCGCCTGGTCCTGCGTCAGGAACTGGTCGTCGTCCGCCGCCAGTGCCGCCAGCCGGTCCACCACCTCCTCGGGAACGCCCCGGCCCTCGTAATACGCGCGAGCCTGCGCCTCGTTCTCCAGGAACAGCTCCTCGGCCGCGCCGTTGTCCACGGAGTCATAGACGAGCCGCTGGATCTGCGGCCCCCCGGGAGCCGCGGCGGACCGCTGTACGTCCTGCTGGTGCCCGCACCCGGCACCGTGCCGGTGCTGCTCCTCCCCCTGCGCCTGACGCTGGGCGGGGGGCTGGGCGTACGCGTGTCCGCTCCGCTGGAGCATGCGCAGCACGGCGGCGTTCCCCATCGAGCGCTGGAGGCCGAGGATGCCGGCCCGGCTGGAGGGAACGGGCGTCCGGGGAGCCGGGGCGTGCCTGTCGACGGCCCGGTCGGCGGGACGTTCATACTGGGTCAACGGGGTGATTCCTTCCACGAAGCGGCACCGCCCATGGAACGTGCCCGTCGCCGCCCCCGCCAGCTACGGCGGGGCAGTCCTTCGGGCAAACCTCCCGGCCCTTCCGGCCCTTCCGTCCCCGCCGGACCGCCCGCCCGCCTCTGAGCCTGTCCTAGGGGCCGCGTGACAGGCGCCGCAGGTGGTCGGCGGACGGCGCCCGGGGCAGGATCTCGCAGGCCGTCCGAGCCGACGCCGACAGCGAGGTCCGCCTCGTCCGCGCGCCGTGGCTCGGTATCGGGCTCGTCCGGGTCGAGGTGTTCAGGCCTGATCACTGCGGGAGCTTTCACCGGCTCCGCATGCTCTTGGGGGCGTAATGCCGGACACTCCTGTTATAGGACCCGCGTTGTTTCGCACAGTCCGACGTGAGGGTGTTCGGCGTGCTTGATGTCCCGTTCTGGTTGTGGGGGGCATTCGCCGCGACGGTGGTGGTGTCGCTGGCGGTGGACCTGCTGGCCCATCGCACCGCGCACGTCATCGGTTTCAAGGAGGCGGCCGCGTGGAGCGGCCTGTGGGTGGGCCTCGCGCTGATTTTCGGCGCGGTCGTCTTCCTCGTTCTGGGGACGACGGCGGGGACCGAGTACACGACGGCCTGGCTGTTGGAGAAGAGCCTGTCGGTCGACAACCTGTTCGTCTTCGCCGTGATCTTCGCGTATTTCAAGGTGCCCCGGGCCTATCAGCACCGCGTGCTGTTCTTCGGCGTCATCGGCGCGCTCGTCTTCCGCGGGATCTTCCTCTCCCTCGGCGTGGCCGTGGTCAGCCGTTTCACCGCGGTGCTGTTCGCTTTCGCCGCGGTGCTCTTCTACAGCGCCTACAAGCTCCTCAAGGACGAGGAGGAGAACTTCGACCCGGGCAAGAGCTTCGCCGTGCGGATGCTCCGCAAGATCGTCCCGGTGCGGGACGAGTACGCCGGGGCGAAGTTCTTCGTCAGGGAAGCGGGCAGGCGGGTGGCGACTCCGCTGCTCGCGGTGGTCGCCGCGATCGAGGCCGCCGACCTGATCTTCGCCGTCGACAGCGTTCCGGCCGTCCTCGCGGTCAGCGACGACGCGTTCATCGTCTACACCAGCAACGCGTTCGCCATCCTCGGTCTGCGAGCCCTGTATTTCATGCTCGCCGGGCTCCTGGACCGTTTCCACTACCTGAGCAAGGGCCTGGCGGTCATCCTCGCCTTCATCGGCGTCAAACTCATCCTCCAGGCGTCCCACAAGATGATCAGCTCCGACATCCCGGAAATCCCCTCCCCCGTCAGCCTCGCCGTCATCGTCGTCGTGCTGACGGGTTCCGTGGTGCTCAGCATCAAAAAGCCCGCTCCCGCGGACACCGCGGAACAAGCCGGCGAAAGGTCGGCCGCTCCCCCACACCCGCGGCAGCCCGACTCGCCGCCCGTGGCGGATGATCCCGATCCCCCTGCCGGCCGGCCGGGCCGGGATCCCCGACCTCCCCAGCCATAGTAAAAAGCCAGAAAACTTTCCCGCTCACCCCTCCCGGCCTACAGTAAAGACATGGTCAAAAGGAAGCTCGAAACCGAAGCGTACGAGTGTCCGGCCTGCAAGCAGTCCGTGCCCGTCGTACTGCACCGCCACAAGAACCTCGGCGTATTCGTCCCCGTAGCGGGACCGGGCGCATGCCGGAACCGTGACTGTCCCGACTACCGGCTGGACCCCAAACACAAACACCCCCCGGCCCGGCATTGATCCGAATCTTCTGCGCAGCCGGGGCGCTCGACCTGCACGGCCTGTCCGATTCCCCGGTGGCTCACCGGGCTGTCATGAATGGGTGGTGGTGATGCGCCTGACGGCTTCGCTCGTGAGCCGTCGGTCGTGCGGTGCGGTGTCGAGGGCGCGGTGAAGGGCGAGCCCTTCGACGAGCGCGTCGAGCTGACGGGCCGTGTCGGCGTCGAAGTGGCGTTCCAGGAGCTCCCGGCTGCGGATCATCCACTTCCGGGTCAGCTCCCGGTACTCCGGGCGCCGGGCCGCGAGGGTGTAGAGCTCGTGGGTGAGGATCAGGTCGCGCCGCGGCCCCTCGGAGAGTTCGTGGATGAGATCGGTGACCGCTTCGCGTGCCCGCTCGGGGCTGTCGGCCGCGTTCAGGCGCCGCTCGAAGAGATCGGCGACGTGGTCGGCGAAGCGGGTGAAGGCTTCGCGGAGCAGTTCGTCGATGCCGTGGAAGTGGTAGGTCATCGACCCCAGGGGCACACCGGCGCGGGCGGCGACCTTGCGGTGGGAGACGCCTGCGACGCCTTCGTCGGCGATGTGGTCCAGTACTGCGGCGAGGATGCGCTCGCGGCGCTGCGGATCGGCGTGTCCGGTGCCCATGGGAGCCGGGGACCTCAAAGGTCCCGGACGGGCCGGGCGGGGCTGCCGACCGCGACGACGTTCGCGGGGACGTCCTTGGTGACGACCGATCCGGCGCCGATGACGCTGTTGTCGGCGATGCTCACGCCGGGGCAGACGATGACGCCTCCGCCGAGCCAGACGTTGTTCCCGATGCTGATGGGAAGCGCGGCTTCCAGCTTGTCGCGCCGGGGCTGCGGCTCCAGGGGGTGGGTGGGGGTGAGGAGCTGGACGTTCGGGCCGATCTGGCAGTCCTCGCCGATGGTGATCGCCGCCACGTCCAGCGCGGTCAGGTTGTAGTTGACGAAGGTCCGCGCTCCGACGGAGATGTTGCTGCCGTAGTCCACGTACAGCGGCGGCCGCACCTCGATCTCCTCGCCCGCGGAGCCGAGCAGTTCGCCGAGGAGGGACCGGGCCGCGCCGGGGTCGTCCAGGAACGCGGTCCGGTAGCGCTCGGCGAGCCGCATGGCGCGCCGCTGCCTCTCCGCGATCTCGGGGTCGTCGGCGATGTAGAGATCGCCCGCGAGCATCCGCTCCAGGTTGGTGCGCGGGTCGTCGGCGAAGTGGTCCGTCTGCATGCGTACGATCGTACGCTCCGGAAGGTACGTTCGTACGCTCCGGTCGCCGGAGAGGCCGGAGCGGCCCTGCTGGGCACAGGTCACCGGGACGCCTCCCGGTACCCGGACCGACGGGCTCGTCGGCCCGGGTACCGGGCGAGCCACCGCCCCCCTCGGCCTCGGTCTCGTCCGCGTCCTCCGCCACCCAGGCCGCGCATCCGTCGGGCCGTACCAGGACGGTCGTTCGCCCGGTACCCCACGGTCAGCTGCTCCTCATGGGCAACGTGGCCTTCGTGCGTCCCGGGCGCGGCCGGCCGTGGCCGACTTCCGGCTCGGGCCGACGGCGTCCTGGAGGCCCGTGTTCATGCACGGCCGGCCGGGGAGCGGATGTGGGCAGTGCCCCCGGCGCGGAAGACCCGTCCGACCCGGTGGTGCGGCGCCTGGCGCTCGTCGGTGTGGAAACGGGAGAGCCAGCGGGCCTCGTGCACGCCGTGGTCGGAGCCCAGGGCACGGCGGGTGACGTCCCTGACCCCGTCGAGGTCGACCGGGGCGTCGTCGGGGACCTCGTCGCGACGGTTCCAGCCCATGACCCGGTACCGGCCGTCGCGGAAGGAGGCGATCTTCGCGAAGGCGTCGCCGCGGGCGTTGACGGCGGGGACCCCTTCGGGCCTCTCCGCCGACCGGACGTCGGCGAGGATCAGCGACTCGACGGCGGAGGGGCCCGGGGAAGCCCGGGCCGATCGCCTGCCGCACGGCGCTCCGGCGGCCGTCGGCTCCGACGACGTAGGCCGCACGACGGGTGACGACCGCCCCGTCCGCGCCGCGCACGTCGAGGTCGCCCCCTCCGCCGTTGCCGCCCCGACCCCTTCGGCGCGCCGCAGTACGACGGCGGCAGGACGATCCCGCGCGGACGTGCGCGACGCACCCGTCCGGGTGTCCTCCGTCCGGGCCGTTCGCGGGAGGAGTCCGGCACGTACGGGAAGGGCTGGTGGAACATCCGAGTGCCACCGTCGTCGAGGAGTCCGCGCATGGCCCGCACGCTCGCCCTGGTCCTGGCCGGCGCCACCGCGCTCGCCGTGGCGCCCGCCGTCGCCGGACCCGAGCCCGGCAGGGCGGCTGCGGACAAGGCGGTCGCCTACCGGGCGACCGCCGCGTACCAGCACCACGCGAACGGTGTGCGGGCCGGCTACAAGCCCGACCAGTACTGCGTCTTCGACCGGGCGGGCGGCACGGGCGCGCTCGGCTACCCGCACTTCAACCACGCCTACGACAACTCGACGGACCCGGCGAAGCCCACCGCCCTCCTCTACGAGGACGACGGCAAGGGCGGCAAGCGTCTCGTGGGCGTGCAGTGGACCGTCCACGACCGCGACCAGAACCTGAAGACGGACGACGACCGGCCGAGCATGTTCGGGGTGCCCTTCAAAGGTCCCAACCGCGGCAACTTCCCCGGTCAGCCCGTCCACTACACCTTGCACCTGTGGCTGTGGAAGAAGAACCCCGCCGGACAGTTCACCACGTACAACCCCGCGGTCACCTGCCTTCCCGGGACGACCCGCCCGCAACCGCAGCCGTCTTCCTGACGCCCGCCGCGTCACCGCGACCGGCCGGACCGTTCTCGTCCTCCGCCCGCGTCGTCGGGCAACAGGTCGAAGTCGCCGCCGTCGAACAGTTCCTCGGCCCCGGCGACGAAGGCCGCGGGCGCTTCGTGCGCGTAGCCGCATGCGTGGACCTCGCTCTCTGCCCCGCAGCGGAAGTACGGGCCGCCCAAGGCGACTCGTGCCGGCATGGGCTTGCCCGCTCTGCCGCCCGTCACCGTCTGACAGGTGTGCTCCCCCACCTCCCGCTCGACGGGGACGGGAACGGCCCCGGGAATGCTGTCGCAGCGCACCAGATCGGGCGTGTGGTGGCCGTGGACGGCGTTGGCGGCACCGGGTGGCGGCGACGGGTGCAGGACGCCCGCCGGTTCCGGCACCGGCTTCACGATCTTCTGGGGCAGCTCCGGTCCCTGGTGGACGGGGCGTGACCCTGATGGGTGATCATCATGCGATGGATACGGGTACGTGGCCGGTGCTTCCGGACGTGGAGCGGGATCAGTGGGACTACCTCCCCGGGCGGACCCTGGGGCCTCTGCGCATGGACACGCACCGGGAAGAGGTCGTCGCGGCCCTGGCCGTGCACGGCTTCACCGCCCGCCCCGGCGGGTACGGCCCGGGGTGGAAAACCGTGTGCTTCGCCAAGGATGACGCCCCCACGAGCCAGGCGCCGGTGGAGTGCTACTTCCACGCGGACGGAGAGCTGGCCTACGTCCACGTCGACGGACGGCTCGGCCCCCAGGTGACCTGCGAGGGAATCCGACTCATCGGCCGCGTGCCGTCGCAGCTCGCGCGGGAAATGGAAGCCCACGCGATCGAGTACGACACCGGTCTGCGGTTCAGTCCCAGCGGCGACGTCTCCTGCGACCGCTTCCAGCTCGAGATCGGCGCCCAGCGCGCCGGCGACCACATCGTCACAGCAGCCGTGTTCTTCGTCGCCGGCGAGGACCACTCCGTCGCGCGCGACAACGCGCCCGAAGCGGTCTGGTGGCGGTGGTAGACGACAGGTGATGCCGGTGATCACCGGCTCGGCGTGAACCGCGAAGCCCCGGTGGCGCGGAGGCCTGCGCCAGATGGTCACACCCCCGTGGTGGAGCCGGGGCGGACGACCATCAGGACGGTGACGGTGGCCCACAGCAGGTTGAAGACGCCGGTGAGCATGGCGAGCCGGCCGGGTTGCGGGGAGGTCGGCGCCGATGCCGTGGGAAGGCCCGCCACCTCGGCCAGGGCGCGGTCCTGGCCGGGCAGGATGAACAGGGCCAGGACGCAAGCGGCGAGCGCGGTCAGCAGGATCGAGGTGATCAGCCAGGCGTCGCCGAGGACGCCGAGGCCACTGGCCGTGACGAAGCCGAAGAGGGGTACGGCCGTGCCGATGCCCGCGTAGACCCGGCAGATGCGGTGCAGTGTACGCAGGGTCGTCCGGGCGTCACTGACACCGGAACCGCCACCGGCACCGGCATGGCCGAGGGCGCGGCGCAGCGTCGCGGGGAACATGCTCGCGGCGACGGTGACGGGGCCGACGGTGATGATGGCGGCCAGGACGTGCAGGGACAGGAAGAGCTTGTTCACGCCTGGCACCCCGGGACGGTTCGGCGCTCGCCGGTGACCTTCGAGGACGGAAGACGTCCGGCCTTGGAGGTGCCCCGGAGGGTACCGCCGTCGACCGTCACGTCGAGTCGCACGGGCTTGGCGATGGACTGCTTCCAGGCGGGGCGGTCGCCGTCGGAGGGACCCGGATCGCCTCCCTCTGCACCGGCACCTTCCCCCTGGCCTCCACCGGACTCCTCGACGGGCTGCGCGCCACGACCCACTGGCAGGCGGCCGGGCTGCTGGCCGCCCTCCATCCGGACGTCGACGTCGACCCGGACGTCCTCTACGTCGACAACGGCCAGTTCCTCACCTCGGCCGGCGCGGCCGCGGGCCTGGACCTGTGCCTGCACATGATCCGCCGGGACTACGGCTCGGCGGTCGCCGCCGACGCCGCCCGGCTGTCCGTGATGCCGCTCGAACGCGAGGGCGGCCAGGCGCAGTTCATCGTCCACGACCACGTCCCCACGCCCCAGGGCTCCGAACTGGAGGCGTTGCTCACCTGGTTGCGGGAGAACCTGGCCCGCGACCTCACCCTGGCCGACATCGCCGCGCGGTCCGGGACCAGCACCAGGACCCTGATCCGGCGGTTCCGCGACCAGACCGGCACCACCCCGCTCCAGTGGCTCCACCGGGCCCGCGTCCGCCAGGCACAGCACCTGCTGGAAACCACGGACCACTCCGTGGAGCACATCGGCGACCAGGTCGGCTTCGGCTCTCCCACCACGTTCCGCGACCGCTTCAAACGCACCACCGGCGTCAGCCCGCGGACCTACCGACGCGCCTTCGGCTGAACCGGCGGCTCGGACCCGATCGGTCGCGGCGGGTCGGGATCGAAGACCGACCTGGTCGCGGAGCGCGACGGACTGCCGGTATCCCCGTTCGCCCACGGTGCGAACACGCGCGACGCCCCGGGCCTCGGGCCGCTTCCTCCACGGTCCGAGCCTCAGCTCGCCGGTCCGGTCCCCTCCGGGAGGGCGGCGACCACGACGGCGACGGCTTCCTCCGGCGTCTCGGTGCGCGCGATCACCCCGCCCCGTCCCCGCACCCCGTACAGCCCCTCGTCGTACGGGCGGACGGCGTATCCGACCCCCGTCTTCCAGGGCTCCTCGACGCGGGTGGAGAACCAGAGGGCGAAGTGGCTGTTGACCGGCATCAGCCGGCGGAGCACCGGCCGGGCGTACGCCGCCGCCAGCAACGCGTGGGGGCGCGTGCGCCCGTCGTGCAGCGGCATGTGGAGGCGGTCGAGCTTGATGCGCCACGTCAGCTCGACGGCGTCGAACGGCTCCCGCTCGTGGACGAGGGCCCAGGGCCTGAACCGGACGAACGGGGCGCGTGCCCCGGTCTCCTCAAGACCCGCGCCGCCCGTCCAGGCCGCCGTCGCCCTGACCACCTCGGCCAGGTCCGCGGTCCGTCCACCGGCCAGGGGCGTGCCGTCGTCCTGGAGGTGCACCCGGAAAGTCCGGCGGTCCTCGCCGGGCGGGTACACCACGACCCGCCGACCGCTCCTCGCGTCGACGTACTCCGCGAGGCGGCCCCGCTCCCTGTCCGACCCGGGCAGGTCGAGCCCGAGCCCCCCTCGGCCGTACGGCCCAGTGCGGCCCTCAGGACCCCGCCCTCGTCCCAGCCGCCCCCGCCAAGCCCCGCTCCGAAGTCCATCACACCAGTGTCGCCGAACCACCCGGCCCGATGACCGCCGCTTTCCGATCACCGGATCGCTTCTCCGGCCGTACCGTCGACCGGCCCGCAGACAGCGCCGTTGTCGGCGTCCCGGAGGGCGAAGCGGGGCGGGCGGTGGCCGATCGCCCTCGCCTCCGCCGTACGCCGGCAACCCCTCGCCCGCTGCCGGGCACCGCCGTCCCGGTCGACGGCGTAGAGCCGGTGCGGGGTCCACGGGACTCCGGTGGCGGTGATGTCGGCCGGCAGGGCCGTGCCGGGCGCCGGCCCGTCGTCCTCCCACACCGACCAGTCCCCGTTCGCCACGGCGGCGTGCGGGTCCCCGGTCAGTTCCCGCCGTCACGGCCGCCCGTCGCGGTCGAGGAGTCACAGGTGCTGCCGGTACGACGCCGGGGACCCCACCGCCAGGGCGCGGGCGGGGCCGGGGGCGTTCATGCCGTGCCATCGGCTCCAGCCGTCGCGCGGGCCGCCGGCCTGCTGGGCGGCCTGCCGGTGCCCGGGGTCGGGCGACAGTGGCTTCTCCACCAGGGGTGCCGTTACCGGGTTCGCGCCGGCCCCGCCCGCGTCACCCGCCTCCCGCGCCTCCGGATCGTCCCGCTCGCCCCGCTCGCCTGACGAGCCTTGAGACCAGTCACCGACGGACGGTCTTCTCCGCGGGACGTCGCCCCCGACTTGATAGGCAAGCGAACACTTGCCTATCCTGTGGTGGTGGCCGACGACCTTTTCAAAGCCTTGGCCGACCCCACCCGCCGAACCATCCTCGACGTACTCGCGGAGAAGTCCGGGCAGACGCTGTTCGAGATCTGCTCACGACTGAGCGTGAAGCACCGGCTCGGCATCTCGCGCCAGGCCGTCTCCCAGCACCTCGCCGTACTGGAGACCGCCGGGCTCGTCGAGACCAGGCGGGAGGGTCGCTACAAGTTCCACGACCTGGACACGACCCCGCTGCGGCGGATCGCCGAGCGGTGGCCCGCACCCGAAGCCTCAGGACCGGAGAAGAGCACTCCATGAAGATCCACCTGACCAGCATCTTCGTCGACGACCAGGCGAAGGCCCTGGACTTCTACACCGAGATCCTCGGCTTCGTGAAGAAGCACGACGTCCCGCTGGGAGGCGGGGCCCGGTGGCTGACCGTCGTCTCGTCCGACGAGCCCGGCGGCACCGAGCTCCTCCTGGAGCCCGCCGGCCACCCGGCCGTCAAGCCCTACCGCGACGCGCTCGCCATGGACGGCATCCCGCTCGCCCAGTTCGCCGTCGACGACGTGAAGGCGGAGTACGCGCGCCTGAGCGACCTCGGCGTCCGCTTCACCCAGGAGCCCCTGGAAGCGGGCCCCGTCACCACCGCCGTCTTCGACGACACCTGCGGCAACCTGATCCAGATCGCGACGCAGCCCCAGTAGGCGATCGGCCCCGTACGGCGGCCGTGGCGACGGTCAGGGTGGCCGTCGCCAGCTTCCGACCGAACGGGACGGCGAGGGAAGGGAGTTCACGCCGTGGAGACCGCGGGTCCCGGTCGTGAACCCGTCCAGCAGGAGCCTCGTCCTTCCGTACCGCGGGGATTCCTTGATCAGCCTGCTCCCTGAGCGCTCGCGAAGGGCCCACCCTTCGCACGGCACCCGACCGGTTCCCGTGGTTCGATACGAAGGTTGAGGGTTCAAGGGCTATCGTTCCGCCCGACGAGACACCGGGTCCAGGGGGGAATTGCCATGGCTGCGCTCAAGCGCTGCGTCGTCTGCCATCTGCCGGTGAGCAAGAAGAAGCTCACCACCGTCAACGGCCTCAAGCCGGCCCACCGGGCCTGCCGCCCCGCCCCCGGCCCCGACACCAGCACCGTCACGGTCACTTTCACCGGCATCCGTGGCGGCACCGGATCTCCCTCTCCCTTCGCCGGTCTGCCCCAGGCGCCGAAGCAGAAGCAGATGAGCCGTGCCAAGCTGCTGAAGCGGATCGAAGAACTGCGGCAGCGCGACGAGGAGAAGAAGGCCCGGGCGGCGAAGGCGCAGCCCCGTCCCCGTGTCAGGACCAAGGCCGCGTCCCCGCGCAGCGGCACCCCGGCGGCCGGATCCCAGCCGTACTACGGCGTTGAGATGAAGTCCGTGAACGGCCGGTGGGTGCAGATGCACCCGGAGTCCGAGTAGCGCCCACGATCACGGACACGCGGCGACCGCCTGTCCCCGCTCCGCGTCACGGCCCGGGACCACGGAACCCACGTGGTGACCGCCCGCAACGTCCTCGGCCTCCTCCTGGGACTCACTTCGCTCGGTCTGCTCGGCTCCGGCGCGGCGCCCGCGCAGGCTGCGGTGAGCGACTGCCCCACGGGCTACTTCTGCGCCTGGGGGGGGGACGGCGAAGGCACGGGCGCGATGTTCAAGACGCGGTCGAGCAGGGCGACGCTGGGCACGTGGGACGACAAGTTCCGCATGATCATGAACCGGACGTCACCATTCGCCTGCACCTTCGAGGAGCCGAACTACGAGGACTCCGCCGGGCGGTACGGGAACGACGGCCGCACCACCACCATCACCGGCAAGTCCGTCGGCTCGGTGGAGATCGTCCCCACGATCCGGGAGTGCGCCGACAACGCCTGCCCCCACTGGCTCACGGAGACCTCTCCCGAGCCCACGGGATTCGGCGACATGAACAACGACCGGAGGTCGGACGTCCTCGTCCGCGATCTGGTCGGACGCCCGTGGTTCCTGCCGGGCGACGGCAGTGGGCGGCTGATCGGCACGGGCGGCTGGAACGTCTTCAACGCCATGGTCCGGCACGGCGACTTCAGCCGCGACGGACGCGAGGACGTGATCACCCGCGAGCAGGCCACCGGCAGGCTGTGGCTCTATCCGGGCAAGGTCGGCGCGTTCGGTTCGCGAGTCCTGGTCGGCAGCGGCGGCTGGAACGGCATGACGTCGCTCATGGCCAACGGCGACTGGTCGGGCGACGGGCGACCGGACCTCCTCGCCACGGAGCGCGACTCCGGCTTGCTGTACCAGTACCCGGGCACGGGCAGGGGCGGTCTCGGAGCGGGCGACTGGCTCGGCGGCAGCCGGGACGATCTGAACGGCGCCTTCTGAGCGTGGAAAAGGGCCTCCGCCTCCGGGCGGAGGCCCGTTCGCCCGGACGGTCGCGGACCGTCCGCGGAGGGGCTGGTGGGCGGGTGGTGGACTGCGGCTGCTGCCGGACGAGGCGGAGGCCGGGCCGAGGCCGACGGGTCCGGTGGCGTGGGCGTGGGCGGCACCGAGCCGGTCCGTGCCTGGCCCCGCGGCGCCGCGCGGTGCGGTCCGGCGCCGCGGGGGTCGGGTCACTGGTTGACGGTGAGGATGATGTTGGTGATGTGCGACTGCGCCGGGCAGCTGGAGTAGATGCTGCCGGGCCCGTTGCCGTACGAGGTGTGTGCCGCCCAGAAGTAGCACTGCACCGTCAGGCTCCAGCTCCCGCTGCCCGTCTTGCACGTTCCCCACGCGGTGTTCGCGTTGTTGTAGCCCTTGCTGCAGTTGCCGACCGCCGCCGAAGCCGGGGTCGCCAGGGTGACCGGTGTCACGGCGGCCACGGCCAGCGCCAGCGCGGCGGCCACCCGCGATCCCTTGAACGCACGCATGAGACCTCCCCATTCGGTTCACCGCCGGGATGGCGGCCCACGAACTATGGCGCGCCGCCCTCACGCCGCACAGGGCGCACGAGGCCGACGCGGGGGTACGCGCGGCCGGCACCGCCCGTCGGTTCCGGGCAGGACCGGCTGGTCGCACGGCGGACCCTCGGGCGCACGCGCCACGGTCGGGTGGAGGGGGCACGGACCCCGTACGGCACAGCGGCACGTCCCCACGCACGGGCCGGGTGCCCGTGCGCCCCCTCTGCTCCGGCCGTACGGCCCCCTGCCGACCGCCGCGCTCATGGACGTCATCGGGGGTACGGCCAAGGCCGGGCCGCCGGAAGGGCAGGCGGCGGCGTCGGGAGCGTTCGTCCACGGCCGGACCGGCGTGCCTCGTCCCGCTGACATAATCCGGTCATGAGCGGGGGCCGGTCGATCGGTCCCGGTAGTCGACCGCCCGCAGGAGGGTGCATCCGTGACCGCACACGAGACGACCGACCGCCTCCTCCTCGGCTGCATGGGCCTGGGCGGCAGCTGGGACACCTCCCCGTACGCCCCCGCGGACATCGACGCCGCGGAGGCCGCGATCGAAGCCGCCCTGGAGAGCGGGATCACCGGGTTCGACCACGCCGACATCTACCGGCACGGAAAGGCCGAGGCGGTCTTCGGCGAGGTCCTGAGCCGTTCGCCGGGGCTGCGCGAGCGGATCACCCTCCAGTCGAAGTGCGGCATCCAACTCGCCGACGGAGACCGGCCCGGCTTGTACGACCTGCGCGGCACGACCATCGTCCGGAAGGTCGAGGAGAGCCTCGCCCGGCTGCGCACCGACCACCTCGACATGCTCCTGCTGCACCGCCCGGACCCGCTCGCCGACCCCGCCGACGTCGGGGCCGCCCTGGAGTCCCTCCACCGGCAGGGGCTGGTGCGGCGCTTCGGCGTGTCCAACATGAACGCGCCGCAGATGGCCCGTCTCCAAGCACATCTCGGCCTGCCGCTGGCGGCCAACCAGCTGGAGATGAGCCTGCTGCGACGTGACTGGCTGGAGGGCGACGTCCTCGTCAACACACCGGCCTCCACCGCGAACGGCTTCCCCACGGGCACGGTCGAGCACTGCCTGGCCCACGGCATCGCCCTCCAGGCCTGGGGCCCACTGGCCCAGGGCCGCTACAGCGGACGGCCGCAGACCGAGGAGGACCGGGCCACCGCCGCCCTCGTCGCCGAGCTCGCCGAGGCCAAGGGCACGACGCCGGAGACGATCGTCCTGTGGTGGCTCCAGCGCCACCCGGCTCGTACCGTCCCCGTCGTCGGCACGACCAACCCGGATCGCATCCGCGCCTGCCGCGACGCCGCGGCCACGGCGCCCGGACTGACCCACGAGGAGTGGTACGGCCTCTGGATCACGGCCCGCGGGGCGGCCCTGCCGTAGGGGCGTTCCGCCCCGGACGGCCGCGCGCCGGACGGCCCTCCAAAAGTTCCCCCGCACCACCGATGAGTTTCCGGAGCGGCACCGGTCTGCACGGGCATGAGAACTCACACACTGGAGACGGCCGGCGCGGACCTGGTCTACGACGTTCGCGGGCCGCTGCCGACCGCGGACGGACGACCGCCGTTGTTCATGATCGGGCAGCCCATGGACGCCGGCGGCTTCGCCGCGCTCGCCGCGCGCTTCCCCGAGCGGACCGTGGTCACCTACGACCCGCGCGGACTCGGACGCAGCACCCGCAAGGACGGGCGGGACGACCACACGCCGCAGGTCCAGGCCGACGACGTGCACGCCGTCATCGAGGCCCTCGGGGCCGGACCGGTCGAGATGTTCGCCAGCAGCGGCGGAGCCGTCACCGCGCTCGCGGTCGTGGCGGCCCGTCCCGCGGACGTGACCACTCTGGTCGCGCACGAGCCGCCGCTCATCACCCTCACGCCGGACGGCCCGGCGGCCGTGCGGGCGCGGGCCGAGGTGCGGGACGCCTACGAACGGCGCGGCTGGGGGGCCGGGATGGCCGCGTTCGTGGCCATGACGTCGTGGGAGGGAGAGTTCACCGACGCGTACTTCGCGCAGCCGCAGCCCGATCCCGCCGCGTTCGGGATGCCCACGGAGGACGACGGCTCGCGCGACGATCCGCTGCTGTCCGACCGGTCGTGGGCGGTCAGCGGCTACCGGCCGGACGTCGACGCGCTCGCCGCCGCGCCGACCCGCATCGTGATCGCCGTGGGCGAGGAGTCCGTGAACGTGCAGACGGGACGCACTTCCGTCGCGACCGCCGAGCTGCTCGGGCAACGGGTGACCGTGTTCCCGAGCCACCACGGCGGTTTCTGCGACGGGGAGTTCGGATACCCGGGGAAGCCGGACGAGTTCGCGCACCGGCTGCGCCAGGTCCTCGACGGTACTTCGTGAGCCGGCCCCCGACCCGGTAGTTCCCTCGGTGCCGGGTGCTTCGCCCCCGGGCGTCATGAGAGCCCGGTGCGCACGACCGTGCGGGCACCTGGGGCCTCCCGGCGCATGTGCCGCCACCCCCACCCGCTCCGCAGCCCTTCCCGTGCGGGTGCGGGTGGCGGCGTCCGGTGCGCTCGGCGGCCGGCACTCCGTCGTTCCGCTCCGGCGCCGGGTCGACCAGGCGGTACCGCATGTCGGCGTCCAGCAGGACGAACCCGACCGGCGCCTGCGACACCGACTGTTCCGAGAGCGCCGGCCGGACCGCCGCGACGGGCACGGCTTCGTCCGTACGCACTCCGCCGGTACGGCCTCCGCCGATGCGGGCCCCGTCAGTGCGGGCTTCCGTACGGGCGCCGCCCGGAACCCGCGGGGCGGGCCCTCCGCCGCGCGTTCGCCGCCTCACGCGTTCTCGTCGTTCACGAGCAGGATCTTGCCGAGGTGCCCGCCGGCCTCCATCAGGCGGTGGCCTTCGGCGGCCTCGGCCATCGGGAGGGTCCGGTCGACGATCGGCTTCACGACGCCGCTCTCGATCATGGGCCAGACGTTCTCCCGGACCCGGGCCACGATCTCGGCCTTGTCCTCCTTGGAACGCGTCCGCAGGGTGGTGCCGTGCACCGAGGCCCGCTTGAAGACGATCTCGGCGAGGTCGAGCCGTCCCTCCAGGCCCTTCTGGAGGCCGATGACGACCAGGCGCCCGTCCGCCGCCAGCGAGCGGACGTTGCGCTCCAGGTAGTCGCCGCCGACGACGTCGAGGATCACGTCGTAGGGGCCGTGCCCGGCGAAGTCCTCGGTGCGGTAGTCGATCGCCGCGTCGGCGCCCAGCCCACGGGCCCGGGCCGCCTTCTCCGGGCCGCCCACCGTAGTCACGACGCGGGCGCCCAGCGCCTTGGCGACCTGGATCGCCGTCGTGCCGACACCGCCGGCGCCGCCGTGCACCAGAAGGGTCTCGCCCGCCTTCAGGCCCGCGGTCATGACGAGGTTGGACCACACCGTGGCGGTGACCTCGGGGAGGCCCGCCGCCTCCACCAGACCCACACCCCGGGGAACCGTCAGGAGCTGACCGGCGGGAACGGCGACCTTCTGCGCGTAACCGCCGCCCGTCAGCAGGGCGCAGACCTCGTCCCCCGCCTTCCAGCCCGTGACTCCCTCGCCGACCGCGCCGATGCGCCCGGAGACCTCAAGCCCCGGATACGGCGACCAGCCGGGCCGCAGTGGGTAGAGCCCCCGGCGCTGCATGACGTCCGCCCTGTTCAGAGCGCTGGCCACCACCTCCACGACCACCTCGCCGGGACCGGGCGCCGGGTCCTCGACCTCGACCCACTCCAGAACCTCGGGACCACCGTGCTCCTTGATCGACACAGCCTTCACGACAACTCCGTTCCACCGCTTCCACCACCGGAACGGGAACTCGCGCGTCCGGGGAAGGCACGGCTTCCGTCCCGGGGACGGCGATCCGGTCGGGCCGGATCACCGCGAGCCCCATGTATGCACCACTGACATTACTCGAGAGAAGTGAGCGGCGCAAACATCACCGTCTCCTGTTCCCGCCCGCCCGGAGCGGTGAGTTTCGGGTAGCGGCTTCTGCCGAGAAGGATGAGCGTGGGCATGCGCGACGACGAAAGGCAGACCGCGATGACCGAGATCCGACCGGCGACGACGACCGACTCCGGGGCCCCGGTGGAGAGCGACGAACACTCGCTCACCGCGGGTCCGGGCGGGCCCGTCCTCCTCCAGGACGCCTATCTGATCGAGCAGATGGCGCAGTTCAACCGGGAGCGGATCCCCGAGCGCCAACCGCACGCCAAGGGCAGCGGCGCGTTCGGGCACTTCGAGGTCACCCACGACGTCAGCCGGTACACCAGGGCGGCGCTGTTCCAGCCGGGGACCCGCACCGACCTCGTCGCCCGTTTCTCCACCGTGGCCGGAGAGCGGGGCAGCCCGGACACGTGGCGGGACCCCCGGGGCTTCGCGGTGAAGTTCTACACGTCCGAGGGCAACTACGACATGGTCGGCAACAACACGCCGGTCTTCTTCGTGAAGGACCCGATGAAGTTCCAGCACTTCATCCGGTCCCAGAAGCGCCGGGCCGACAACAACCTGCGCGACCACGACATGCAGTGGGACTTCTGGACCCTCTCGCCCGAGTCCGCGCACCAGGTGACCTGGCTGATGGGCGACCGGGGCGTCCCGCGCACCTGGCGCCACATGAACGGGTACACCTCCCACACGTACATGTGGATCAACGCGTCCGGCGAGCGGTTCTGGGTGAAGTACCACTTCAAGACCGACCAGGGCATCGAGTTCTTCACCCAGGACGAGGCCGACCGGATGGCGGGCGCCGACTCGGACTTCCACGTGCGGGACCTGTTCGAGCACATCCGGGACGGGGACTTCCCGTCGTGGACGCTGCACGTGCAGGTCATGCCGTACGAGGACGCGGCGACGTACCGGTTCAACCCGTTCGACCTCACCAAGGTGTGGCCGCACGGCGACTACCCGCTCATCCCGGTGGGCCGCATGACGCTGGACCGCAACCCCACCGACAACCACGCCGAGATCGAGCAGGCCGCCTTCCAGCCGAACAACTTCGTCCCCGGCATCGGCCCCAGCCCGGACCGGATGCTGCTGGGCCGGCTCTTCTCGTACGCGGACGCCCACCGCGCCCGCATCGGCACCAACTACCAGCAGCTGCCGGTGAACGCGCCCGTCGTCGACGTCCACACCTACTCCAAGGACGGCGCGATGGCCTACCGGAAGACGTCCGATCCGGTCTACGCGCCGAACTCCAAGGGCGGACCCGCCGCCGACACCGAGCGGTACGGCAGCCCGCCGAGCTGGGCCGTCGACGGCGAGATCACCCGGACGGCCTACGTCTCGCACCCGGAGGACGACGACTGGGGGCAGCCGGGCACGCTCGTGCGCGAGGTCCTCGACGACGCGGCGCGCGACCGCCTCGTGGACAACGTCGTCGGCCACCTCCTCGACGGGGTGAGCGAACCGGTCCTGGAGCGCGCCTTCACGTACTGGAGGAACATCGACGCGACGCTCGGCGACCGCATCGCCGAGGGAGTCCGCGCCGGGCAGAAGTCGTAGAACCTCCCGGAAGGGAGCCGTGCGACCGGGCGGACGGAGTCCGGGCCCGCCGGGACGAGGACGTACGACCGCGCGACGAGCGCTTCGATGCCGCTGGTGGGCCTGGAAAGGGCCACCAGCGGCATCGTGCCGTACGGCGGCCCGGGGCCCGGCGGGCGCCGGTTCACCGCCGCCGGACCTGCGGACGCCGGGCACGGAGCCCCCGCGTCCGCGCCATGGCCTTCCCCGCGCCTCCCTCACGGAGGGCCCCGAGGGCGAGCGCGGTCAGTCGGTCCGGGAGGCGCCCTGGATCGTGCGGAGGATCTCCGTCTCGCGGTCGCGGACCGTCACCGCCGCGTCGACGAACGAGGCGACGAGCGGGTTCGGGCGGCCGGAGCGACGGGCCACGGCGACGACCGAGCCCGGGTGGTCGTCGATCGGCACGTACCGGACTCCGGGATGGGGCGAGTAGCGGCGGGCCGCCGCCGGGGTGACGCCGCAGGCCATTCCGGCGGCGACGACCTCCACCTCCTCGCTCTGGGAGTGCGTCTCGACGAGTTCTCGCGCGCGGCCGCCGGCGCGGTGCCCGGCCAGGGTCCAGAAGTCGCGCCAGACGCCGTCGTCCGTGCGGCCGATGGCGATCGGTTCATCGAGGAGTTCCGCCACGCGGACGCCGTCGCGGCGGCTCATGGGGTGGGCCGTGCTCACCCCGACGACGCAGGGCTCGGTGAACAGCGGGGTGACCACGAGGCCGTGGGTGGAGCTGGGCAGCCTGACGAACGCGACGTCGGTGTCGGCTCCGGCCAGACCGGCGGACGGGTCGGCGAAGCCGAACTCGTGGAGCTCGACTCGGGCGTCGGGGTGGCGCCCGGTGAACTCGGCCAGGATGTGCGTGGTCAGTTCGAGTGCGGCGCCGACGACGAAGCCCACCCTCAGCGTGCCCCGTTCGCCCCGGCCCGCCCTCCGCGCTTCCGCCACGCCCTGGTCGAAGCGGGCGAGCACCTCGCGGGCGGCCGTCAGGAACACCTCCCCCGCCGGGGTGAGCTCCACCGTGCGGGAGGTGCGGTGCAGCAGCGGCGTCCCGAGTTCGGCCTCCAGCCGGGAGATCTGCTTGCTCAGCGACTGCTGGGCGACGAAGAGCCTCGCCGCGGCCCGGGTGAAGTGCAGCTCCTCGGCCAGCGCGACGAAGGCACGCAGTCCGCGCAGATTCATATCCACAATCTCGGGATTGTAGATCGTGCCGAGATTGGTGTTTCACCTCACACCCGGCTCGCCGCCACCATGAGCCATCCGTGAGGACGCCCGGTGGGCGCGCCCGGAACACAGGAACGGCCCCGGCCCCGACGGCCCGAGACGCAGGAGGTCATGGGATGAGGAAGAGCACTCCCCCGGCAGGCACCTGGACCAACTGGGCGGGTGACGAGTCCTGCGCGCCCCGCGAGGTCCTGCGGCCGGGCTCGGTGGACGAGGTCGCCGCCGCGACCGGGCGGGCGGCCTCGGAGGGCCGGACCGTCCGCGTCGTCGGAGCCGGCCACTCCTTCAACGACCAGGTCTGCACGGACGGCCTGCTGCTGAACCTGGACCGGCTCGGCGGCCTGCGGCACGTCGACGCCGAGGCGGGGCTCGTCACGGTCGGCGCGGGCACCCGGCTGGCCGATCTGAACCTCCGGCTCGCGCAGCACGGCCTCGCCCTGCCCAATCTCGGGGACATCGACCGGCAGAGCGTCGCCGGCGCGATGTCCACGGGCACGCACGGGACGGGCCGGAAACTGGGCAACCTCGCCACCCAGATCGAGGCCCTCGACCTCGTTCTCGCCGACGGCACCACGCTGACCTGCAACGACGCCGATCCCGAGGTGTTGCGGGCGGCCCGCGTGAGCCTCGGGGCGCTCGGCGTGATCACCGGCTACACCCTGCGCGTCGTACCGGCGTTCGCGCTGCGGGCCGAGACCAGGACGATGCCGCTCGCCCGGACGCTCGACCGGCTTGACGAGCTCGTCGACGGCAACGACCACTTCGAGTTCTTCGTGCTCCCCCATACCGAAGCCGCCCTGGTGAAGCTGAACAACCGCACCGACGAGGCCGTCCGGCCGCCGCACGAGGCGGCGAAGAGGATCACCGAGTTCGCCGAGAACGGCGTCTTCGAAGCGGCCTGCCGGGCGGGCCGCCGCTTCCCGTCCCGGATCCCGGCCCTGAACCGGGCCGTCACCCGGCTCATGACCCCTTCCGCGTACGTCGACCGGAGCGACCGGGTCTTCGCCAGCAGGCGTTCGGTCCGGTTCACGGAGATGGAGTGGGCCGTGCCGCGCGCCGCCTGCGCCGAGGTCCTCCGGGAGATCCTGCGGGTGATCGAGCGCGAGCGCCTGGACGTCGGGTTCCCGATCGAGGTGCGGTTCGTGGCCCCGGACGAGCTGTCCCACCTCAGCCCGGCCTACGGGCGCGAGACCGCGTACCTCGCCGTCCACATGTACCGGGGCATGCCGTGGGAGCCGTACTTCCGGGGCGTCCAGGACATCGCCCTGGCGTTCGGGGGCCGGCCGCATTGGGGCAAGCGGCACTTGATGGAGGCGGACGGCCTCGCCGCCCGCTACCCCGCGTGGGACCGGTTCCAGGCGGTCCGCTCGCGGCTCGATCCGCGGGGCACCTTCACCAACGCCCACCTGCGCCGGGTGCTCGGCCCCGTGGGGGCGCCCGCCCGGTCGTGATCAGGCCGTTCGTGATCCGTGAAGCCGGACTCCGCGAGTCCGTGCGTGGCGGGCGCGGCGGGCCGATCTGCTGACCGGTCTCGGTGAACCCGCGCCGGGCGGGCCGGAAGCCGGGCCGGTGCACGGCCCTGAGCACGTCGAGGCCGCGTCCGCTCAGCGCATGCCGACCTTTTTCATCACCCGGAGCGCGGTGCCGAGGAGGGCGGTCCAGGTTTCGGGGCTGACGCGGGCCGGCGGGTGGAAGCCCTGGAGCCGCTGGTGGGCGACGGTCTGGGGTTCGGTGTACTTGAGGATGCCGTCGGCCCCGTGGCGGCGGCCGAGACCGGAGTCGCCCATGCCGCCCATGGGGGCGTCGACGCTTCCCCGGGCCGCGGCGAAGTTCTCGTTGCGGGTCTCGCCGTTCTCGGCCTGCATCAGGTCCGGGGCCTGGTTCTGCCGGGCGAGCACCAGGTCGTGGTAGCGCAGCAGGACCTTCTTGGGCTCGGCGATCGGGGTGGCGCCCAGGTCTTCTGCGCGGTGCGGGCGCGGGCGAACGCGGCCTCGACGTCCTCGGGGGTGGAGACGGGCAGGTCGGCCGGCGGGGCGCCGGTGCAGGGGGCGGTGGTGGTGACCCGGGCGGCGTTCGGGCAGGGCGGGCACCCGCTCGCCGGGGAGCCGGCCGCCGCCGGCCGCGTCCCCCTCCACGACCGCTTCGGCGAGCCGGTCGACCGGCACCCGGCCGGAGCGGAGGAGTGGGGTGAGAACGGCTCGCCGGGCATCCCGTTTCCCTCTCCCCCGCGCATCACTTAAGATGTATGCACCATTTACATCAGGGCCGCGAGCGAGCAGTATACATCGCTCGGGAGAGTGAGTGCGACGCATGTCACGGAACAGCACGTACCATCACGGCGATCTGCGGGCCGCCTGTCTGCGGGCCGCCCGGGAGCTCCTGGAGGAGGACGGCAGCGCGGGTCTGTCGCTGCGCGCGGTCGCCCGGCGCGCCGGGGTGTCGGCGACGGCCCCCTACCGCCACTACGCGGATCGCGAGGCGCTCGTCTCCGCGGTCGCCGCCGAGGGGTACCGCGAGCTCGCCGAGGACCTGACGGCGGCCCGTCCCGCCCCGTCGACGCCGGACGACCTGGCCGCCGTGGCCGTGGCCTACGTCCGGTTCGCCCTGGAGCACCCGGCTCTCTTCAGGGCGATGTTCGCCGAGCCCTGCGACCCGACGAGCGAGGAGCGGGTCGCCGCGACCGCCGCCATCTCCGCGTACGTCCACGGCGTCGTCCGGGACGCCTTCCCCGGCGTCGGCGACCCCGACGCCCTGGCGACCACGGTGTGGGCCCTCGTCCACGGCCTGGCCTTCCTGCACCTCGACGGCAAGCTCGACACCTCCACGCCCGAGGCCGTCGCCGATCGGGTCCGGGCCTCCGTGTTCGCCCTGTTCGCCGTCGCCCCCGCGATCCGGAAGACGATCACGGCCGGCTGACGCACGGGGCCGGAGGCGCTCCGCGCCGGCACGGCAGGGCGGCGGCCCCACCGGTGGGTGAGCGTCCTCCCGGGGCGCGGACGGCTCAGCAGGTGCGTGGGGTTCGGCGCGCGGCCGGTGAACCGGACGGCCTCGGGGGCGGGGCCCGGGAGGCCGTCCACGTGCCGCTCCGGCCGGACCCTTCGGAACCCGCCCGTGGAGAGGGACGCGCCGACGCCCCGGGGCCGGTGGTTCCGGCCCCGGGGCGGTGCGGTGCGGTCCGGGATCAGTAGGCGGTCGTGACGGCGGCTCCGGTGAAGCCCTCTGCGGCGTGGAGGCTGATGAAGTGGTGGCCCGCGCGCGGGTTGGTGATCGTCAGGGTGTGCTCGTTGCCGGGGCCGGTGGCGCGGCTGACGTACGAGGACGTGGTGGCCCAGTTGTAGTCGCTGTAGTAGAGGTCGGCGTTGCCGGTGCCGCCGCTGGCGGTGATCTTCAGCTGGGTGGTCCCGGCCGGGATGTCCAGGTAGAGGTAGGCGTAGTTGCCGGTGGTGGCGGAGAGGTTGCCGCGCCGGCAGTTCTTGCCCAGGGTGCGGACGTCCGCGCCGGTGCACTCGGCGACGGCGGGCGGGCCGGTGACGGTGACCGACCGGGTGGTGGTGGCGGTGGCGCCCTTGTCGTCGGTCACGGTGAGGCGGACGGTGTAGGTGCCGGCGGCGGTGTACGTCCTGCTGGGGTCGGTCCGGGTGGACGTGGTGCCGTCGCCGAAGTCCCAGGCGCGGGAGACGACGGTGCCGTCGGCGTCGGAGGAGCGGTCGGTGAGGGTGACCGTCAGGCCCTGGACCGCCGCGGTGAAGTCGGCGGTGGGGGGCTTGTTGCCGGGTGCCGTGCCGCCGCCGCAGTCACCGGCGGCGCAGCCCGCGAGCCAGGTGCGGAAGTCGGCGTCGTAGCGGGTGCCTATGGTGGAGGTCAGATGGGTCCGGGCCGCGCTCCACCGGCCGGCGCGGTAGTGGCCGAGCACCGTGTCCATGTCCTGGGGGTGCTTCTCCAGCATGTACCGCACGGCGAGGTAGCCCCAGCGGTAGACCCGCGTGGTGCCGTGGCTGTAGTCCGTGGAGAAGAGGGTGCTCAGGGAGTACGTGCCGAGGCCCGCCTCGGTCATCGCCGCCGTGTAGGGCAGGTTCCGGTAGGAGTACGAGACGTACTCGGCGAAGCCCTCCACCCACCAGACGGTGGGGGTGCTCATGTTGGCGGTGAAGTCGCCGTACATGGTGAAGCGGCCGTCGAGGTAGTGGGTGTACTCGTGGTTGAGGTTCCAGATCTGGAACTCGGGGCGCAGCCACTCGGCCTCGTAGGCGATGAACCGGGGCTGGTTGCCGGCGGCGGCGGGGTCGCCCTCCAGGTACATGCCGCCGTTGTCGGTGTCGATGCCGTACATCGCGCCGGCGTAGGTCTGGTAGTCGGTGCTGGAGTCGTAGGCGACGACTTCGAGGGTGGTGTTGTTGTCGTCGGCGACCGGGCCGTTGTCCCGTGCGACCCGGTGGAAGTACTCGTCCTGCTTCAGGAGGCTGGCGCAGCCGGCGCTCAGCTCGGCGGGGGTCATCTGCTGGGCGAGGATGCGCAGGCTCGGGCTACAGGTGTGGCGGATCGGGAGGACCGCGCTCTTGAGGCGTTCCTGGAGGTCACAGGTGCCGTAGGAGGCGCAGTTCGCCCGGTCGTAGTAGTCGACCATCTCCGCGACGCCGACCCACAGGGGCGCGGTGCGTCCCGTGATGGAGCTCTGTCCGAGCAGGCCCGCGGCCAGCGGCCGGACCTTGCTCCGCAGACCGGCGTACTGGGTGAACCGGGCCAGTTCGCGGCCCGCGTTGGAGGTCAGGTACGCCCGGTCGGTGCCCAGCAGGGCCATGTGGTCGGCGGCGAAGCGGTACAGCGTGTCGACGAGGCTCGGGTCCGCCTGGACGGCGCTGACGAACTCGGGCACCTGGTGGCCGCGGAAGGTCACCGTGTACACGTTGTTGACCGCGTTGAGCATCGACCAGGACGCGTTCCAGGTGGAGTCGTAGTCCGTGAGGAGCCGCTTGACGACGTGGATGTACCGGGCGTTCTCCTGGGCGCTGTCGATCAGGGTGACGGCCTCGGCCAGCGTCTGGCCGTTGGCTTCGGTGACGTCGCGGGAGCGGGGGCTCGCGAAGAAGGCGTCGAGGCCGGAACGGATCGCGGTCCTCAGGGTGCTGCCGTAGTCGCCGACGGTGTCCGGGTTGTACCACTGCACGTAGTAGCCGGCGCGCAGGTAGAGCACGAGCTGCGGGATTCCGGTGCTCGCGTCGCCCGGGTAGTTCGCGGAGCCGTCGCGGAGCGCCTGGGCGACGGTCGTCATCTGGGACTCGCGGAACGCCAGCCGGGCGTTGTCGCCGGTCAGGTTGAACAGGGTGTTGACGCAGTCGATGGTGGACGCCTTGATCTGGCGGACCAGTTCGCCTCCGGTGCGTCCGGTGAAGTCGGCCGGGTCGCACGCCGCACCGGCGGTGGCGGCCCGTGCGGGCGCCTTCGCCGACGCGGCGGGTTCCGGCTCGGTGCCGTGGTGGTCGTACGCCTGCCGGAGCGGTGACTTGTCGGCGCTCAGCGGGGGCAGCTGGGACGCGGGCAGCCGGCCCTTGGACGTGTGTCCGGCGTCCCGGTCGGACGACAGCCGCGCCTGGGGCGCGGGGTCGGCCGATGCGCCGGGGTGGTGCGACGGCTGGGCCGCGTTCGGCACCACGGGGGCGGCCGGCAGGGCCTGGGCGGGCTGTGCGAGCAGCCCGGCGCCCAGGACTCCGGCGAGGGCCAGGGGCAGTACGGCGCCCACGCCTCGGCGGACGAGTGTGGTTCTCACGTGGTGTTCCTCCCGTGGGGGATCGGGGCACGCGGTCGCGTGACCGAGGGGGACGAACAGGTCGCGGGCCGGGGGGATCTCGTGCCGGGCGACGGGCGCGGTGCGGTCCGGCGACCGGAACTGGCATGTCCACAACCTGTGCCATGTAAAATTGCACAGTTGACACGTCACACGGAAGGCGTGTGAGCCAATTCGTTACAACTCCCGGGTGAACCGGGTTCGTCGGCCCGGCGGCCGGGGCGCTCGGCCGCCGGGGAAACGCGGGCGCCCCGGGTGGGCCGGCTCCGTCGGGGAGCGGCCCACCCGGGGTGGTGTCCGATGTTTCGCCGGAAGGGCGGTGCCTCAGTCCGTCTCGGGGAAGTGACAGGCGGCCCTGCGCCCGGCGGCGCCCACGACCTCCAGGGCCGGCCGCTCGGTGCGGCAGACCGCCTGTGCCCTGGGGCAGCGCGGATGGAAGCCGCAGCCGCTCGGGGGCGAGGCGGGGCTCGGCGGGTCGCCGAGCAGGAGGATCCGTTCCCGGCGCCGCTCCGCGGCCGGATCGGGCAGGGGGACCGCCGACAGCAGGGCCCGGGTGTACGGGTGCGCCGGCCGGTCGTACACCTCGTGCTTGTCGCCGATCTCGACGACGCGACCCAGGTACATGACGGCCACCCGGTCGCAGACCCGCCTCACCACCGACAGGTCGTGGGCGATGAACAGGAACGCGAGCCCCAGCTCCCGGCGCAGACGCTCCATCAGGTTGACGACCTGGGCCTGGACCGACACGTCCAGCGCGGAGACGGGCTCGTCGGCGACGATCAGGCGGGGCGCGGTCGCGAGGGCGCGGGCGATGCCGACCCGCTGGGCCTGTCCCCCGGAGAACTGGTGGGGGTGCCGGTCCAGGTGCTCCGCGCGCAGGCCCACCAGGTCCAGGAGTTCGGCCGCCCTCTCCCGGGCGGCGGCCGCCGGCGTCCCCTGCACGAGCAGCGGTTCCGCGATGATCCGGGCCACGGTCTGCCGCGGGTTCAGGGAGGCGTGGGGGTCCTGGAAGACGATCTGGAGGTCGCGGCGGACCGGCCGCATCCTCCGCTGGGACAGACGGGTGATGTCGCGGCCCCCGAACTCGACGGTGCCGCTCGTGGGTTCCAGCAGCCGGACGAGCATCCGCCCGGTGGTGGACTTCCCGCAGCCGGACTCGCCGACGAGCCCGAGGGTCTCCCCCGCGGCCAGGTCGAGATCGACGCCGTCCACCGCGCGGACCGGTGCGGCGGGGCGCCCGAGGACCCGGCGGCCGGGGAACGTCTTCACCAGGCCGCGCACGGACAGCAGGGGCGCCGCCCCGCCCGTGTCCGGTTCCCGCGAACGCCCGTCCGGCCGGGGAGGCGTGGAGGGGGTGGGTTTCATCGGGCCTCCTCGGCCGTTGCGGGGGCCGCGCCGGGCGGCCCGGGGAGCGCACCGGGCGGCCCGGGGAGCGCACCGGGCGGCCCGGGGCGCGGCGCCGCCGGTACCGCCGTCAGCGGCAGGTGACAGGCGACCAGGCGGTGGTCGCCGGAGAACGGTCGCAGCGGCGGCACCCGGCCGCCGCAGCGGTCCCGCTCCGCGCCGCCGGCCGCGGCCGCCCGTGGGCAGCGGGGCTCGAAGGGGCAGCCGGGGACGGGCTCGGCCGGTGACGGCGGACTGCCGGGGATCGCCCGCAGCGGCGCGTCGTCGGGGTCGTCCAGGCGGGGCAGGGAGTCGAGGAGAGCGCGGGTGTAGGGGTGGGCGGGACCGTGGAACAGCTCGTCCACCGGGGCCTGTTCGGCCGCCCGTCCTCCGTACATGACGAGGACGTCGTGGGCGACGCGCGCCACCACCCCCAGGTCGTGGGTGATCATCAGCACGCCGAGGCCCCGTTCCTGCTGGAGCCGGGCGATCAGTTCGAGGATCTGGGCCTGGACGGTGACGTCGAGCGCGGTGGTCGGCTCGTCGGCGACGAGCAGTTCGGGTTCGCAGGCCAGCGCCATGGCGATCATGGCGCGCTGGCGCATCCCGCCGGAGAACTGGTGCGGGTACTCCCCCGCCCGGCGGGCCGGTTCGGGGATGCCGACCTCGCCGAGCATGTCGACGGCGCGCCGGCGGGCGGCCCGCCGGCCGCTGCCGAAGTGGTGGCGGTGGGCCTCCGCGATCTGTTCGCCGACCGTGTACGCGGGGTGCAGCGCGGAGAGCGTGTCCTGGAAGACCATGGCCATCCGCCGTCCGCGCAGCCGGCCGAGGCGGCTCTCGGACAGGCCGAGGAGTTCCCGGCCGGCGAGGGCGACCGATCCGCTCACCCGGGCGCCCCGGTGCAGGCCCAGGACGGCGAGGGAGGTGACCGACTTGCCGGAACCCGACTCGCCGACCAGGCCGAGCGTGCGGCCGGCCTCCACGGTGAAGGAGACCCCGTCGACCGCCTGGACGGTCCCGGCGGGCGTGTCGAAGGCCACCCGCAGGTCACGGACCCGCAGCAGGGGGTGGTCCGGTGCGGTGGTGAAGGGCGTCATCGGTTCCTCACCCTCGGGTCGACGACGGCGTGGAGCAGGTCGACGAGGACGTTGGCCGCCACGATGAAGAAGGCCGCGAGCAGGGTGACGCCGAGCACGACCGGCTGGTCGGAGCGTTGCAGGGCGTCGTAGAAGAGCCGGCCCACACCGGGGATGCCGAAGACCGACTCGGTGATGACCGCTCCGGCGAGCAGCGCGCCGAGGTCCATGCCGAAGAGGGTGACCACCGGCATCATCGCGGAGCGCAGTCCGTGCTTGACCACGACGGTCCGGGCGGGCATGCCCTTGGCACGGGCGGTGCGGATGTAGGGCTGCGCCATCGTCTCGATCATCGAACTGCGGCTCTGGCGGGCGTACATCGCGGCGTAGAGCAGGGCGAGGGCGGTCCACGGCAGCAGCAGGTTGACCGCCCAGGCCACCGGGTCGTCGGCGAGGGCGACGTAGGTGGGGTAGGGCAGCAGTCCGCTCAGCCTCACCGCGCCGTAGAGGAGCATCACGGCCGTGAAGTAGACGGGCAGCGAGGCGGTGGCGACGGCGCCGACCATCAGGGCGCGGTCGAGGACGCTCCCCTTGCGCAGGGCCGCGGTCACCCCGGCGGTCAGTCCGAGCACCAGCCACAGGAGGGCGGCGCCTGCCGCCAGGGACGCCGAGACGGGCAGGCGGTCCATCAGCAGGTCCCACACGGGCAGGGCGTTCTCGTAGGAGTAGCCGAGGCAGGGGAAGCCGCACTGGAGCGCGTGGGGGCCGCTGCCCAGCTCCCGGCCCGCGAAGACGCCGACGAGGTAGTCCCCGAACTGCCGCCACACGGGCTGGTCGAGGCCCATGAAGCGGCGCACCTCCGCGAGGCGTTCGGGGCTGCACGTCTTGCCGCACGCCGCCGCGGCGGGATCGGCGGGCAGCAGGTAGAAGATGACGAAGGTGACGGCGCAGATGGCGAGCAGGACCCCGGCCACGCCGAGGCACCTGCGGAGCAGGTAGGAGATCACGGACGGCCTCCCCGGGGGTCGAGGACGTCGCGCAGGGTGTCGCCGAGGACCGTGAACGCGAGCACGGCGACGAAGAGGAAGAGGCTGGGGACGACGAAGTACATCGGGTACGTCTCGTAGTAGCCGACGGCCTCGGCGATCATCTGGCCCCACGAGGGGGTCGGCGGGCGCACCCCCACCCCGAGGAAGCTGAGGGCGGCCTCCGTGCTGATCATTCCGGGGATCAGCAGGGTGGTGTACGCGATGACGGGACCCGAGATGCCCGGCAGCACCTGGCGGGTGAGGATGCGCCACGGTCCGCCGCCGCAGGCGCGGGCCGCCTCGACGTACTCGCGGTGGCGCAGGGAGAGCGCCTCGGCGCGGACGACCCGGGCGATGCCGGGCCAGCCGAAGACGCCGATGACGACGGTCATCAGCAGCACCCGGTCGACGTCCTGGGCCACCGACATCATCGCGATCATGAAGATGAGGGAGGGGAAGGACATGGTGAGGTCCGTCAGCCGGCCCAGTACGGAGTCGACGCGGCCGCCGAAGTAGCCCGCCGCGACGCCCGCGGCGGTGCCGGTGACGACGACGATCGCGGTGGCCGCGAAGGCGATCAGGAGGGACACCCGGGCGCCGTGGACGACGCGGGCGAACAGGTCCCGGCCGGTGACCGGCTCCACGCCGAGCCAGTGGTCGGCCCCCATGCCGCCGAACGGGCCGCGGGGCAGGCCGCCGAGGTAGGGGTCGACGGCGTCGGTGTCGAAGGCGGTCGGCGACCAGCCGCCCAGGCGGCTGAGCAGCGGCGCCGTGAGGGCGATCAGGACCAGCAGGCCGACGGCGATCAGGGCGGCCCGGCTGCCGCGGCCGCCCCACAGGCGCCGCAGGGCGGTCCGCGCGAGGGAGTCGGGCGGCGGCGGAGAGCCGGGTCCGCCGGCCGGCGGCGGGACGTCAGGCCGGGTGGCCGGCGCGGTGTCCTGTCCGGCTCCGCGCGTGACGTTCCGCCCGGTGTCCCGCGTACGGCTCCGCCCGGGTCCGCCCATGGCGTCCTGCCCGTTGTCCTGCGCTTCGTTCTGCGCGGTGGAAGTCATGACGGCGTTTCCTCGTCCCCTCAGCCCTCGCTCCGGGACGGGTCCTTCAGACCGATCACGGCGAAGTCGAACTGGCCGGTCCAGGACGGGTGTCCGAAGGCCCCGGCGACGTTGTCGCCGACGAGCAGGGGCTTGCGCTCCCACAGCAGCGGGACGGCCGGGACCTTGCGCTGGATCTCGGCGTCCAGGGCGGCCCACGCCTTGTCGGCGGCGGCCGCGTCGGGCATCGCGGCGATCTCGTCCATGCGCCGGTCCACGGCCGCGTCGCGGAACTGGGAGACGTTGCCCTGGTTGCCCTTCTCCTTGATGGTGCGGCCGTCGAAGACGAACGGCAGGAACGTGGCGGCGGACGGGTAGTCCGGGCACCAGCCGCTGATGGCCATGTCGGGGGCCTTGGCGGTGTCGCCGATGGTGTCGTAGTAGACCGAGGGGTCGACGGTGTCGATCCGCAGCCGTATGCCGACGCGGGCCAGGCTCTGCTGGAGCGCCTCGGCGCGGGTCTTGTCCCCCGTGGACACGGTGATCGTCGTGTCGAGGCCGTCGGCCCTGCCCGCCTCGGCGAGGAGTCGCTTCGCCCGCGCCACGTCGCCGGTGACCGGGCCGTCGTGGACCGGCTTCGAGGCGCTTCCGCCCGTGAGGGAGGGCGGCAGGTAGCCGGTGGCGACGTCGTTGAGGGCGGGGCCGCCGTTCGCGATCACCTGCGCCTGCCTGTCGACGGCGTACAGCAGCGCCCGGCGGACCGACAGGTCGTCGAACGGGGCGCGGGAGGTGTTGAGCGCGAGCATGTCGGTGCAGCCGGTGCGTTCCGCGGACAGCCGCTTCAGGACCTCGGGCCGGGGAAGGACCTTCGCGACGCTGGAGGACTGGAGGTCGGACCACTCGACGGCGGAGGCGTCGGCGCCGGCGCTCGCGATGATCCGGTCGTCGATCTGGCCGCCCTTGAGCCCCTGGACCACGACGATGCGGTCCGGGTACGCCTTGCGCACCGGATCGGTCGCCGCGTTCCAGTGGGCGTTGCGGACCAGCACCAGCTTCTTGCCGCGCGCGTAGCTCTCGACGCGGTACGGCCCGGAGGAGAAGGGCCGCAGGTCGTACTGGACGCCCGCCTCCCGGGACTCGGGCACGGGCGAGAAGGTGGGCAGCGTGACCGTGGAGGAGAACTCGGCGACGGGTCTGCGGAGTTCGAAGACCACGGTCCGCTCGTCCGGGGTCCGGATCGAGTCCAGGTGCTTGCCGCCGAGCGGGCCGGCGTACCCCTCGGTGCCGGCCAGGTAGCGCTGGGCGTAGTCCGGGCCGCCCGCGAGGTCCGGGGCGAAGGAGCGCTCCACGTTGTACTTGACGTCCCGCGCCCGGATCGGGGTGCCGTCCTCGTAGACGAGTCCGGGCTTGAGGGTGAAGGTCCAGGTGCGGCCGCCGTTCGAGGACCTGCCGAGGTCGGTGGCGAGGTCGGGGACGATCTCGCCGCCCTCCTTGCCGGGGGCCGCCCGGAAGGTCGTCAGGGTGCGGTAGAGCAGTCGGGTGCCGAAGTCCATGGTCGGCATGACCCAGTTGCGGGCGGGGTCCAGGTGGGCGAAGTCCTGGTTGGACAGGACCGTCAGGGTGCCGCCCCGCTTCGGGGTGCCGCCGATGACGGTGCCGGACGCCACGCCGGGCTGCCCTCCGGCCGGCGTGCGGCGGTCACCGCCGCCCTGCGCGGTGCAGGCGCCCAGCAGGGCCAGGGACAGGGAGACGCTGAGGCACGCGCACAGGGTGCGGGCGGGACGGCGGCGGGGCATGGGGCAACTCCTCGGTGCGGGAAAGGGAGCCGGCGGGCGTGGAGCGGGCCGGAAGGAGAGGGCGGAGCGGGGCGAGGGGGCCGGGTGGAGTGGGGTGGGGCGAGCCGCTGGACAACTGCGGGAGCCCCGAAGGGACATGGAGGGCGTTCCGGCCTCCGCCTCCGCGCTGTGGCACGTAACATAGTAATGTGAAATTGCACAGCCAAGGAGTAGAGCGGCCCGTTACCGAACCGTGTCCGAGGGCAACGCCACCGGGCCGGTGACCTTCCACCCGGCATCCGACGACGGCGTGCCGTCCGGCACGCGCAGGGAGACGCATCGCAGTGAATCCGCCCGGACACCCGACAGCGAACGACCACCAGGGCCCGATCCCGGCCCCCGCCCCGGCTGCGGCTGCGGCTGCGGCCTTGAGCTCGGCTCCCGCCTCGCCCCCGGCCCCGGCCCCGGACGGGCCCCCGCGCCGCGCCGACCCCCCGGTTCCCACCGGCCGTTCGATCCTCGCCGGCCGCGACGTCCCCGGTACGGGGGCCGCCTGGCACGCCGTCGCCGCCGCTTCCGGCGAGCCGTTCGGCCCCGTGTTCCGGGACGCTTCGGCGGAGCAGGTCGCCGAGGCGGCCCGGCTCGCGGCGGCGGCCGCCCGGGCGTTCCGCGCCCTGCCGCCGGAACGCAGGGCGGCCTTCCTGGACGCCTGCGCGGAGGAGATCGAGGCGCTCGGCGACCCGCTCGTGGAACTCGCGGCCCGCGAGACCGGACTCCCGCCGTCCCGCCTGACCGGCGAGCGGGGCCGCACCTGCGGCCAGTTGCGCCTCTTCGCCGAACTGGTCAGGAGCGGGACCGCGCTCGACGCCCGGATCGACTCCCTCCCCTCGGGTCCCTCGGGTCCCGCGGGCAGGGACGTGCGGCTGCGCCGCGTCCCCGTCGGCCCGGTGGCCGTGTTCGGGGCGGGCAACTTCCCGCTGGCGTTCTCCGTCGCCGGCGGGGACACGGCCTCCGCACTGGCCGCCGGCTGCCCGGTCGTGGTCAAGGCGCATCCGTCGCACCCGGGAACCGGCGAGGCCGTGGCCCGCGCCGTCACCGCCGCCGCCGCGCGCACCGGCATGCCGGCCGGCGTCTTCTCGCTGCTGGTGGGGAGGGCGTACGACGTCGGTCTCGCGCTGGTGGGCGATCCGCGGATCGCCGCGGTGGGCTTCACCGGTTCACGGACCGGCGGACTCGCCCTGATCGCCGCCGGCCGCTCCCGCCCGGTCCCCATCCCGGTGCACGCCGAGATGTCCGCGGTCAACCCGGTGATCATGCTCGACGGCGCCCTCGCCGAACCCGGGCCCCCGGCCGACGCGTACGTGGCGTCGCTGACCAACGGCGCCGGCCAGTTCTGCACGAACCCCGGCCTCCTGCTGCTGCCCGCCGGACCGGCCGGCGACGCGTTCCTCGCGGCGGTCGCCCGGAAGCTGCGGAGCACGGAGGGGCAGACCATGCTCACCCCGGACATCGCCCGCGCCTGCACCGAGGGGGTACGGAGGTGGGAGTCCGTCGCGGGGGTGCGGGAGGTGGCCCGGGGAACGGACGGGGAGGGCCCCCACGCGCCCGCCCCGGCGGTCCTCGTGTGCGACGCGGACGCCTACGCCGCCGCACCCGACGTGCTCGGGGGCGAGGTCTTCGGCGCGGCCGGGCTCGTCGTGCGCTGGTCCGGGACGGAGGAACTCCTGTGCCTCCTCGAGGACATGGAGGGACAGCTGACGGCCACGGTGCACGGCACGGACGCGGACCTGCGCACCGCCTCGGCGCTGCTGCCCGTACTGGAGGAGCGCGCGGGCCGTCTCCTGTGGGGGGGCTGGCCCACCGGCGTGGAGGTCAGCCACGCGATGGTGCACGGAGGGCCGTGGCCGGCGACCAGCTCGCCCGCGACGACGAGCGTCGGCACGCTCGCCGTCGAACGCTGGCTGCGCCCGGTCTGCTACCAGTCCTTCCCCGACGCCCTGCTGCCCCCCGAGCTGCGCGACGGCAACCCGCTGCGGATCCCCCGCCTCACCGCGTAGGCCGCCGAGGAGCGGGAAGCGGGAGGGGTGGCGGCGGCGACGCGACCACCTTCGACCGGCTGGGCGTCCGTGACTGGGCCGCGGGGCTGCCGCTGATCGTGGTGATGCCGGACGGCGGCTTCGCGGGCTGGTACTCGGACCCCGTCGGCTCCCACACCGGCCCGCACGACTGGGAGAGCTTCCACGTCGGTCAGCTGATCCCCTGGATGGACGCCACGTTCCGCACCCACGCCGGGGCCGACGGCCGGGCGGTCTCCGGTTTCTCCATGGGCGGGTTCGGCGCCCTCAAGTACGCGGCCAGGCACCCCGGCCTCTTCTCCTCGGTCAGTTCGCACTCGGGCCCGGCCGACCTGCGGCGCGACCACGGCATCGTCGGCCACTGGGCCGACGTCTCGTCGGCCACCGAGCTCGGCGGCGCCGCCGTGTACGGGGTGCCGCTGTGGGACGAGAGGCGGGTGAGCGCCGACAACCCGGTGGAGCACGTGGAGAGCTACCGCGGCAAGCGGGTGTTCCTCGTGGTCGGGACGAACGGCGACGCCGTCCCGTGGTTCAGCGCGGTGCAGGAGCAGCAGTCAGGAACGGGCACCGCGGGTTCCGTTCGCTGTTGAACGCCGCCGGCATCCCGCACATGGCGTACGAGGAGCCGGGCGGCCACGTGCTGCGCCACCCCCGCGTCCGGCAGGACCCGGCGGGCATCACGGCCCATCTGCGCCCGGCCGCCTGACGAGCCGTACGGCCGTACGGCGGGCTGGTCCGGTCACCCGGCGTTCCGTCCGGCTGCCCGACGGTCCGCCCTCCCGACCCTTTCCCCTCCCTTCTCCACCCGACCAGGAGTTCCCAGCATGTTCCCGAAAGCCGTCCGCCTGCCCCTCGTCCTCGGTGTGGCCGCGGCCCTGGCCGCGTTGCCCTCGGCCGCTCACGCCGCCCCCGCCGCCGACCACACGGCCAGTGCCGCCGCGCTGCGGACGTTCGACCTCGCGGGCGCGCCCGGTGCCGGCCTCCACGCGGGTGACGGTTCCACCTCGTGGAGCCTGTCCTCCGGCACCGCGACCCTCAACGCCCAGGACACGCCGGGACCCGACGAGCGCTTCCGCATCGGCAGCCAGAGCAAGACGTTCACCGCCGCCACGGTCCTCACGCTCGTGGACGAGGGCCGGCTCGAACTCGACGACCCGATCGAGAACCGCCTGCCCGGCGTCGTGTCGGTCAACGGCTACGACGGCACCCGCATCACCGTGCGCCACTTGCTCCGGCACTTCAGCGGCATTCCCCGGGCCAACACCGTCAACGCGCCCGCGCAGCAGCCCGGTGGCGGCCACTCCCTGGCCTCGCTGGTGCAGTACGGCCTCGACGGGGCGCCGCCGGCCGCCGAGCCCGGGGCCCGGTTCCTCTACTCCAACACCGCCTACGAGATCCTCGGCATGCTGATCGAGCGGCTCACCGGGCAGCGCGTCGAGGAGGCCGTCACGCGGCGCGTGGTCCAGCCGCTGGGGCTGACGAACACGAGCTTCCCCGCGCTGGGCGACCGTACGCTCCCGGGTCCGCGCATCAACGGCTACGCGGGGGTCCGGTTCATCGGCACCGTGTTCATCGGCACCGAGGTCACGGGGACGCACGAGCCGAGCCGCTTCTACGCCTCCGGCGCGATGATCTCCACCCTGCGCGACGTCGCCGCGTTCTACCGGGCGCTCGTCGGCGGGCGCGTGGTGTCGGCGGAAAGCACGGCGGAGATGAAGCGCGGCGTTCCGACACAGCCGGGCTCGCCGTCCAGCGCGGGGCTGGGCCTCGTCGAATCCTCCTGCCCCGCGGCGGCACGTTCTGGACCTACAACGGTGGAGTGCCGGGCTGCTTCACCCTCACCGGCGTCACGGAGGACGGCCGCTACGCGTCCACGGTCACCGACGCCCAGATGGGCCTGTCCGACCAGCCGATATCCCAGGGGTACGGGGTGCTCCGGGCGGCGCTCTGCGAGGGCGGCGGGAGCTGACCTCCGGGCTGCCGGGCCCTGGCGCCCCGGTGGCGCCGGGGACGGCGGCCCCCGCGCCGAGGCCTCCCGCCCGGAACGGAGGTTCGTCAACTTCGAAGCCGTAGATTCATTCTTCCGCGTGGCGCACGGGCGCCACGCGGAGGTGCCATCCGGTCAACACGGACGGTACGCGCGCGAGTGGTGCGCCGGGCAGGGCGGGTGGGACTCCCCGTGAAACCCGGCGCCGGCCGGAAGGACCGCGATCCGCGGTGCGGGTCCGGGCAAACCAGCGGATCCGCGCTGGCCGAGACCTCCCCGCCACCGCTGTACGCGGCCCGTCGGGAGCGGTGAGCTACCGAGCGTTCCGGCTCCTCCCCCTCCCGGTGCGCCCGCGGTCCGGGAGGGGACGGAGCCCACGGCGCACCGCCGACCGATCGGAGATCGCCACCATGAGCACACCTCCTCCCGTCCCGCTCCGGGTCGCCCTCGTCAACGGAAGCTTCGAGCAGCCGTCCGTCACCGACATGGCCTTCCTGCCGGACGCCTCCCAGACCCAGGCCTCCCGGTACGTTCCGGGCTGGCTCACCACCGCGACCGACCACATGATCGAGTTGTGGCACTCCGGCTTCAACGGGATCCCCTCGGCCGAGGGCGAGCAGTTCGCCGAACTCAACGCCAACCAGGTCTCCACCCTCTACCAGGACCTGCCGACCACGCCCGGCACCACGCTGTACTGGCGGCTCCACCACCGCGGCCGGCAGGGGCAGGACACCATGGCCCTGGACATCGGCGCTCCGGGCGGCACGGTCGAGCAGCGCACCTTCACCGACGGCAACACGGCGTGGGGCCACTACACCGGCACCTACACCGTCCCGGCGGGGCAGACCCTCACCCGTTTCGCCTTCAGGTCCGTCTCGGCCGCCGGCGGCAACCGGGGGGTCGGCAACTTCCTGGACGGGATCTTCTTCGGCACCGCCCCGCACGTGGTGCTCGTCAAGGCCGCCGTGCCGGAGGGGCCGCTGGACGTCGGCGACGTCGTCACGTACCGGATCACCGCCAGGAACGAGGGCGGCGGGGACGCCGAGCGCCTCACGCTCACCGACGTCCTGCCCGCGGGGACGACGTACGTGCCCGGTTCGCTGCGGATCGTCGACGGTCCGCACGCGGGGGCGAAGACCGACCGGGCGGGTGACGACCAGGCCGCGTACGACGCCGGGACCCGCACGGTCGTCTTCCGGCTCGGCACCGGCGCCTCGGCGTCGCAGGGCGGCAGCCTGGCCAACACCGCCGTCCTGCCGGGCGGCACCACCGTCGAGTACCGGGTCAGGCTCGGCCCGGAGACGGCGGGGACCCGCGTCGCCAACACCGCCGCCGCCGCGTACGAGAACCGGCTCGGGCCCGCTCCGGAGCCGCTGACGTCCACGTCCGGCGAGGCCGTGACCGAGGTGAGGCCGGCCGCCGACCTGACCGTGACGAAGGCGGCCGACGCGACCACCGTCACCGTCGGGCAGACGGTGGTCTACCGCCTGAGCGTCCACAACGCCGGTCCCAGCCCGGCGACCGGGGTCACGGTCGCGGACCGGCTTCCGGGCGGGCTCGTGTTCCTGTCCGCCGACACCGACCTCGGAACCTACGCGCCGGAGACCGGCACGTGGTCGGTCGGCGGGATGCCCGTCGGCGCCCGCGCCGTCCTCACCCTGCGGGCGAAGGCCACCAGGCCCGTGCGCGTCACCAACACCGCCGTCGTCACCGCCGCCGAGAAAGACCCCGACCCGGCGAACAACACCGACTCCGTCGCCGTCTGCGTCGAACCCGCGCCGGCCTGCTGCGCGCCCTGCGTGCCCCGCGCCTGAGTCGCCGGACTCCACCGGGTCGTCGCGTCACCTCCTGAACGAACCCGCCTCCGAGAACCGCCGTCAGAACCCGAAGAGGCCCGTCCTCTTCGGGAGTCGTACGCGACAGGGGTTGACGGGCGCATCCCCCGTCCATAAGTTCACAGCTTGATAAAAGGCTTGTCGCCCTGTGGGACGCGTACGGGACCGGGCCGACCGGTCCCGTACGGCAGCGCGGCGCGCCCCCTCAGAGAGGATTGTCAGGTGCACCTCAATACTTTGCGGGCGACCGCAGCCGGGCGGGCGCGTTCCCGCCCCCGCTCGCTCGCCGCCCTCCTGACCGGCGCCCTGGTGGCGACCGGGCTGGCCCTCACCTCGCCCGGCACCGCACAGGCCGCCGGAGAGAGGGTGGACGTCTGGCTGACCACCACCTCCGACTCCGGCGGCCGCACCGTCACCCGGGGCCTCGCCCCGCAGGCACCGCTCTCCTTCGGCCCGTCCGGCGGCGGCGCGAACCACACCATCACCGTCGACGAGTCCACCACCTACCAGCAGTTCGAGGGCGGCGGCGCGTCCCTCACCGACACCACCGCCCACCTCCTGCGCGGCGGCGCCGTCAGCGCCGCCACCCGCGACGCGGTCATGCGCAAGCTGTTCTCGCCGACCGAGGGCATCGGGCTCTCCTTCGTCCGCAACCCCATCGGCGCCTCCGACCTCTCACGGCCCGGGAACGTCTCCCTCGACGACACCTGCTGCGACCTCGGCGACTTCGGCTCCAACGGCTACGACACCGACGTCCGGCTGCTCACCGTCCAGGCCAAGCAGCTCAACCCGGCGCTGCGGGTCAAGGGCGTGCCGTGGAGCGCGCCCGGCTGGATGAAGGACAACGGCCGGATGGACCAGATGGGCTGGCTGAAGTGGGAGCACTACCCCACCTACGCCCAGTACCTGGTCAAGTACGTCCAGAGCTACCGGGCGGCCGGCGTCCCGGTCGACTACCTGTCGGTGCAGAACGAGCCCAACTGCTGCCAGGCCGGGAATCCGACCGCGATGAACTACCCGGGCATGAGCTGGAACCCGTCCGGGCTGGTCGAGTTCACCAAGAACCACGTCTACCCCGCCTTCCGGGCCGCCGGGATCTCCACCAAGGTCCTGGTGCACGACTGGAACTACGGCGACTACGCCGGTTTCGGCGCCGGGATCCTCGGCGACGCGGGCGTCCGCGACGACCCGCTGTTCGGCGGCATCGCCTGGCACGGCTACGCCGGCGACCCGGCCGTCGGCAGCCAGGTCCACGCCCAGTACCCGGCGGTGCGCCAGTTCAGCACCGAGCACTCGGGCGGGACCTGGATCGGCAACCAGCACAACGAGGACCTGAAGGACATCGTCTCGTACGCCCGCAACTGGAGCGGCAGCCTGGTCAAGTGGAGCCTGGCCCTGAACCAGAACATGGGGCCGCACAACGGCGGCTGCGGCACCTGCACCGGTCTGATCACCGTGCAGGAGGGCGGCGCCCGCGCCGGGCAGGTGGACTACACGGTCGAGTACTACACGACCGGCCACCTCACCAAGTTCGTCCGGCCCGGCGCGTACCGGATCGCCTCGACGGACAACGCCACCGTGCAGAACGTGGCCTGGCGCAACCCCGACGGCTCCAAGGCGCTCATCGCGCACAACGGCGGCGGTTCGGCACAGTCCGTCCGGGTCGACTGGGGCGGCCAGTCCTTCACCTACAGCCTCCCGGCCCGCACCACCGCCACCTTCACCTGGTCGGGCACGCCCGGCGGTGGCGGCACCCCCGGCGGCGCGCTGACCGGTCTCGCCGGGAAGTGCCTGGACGTGGCCGGCGCGGCGAACGCCGACGGCACCGCCGTCCAGCTGTACACCTGCAACGGCACCGCCGCCCAGCGCTGGACTCTCGCCGCCGACGGCACGATCCGGGCGCTCGGCAAGTGCCTCGACGTCACCGGCGGCGCCGTCGCCGACGGCACGAAGGCGCAGTTGTACACGTGCAACGGGACGGGTGCCCAGCGCTGGACGTACGACGCGGCCACGCACGACGTGGTGAACACCGCCGCCGACAAGTGCCTCGACGTGACGGGCAACTCCTCGGCCGACGCCACCCGGACCCAGATCTGGTCCTGCACCGGCGCGGCCAACCAGAAGTGGACCCATCAGGCGTCCTGACCCCCGGGGGCGGGCGGTGTCCGGCGGATCCGGGACCCCTCCGGCCGGGGCGCCGGACGCGCCCGCCCCGGGGAAGCACAACCGCGACGGAAGAACAAGACTGACAGGTACATTACATGGGATCCTTCCGGGGCTTACCATCGCAAGGATCGGAGGGGTGATCGACGTCATGTCTGGCCCCACCAGACGCCCGTGTCGCCCGCCCCTTCACGCCTCCGGCTCCCCACCGGAGCCGGATCCCCCCACGGATGAAGGAGCAGCAATGCCCCTCGGTACATGGCTCAGGGCCGGCACCTCCGCCGCCGCGCTCGTCCTCGCCACGGCGGGCGCCGCGACGGCGGCCCCCGCGCCCGCGTACGAACCGTCCGCCGCTCGGGCGGCGGTGGTGACCCTTCGCTACGACGACAGCCGCGCCGGAGGCTGGGAGGCCGCGATCGCGGCCGGGGTCGCCTCCTGGAACGCGAACGTGAGCAACGTCAAACTGGTGGAAGCCGCGCCCGGCACCCGGGCCGAGATCGTGATCGTCGCCACCACGGGCTGGCCGCAGGCCACCCTCGGCCCCGTCCGTCCGGGCCGTCAGGTCCGCGTCGAACTCGGCAGCCAGGCCGTGGGCCAGGGCTACGACAAGACCCGGATCGCCGCTCACGAGCTGGGCCACAGCCTCGGCCTGCCGGACACCAAGCCCGGCCCGTGCTCGCAGCTGATGTCGGGTTCGAGCGCCGGGACGGCCTGCACCAACGCCGTCCCGAACGCGACCGAGCGGTCCCGCGTGCAGTCCGCCTACGCGAACGGCGTCGCCGCCCTCGTGCCCGCCGACGGCCGGATCCTCGTCGACGCCCCCTGACACGCCCTCACGGAGCGGGTCCGCACGACGGCGCGGGCCGGCGTACGGACCCTTCCGGCCCCTCCCGTGCCCGACCGGCCCGGCGTGCGGCCGGTCGGGCGTCCGGCCGATCCGGATCCGGCGTCCGAGTGGTCACACCGGTCAGGCGAGCGCGGCGTCCTCGCGTCCTGACCGGTGTGACCACCGCCCTCGAAACCCCCGCCACCCCCGTCGTCCCCGCCCGCAAGGTCTGGTCGGCCCTCCACACCCACTTCCGGCCGCACCGGGCCGCCGTCGCGTGCGGGGCGGTGCTCGCCCTGATCGGCGCCGCGAGCGGGCTCGCCCAGCCGCTCGCCGCGAAGGCCCTGGTGGACCGGCTCGGCCACGACGAGCCCGTCGTTCCGGTCCTGCTGGTCCTGACGGCGCTCGTCGTCTTCGGCACGGCCGTCGAGGCGCTCGGCTCGTACGTCCTGGAACGGACCGCTGAGTCGGTGGTGCTCGCGGCCCGGCGCTCGCTGAGCGGGAGGCTGCTGCGCCTGCGGCTGCCGGAGGTGGAGAAGACCCAGCCCGGCGATCTGATGTCGCGGATCACCTCCGACACCACCCTGCTGCGAGCGGTCACCACCCAGTCCGTCGTGTCGGCGGCGACCGGCGGCCTCTCGTTCGTGGCGACGCTGGTCCTCATGGGCTTCATGGACCCCGTGCTGCTGGGCGTCACGGTCGGCGTCATCGTGCTGATCGGCGGGGCCGTCGCCGCGCTCATGCCGCGGATCGCGGCGGCGACCAAGCGCTCGCAGGAGGCGGTCGGCCGGATCTCCACCGTCCTGGAGCGCGCCTTCGGCGCCTTCCGGACCATCAAGGCCTCGGGCGCCGAGGCACGGGAGACGGCCGTCGTGGACGCGGCGGCGCACGACGCCTGGCGGCACGGGGTGAAGTCGGCCAAGTGGCAGTCGCTCGCGGGCTCCTCGATCGGCCTGGCGGTACAGGTGTCGTTCCTGGCGGTCCTCGGCATCGGCGGCGCGCGGGTCGCGTCCGGGGCGACGTCGATCTCGTCCCTGATCGCCTTCCTCCTCTTCCTCTTCTACCTGATCGAGCCGATATCCAAGCTGGTCGAGGCGGCCACGCAGTTCCAGGTGGGATCGGCGGCGGTGGCGCGGATCCTGGAGGCCGAGGCCCTGGAGGTCGAGGAGACCGGCGCCGGGACGGCGGCACCGGCGGAGGCCGACGGGCCGGCGTCCGTGGTCTTCGACGACGTCTCCTTCCGCTACCGGGACGACCTCCCGGCCGTGCACCGGGGCGTGTCCTTCGAGGTGCCCGGACGGGGCATGACGGCCTTCGTGGGCCCGTCGGGCGCGGGAAAGACGACGCTGTTCGGACTGATCGAGCGCTTCTACGAGACGACCGGCGGGCGGGTCCTGGTGGACGGCCGGGACGTGCGGGAGTGGCCACTGGCCGAACTGCGGGCCTCCATCGGTTACGTGGAGCAGGACGCGCCCGTCCTGTCCGGCACCCTGCGCGAGAACCTCGCCTTCGCCGCGCCGGACTCGAACGAGGAGGAGATCCGCCACGTGCTCGTACGGGCGCGGCTGGACGCGCTCGTGGAACGGCTGCCGGAGGGCCTGGAGACGGTGGTCGGTCACCGCGGCTCCAAGCTGTCGGGCGGAGAGCGGCAGCGGATCGCCATCGCGCGGGCGCTGCTGCGCAGGCCGCGGCTGCTGCTGCTCGACGAGGCGACCTCTCAGCTGGACGCGGTCAACGAGCTGGCGCTGCGGGACGTCGTGGCGGAGGTGGCCCGGGAGACCACGGTCCTCGTCGTGGCGCACCGGCTGTCGACGGTGACGCTCGCGGACCGGATCGTCGTGATGGAGGCGGGCCGGGTCCGCGCGGTGGGAACGCACGCGGAACTGGTGGAGGGCGACGAGCTGTACGGGGAGCTGGCGGCGACACAGTTCCTGGCGACGGCGTGAGGCCCGCCCGACAGGACGCCGCGGACCCGGCCGTGACCCGCCGGAGACGCCCTAACGCCTCCACCGGCGCTCGGGCGCCGTCGCCCACAGCGTCAGTCCCACGAGAGAGAAGACCGCCACTCCCACGAGGGCGATGGGGATCCCCAGGGCGAGGGCGAACCCCAGCAGAAGCTCCGCCCACGTCGGGTCTTCGCCCATCGTGCTTCCCCCTTGTGTCATGAACGGCATAACTCGCCGGAGGGCGCTCCGGTTCCCGTCCACGACGGCGGGCACAGGCACGACGAGCGTCGACCCACCCGCTACGGGCTACGGGGCGGCGGAGGCCCTGCGGCGCCGGGCGCCGAACGGGCCCGGCCCGAAGACGAGCGGGCCCAGCGCGACCAGGGCTCGTCCGGGTCACCACGTGGGTGCGCCCCGGCCGGAATTCAGGCGCTTCCGGGCCAGCCGCGCAGCAGGGCGTCGATCCTCGCGGTGGTGCAGGCGGGATCCCGCAGCAGATCGCGCAGGGCGATGGCGTCCTGCCTGGCGGGCTCGACCGGGATCCCGGAAGCCTCCAGGTACATCACGCCCGTCGCGGCGGCCACGGCCATGTTGGAGCGTTCCAGCCATCGGCAGCGGCCGAGGACGTGTATCAGGGCGGCGGCGCGGGCGTAGGGGCCGTCGTAGACGGGGCGGTCCAGCAGTTCGGCCCGGTGGGCGGCGACCGCGGCCACCGGCACCCCGTAGTCCTCGGGGGCCGGATCCCCCGCTCCCGCGATCTCGGCGACCCGCAGGATCCAGGGAACGTCGATGTGCAGCTCCATTACGCGGCGTGCGCTCCGGAGGTGCGGCGGTCGGCGTCCTCGGCTTCGTCGAAGACGCCCTGGTGCTCGGCGAGGAACCGCTCCGCGGCCTCCAGGCCGCGCTGCCGCAGCCCTTCGGTGTCCTCGTGCACGAGGACGGCGATGTAGTCGCCGAGGCTCAGGCCCCGGTCCCTGGCACGGGCTTCCGCCAGTCGCTTGATCTCGTTGTCGACGCGCGCACCCAGCTGTGTCTTCGCCATCCTTCGATGGTAACAGCCGTTACCAGACGGGGAAGGGCGCGCACACGAAAAGGGGCCCGGCTGACACCGGGCCCCTTCTCTTCTCGTAGCGGGGACAGGATTTGAACCTGCGACCTCTGGGTTATGAGCCCAGCGAGCTACCGAGCTGCTCCACCCCGCGTCGGTGACACCACCGTACACGGTGGCCGACGCGGGGCAAAAAGGGGTTTCGTGCGGGCCGGCGGATCAGGCGCGGACGATGTTCTCGGCCTGGGGGCCCTTCTGACCCTGCGTGACGTCGAAGGTCACGGTCTCGCCCTCCGTCAGCTCGCGGTAACCGTTGCCGGAGATGTTGGAGTAGTGGGCGAAGACGTCCGGGCCGCCGTCCTGGGCGATGAATCCGAAGCCCTTCTCTGCGTTGAACCACTTCACGGTACCGCTGGCCATGCTGCTGTCCTTCGATCAAGCCGGGGATTCCGGCCGGGGTGGGGAGAGGGGCGCCTTCCCCCTGCGGGAAGACACCCGGAACCCGCTCCGGTCCGCGCGCGGTTCGATCGGTCGACCGATCGCGCGGCGCGGAGCCGGAACGAGTGGTGCGAGGAGGCGTTACGCGCCCTTGGCGGCTTCCTTGAGCTTCGAGCCCGCGGAGACCTTCACGCCGTAGCCGGCCGGGATGTCGATCGGGTCGCCGGTCTGCGGGTTACGAGCGGTGCGAGCGGCACGGTGGGTGCGCTCGAAGGTCAGGAAGCCGGGGACGGTGACCTTCTCGTCGCCCTTGGCGACGACCTCGCCGACGGTCTCGGCGAGGGCCGTCAGCACGGCGTCGGCGTCCTTGCGGGTGACCTCGGCGCGATCGGCCAGGGCGGCCACCAGCTCACTGCGGTTCATCGGTGGAGCACTCCGTATCTGTGGATCGCCCCGGCCGTCTGATCGCGGTCGGGACATCTCCCCGTTACCCTGCCATCGCCCTCTGACACCACCCGGCGACCAACACTCCTCATGACCCGTATGGGGCATGCCCGAGGGGGAATTCGGTGCGGCGCCCCCGGCCACTCCTCGCACATTGTTCGAACGGGCTCTTGACGCATGGGCATTCCACCTCGCTCACCCACCGGGCGCACCAGCTCCTAAGAGGGTTTTTTCGGGCTGTACAGGCCTGATTCGGCCAGTCGCGAGTAACATCCGGCAGCAATGCCCATCGTTTAGGGAGTGTGGACTGCCGTGCCGAACGAGCTGAACAGCACCTCGATTCACACCAGGTACGCGGAGCAGCTCGCCGCCGACCTCGCGGGAAACCGCGCGGAGCAGGCGTCGATCGCCGCCCGTCTGGAGCAGTTGCAGGCGGAGGAGAAGTGGCTGATCACGACGTTGGATTCGGTGCCGGGACCCATCGCACCGGCAAGCGGCGTGACCGAGCCGGCCAAGGCCGTGCAGGAGGCGGCCGTGCCCCAGCCCCGGGAGACCCGGGAGGCGGCCCCGGCCAGGAAGCCGGCCGCCAGGAAGCCGGCCGCCAGGAAGGCAGCGGCCGGTAAGACGCCGGCCAAGAAGGCCCCGGCGGCGAAGAGGACGGCCGCGAAGAGGACGGCCGCGAAGACGGCGAAGGCCCCGGCCGAAAAGCCCGCGGCCGGGAAGACCGCGGCCGGAAAGACCACGCCCAAGAAAACGACGGCGGGCAGGGCGGCGGAGAAGAAGCCCTCCGGCAGCCTTTCGGAGGCGCAGTCCGCGCCCACGCTCGGCACGCTTCTCGACGGTCTGCTGGACGGGTTTCCCGGCGAGCCGCTGAAGGTCAGCGAGATCCACGCGGAGTTCGCGAAGGCGCACCCCGAGCGTTCGACCTCGGTCCAGGTCGTCCGCAACGCGCTGGAGGGCCTGGTGAAGAAGGACCGGATCGAGAAGGACACACGGCAGGGCGTCGCCCTGTACACCAAGCCCGGGGCCACGGACGCCGCCGATGCCGGTGCCGGGGCGCCCGTATCGCCCGCCGAGCCCGCCGAGCCCGCCGAGCCCGCCGAGGCGGTCGCGGCCGGGGTCTGAGCGGTCCGACGGCCGGGCTCTCGCGCGCTTCGGCGGAGCGCGGGGTGCGAAGGCGCTCTCGGGGCCTGGCCGTCGTGGACGGTCGGCCGTCCGGGCCGCCTCCCCGCGCCGGGGGACGTCGCGGGCCGACGCGGCCGTGCGCTGCTCAGCCTTGTCGGTGGGGGCGGCGGTGCGGCTTGCGCGGGCGTCGGACGGTGTCCGCCCCGGCGTCGGCGGCGGCGTGGGCGGAGGAGAACAGGTTCGGCACGGCCGGGTGCGGAGACGCGGGGGCCTGGGTGGCCGGCCTGGCGGCGGTGGGTCTGGTGGGGGCCGTGGCGCGGGCCAGGACGCGGGCGTGCGGGATGTGCGGCGCGCACGCCGCGCAGACCTCCTCCACGATCCAGACCTGGCCGATGACCGGGTCGTGGCGCAGGATCATCACCACCCCGCCCGCGCAGAGCGTCTTGTGCCCCGGGTGCGCGTCGCAGTGCTCGGAGCGGCAGTGGCAGGCGGCGTTGGGGCGGACGGTGGCGGCCTTGGCGTGGGCGGCGGCGTGCCGGGCGGCGAAGGCGCGCAGGGAGGCCAGGTCCCGGGAGCGGGCGGGCATCTTGCACGGCGAGGTGCAGGTGACGCTCGCGGTGCGGTCGCTGTGGCCGGTCAGACGGACGGTCCAGGCCCGCCCGGGCACACGCGTGGTCAGGGTTTCGGCAGGAGCAGTCGTCACGCGGAGGAATCCGTTCGTCAGTGGTTGTTCGATCATGGTCCGAGGCCGCTGCGTGGCATCCGTGGGCCATCGGGACCACAGGTTTTCTTCCCACGTGTCCGGCTTCGCAAGCGGTGCGACCGGTTCCTGTCTCGGCAAGCCGTGCCGCGGACCGGTTCCGCGGAGGAGACCGCTCGTCAGGAGGGCCGTCCACCAGGGCCGGTACTCCCGTGCGGCGGCTCGGCCGCCGGGGGACGCCCGCACCCGGAGGGACGCCTCCGCACGGCGTGGGACGCTCGCCCTTCCTCATCGCCTCTGTTCCAGTGGAGGGGTGACACGGAGACGAACCGTCGGCGGGGACGGCCACACACTCGGACGGGCCTTCGCGAGCCGGGGCGGTACCGGCCGGGAGGGGGCGCGGTGAGCCGTGGAGGGGCGGTCGCGCGGTGGTTGTTCCCCGACGGCCACCGCTACGCGCGGTTCGTTCCCCCGCTGCTCGTGCTGACGTTCGTCAGCGGGCTGGTGGACGCGGTGAGCTTCCTCGGGCTGGGCCGGGTGTTCGTGGCCAACATGACCGGCAACGTGGTCTTCCTCGGGTTCGCGCTGTCGGGGGCGGCCCCGTTGTCGGCCCCGGCATCGGCCGTGGCGCTCGCGGGGTTCCTGGCCGGGGCCGTCGCGGGCGGTGCGTGGCGCCGGGAAGCCGAGGCCGGAGCGCTGTTCGCGCCGCTGGTCGCCGTCCAGGCGCTGCTGGTGGCGTCCGCCCTCGCCGGCCAGGCGGCCGGCTGGGGCCGGTACGCGGTCCTGGTGCCGCTGGCCTGCGGAATGGGGTTGTAGAACGCCGTCGTGCACCGCCTGGGAGTGCCGGACCTGACCACCACCGTGATGACGCGGACGCTGACGGGGTTCGCCGTCGACCGGCCGGGCCCCGGCACCGTGCGGCGCGGGGCGTCGGTGGTCGTACTCGCGGCGGGGGCTCTCGCGGGAGGTCTCCTGCACGCCCGCACCGGTGTGGAGGGAACCCTGGCCGTGGCCCTGGCCCTCCTGCTCGCCGCCGTACTGGCGGCACACCGGTGACACGACGGGCCCGTCGGCGGACAGGGGCCGTTGCCCGAGCACGGCCGGGGCCGGCGACCGGCGGCCGGGGGCGGCTTCAGACCTCGATGACGATCTTCCCCGGGGCATGGCCCTCCTGACTGAGGGTGAAGGCCGCCGCGAGTTCGGAGAGCGGAAACGTCTCGGCGACGTCGACCGTGAGCTTGCCCTCGTCCACGAGCCGGCCGAGCACCGTGAGGTCCTCGCTGGACGGCCGGACCCACATCCACTGGCCGCCCGCTCCGAGCACGGAGTCGTCGGCGATGGAGGCGTGCCGCCCGCCCTCGGCCAGGACGGCCAGGGTGGTGTCGAGGACACCGCCCACGAAGTCGGCGACGACGGTGACGCCGTCCGGGGCCAGGGCGCGGACGCGTTCGGTCAGTCCGTCCCCGTAGGCGACGGGCTCGCAGCCGAACCCGCGCAGCCGGTCGTGGTTGCGCGGGGAGGCGGTGCCGATGACCCGCGCGCCGAACGCCCGGGCGAGCTGGACGCCGAAAGAGCCGACGCCGCCGGCCGCGCCGTGCACGAGGACGGTGTCGTCGGCGCCCGTGCCCAGACGCGTGAGGAGCTGGTAGGCGGTCAGGCCGGCCAGCGGCAGTCCGGCGGCCTGCGCCCAGTCCAGGGAGGCGGGCTTGGCGGCGAGGGTGCGGACGGGCACGCTGACGTACTCGGCGAAGGTGCCGCCGTGCACGTAGTCCTTGCGGGCGTAGGCCATCACCTCGTCGCCGGCCGCGAACTCGGGCACGTCGATGCCGACGCGCTCGACGGTGCCGCTGACGTCCCAGCCGGGGACCACCGGGTGAACGACGTCCATCAGGCCGTCGAGCCCGCCCGCCATGATCTTCCAGTCGACCGGGTTGACCCCGGCGCACCGGACCTTGACGAGGACCTCACCGGGGGCGACCTTCGGCAGCGGCAGCCGGGTCTCGCCGAGGACCTCCGTCCCGCCGTAGGTCTCGTACGCCATCGCCCTCATGGTGTCCTCGGACATCCCTGTGCCTTTCCCTGAACGGTCGGTCGTGCCGCCCCATCTGAGCACGGCGGACCCGGGAGACCCCGGGAGGCTCGCCCGCGCGCGGTGTCGCCCTCGGGGAGGGAGACCCGCCGGACCGGCCACGGCCGCACGCCACGGGTCGGGCCGGTTCGACGAGCGGCGGCGGGAGGGTACCGGAAGGTCCGCGCTTCGCCGAACGCGTGCGGTCCGTTCCTCGTTCTGCCGGAGAATACGAAGAATGGACACGTGGATGCCGCCGGAGAGCGGGACGTTCGTCGGGCGGGCCGGGGAAGTCGAGGAGCTGGCGTCCCTGTTGGGCGAACGGCGGCTCGTGACGCTGGTGGGCACGGGCGGGATCGGGAAGTCCCGGCTCGCCTCGCACGTCGCCGGCGGTGGCGGGCCGGACGTCTTCGCGCGGGTCCACTGGGCCCCGCTGTGGTCGCTGGCCCATGGCTCCCTGCTCGTCCCGCTGGTCGCCGACGCGTGCGGCCTGTCGGACCACTCGCCCGGCGATCCCGTCGACGCGCTGGCCGACTGGATCGGGGCACGCCGTGTCCTGCTGGTGCTGGATTCCTGCGAGCACCTCGTCGCGGCGTGCGCGGCGCTGGTGAAGGACCTTCTCGCCCGCTGCCCGGGGCTCGTCGTGCTGGCGACCAGCCGTGAACCGCTGGGAACGGAGGACGAGTTCCTGTTTCCCGTCGGTCCGCTGCCGATCGACTCCGACGCGATGGAACTGTTCGCCGACCGGGCCGGCGCCGTCGGGGTCCGCTGGACGCGCCCCGAGGACTTCGTCGCCGCCGCCGAGGTGTGCGGGTGGCTGGAAGGCGTGCCGCTGGCGCTGGAGCTGGCCGCCGCGCGGTTGCGGGAGAGGTCGCTGCCCGCGATGGCGCGGCTCCTGCGCGGCAGGCTGTCGCTCTCCGAGGGCCCCGAGAGCCGGGTCCAGCCGTCGCGCCACCGTGCGCTGCGCACCACGATCGGGTGGAGTCACGAACTGTGCGAGCCGCGGGAGCGGTTGTTGTGGGCGCGGCTGTCGGTGTTCCGTTCGGCCGCCGCGGTGGACGACGCGGTACGGGTGTGCGGCGGCGGGCCGTTGACCGGAGACGCCTTGGAGCAGGCCCTGGAGGGGCTGGTCCGCAAGAGCGTCGTGACCCTGTCCGGCGGCCGTCTGCACCTGTTCGACTCCGTCCGCGAGTACGGGGCGATGTGGCTCGCGGAGCTCGGTGAGACGCGGAGCGTGGCCGACAGCCACGCGCGGCGCTTCCACGAACTGGCGCTCGTCGCCGAGGACTCCTGGTGGGGGCCGGGACAGGCGGCCTCCTACGCGCGGCTGGTCGGCTGCTACGGCGATCTGTGCGCGGCGCTGGAGCACCTGCTGGCCACCGACCCCCCGGCGGCCGCGGAACTGGCGGGGACGCTCGGCTTCTTCTGGGCGTGTTCGGGCCATCTGCACGAGGCGGCCCACTACCTGGAGGAGTGCGTGCGGCTGGTCTCGGGGCCGGAGGCCGTCGTGGGCAAGCTGGTGTGGGCGCTCGGGGTGGTGCGCTGCCTGCGGGGCGAGTACGACGTCGCGGCCCGGCTGGCGGGCCGTGCCGACGAGTGCGCGGTGCGGGCGCGGGACGCGACGCTCCTCGTCGACGCCGGCTACCTGCGCGGTCTGGTGATGCTGCTGCGGGGCGATCCCCGGGAGGCGCTGGCGGTCGCGGAACGGGCGCTGGCGGAACGGGGCGCGGCGATGCCCGCGGTGGCGCGGTGCCGGGTGATGCGGGTCTTCGCCCTGACGGCGTCCGGCCTGCTCGAAGAGGCCCGGGCGGGGGCCGAGGAGCTGCGGCGCGACGCGGCGTCGGCGGGCGAGCAGTGGACGCGGTCCTACAGCGAGTACCAGCTGGCGGTGATAGCGCTGCGGGAACGGCGCTCGGCCGACGCCGCCCGCCATGCCCGGGCCATGCTGCGGGGCAAGCGCCTGATAGGTGACGTCTTCGGCCTCGGCCTGGGGCTCGACCTCCTCGCGGTCGCGCTGTCGGCGCTGTCCCGGGGCGAGGAGGCGGCCTCGGCGTACGGGACGGGTGAGGTGTTCTGGCGGATGGTGGGGCATCCGCAGCGGGGCACTCCCGAGCTTCAGCCGTTGCGGCGCGGTGCGGAGCTGTCGGCCCGGAAGCAGATCGGCGACACCGTGTACGACGACGCGTACCGCCTGGCCACGCTGACGGATCCGTTCTCCGCGCTGGAGGCGATCCTGTCGGAGTGAGCGGGCCGCCCGGCGTCCGGCGGGAGCGGCGGTGACGGACGTGAGCCGGCCGACGACCGGAGGACGCGGGTCAGGGGACGTCTCCGGTGTGGTGGAAGCGGCAGGCGACGCCCGGGCCCGGACAGCGCGGCTCGCCGGGGCGCGGCGCGTAGAGCGCGCGCCCGCCCGGCCACCGGGAGAGTTCGGTGGACAGGGCGACCCCGTCGTCGACCTCCGCCGGCGGCCACCCGTGGATGTCCAGCAGGAGACCGTCCAGCGGCCCGCCGACGAGTTCGGCATAGGTCCGGCCCGCTCTCGGACCGGGATCGGGGTCGTCGTGGTCACGGCCGTAGACCCGGCCGCGCAGCAGCTGCTCGTCACCATCCATCCGATCAGCTTCTCAACCGCCACTGACAAGGAGGTGACAAGGAGGTGCGGACGGCGGTTCCGGCCAGCCGGTGACGACCCCCTCCCCCGTGTCCGTCGCACGGAAGGGGCGTGACCGTGCGGGAGAACCGCCTCTCCCCCGCGGGCCGGCGTCAGGTGGGGGCGTCACCGGGGTCGTCGGTCAGGGCGAGGGTGACGGTGATGCGTTTGCCGACCGGCTCACGGCGCGCCTCGAAGCTGCGGGCGACCGCCATGACGATCTCCAGGCCGTGCTGCCCCACCCGGCCGGCGTCCGCGGCCCGTGCGACGGGCAGCACCGGATCCCGGTCCCGCACCGTGATCACGACCGCGTCGCCGACGATCCTCAGGTCCAGGGACGCCGGGCCGGGCGCGTACTTGCGGACGTTGGTGACCAGTTCGCCGACCACCAGCCGGGTCAGGTCGACCGCGCGGTGGGAGACGTCCAGACCGTGCTCGGTCCGGACGCGGGCGAGGAAGTCGGCCGACAGACGGCGGGCCCGGGCGATGTCGTCGCCGTCCCCGCGCAGAGCGGACGCGATCCGCGGGGGCCGGTCCGCCCACGCCGTCCCCCGGTCCCTCACCGCATCCGATTCCGTCACAGCCGTCACTCACTCCCCGTTCCCCGTCGGCGACGCCCACCCGCACACCCGCGGATGACGCCCTGCACTTCGCCCCGTCCGCCGCCGCGGGAGGTCCTCCCGCAAGCCGGGCCCAACGGCCCTACACACACGGGTATGCATATGCCAGGATCACTCGCATGACTAGGGGAGAGACATCGGGGACCGGACACGCCGGGCAGCCCGGACGGCTGTCGGCGGCGACCACCGACATCGAGGGCGTCCGCGTGGTCGCCCTGAGCGGAGAGATCGACCACACGACCGGCGACACCCTCCGCCAGGCGCTGGCCGTCCCCGACACTCCCGGCCCCCGTGTCGTCGCCGACATGCGGGAGGTCACCTTCATGGACTCCAGCGGCATCAACGTCCTCATCACCGCCCACCACGCCCTCACCGAGGCCGACGGCTGGCTCCGCCTGTCCGGAACCACCGACCCCGTCCTGCGCACCATCGGCCTCGTCGGCCTGGACACCGTCATCGGCTGCCACGAAACCCTCGCCCAGGCCCTCGACGCCTGACGCTCCTGGCCGTTGCGACGAGAAAGCGGGGTGGGACGGCCGCCGCCGTCACGACCCGGGCAGGTGCGCGCACGGTGGGCGTCGTGGCGGCCCGTCAGTGGTCGGCCGGCGTCAGGGCACCGCTCTCCAGGGCGGGACCGGCCTCCAGGAACAAGCCGGCTGGAATTTTTCGGTGGGGGACGTTTACTCGGGCCCGATTGGTCCAGACGACTACCTGACAAGTTCCTTACATGACGAACTGGAGAGCATGATGGGCATCATCGCGTGGATCCTCATCGGTCTGATCGCCGGCGCCATCGCCAAGGCCCTGATGCCGGGCAAGGACCCCGGCGGCATCATCATCACCATGCTCATCGGCATCGCCGGCGGTCTGCTCGGCGGCTTCCTCGGCAAGGTCGTCTTCGGCGTGGACTCCGTCGACGGCTTCTTCGAGATCTCCACCTGGGTCGCCGCGATCGTCGGGTCCGTCATCCTGCTGGCCCTCTACCGTCTCGTCACCGGCAACCGCCACTCGCACCGCCACGCGTAACCCGCGAGAACCGCGGCACGTCGAAGTCATTCCCGAACGGCTCCCTCCTGTGTTCACAGGGCGGGAGCCGTCGGCGTTTCCCGGACGGGAGGAAGCCGGACGACGCTCCCCGCCCGGCGGGGTCCACCACCCCCCCACCGGGGGCGGTGAAAGCGCGAGGGGGGAAGCAGCGGGCCGCAGGGGAACGACCTGTACGACCCGCCTGGCGCCCTCGCCCGGACATGCGATCTTCGTCCTTCTGGCTCATGGTGAATCGAAACCTTCTGCTCCACGCCACCTCCCGTGGCACCCCTGTCAGGAGGCGTCATGGTGGCCCTGGCTCTGCTCGTCCCCCTGCTGCTCATAGGCATGATGTTCGTGCTGGACGCTTTCGAAGGATTCCTGTTCCCGCCTCCGGCTCCTCTTCCGGAAGCGCCGCCGGAGCATCCCGGGAACCCGCCGGACCACGAGGAGTGAGGCCTCGCCCGGCCCGTTCGCGGACGGGCCGGGACGTACGCCGCGCTTCGAGGCGCGCCACCGGTCCGCACAGGGCCTCGCGGCCGTCCCGGATCAGTCCGCCCGCTCGCGCAGCGAGAGTACGGCGCCGAGTGCCGAGGCGGCGTCGAGAAGGGCTCTGGAGCGCGCGGCGATGCCGGCGTCCCTGGCGGCCAGCGCCGCGTCGACGTCCTCCGACCGGCGGGTGCGCCGCAGCTGCGGCATGAGGGTCCGGAGGGTCGTGACGCGGTATCCGGCCCTGCGCAACTGGTGGACGATCCGTGCGTCCCGTACCTGCGCCGGTGTGTAGCGCCGCGTTCCCCGCCCGGGATCGCGGTCGGGGGTGACGAGGGCCTCCGCGTCCCAGTGCCGCAGCGTCGACGGGCGCACGCCGAGGGCGGTGGCGAGTTCGGAGATGCCCATCGAGTCCGAGGCGCGCACGTCGCCGATCGGCTCGCCGGAGATCGCGCGAGCGGCCTCCTCGGCCCGCCTCAGACCCTCGCGCTCCGCGTCGAGGCGGGCGTGCGCGGCGTCGAGGAGGGCCAGGGCCTGGGAAACGGGGCTCAGGTGGAAGGCCCGGACGATGTCCTTGGCCTCGACGGGCCCCACACCCGCGGCAAGGGCCCGGTAGGCCAGCGCGGACCGCAGGTGCACCTCGTCGTAGGTCCGGTAGCCCGTGGCCGTACGCGCGACGGGCGGAAGTACGCCGTCGCGTTCGAGGTTGCGCACGTGCTGGACCGAGCACCCGGCGCGACGCGCGACGTCGGCGGTGCGCATGCCTCCCGATTTGAGACTTGCCATCCTGAAATCCCCGTACCTGCGCCTCGAAGTCTCCACAAGTACCTTAATGGAACGCTGGAGCACATGACGAGTGAAGAGATCATCGACTTCGTGGCGGGCCTCCACGGGATCCTGGCCCTCAGGCCCGCCCCCGGCGACGGCACACCGGCGATCGGCCGGGGCGACGCGTTCTTCTTCTACGCGCCCGACGGCGTCGCCCCGGAGGGGGGCCAGCCCTTCGCGACCGTCGTGACCAAGAACTACCCCGGCGACGAGGCGTCCCGTCTGGACCGGCCGGACGCCTTCCGCGTGAACATCGCCGCGGGGAAGGAGGCGTTCGTCCGGTGGACCGGTCACGCACCGCGCGAGCCGGCCTCCGGCGAGGTCGACCCCAGTACCGCCGACGTCGTGATCGCGCACCCCGTCTACGGCGGTGTCGGCTGGCTGGCGGTGGTGAACCCGGGGGAACGCGCCGGAGCGTCGACGCGCGAGCTGCTGCGAACGGCCCACCGCCTCGCACGCGCGCGCCATGTGCGGCGTGCCGAATCGGCCACACGAGCGGGATCGGCGGCCTGCGGCGGGGGCGGACCCGCCCCCGCCGGTCACCCGGCGACCTCCGGGCCGAGCGCGTCGGCGTAGAGCGCGAACAGGCGGATGCCGGGTCCGGAGCCCGTGCGCGAGGCGTCGTCCAGGCGCTTCCAGCATTCGGCCGCCAGCCGGCGGGCGTGACTGCCGGGCCAGGGCTGCGGCAGGAGTTCGGGCGGCAGGAGGGGGTCGGGGGTCATCGCCTCGGTGAAGCGGGCGGCGAGTTCCACGGCCGTGGTGAGCCGTTCGACATCGGTGGGCCCCGGCTCTCCCCCGAGCAGGGGCAGACAGGTTCCGGCGAAGGCGGCGAGGCGTTCGTGCCGCCGGGCGATCTCGGCGAGCGGCCACAGCGCGGCGGCCAGTTCCCGCGGACCGGTGAGGTCGCCGACGCGCAGGTCGGTGGTGGTCAGCCGGGTGAGGGTGTCGTCGATGCCGAGGTGCCGCGCCTGGGCGTCGACGAGTTCGCCGACGGGGTTGGCGGTGACGTACAGGCCGTTCTGGACGGGCGCGGCACCGAGGTGGAGGAGGTGCTCGCGCAGGGAGTCGCGGGCGGCGCGCCGGGCTTCCGGAACGGCGAAGGCGTACAGGTGCCAGGTGCCGTCCCAGGGGGCGAGTCCGGCGTCCTGCCGGTAGGCGTGGCGGACGTGGGAGGCGTCGGGCGCGAGCGATCCGGTGGCGTCGGCCACGGCGCGCAGGGTGGCTTTGCGGCCCCGGCCCTGTCGGGTGAAGCGCCCTTCGGCGACCAGGCGCGTGACGCACAGTCTGACCTGCTGGTCGCTCATGCCGAGCAGTCCTGCGACGGAGTGCAGTTCGTCGGCGTCGACCGTTCCGTCTTCGCGGACCAGGCTCTGCACGACCAGCCGCGTGGGGATCTCCGGCCGTTCGGCACGCGCGGGCGTGGTGGTGTTCATCGTGTCTTCCCCTCGCTGGTCGCGTCCGCCCCGGTGACCGGTCGGCGCATGGTGGTGACGGCGCCGAAGCCCAGCAGGCGGCGCAGGTACGGGGTGTGCTCGGTGTGCTGGGCGGTGAAGCCGTGCCGTTCGTACAGCGCCCTGGCGCGGGGGTTGGTGTCGATGACGTCCAGGCGGATCCGGCGGCAGCCGTTCTCGGCGGCGAGGGAGGCGATCTCCTGGAGCAGGAGGGTGCCGATGCCTTCGCCGCGGTGCGCGGCGTCGACGGCGATGCCGTCCATGACGAGCTCGCCCGCGGCGGGGGTGCGCTCGAACAGGGCGAGGACCGCCAGACGGGGCAGCCCGCGGAACGGACCGTAGGCCGAGAGGACGTCCCTCGCGCCACCGCCGGTCAGCGCGCGGCCGCCGAGGCGGTAGCCGGCCACTCCGACCACCCGGCCGTCGACGAGGGCGACGACGCCCCGGTCCCGGTGGAGGTGGGCGGCGATGAACGCGCGTCCCCTCTCCGGCGGGTTCAGCGCCGGCGCCAGCTTGCGGCCGAAGGCCTCCCAGTACAACGCCGCCACCCGCTCCTCACCGCCCTCGGGTATCCCCCTGCGCACCGTCGGCCGTCCACCTCCGGGGGCCTTGCCCGCTGCCCTGTCCACTCGACTCCTCCGTCTCCCGCCGGTCCACCTCGATCTATCAACTATAGTACGTTCATCCTCAGAACGATCGTTGGCGAGATGATAGATATCAGGGGGTTCACGTGCTCCGGACACGAGGGCGGCCGATGCCGCGCAGGTGGAGAACGGTCCTGTGGACGCTGGTCGCGGCGGTGCTGACGGGCGTCGGGCTCGGCGGGGCGGTGGTGTGGCAGAACACCTACGCGCTGCGCGAGGAGAAGGTGGTCCTGCACCACCGGGGGCAACCGCTGGAAGGCGTACTGGCCCGGCCACGGCACGGACGGGGGCCGTTCGGGCTGGTGGTCTTCGTCCACGGCGACGGTCCGGTCGACGCGACGCACGAGACGTTCTACCGGCCGCTGTGGGAGGCCTTCGCCCGGGCCGGGTACGCCTCGCTGTCGCTCGACAAGCCCGGGGTCGGGGGATCGGGGGGCGACTGGCTGGACCAGAGCATGGACGACCGGGCACGGGAGACCCTGGCCGCCGTGGCGTGGGCTCGCGGGCGTCCGGACATCGACGGCCGCCGCATCGGCCTGTGGGGGGCGAGCCAGGCGGGCTGGGTCCTGCCCAAGGTCGCCGCGCGGGACCGGGGGCTGCAATTCGTCATCGCCGTCTCCCCGGCCGTCAACTGGCTGCGGCAGGGTCGCCACAACCTCCTCGCCGAGCTGGAGCGCGACGGTGCGACCCCCGGGGAGAGGGAGACGGCGCTGCGCCGGCGGGAGACCGTCCTGAAACTGCTAGACAGAAGGGCGTCCTTCGCGGAGTACCGCGCCGCCACCGGCGACACGGACGACATGACCGGTGCGCGGTGGGCCTTCATCACCCGGAACCACCGCTCGGACGCGACCGCCGACCTGCGCGCCATGCGCGGTACGCCGCTGCTCCTGGTGCTGGCCGGGCGCGACGTCAACGTGGACGTCGCCGACACCGAAACCGTCTACCGCGACGTCCTGCCGCCGGCGTCCCTGACGGTCGCGCACTACCCCGGCGCCACGCACTCCCTGGTGGACGAGGACCTGGAACGCTCCGACTGGCGCCTGACGCTGACCGCGCTGTTCGCTCCCCGGCGGTTGTACACCGACCGTTTCCTCGACGACCAGGCACGGTTCGTGGATCGGCTTCCCCACCGGGGAAGCGTCGCGCCCGCTCCCGGAGCGACGAAGCATCCGGCGAATCGGGGGCCTTGAGGAATTCCCTGCGGAATTCCCGGAAACGGCCTCACGGCGCGGGGAACGGCTTTTCCCTATACCGGACTAAGGCTGTCGGACAGGGCGATGCGGGCGGTGACGCACTTGCCCCCTTCTCCTCGCTCGACGAAAAGGTCCTCGGCGATGGCCTTGATGATCTCCACGCCGTGGTGCCCGACCCGGTCCGGGTCGGCCGTCTGCACCGTGGGAAGGGCCGGATCGCTGTCCCACACGATGATGTCGACGCTGCCGTTGGTGACGCGCAGCTCCACCAGCACCATTCCGGGAGCGTACTTGTAGGCGTTGGTGACCAGCTCGCTGACCACGAGGCCGGTCAGGTCCTTCGCGCGATCGGAGATCGGCATGCGGTGCTCGGCGCGCGCCTCTTCGAGAAAGACGGCCGCGCGGTGACGGGCGTCCGCGATGCAGCTGCTGTCCCTGTCGAGCCCGTAACCGGCGCACATGAGCAGCTCGCCCGACCCGGGCCGGACACCGCTCTCGCCATTGACATGGGTTTCCACCGAATTCACCCTCTCTCCTGTCAGCACAGCACGATTACCCAGCCAACCGTTTCTGACACAGAAGGGCTTGAGCAACTCCGGCATCCCGGACAGGAGGCCCTCCGGTCGAACGGTCACCGCAATCGACCGGCAGAGAGGCACCACGGGCGAAAAGGGAATGATTCATCCGGTGGGCAAAGGCCATGTCTTCACGAAGGGTGGTCACACGAACGGCTCCGGCATCGGACTGCGGACGCCCGCCGCCGGCGCCGGCCATTTCACCGCGCGCCGCCCACGAGCTCGCCGGGGGCTCGCTCCGGTCGGGCGGCGGCCGCGGTCGCAACGGCCACGGCCAGGGGGTCGCGGGCCGGGCGGCCGAGAAGATCCGCGAGGTCGGCCGTGGTGCCGTCCAGGAAGCCGTGCCGGATGCCCGTGGCGATCGAAGCCAGCATGGGCGGCTGGAACGGCAGGAGCCCCGCCGTCCCGTCGAGGAGCCTGCGCCGGTACTCCCCCAGCCCGAGCGTGCGGTGCGGGACCCCGAGGCGGTCGGCCACCTGCCCCGCCGTGATCGGCGTACCGACGAGGTCGTGGACCCGTCCACGGTGCCGGTCCGGACGCGCCGCGACGATCGCCGCGGCATCGGCGAGGTCCTCCCTCGCGACCGCGGCCAGGGCCCCGTTCCCGAACGGGGACTCCACGCCGTCACCGGCCCATGTCAGCAGACCGCCGAAGAGTTCGGCGTACAGGCCGTTGCGCAGGATCGTCCACGGCAGTCCGCTCGCCCGCACCAGGCGCTCGGTGGCACGGTGCGCCGGCGCGAAAGCGAGATGGTCGCCGGCCGTGGTCAGGCTCGTGTAGACGACGTGGTCGACGCCGTCGCGCACGGCGGCGTCCAGGGCCGCCGCGTGCCGTTCGACGACCTGGTCGTCCTCGGCGTAACCGGCGGAAACCAGCACCAGGGTCGACACCCCGGAGAAGTCGAGGCTCGTGCGGGCGTCGAGGTCGAGGTGCCGCATCCCCTCTCCCGGTGTGCGGCTGCCGCCGGTCGCAGTGGCACCGAGGGTGCGCAGCGCGGCCAGGGTGGCCGCGCCGAGGTTCCCGTTCGCTCCCGTCACCAGGATCATGTCAGTCACGCTCTTCCGTCGTGGTTCTCATCGGTAACTACGCTTGATCCTCGATCGCGCACCCGTCGGCCACAAGAAGGCAGTCTGATGTCACTCACGCACACCGGAGTAACCGCCCCCGCCGCCCTCGACCCCTGCGGCCGCGAAGACCATCCCGACTGCGGCATCCGCGACGTCCTGGACCGCATCGGCGACAAGTGGTCGGTGCTCGTGATCGTCGAACTCGCCGGCGGGCCGCGCCGATTCCGCGAACTGCAGCGCGCCGTCGACGGCATCTCCCAGCGGATGCTCACCCTCACCGTCCGCAGGCTCGAACGCGACGGCCTCGTGCTGCGCACCGTGTACCCGACCGTCCCGGCCCGGGTCGACTACCGCCTGACCGAGACCGGCGCCGACCTCACCCACCTGGTCAAGGCGCTCGCCGACTGGTCGCTCGCCCACCGCACCGCCCTCGCCGAAGCGCGGCACGCGTACGACCGGGCCCATCCCGACCACGACGTCCGATGACGGGAGACACCGGGCGCGTGCCGGTCGGCACGGATCCACTCGTCACCGACCAGGTGGAGGAGGTTCCCTCCTCGACACGGCTCCGGGCCACGGTCTTCGCTTGCGTCCGCGCACTCCTCGGGCACCGAGACGGCCTCGAAGACGGTTCCGCCCGCACGTCGTCTTCCTGGCGCTTCCGCTCCGCATCGGCGCGGGCGGGAGCACGGCCCGGTCCGCGCACCGGCCCGGCCGTCTTCTAGGGTCGTCCGCATGACGATCGACACCGGGGCCCCTGGCGCGCTCTTCGAATCCCTCCGGGCGGACGCCCTCACCGGCCCGGACCAGCTGCGCGAGCTCTACCCGCAGCCGAACCCGCACGCGCTCCGCAAGGAGATCGACCACCTGACCGAGGAGACCCGGGCGCTGATCGGCTGTTCCTCGCTGGTGTTCATCGGCAGTGCGGACGCGGAGGGCCGGGCGGACGTGACACCGCGCGGCGGTCCGCCCGGGTTCGTCTCGGTGCTGGACGAGCGGACCCTGGTGATCCCCGACGCGACCGGCAACAAGCGGCTCGACACCCTGCACAACGTGCTGCGGACCGGACGCGTCGGACTGCTCTTCCTCATCCCCGGCCGCCCGACCACGCTGCGCGTCAACGGCCGCGCCTGCGTGTCGGCCCGCCCGGAGCTGCTCGACCGGCTCACTCCCGTCGGCAAACCGCCGGTCACGGCGATCGTGGTGGACGTCGAGCAGGTCTATCCGCACTGCCCGAAGGCACTGATGCGCTCCAGCGCCTGGCGGCCGGAGCAGTGGGTGCCCGCCGGCGCCCAGCCGACCAGCGCCGAGGTGACACTGGCCCAGCTGAACCTGCCGGACCTGACCGTCGAGCGGATCGAGGAGATCGAGCGGGAGTCGCTGCGCCTGCGTTACGAGTGAGCCGGACCGGGTCCCGCCCCTCCTCGGCGGCCGGGTCCCCCACCGCCCGACGAGGCCTCCGCCCTCAGGCCTCCGCCGCCAGCCGCCGCACCTCCGTCAGCGCCTCGTCCACCGCCGCCGGGATGTCCGTCACCGGAAAGCGCGCGCGTCGCACCACGCGGTCGCGGTCCACCACCAGCACGGCCCGCTTGAGCCGCAGCAGCTGCCCGGCGCGGAAGGTGGGCAGCCGCAGGGCGGCGGCGAGGTACAGGTCGACGTCCGAGAGGAGGATGAAGGGAAGGCCCTCCCCGACCGCGAACACGCGCTGCTCGTCCGGGCGTTGGGTGCTGACGCCGTACACCTCCGCGCCCGCCGCGCGGAAGTCCTCGTACGCGTCCCGGAAGAGCCGGTTCTCCAGCGTGCAGCCGACGGTGCCGGGGATGCCCGACCAGCCGTCCGGCAGGGGGCCGGGGGCCCCGGTCGCCGGATAGCAGAACAGGACGGTGGCCGCGCCGTCGGCCACCGGGTCCACCGGCGCGCCGTCCCGGTGCCCCGGGAGCTCCAGGCGCGGCAGCCGCTCGCCCACCAGACCCGCGACGCGCCGCGCCTCCGCGCCCGCCTCGTCGGCGGTGCCGCTGAGGGAGCCGTCGCCGAAGACCCAGCGGTCCGCCCAGTCCTGCATCGACAGCAGCACGGGCAGCAGCCCCCGGCCGCTCTCCGTCAGCCGGTACTCGTACCGCACCGGCCTGTCCCGGTACAGGACCTTCTCCAGGACCCCCGTGTCCACCAGATGCGCCAGGCGCTCGGTGAGCACCTTCCGGGAGATGCCCAGCTCCTCCTGGAGCGCGTCGAACCGGTGGTGCCCCCGCGCGGTCTCCCGGATCAGGAGCAGGCTCCACCAGTCGCCGACCACCGCCGCCGCCTGCGCGATCGCGCAGGCGGCGTCCCGCTCGGGAACCGACCTCATCACACCGTCTCCCCTCTTCCGCGCACGGCGGCCGCTCGTCGGAACCATCTTGCGCCATGAGGTGGGTTCCCTATAGAAACTTACCCGGGGCAGTGAGTTCCCAAAAGAGACTGACGAGACCCGGGGGTGGGCACCGCATGGGCGGAACACGAGCGATTCCGAAACAGGACCGGTACGACGACGAGCGGGAGGCCTCGTCGACGGGTGTCTTCTGGCGCTTCTGGGCCGCCGCCACCGTCAGCGGCGCGGGCACCGCCGTCACCGCCCTCGCCCTGCCGCTCGTCGCCCTCACCGTCCTCGGCTCCACCGCCTTCGAGGTCGCCCTGCTCGCCGCGGCCGGACAGGTCTCCTGGTTGCTGCTCAGCCTCCCGGCGGGCGTCGTCGCGCAGCGCGTACCGCTGCGCCGGCTCCAGGTCGCGCTCGACCTCGTACGGTTCGCGGCGCTCGGGTCGCTGCCGCTCGCCTGGTGGCTCGGCAGCCTCACGTATCCGCACCTGCTGGTCGCGGCGCTCGTCACCGGCGCGGCGACGGTCCTGTTCGACATCGGCAACTCGACCTTCCTGCCCGCCGTCGTCCCGGCCCGGCAACTGGCCGCCCGCAACAGCGTCATGTCCGGCACCCACGCCGTCACCGACACCGGCGGCCCCTCCCTCGGCGGCCTCCTGGTCGGTGCGACCGGCCCGGTCGGCGCGCTCGTCGTGGACGCCGCCAGCTATCTGACCTCCGCCGTGCTCCTGCGCACCCTCCCCGAGAGCCGCCCCGCTCCCCGCACCGGCGAGAGCGCGCTCCGGCTGATGCGCGAGGGCTGGCGGTACGTCACCGGGCACCCGGTCATGCGGCCCTGCATGATCTGGGCGACCGCCGCCAACTTCCTCAACGCGGCGCTCCTCGCCCTGACCCCCCTCTACCTGGTCCGCGAGGCCGGTCTCGACGCCGTACAGCTCGGTCTCGTCCTCGCCATGGACGGGGTCGGCGCGCTCGCCGGCGCCGCCGTCGCGGTCCGGGTGACCACCCGCCTCGGCACCGCGCGGGGCGTCGTCGTCGCCGACCTGGCCGGCGGCGCACTGCTCCTGCTCGCCCCGCTGACCACGTCGGCGGGGGACGCGTACTGGTTCGCCCTGGGCAACGCCGGCTTCGCCTTCGGCTCCGTCATCGGCTCGATCACCACCCGCACCTACCGGCAGACCCAGTCGCCCCCGGAGCTGCTGTCCCGCGTGATGGCCACGGTCCGCTTCGTCTCCTGGGGCGCGTTGCCGCTCGGCGCGCTCACCGCCGGCCTCCTCGCCACCTGGGCCGGCGTCCACACCGCCCTGTGGACCGTCTGCGCCGCAGCCGTCCTGCCCTCGCTCTACCTCTTCTCCACCGGAGTGGGCCGCCACCGTGACCTCGCCTGACGCCCGGCTCCACGAGGGCGACGAAGTGCCTCTGCCGCGGCCTCGGTTTCGCCGCCCTCGCGACCGGGCGGGCGGTGGGGCACATCGTTCTCCAGCGGTCCGGCGGCGAGGCGTGCGGCGAGACCGGCTCCCGGACGGGGCTCCGACCGCGATCTCCTGCCCGGGGCCCCGTGCGACGGCTCCCACGAGTCCACCGTGCTCGACGTCCAGCGGGCGGTCCCGGAGAACCCGGCCGCCCCGCCGCCTCCGTCGCCCGTTTCGCCGTCCCCCCTTCGGCGCTGCCGCGCCGGGCGCTCGCCGCTCGTCCCGGCCTCCCTCCGGAGGTGTACGGGCGGCTCGCCGCGGATCCCGTTCCGGGTGTCCGTGCCGGCCTCGCCGGGAACCCCGCGATCGGCACCGGCCTGATGAACCCGCCGGTCGCGACCCGTGACGCGCTCGCTGTCGACCCGGACGCGAAGGTGGTGATGGCCGGGTGCCGCCGGACGCGGCCCCGGTGCTCGTGGCCGACGGGACGCCGTCTCCTTCGCGGTGCCGATCCGTGGGGACGGTGTCCCCGATCAGCAGTTGCGGATGGAGTAGACGGGCGCCCAGTTCACGGCGTACACGCTGTTGTCGGCGGGGAAGGTCCGGATCACGTTGCCGCCCGAGCCGTAAAGGGTCGCGACGGCGCCGCCGCTCTGGCTGTTCTTGGCCTCGCCCCAGTCGCCCCAGTTGGACAGGTGGTACCGGGTGCAGTTGTAGAAGTAGAAGACGCGGAACCGGTTGACGGTCGGGTCCCAGACGGAGGCGCAGAAGTTCCCCGGGGCACAGCCGACGCCGGCGCCGGGCGGCAGCAGTTCCGTGCGCGCGGGGGCCGGGGAGGACGTCGGGGCGACGGCGGCCGGGGACGCCTGGACGGGGCCGGTGGTGAAGGCGGAGGCCAGTGCCAGGGTGACGGCGCCGAGGACTCCGGGCAGAGAACGCTTGGTGGGCATGATGCGTGATCTCCCTGTGAGGGGTGCTCCGGGTGGGAGCGGGCCGGGTCAGCGGATCCGCTGCTCCCGCATACCCATGGTCCCGGTCGGTTCCCGGTCGGCGCCACGGGTTTCGAGCACGGCCGAATACCGCTGGTCGTGCCGTGTTCCAGGAGGTCTGCGCCGAGGCGGGTCACGCCGTGCGGGACGGCGCGGCCGATCCGCCGGCCGGTGAGGAGCCCGGCCTCCCGCAGGACGGTCACGTGGTGACGGTCCGTCGGCGGGCCGGGGCCCGCCCTGCCCGCCGGTTCGCTCGTGGTCCGGCCCCGGCCGCCTCCGCCGGGAGCGCCGCCCGCGCAGCGCCTGTGCGTCGCCCTCGGCGAGGGGGCGGGGGCCGTCGGGCGGTCCGTGGCGTCGCCGTGCGGGCACGGCCGTGCCCCGGTCCGCAGGGGGAGGCTGCGGGCCGGGGCACGGCCGTTGGTGGAGGGCGGCTGCCGGTCCTGTCGGTTCCGCCGGTCAGAGGGAGGAAGCCGGAACCTTCGGTGCCCGTACCGCCGTCATCGAGGCGTGCTCTCCGCGTGCTCCCGCTTCTCCTCGGCGGAGGCGTCCTCGGCCTGCTCCTGCTCCGTGCTCCGGGGCAGCCAGCGGAGGGCCAGGATCCCGAGCGCGGCGTGCAGGAGGCTGGCCACCGCCACGGCCGCGTGCAGGCCGGTGACGAAGGCCGACTTCGCGTCCGCGACCACCGCGGGCGCGAGGCCGGGCAGGTGCAGGGTCTCGTCGAGCGTGGGGGCGAGGTCGGGTCCCTGGAGCCGGAAGAGCAGGGCGGCGAGAGAGCCGATGAGCGCGATGCCGAGGGCGTTGCCGATCTCGTTGCTGGTCTCGGCGATCGCACCGGCAGAACCGGCCCGCTCGGCCGGGACGGCGCCGACCGCGGTGTCGGCGACGACGCTGAAGGAGATGCCGTAGCCGAGGCCCGCGATGGACGTGGAGGCGATGTACCAGCCGACCCCGCCGGTGATCGTGGTGGGGAGCAGGAACAGCAGTCCCGCCGCGATGGAGAAGTGGCAGACGATGAGGACCGTCCGCTTGCCGATGCGGTCGACGACCATGGGCGTGACGACGCAGGTCACGATGAGGACCACCGCGCCGGGCAGGGCCAGGAGCGCCGCCCGCAGGACGGGCAGGTCCAGGACGGACTGGAGGTAGACGCCGGACAGGTAGGCGGCCGCCGACCAGGCCGCCAGTGGCAGCAGGCCCGTGATGATGGCGACGGTGAAGACCCGGTCGCGGAAGAGCGAGAAGTCCATCAGCGGGTGTTCGAGGTGCCGTTGCCGGCGCACGAACAGGACGAGGAGCGCCAGGCCGCCCAGTCCGACGAGGACGGAGAGCAGCGAGAACCCTTCGGCGGCGGCGTGCTTGAGGCCGTACACGAAGCCCAGGAGGCCGGCGGCGGAGGCCACGACGCTGAAGACGTCCACGCGGCCGGTGCGGGTCGTGCTGACCTCGCGCAGCAGGATGGGCGCGAAGACGAGGAACAGGGCGATGACGGGCAGGTTGATCAGGAAGACCGAACCCCACCAGAAGCGTTCGAGCAGGAAGCCGCCGGCCACCGGGCCGATGGCGAACCCCGCCGCGAAGGCGGCGGCGAAGATGCCGATGGCCTGCGCCCGGCGCCGCGGGTCGGTGAACAGCTCGCTCAGCACGGCCAGCGCCGACGGCAGGAGGGTCGCGCCGGCCACGCCCATCAGCGCGCGGGACGCGATGAGGAGCTCCGGACCGGGCGCGAAGGCGGACGCGGCGGACGCGAGGCCGAAGACGGTCGCGCCGATCATCAGCAGCTTCAGGCGGCCGTACCGGTCTCCGATGTTGCCGAACGCGATCAGCAGCGAGCCGACCGCGAAGCCGTAGATGTCCAGGGTCCACAGGGCCTGGTCGGCCGTGGGGGTGAGGTCCTGGCTGACCCGGGGCATCGCCAGGTACAGGATCGACCCGTCCATGGAGACCAGCAGGACCGGGCCGAGGACGACGAGGAGTCCCAGCCACGCGCGCAGGCCCGGGGAGTTGTGTGTGTGCTGTTCCGACATGTCTCGACCGTCGGCCACGGCCCGTCGGACAGCCAGCCCTCTGCTGGGGGTATACCTGACAGGTATACCCACCGGCGGGGACGATCGGCTTACGCTTGCGGTCGTGGAGAGCCTCGGAACGTTCTTGAAGAGCCGCCGTGACCGGGTCACCCCGGACGAGATCGGGCTGCGCACCCACGGGAACGGGCGCCGCGTCCCCGGGCTGCGGCGGGAAGAGCTCGCCCAGCTCGCCGGAGTGAGCGCCGGCTACTACACCCGGTTGGAGCAGGGGCAGGCGGAGACGGCGTCGGAGCAGGTGCTCGACGCGCTCGCACGGGCGTTGCGGCTCGACCCGACCGAGACCATGCACCTGCACAACCTCGCCAGGCACTCGCCGACGCCCCGGCTCGCCGAACCCCCGGTGGAGGAGCCCCACAAGCGCGTCCTCGCGCTCCTGGAGTCCCTCGGCGAGGCGACGCCGGCGATCGTCCTGGGTCGCCGCGGGGACGTGCTCGCGTGGAACCGCAGCGGGCACGCCCTGCTCGCCGAGCACGTCGCCTTCGAGACCCCGGACGATCCGGAGCGCCGCCTGTCGATCCCCCGGATGTTCTTCCTGGATCCGGTGACGCGGGACCTGTACACCAACTGGCACGCGCTCGCGCGTGCCCACGTGGCGTACCTCCGGCTGACCGCCGGCCGCTACCCCACCGACGCGCGGCTGGCGGGGCTGATCGGTGAACTCACCATGCGCAGCGACGACTTCTCGGCCCTGTGGGCGAATCGGGACGTCGCGGACTGTACGACGGGCACGATGCGCATGCGCCACACCACCGTGGGCGCGGTGAGCGTCGACTACCAGGTCTGGCTTCAGCCCGACAGCCCCGACCACCGGCTCGAGGTCTACACCCCGAACGACCCGGCTTCCGCCGACGCCCTGCAGGTCCTGACCCATCAGAGCCACCGCGCCACCGATTCCCCGCGCGACGACTGAGCGACGCCCTCGCTTTTCCTCTCGCCGACACCGTACGGGCCCCGCGCGTACGGTGTCGGCGTATTCCCGCGCGCCCGCTCTCGATTCTCCTTACAGGTATGTGAAAACCGGGCAGTCACTTTCGCCGGGCAACCTGACATATACGTTCTTCATATTTATCCACGAGGGGCCTGAGTAGGTAGCGTTGTAGCGCAAGCAAGAGTGGCACGCCCTGGGCTTTCCCTGCCCACGGGCCAGTGCATCGTGTCCGAATGCGACGATCCCTTTCCTGTCCGAAAAGGTGCGGCGCCGCCGGGGGAACACCGGCCGCCCTCCCTTTCACTGCCAGCACCACTGTCAGCCGAGATCAGGTCCGTACACGACGCGGAGACCAGAATGCGACTTGCGCAAGTGATGGAAAGCGTAATGGTGCGCCATGCCGATCGGCCGGCCATCGGAGAACGCGCCAAGGAATTCGTGCGGGACCCGGAGACGGGCCGTGTGTCCTACCGGCTGCTACCGCGGTACGAGAAGACCGGATTCCGCGAATTATGGGCGCGGGTCCGCGCGGTGGCGAGCGAATGGCACGGGGGCGCGGAGCACCGGCTGGAGCCGGGCGACCGGGTCTCCGTGCTCGGTTTCGCGAGCGGCGACTACACCGTCGTCGATCTCGCCTGCACCTACCTCGGGGTGGTGAGCGTTCCGCTCCAGACGAGTTCGCCCGCGTCCCAGCAGAGGGCCGTCGTCGACGAGACGGCGTCCCGCGTGATCGCCGCGAGCGTGGAGCGCCTGGACAGGGCGGTGGAGCTCGCCCTCGGCAGTCCGTCGGTCGAGCGGGTCCTGGTCTTCGACTTCCACCCGCAGGTCAGCGACCACGCCGACGCGCTGGACGGGGCGCGCGACCGCCTCGCGGGCGCCGGGCGTCCGGTGCGCGTCGACACCCTTCCCGAGGTCCTCCGCCGGGGGGCCGGCCTCCCCGAGGCACCGCTGTTCGTCCCGGCCGAAGGGGACGACCCGCTGGCGATGCTCATCTACACCTCGGGGAGCACGGGAACGCCCAAGGGCGCGATGTACACCGACCGCCTGACCAGCGCGATGTGGGGCGGCGCGTGGTCGAAGCTCTTCTCCGAGGACGAGACGGTCACCTTCAGCTACATGCCGATGAGCCATGTCGCCGGCCACTCCTCGCTGAAGAACACGCTGGCGCGGGGCGGCATCACGTACTTCACGGCCAGGAGCGACCTGTCGACCTTCTTCGAGGACATCGCGCTGGCGCGCCCGACGGAGCTCTCGCTGATCCCGCGCATATGCGAGTTGATCTTCCAGAAGTACCAGAGCGAACTCGACCGGCGGACCACGGCGGACACCACGGACCGCGCCGCCCTGGAGGCCCTGGTCAAGGAGGAGATACGGGTGGACCTGCTCGGCGGCCACGTCGCCTGGGCCGGCTGCGCGTCCGCTCCCCTGTCGGCCGAGCTGACGGCCTTCATGGAGTCCCTCCTCGGCCTCGACCTGCACATCATCTACGGCTCGACCGAGGCCGCGGCCGTCTCGGTCGACGGGGAGATGCTGAGCCCTCCGGTCATCGACCACAAAATCATCGACGTCCCCGAACTCGGCTACTACCGCACCGATTCCCCGTACCCCCGCGGAGAACTGCTGCTCAAGACCGACGCCCTCGTGCCGGGCTATTACAACCATCCCGAGCTGACGGCCGAATTCCTCGACGAGGACGGCTTCTACAGGACGGGGGACATCGTCGCCGAAATCGGTCCCGGGCGGCACAAAATAATAGACCGCCGTAAAAGCGTGCTGAAACTTTCGCAGGGTGAATTCGTGGCGACCGCGCGTCTTGAGGCCGTCTTCGCCTACAGCCCGCTGGTCCGTCAGGTGTTCGTGTACGGAAACAGCGAACGGTCCCATCTGCTAGCCGTCGTCGTCCCTTCCGCAGAGGCGCTCGCCCGCTTCGAGGGCCGTACGGAGGAGCTGCGGCAGGAACTCGGCGAATCCTTCGTCCAGGTGGCGAAGGAGGAAGGACTCAATTCCTACGAGATACCGCGTGAATTCCTGATCGAGACCGAGCCCTTCAGCCAGGACAACGGGCTGCTGTCGGACCACCGGAAGCTGCTGCGCCCCCGTCTGCTCGAACGCTACCGGGAGCGGCTGGAGGAGCTGTACGCGGACATCGCCGCGCGGGAGGACAGGGACCTCCTCGACGTGCGGCAGGGCGCCGCGGACCGCCCCGTGCTGGAGACGGTCCAGCGTGCGGCACAGGCGCTGCTCGCCGGTTCGGGGGTCGCGGTGGGCCCCTCGGCGCACTTCAGGGACCTGGGCGGCGACTCGCTCACGGCGGTCGCGTTCTCCGACCTGCTCGACGACGTCTTCGGGGTCCGGGTCCCGGTGGACATGATCATCAGTTCGGCCACCGACCTCCGGCAGCTGGCCGAGCACGTCGAGACCAGGCTCAAGGACGGGCTGGACCGGCCCGACTTCGCGTCGGTGCACGGACGCGAGAGCGCCGAGGTCCGGGCCGCCGACCTCACCCTGGAGAAGTTCATCGACGCGGAGACGCTCGCCGGGGCCAAGCGGCTGCCCCTTCCCGTGTCGGCCGGGACGGTCCTGCTGACGGGGGCGAGCGGATACCTCGGGCGGTTCCTCACCATGGAGTGGCTGGAGCGGCTGGCGCAGTCCGACGGCCGGCTGGTCTGCCTCGTGCGCGGGCGGGACGTGGCGGCCGCGAGGAGCCGTCTGGAGGAGTCGTTCGCCGGCGGCGACGGGCGACTGGCGCAGCGGTTCGAGGCCCTGGCCGCCGACCACCTGGAGGTCGTGGCGGGCGACATGGCCGAACCCCGGCTGGGGCTGGGCGACCACACCTGGCAGAGGCTGTCCGAGGAGGTGGACGTGATCGTCCACGCCGGCGCCCTCGTCAACCACGTGCTGCCGTACAACCACCTGTTCGAGGCCAACGTGCTCGGCAGCGCCGAGCTGATCCGGCTGGCGCTCACCGGGCGGATGAAGCCGTTCACGTACCTGTCCAGCGTGGCCGTGGCCACCTCCCGGACGCCCGCCCTCGGCGAGGATCCCGACGTCCGCCGGGCGCTCCCCGTGCAGCCGGTCGACGCCGGGTACGCCGGCGGCTACGCGACGAGCAAGTGGGCGGGAGAGGTGCTGCTGCGCGAGGCGCACGACCTGTGCGGCCTCCCGGTCACCGTGTTCCGGTCGAACATGATCCTCGCCCACAGCAGCTACGGCGGGCAGCTCAACGTCCCCGACATGTTCTCCCGGCTCCTCTTCAGCGTGCTCGCGACCGGCCTCGCGCCCGCGTCCTTCTACCGCGGCGAGGGCGAAGAGCGGCGGCCGAGGGCCCACTACGACGGTCTGCCCGTGGACTTCACCGCCGCGGCCGTCGTGTCGCTGGGCGGACAACTCGCGGACGGGTACCGGACGTTCAGCCTGGTGAACCCGCACGACGACGGAATCTCGCTCGACACCTTCGTCGACTGGCTGGGCGACGCGGGCCACCGCATCGAGCGGATCGACGACTACGCGGACTGGCTCGACCGGTTCGAGACGGCCATGCGGGCGCTTCCCGAGGAACAGCGACGGCATTCGTCCCTGCCGCTCCTTCACGGACTCAAGGAGCCGGAGACCGCCGTACGCGGATCCGGCATTCCCTCCGATCGATTCCGCGCGGCCGTCCGGGCCGCGAGGATCGGAGCCGACGAGGACGTCCCGCACATCTCCCCCGCGCTCATCGAGAAGTACGCCAGGGACCTGACGTCGCTCATGTCCGCCTGAAATCGGCCGAGCGGACGGGTCCGACGTCCGGCGCGCCCGTCCATTCGGCGGAAACGATCGCGTTCCCACCGGGCCGCGCGCCCCCTCTTCAAGGGACCGAGGTTGCTTTGATCGAAACCCTCCTGCCCTCTCCCATTCTTTTCGCGGAACGATCGGGAAACGTTCCGGACGATTCCCTCTTTCCTTCGGAGCGACAGGTGGTCGCCGAGGCGGGCATCGCCCGGCGCCAGGAATTCACCACCGTACGGGCCTGCGCGCGCGCGGCGCTCGCGCGGCTCGGCGTCCCGCCGGCGCCGATCCTCCCCGACGCCGCGGGCGCCCCCCGGTGGCCGGCCGGTGTCGTCGGGTCCATGACCCACTGCGCGGGCTATCGGGCCGCTGTCGTGGCCCGCGCGCGCGACGTCGTGGCGGTCGGCATCGACGCCGAACCCGACGCGCCGATCCCCACCGGGGGCGTCCGTGCCCGCGTCACCGCGGCCGAGGAGCGCGCCCACATCGCGGAGCTGGGGGCGCGCCGGCCCGGCGTCAGCTGGGACCGGTTGGTCTTCAGCGCGAAGGAGAGCGTCTACAAGGCCTGGTATCCGTTGACCGGCCGACCACTGGATTTCGATCAGGTGCTGATCACCGTCTCCCCCGACGACGGCATGTTCTCCGCCCGTCTGCTCATACCGGGCCCGAAGGTCGGGGCCCGAAGGATTCGCGGATTCACGGGCGAATGGAAACAGTTCCGGGGGCTTCTCCTCACGGCCGTCTCCCTTATGGCGACAGCCCGTTCCGCCTGTCCGGACGAAGATTTCGAGTGCACTTGACGTATTCTTTGCGCCGTCATTGCACAGGCCATTCCGTCGGCCGAGAGTTGAGTGCACCGGATCGACACACGCACGGAAACGAAGCACCCGGACGCCCGGCCGCCGAGGAGAATAATCCGGCGGCGTGCGCCGCTCTCCGAAATCGTTCACGGCCCGCCGAAACCTTCCGTGAACCGCTGGACACCGCGTCGCCCGGACCGATCCGGTCGGCACGCCCCCGTCCGCGCCCCACCGCAAGTCGACCACGTCCGCCCCGCCCGGATCCCCTCCGGCGTGCTCGCTGAGGAAAACGATGATCGACATTCAGTCCTATCTCCGGTCCATGCCCGCGTCGCAGCAGCCCGACTGGGAGGGGCACTCCTCCCTGGAGGAGGTCCGCACCGACCTCGGGCGGATGCCGGCGCTCGTGGACGCCGAGGCCGTGCGCCGTCTGCGCGCGCTGCTGATGGAGGCCGCCGCGGGCCGTCTGCAGGTGATCCAGACCGGCGACTGCGCCGAGGACCCCGCCGAGGCCACCCCCGAGGACGTCACGCGCAAGACCGCGCTGCTCGACGTGCTGGCCGGAACGATGAAGCTGGCCTCGGGCAAGCCCATCATCAGAGCGGGAAGGATAGCCGGGCAGTACGGCAAGCCCCGGTCCTCCCCGACCGAAACGGTCAACGGCGCCCAACTGCCGGTGTACCGGGGGCACATGGTCAACCGTCCGGAGCCGGACCCGGTGCTGCGGCGGCCGGATCCCCGGCACCTGCTGAGCGGCTACCGGGCCGCGAGCGACACCATGCACTACCTCGGCTGGCGCGGCACCGCCAGCCGGTCCGACCTCGAAGTGCCGGTGTGGACCAGCCACGAGGCGCTGTTGCTGGACTACGAACTGCCGCTGCTGCGGCGCGAACCGGACGGCTCGCTGCTGCTGACGTCCACGCACTGGCCGTGGGTGGGCGAGCGGACCCGGCAGCTGGACGGCGCCCACATCGGACTGCTGGCCGCGGTCTCCAACCCGGTCGCCGTCAAGGTGGGTCCGACCATGACGCCGGATCAGTTGCTGGCCCTGTGCGAGCGCCTGGACGCCCAGCGGCGGCCCGGCCGGCTGACGCTGATCTCCCGCATGGGCGCCGACAACGCCGGCGAGCGGCTGCCCGCGCTGGTCGAGGCGGTCGCCAAGGCCGGTCACCCGGTGCTGTGGCTGTCGGACCCGATGCACGGCAACACGGTCTCCAGTCCCGAGGGGCTCAAGACCCGCCTGGTACACACGGTCGTCCGCGAGGTCAAGAACTTCCAGGCAGCGGTGGGCCAGAACGGCGGCGTCGCGGCCGGTCTGCACCTGGAGACGACCCCGGACACCGTCACCGAGTGCGTGGCGGACGAGTCCGGCCTCGCCCGCCTGGGCGACAAGTACCTCAGCTTCTGCGACCCCCGCCTCAACCCCCAGCAGGCCGTCGAGGTCGTCTCGGCCTGGCAGGGCTGAACCCGGCGCCGTGCACCGGCGCGCCTGCCGCACGCACCACCCGCAGCCGTGGAGCACCCGTCCCCGGCGAGCGGATCTCCCCCGTGAGCGGATCCCCCCCCGTGAAGAGAGGACCGACCGGCCCATGTCCGGTATCCCCCCGATCGAGCCCTACCCGATGCCCCAGGAGGGCGAGCTGCCGGAGAACACCGTCGGCTGGCCCGTGGACCCCCGCCGGGCCGTGCTGCTGCTGCACGACATGCAGGAGTACTTCCTCAAGCCGTTCCCCCGCTCCGAGGCGCCCGGCGACGCCCTGGTCGGCAACACCGCGCTGCTGCGCGAGCGGTGCGTCGAGCTCGGCGTCCCCGTGGCGTACACGGCGCAGCCCGGCGGCATGACGCCCGAGCAGCGCGGCCTGCTGAAGGACTTCTGGGGGCCGGGGATGGACCCCACGCCCGAGCACCGCAAGGTGGTCGAGCCCCTCGAACCGGGCCCCGGCGACTGGACGTTCACAAAGTGGCGCTACAGCGCCTTCTTCAAGTCCGACCTGCTGGAGCGGATGCGTTTCCACCGGCGCGACCAGCTGATCGTCTGCGGCGTGTACGCGCACGTGGGCGTCCTGATGACGGCGGTCGAGGCGTTCACCAACGACATCCAGCCCTTCCTGGTGGCCGACGCCGTGGCCGACTTCTCCGCCCGGCACCACCGGCTCGCCCTCGACTACGCGGCACAGCGCGCGGCCCGCGTCGTGTCCGCCAAGACCGTGCTGAGCGAACTCGACGCAGGCGGCGCCGCGTCCTGACCGCGCCCCACCGCCGAAAGGAATCCCCATGGCAAGGCAGGACAGCGCGCACGACCTCCTGGCGCGCATCCTCGACGGCACGGCCGGCGCGTTCGCACTGATCCACCGGCCCGAGACGGTGAACCCGGACACCCTGGAACTGCTGGCCGGCGACGTGACGGAGATCGCGTCGCTCGCCGACCTCGACCTGCCCCCGGAGGACGGCGCGGGCGCCCGTACGGAACTGCTCGCGCTGGTCCCCTACCGCCAGCTCGCCGAGCGGGGCTTCGCCGCTCCCGACGACGGGGCGCCGCTGCTGGCGATGTCGGTGCGCGAGCAGGCCTCGGTGCCGCTGCGCGCGACGCTCCCGCTGCTGCCGGACGAGCAGGTGAAGGTGACCGCCGGCCACTTCGACCTGGACGACGAGGCCTACGCGGAGGTCGTGCGGCGGGTCGTCACGGACGAGATCGGCACCGGAGCGGGCGCCAACTTCGTCCTGCGGCGCACCTTCACGGCGCAGCTGCCCGACTTCGGCCCGTCTGCGGCGCTGTCGTTCTTCCGCCGCCTGGTGCAGCGGGAGGCGGGGGCGTACTGGACGTTCCTGGTGCACACCGGCGAGCGGACGTTCGTCGGCGCCACGCCCGAGCGGCACATCAGCGTCCACGACGGCACGGCCGTGATGAACCCGATCAGCGGCACCTACCGCTATCCGGCGGGCGGCCCGGAGCTCGACGGCGTCATGAGGTTCCTCGCCGACTCCAAGGAGGCCGACGAGCTGTACATGGTCGTCGACGAGGAACTGAAGATGATGGCCCGGATCTGCCCGCAGGGCGGCCGGGTGACGGGCCCCTACCTCAAGGAGATGGCGCGGCTGGCGCACACCGAGTACTTCATCGAGGGGCGGACCGACCGCGACGTGCGGGACATCCTGCGCGAGACGCTGTTCGCGCCGACCGTGACCGGCTCCCCGCTGGAGAGCGCCGCGCGCGTCATCAGCCGGTACGAGCCGCAGGGCCGGGGCTACTACAGCGGTGTGGCCGCCCTGATCGGCCGCGACGCAGCGGGCCGCCGCACCCTGGACTCGTCGATCCTCATCCGTACCGCCGACATCGACGACGGGGGCGTCATGCGGATCGGGGTCGGCGCGACCCTGGTGCGCCACTCCGACCCCGAGTCCGAGGTGCACGAGACCCGGGCCAAGGCGGCCGGGCTGCTCGCCGCGCTCGGCGACCCCGAGCCCATCCGGTTCGGTGCGCACCCCGCGGTCCGCGAGGCCCTCGACGAGCGCAACGAGCACATCGCCGACTTCTGGCTGAAGGACCGGGACGCGCGGGAGGACACGGACGGGCCGCTGTCCGGCCGGCAGGTGCTGGTGATCGACGCCGAGGACACCTTCACGGAGATGATCGCGCAGCAGATCCGGTCGCTGGGCGGCGAGGTGAGCGTGCGGCGCTTCGACGAGCGCTACTGCTTCGACGCGCACGACCTGGTCGTGATGGGGCCGGGGCCCGGCGACCCGCGCGAGACGGACGACCCGAAGATCGCGCACCTGCGGTCCGCGGTGGCCCAGCTCCTGGAGGAGCGCCGGCCGTTCATGGCGGTCTGCCTGAGCCACCAGGTGCTCAGCACCCTGATCGGGCTCGACCTGGTCCGCCGGCCGACGCCCAACCAGGGCGCCCAGCACGAGATCGACCTCTTCGGCGCGCGGGAGCGGGTGGGGTTCTACAACACCTTCGCCGCGCACTCCGCGGGCGACTCCTTCGAGCACCCGTCGCACGGGCGCGTCGAGGTCAGCCGCGACCCGCGGACGGGCGAGGTGCACGGTCTGCGGGCGGCCGGCTTCGTGTCCATGCAGTTCCACGCCGAGTCCGTGCTGACCGTCGACGGGCCCCGGATCATCGGCTCGCTCCTCACGGAGGTGGCGAGCGGCTGACCTCCGGGCGGGCCCGGCGCCCCCCGGCCGCACGGGACGGCCGTCGGGGCGCTCGGGGCGTACGGGGTGTGCGGGGTGTGCGGAGCATACGGGGCGTACGGCGTCCTCTCCCCCGGGCCGCCGCGCACCCGCGCGGTCGCGGCGGAACCCGCCCGTCGCGGTCCGGCTTCCGGGCCCCGGGGTGAGAGCGGCGACGCGGGGCAGGAGGACGTCGTGGCAGCGAACATCCTCCGGACGCGCCGGAGCACTCCGGGCAACCGCACCGCCGAGTCACTGCGGCTGGTGCCCTCGGCCCTGCGCGGCACCGCCGTGCGCCTCTGGAACGACAACATCGCCGACTACGCGGCGGCCCTCACGTACTACGCGGTGCTGGCGCTGGTGCCCGCCCTGCTCGTCTCGGTCTCCCTGGTGGGGCTGGCCGGGGCCGGCACCCGCGAGCGGCTGATCCTCGACCTCACCTCCTACGCCCCTCCCCAGTCGGCCCAGGTCCTCCGCGAGGCGCTGGAGGGCCTCACCTCGACGCCGTCCTCCCTGTGGGCCCTGCTCATCAGCGGCGTCCTGAGCGCGCTGTGGTCCGCCTCCAGCTATCTGGCGGTCTTCCGGCGCGCCCTGCACACCATGTACCGGCTGCCCGACACCCGGCCGCCGCTGCGCGCGGCGCACGTCCTCGTCCTCACCGCCGGCGCGCTGCTGGCCCTGCTCGTCACGGGCGCCGCGAGCCTCGTCGCGACCGGCCCCCTGGCCCGCCGGCTCGCGGCGGCCGCCGGCCACCCGGGCACGGACGTCGTGGCCGTCCTGCGGTGGCCGGTGCTCCTGACGATCGTCACGGGCCTCGTCCTCATCCTCTACCGGTCCGGACCCGCCCAGGCCCGTGAGAAGCGCCGGGGTTTCTCGGGCGGCGTCCTGGCCGCGCTGCTCTGGCTCGGCGCTTCGGCCGCCTTCACCCTCTACACGCAGTTCGGGACCTACAGCCGCCTCTACGGGTCGCTGGCGGGGATCGTCGTCTTCCTGGTGTGGCTGTGGTTCACCAACCTGGCCCTGCTGGCCGGCGCGCAGTTCAACGCGGTGCTCGCGCGGTCCGGGAAGTGAGCGGGCCGGCATCGGCGCGGTGCGGGCGGCCCACGATCATCCGCAGGTCCGATGCGCCCCTCCGGGCGCGGGAGTCACCATGCGGGTGGTCTCCCGAAGAGAGGAACGCGCCATGTCGTACCCGGAAGCCCGCTACCACGGTGACGAGGGCGAGGTGAACGCCGTCTTCCGTCCGGCCGGCGGCCCGCCGGACATCTCCTCGCCCGGTGCCTCCACCCACTACCTCGCCACCCACGAGTCCACCGGTGGCGAGTTCGGCCTGTACAGAATGGAACTGGGACCGCGGTCCGCCGGGGCCAGGGCCCACTTCCACAGGACGGTGTCGGAGTCCTTCTACATCCTCTCCGGCGAGCTGGAGCTGTACAACGGCGACAAGTGGGTCACGGGCCGCACGGGCGACTTCCTGTACGTGCCGGTCGGCGGCCTGCACGCCTTCAAGAACGTGACCGACGAGCCCGTGTCCATGCTGGCGCTCTTCTCTCCGGGCGCCCCGCGCGAGGAGTACTTCGAGCGGCTCTCGGAGATGTCGCGGCGGGGTGGCGAGGAGCTGAGGAGGTTCCGCGTCCGGCACGACAGCTACTTCGTGGAGGACTTCGAGGACGGGAGTTCCAAGGGCGAGGGCCCCGAGGACGAGGGCTTCGGGGGTGCGCGCTCCGGGGGCGCGGGTTCCGAGGGCGCGGAGGGGTAGTCCGGCGCCGTCGCGGGCCCCCGCGCCGTCGCGGCGGTCACCCGGCGGGACGGCGGCGGCCGGTGGTGGAGGCGAAGCCCAGCCAGGTGTGGCGGTTGTTCCACCAGCACCAGCCGACCTTGGGGGCGTCGCGCCGTTCCCGGCCGTCCCGTCCGGTGCCGTTGCTGATCCAGATCGCCGGGGTGCGGGCGTCCCAGGAGCCGTTGGCCTTGTGCAGGCGCGAGCCGATCGTCATGAAGCAGTGGTTGCGGACGAGGACGTCCGGCGTCTGGAGCACCCAGTGCATGCCCTCGGTGAGCAGCAGGGGGGTGCGGCCCTCGGCGGTGAGGGCGGGCAGGGCCTCGTCGGGGCTCCGGTTGGACAGGTGGTCGCCCCGGTCGACGCCGTCGACGAGGTAGAGGGGGCCGTCGGGCAGTTCGACGGCCGTCGGGGCGAAGAGGTCGACGTCGGACATGTCGGTGACGACGAAGCCGGGCCGTCCGGCGTGGCGCAGCAGCGGGGCGAGCGCCGAGGCGGGAAGGGCTCGGGGGTGGACGGCGAGCAGGGAGCCCTCGTTCCCGCCGCCGGCCTCCGCGGCGAAGGACCGCACCTCTTCGGCGGTCAGTCCGGCGAGTTCGGGCACGCCCAGGCCGATCAGCCGGTCGGCCTGGGCGCCGAGGTCCGGGAGCTCCGGGAGCGGAGGCGGGGTGGTGTGGGGCACGGCGGGTCCGTTTCGCGGTCGGAGGGCGGGGAGGGACGGGTCACGCGTGGGCGAGGTGGTGGCGCGTCAGGCGGACGAAGTCCGCGGTGGCGGGATGCGCCGGGTCGGTCGGCCAGGCGAGGTAGACCGGGACCGGCGCGGCGTCGGCCAGGGGGACGTAGCGCACGCCGGGGTGGGAGTGGTGGTGGCTGGTGCCCTCGGCGGTGACCCCGACCGCCTCTCCCGTGGCGATGGTCGTCAGCCACTCGTCCACCCCCGGCACGTCGATCGTGGCCGGGCGCCGTCCCCGCGGCCACAGTTCCGGTCCGGTGGTGGCCGCCGTGGAGCACAGGGCCACCGTCTGATCGGCCAGGTCCTCCAGGAGCAGTTCGGGGCGGTCGGCCAGGGGGTGGTGGTCGGGCAGGACGGCCAGGCGCCGTTCGCTGGCGAGTTCGGCCAGCGCGAGCGGGGCGCCGCGGCGGGGGCGGACGCGCAGGAGGGCGAGGTCGGCCCGGCCGCGCCGTACGGCGGCCTCGGGGTCGTCCAGGCGGTGGATCTCCACCCGTACGCCCGGGTGCTCCTCCCGCCAGGCGCGCAGCAGCGGGACGGTGTGGCGGCCGAGGGCGGCCCAGGCGAACGCCAGCCTGAGGGGCCGGGGTTCCGGGGCGGGCGCCGCCGCTTCGGCGAGGGCGTCGTCGAGCTGGCGCAGGATGCGGTGGGCGTGCTCCCACAGGCGCGTGCCCGCCTCCGTCAGCTCCAGGCGGCGGGTGGTGCGCTCGACCAGCCGGACCCCGAGCCGGCTCTCCAGTTGTTCCAGGGTGCGCGACAGGGCCGGCTGGGTGATGTGCAGGACGCGGGCCGCCCCGGTCACCGATCCCTCGTCCCCGATCGCCGCGAGAGCCCGCAGGTGCCGCACGTCCACATTCATGACCACCGAGCATAAGTCCTGAAGAGTGGGCATTTCCCTCACGGCGGCGCGCGTGCCACCGTCGAGGGCATGAACATTCTCCTGATCGGCGCCTCCGGCACGCTGGGCCGGGCCCTGGACGGCGTCCTGCGCGAGCGCGGGCACCACGTCGTGACCGTCGGCCGCACCTCCGGCGAACTGCGGTACGACGTGAGCGACCCCGAACGGATCGCGGCCCTGTACCGGGCGGCGGGCCCGGTGGACGCCGTGGTCGGCGCCGCGGGCCACGTCCCCTACAAGCCGCTGCCGGAGATGACCCCGGACGACTGGCACTCCGCCTTCACCGGCAAGGTCCTCCCGCAGATCGAGCTGGTCCGCCAGGGCCTCGACCACGTCGCCGAGCGCGGCTCCTTCACCCTGATCAGCGGCATCCCGGTCCGCGAACCCGTCCGTACCGGGTCCGCCGCCGCGCTGGCCAACGGCGCGGTGGAGGCGTTCGTCCGCACCGCCGCCGTCGAGATCGCGCCCCGGCGGATCAACGCCGTCAGCCCCAACGTCTTCACCGAGTCCCTGCCCGACTTCGGTTCCTTCTTCCCGGGCCTGGGCTCGGTGGACCTCGAGGACGTCACCGAGGCGTACGTCCGCTCGGTCGAGGGCGCGCAGACGGGGCGCGTCTACGCGCTCTGACCCCGGTCGGCGGCGTCCTCCGGGACGGGGCGGGACGGGACGGGGCGGGCGCGGGTTCACCGGGCGAGCGGGGTCAGGAGGTCGAGGAGGCGGTCCAGGAAGGGCTCCTCGTGGTCCCGCAGGTAGAAGTGGCCGCCCGGTGACATGTGGACGGTGACGGGTTCCGCGGTGTGTTCCCGCCAGGCGTTCAGGGCCTCTTCCGTCACCCGGTCGTCGGTGCCGCCGAGGACGGTCAGCGGGACCGGCAGGGGGACGGCCGGGCGGTGCCGGTACGCGGCGACCAGGCGCAGGTCGGCGCGGAGCGGTCGGGCGACCAGCACGCGCAGCAGCCGGGAGTCGAGGACCTCCGGCGGGATGCCGCCGTGCCGGTCCGCCACCGCGCGCAGCAGTGCGGCGTCGGAGAGCCCGTCCGGGTCGGGGGCGGAGACCGGCGTGTGGGGTGCCGGGAAGGCGGACACGACGAGCTCCGCCGGGAGCCTCCGGCCCCCGTCCCGGAGCGCCCTGGTCGTCTCGTACGCGATGAGGGCCCCGAAGCTGTGGCCGAGGAAGGCGTACGGTCGCGGGTCGGCGAATCCGGGGTCGGCGAGCAGTCCGTCGGTCAGGGCGGCGACCAGGTCCTCCACGGAGCCGGGGTCCGGCTCGTCGTGGCGGGCGCCGCGTCCGGGCAGCTGGAGCACGTGGATCTCGACGGCCGGCAGCAGTTCGGCCCAGCGGAGGTACTCGACCGGGTTCCCGCCGGCGTGCGGGAAGCAGTACAGGCGTGGCGCGCCGGGCCGGTGCGGGCCGGACAGCAGCCACGGCCTGTCGCGGGCCCGGTCCTCCGCCGTCCCCGTGGCCCCCGCCGTTCCCGTGCCCCCCGCCGTTCCCGTCGCGCCGCTCACCCTCAGCCCCCGTCCCGGGCGGCGGACGCGGTCAGGATGCGCTCCGAGAGGCGGGCGAGGAGTTCCGGGGCCCGGTCCTGGAGGTAGAAGTGCCCGCCGGGCAGGGGCAGTTCCTCGGTGCTCCGCGACGAGTGGCGGGCCCATTCGGCGGCCGGGACCGCCGCGTCCTCGTCGTCGGTGCCGTAGGCCACGACGAGCGGCACGTCGAGGGGTTCGGCCGGGGCCGGCCGGTAGGTCTCGATGAGGGTGTAGTCGGCGCGGAGGGCCGGCAGGAGGAGTTCCCTCAGTTCCGGTTCGGCGAGGAGCGCGCTGTCGGCCGCGCCCATGTCCAGGACGTCGGCGACGATCGCGTCGTCGCCCCGGAGGTGGATCGTGCCGGCGGGCGGGAGGCGGTGCGGCGGCGGGAAGCCGCTGACGACGAGGCCGGCCGGCCGCACCCCGTGCGCGTCGGTCAGGACGCGGGCCGTCTCGTAGGCGACGGCGGCGCCCATGCTGTGCCCGAAGAGCCACAGGGGCCGGTCCGCGAGGGGGGCGAGGGCCCCGGCGACCTGCCGGGCCATGTCCGGCATGGCGGTGACGGCGGGGTCCGTGAAGCGGTGGTGGCGGGCGGGGTAGCAGATCGCGTGGGCCTCGACGGCGGGGTCCAGGTGGCGGGGCCAGTCGCGGAAGAAGGACGGCGAGCCGCCGGCGTGCGGCAGGCACACGAGCCGGGCGAGCGGTGTCCGCCCGTCCCGGTCGGCGGGCCGGAGCGGGTGCAGCCAGTGCTGCTCGGTCACGGGGGTGTTCCTCTCTCCGTGCTGCTGAAGGCGCAGCTCAGGGGTATCGGTGAGTGCTGTCGCAGGCTGATCCAGCGGTACGCGCCCCAGGTTCCGGCGCAGGCGCCGGGGGGGACGTCGAGGGTGAGGGCGGGGCCCGCGAGGCCGGTTCCGAGGGCTTTTCCGCAGGCCTCCTTCACGGTCCACATCCAGGTGAACTCGCGGGCCCGGTCGGCCGGGGGCAGCGCGGCGAGCGCCTCGTGGTGGGCGGGGGCGCACCAGTGGACCATCGGGTCGGTCACGTCCGGGGGCGGGTCCTGGACGTCGACGCCGACGGCGCGGCCCCGGGCGACGCCGACGGCGCAGGCCTCGGCCACGTGGCTGACGCTGATGCCCAGGCCGGGGTGGCCGAGGAGGGTCGGGCGGCCGGCCGGCGTGTAGGCGATGCCGGCGCCGGCCGCGGCGGGGAAGCGGTCCTGGAGCAGGGCGCGCAGCAGACCGCGCGCCCGCAGCCGGTCCGTCCGCCGCCGGGGCGGCAGCCGCCGGGCGTCGTCGTGGTCGGCGGCGGTCGCCCACCGGGCCGGTGGGGCGTCCCGGTGGGCGCGGGCCAGGGCGACCCACACGCCGGGCCCCACCTCGACGGAGGGCGGGGGCCCGGCGGGGGCCGGTGTCACGGGGTGTCGCCCGCCCCGGCGCGCACCCCGGCGCGGTCGACCTTGCCGGTGACGCCCAGCGGGAGGTCGGCGTGGAGCCTGAACTCGGAGGGCACCATGTAGTCCGGCAGGGTCCGCATCAGGGTGCCGCGCAGCGCGGAGCGGAAGACGACGGGGTCCTCGCGGTCGGCCGGGTCGGCCGGCACCACGTCCGCGACGAGCCGGTCGCCTCCGTCGGCCCGCTGCTCGACGACGACGACGGCGGTGCGGACGCCGTCGGCGGCCCGGAGCGCGGCCTCGATCTCCTCCAGTTCGATGCGGAAGCCGCGGATCTTGACCTGCCGGTCGGCGCGGCCGAGGAAGAGGAGTTCCTGTCCGCGGACGGCGACCAGGTCGCCGGTCCGGTAGTACGTGCCGTCGCGTCCGGGCAGGGTGACGAACCGCTGGTCGGTCAGGTCGGGCCGGCCGAGGTAGCCCTCGGCCACGCACGGGCCGCCCAGGTGGAGTTCGCCCGTGCCGCCGTCGCCGACCTCCTCGCCCGCCGCGTCCAGGACGACGGAGAGGTGGCCGGGCAGGCAGTGTCCGATCGGGACCCGGTCGCCCTGCCAGCCCTCGCCGATCCAGTACAGGGTGGCGGTGACGACGGTCTCGGTCGGGCCGTAGGTGTTGCAGACGGGGATCGATCCGAGCGGTCCGTTGGACCAGCGGCGGACCACCGCCGGGTTGACCGCCTCGCCGCCGAAGACGACGCCGCGCAGGGTGGCGAGGCAGGCGATGTCGTCCTCGGACAGCTCCTCGCCGAAGAAGGCCTCGAAGTAGGCGGTGGTGCAGGAGACGTACGTGACGCGGTGGGCGCGGACCCGCTCGAAGAGCTGGCGTCCGGTCCACAGGGCGGCGCCGCGCAGCAGGACCGTCCCGCCGCCGGCCATCGGGGCCCACATCTCCTCGACCGCCGCGTCGAAGCTGGGCGACGCGAAGGACAGCAGGACGTCCTCGGGGGTGAGGCCGTAGGCCTCCAGGGCTCCGAGGAGGTGCACGGCGAGCGCGTGGTGGCCGACCGCGACGCCCTTGGGGCGCCCGGTGGAGCCGGAGGTGTAGATGAGGTAGGCGCGGTCGCCGGCGGTCGCCCGGTGCGGGCGGATCCGCTCCTCCCTGGCGGCGAGCGCGTCCGGATCCGCGTCCTCGGCGGTGTCCGTCCCGTCGAGGACGACCCGTTCGGTGCGCAGACCGGTGCCGGGTCCGGTGCCGCTCTCGGCGGTGGTGAGGACGATCCGGGCGCCGGTGTCGTCGAGGACGTACCGCACGCGCTCCTCGGGCAGGCGCGGGTCGATCGGCACCCAGGCGGCGCCGGCCAGCCAGGCGCCCAGGGCGGCCGTCATGAACGCGGTGTTCCCGGGGCCCACGAGGGCGACCGTCTCCCCCCGGGAGCAGCCGTGCGCGAGGAGGCGTTCGGCGACCCCGTGCGCCGCGTCCCACAGCCGGCGGTACGAGATCCGGTCCGGGCCGCACAGCACGGCCGTGCGGTCCGGTGCGCGGCGGACGTGGCCCTCGATCAGGTCGAGGACGGTGTGGCCGGCGGGGAGCGGGGAGGAGGTGGCCGGGGAGGCCGTGGACGGCAGGGTGGTGGTCATGTGGTCGCTCCGCGGTCGGTGGTGAGGTGGTCGGCAAGGGCCCGGATGGTGGGGGTCCGGAAGAACTCGACCACCGGGACGCGCACTCCGGTGCGTTCCGCGACGGTGTTCAGCAGCCGCAGGACGTCGAAGGAGTTGCCGCCGAGCAGGAAGAACGACTCGTCGGCGCCGGTCGGTTCGCTGCCGAGCAGCTGGGTCCAGACGTCCCGGACCAGGGCCTCGGCCGGGCCCGGCGTCCAGGTCCCGGCCGGCTTCGCGGCGGTGGCCTCGGTGAACTCGCCGCGCTCGAAGCGGCGCAGCAGCGTCTTGCGGTCGATCTTGCCGTTGTCGGTGAGCGGCATGGCGTCGATGGTCAGGACGTGACGCGGGATCATGTACGGCGGCAGTTCGGCCCGGAGGGCGTCGCGCAGCTCCCGCGCGTCCACGGCCTCGCCGGGCGCCGGGAGGGCGAACAGGCAGAGGGCGGCCCGTTCGCCGGTGCCGTGCACCGCGGCCGCGGCGGCGCGGAGGGCCGGCAGCTTCTCGGCGGCGAGCTCCAGTTCGCCCAGTTCGACGCGGTGGCCGCGGAGTTTGACCTGGGAGTCCCGGCGGCCGAGGAAGGCCAGGGTGCCGTCCTCGGAGAGGATCGCCAGGTCGCCGGTGCGGTAGACGCGGCCCGTGCCGTCCGGGGCGGGCAGGAACGCCGCCCCGGTCCGTTCGGGGTCGTTGAGGTAGCCCTCGGCCGGGCAGACGCCGCCGAAGTACAGCTCGCCGACCGCGCCGGGCGGCACGGGCCTGCCGTGCGGGTCGAGGAGGTGGGTGTCGACGCCGGGCAGGGTGTGTCCGATCGGCACGTGGGAGGGCCGGTCGCGGCCGGGGCCGCCGGTCAGGACGTGGCCGGTGACGGCGTGGGTCTCGGTGGGCCCGTAGAGGTTGACCAGGGTGAGGTCCTCGTGGCGGTCCAGGAGCCGCCGGGAACGGCTGTCCAGGTGGAGCTGCTCGCCGGAGACGCAGAGGTGCCGCACGTCCGCGAGCGGGTGGCCGCCGTCGTGGACGGCGTCGGCGAACGCGCCGAGGACGGCGACCGGCAGGTAGACGTGGGTGAGGCGCTCCTCCTCGACCAGGGCGGCGACCCGCGCGAGGTCGCGCCGGTCGGTGTCGCCGAGGCCCTGGACCGTGCCGCCGGCCGCGAGGGTCGGGAAGATCTCCTGGTAGGAGACGTCGAACCCGAGCGGCGCGAACTGCAGGAAGCGGGTGAGGGGGCCCATCTGGAGGGTGTCGATCTGCCAGTGCAGCAGGTTGACCAGGGCGGGCTGGCCCATGAGGACGCCCTTGGGACGGCCCGTGGAGCCGGAGGTGAACATGACGTAGACGGGGGCGGTGCCGTCCGGGGGCTCCGGCGCGGCGTCGGCGGAGCCCGCCTCCTGGAGGGCGGCGACGGTGGTGCGCTCCGGCTCGTCGGGCGTCACGCGGCGGGAGCCGATGACCAGGGAGCAGCCGGAGTGGCCGATCATGTAGCTCAGCCGGTCCTCGGGCAGGGTGGTGTCGACGGGCAGGTAGGCGGCGCCGCACCAGAGGACCGCCAGCATGGCCACGACGGTGTCCGCGAGGCTCTCCGGGACGACGGCGACGACGTCCCCGCGCCGCACCCCGCGGGCGTGCAGGGCGGCGGCGGCGCGGGCCGTGCGCCGCAGCAGCTCCGCGTAGGTGAGGCCGGGGCCGCGCGGGTCGGTGACGGCGAGCCGTTCGGGGTGCCGGCGCGCGGCCTCCCGGACCAGGCCGACCAGTCCGCCCGGGCTGTCGGTGACGGCCTCGGCGGCGCGCCTGAAGCCGGGGACGGCACGGGTCCCCAGGCCGGCCGTCAGGCGGTGCAGCGGGGTGCTCGGGTCCGCGGCGGCCCCGAGCAGCACCTGCCGGTACTCGTCGAGGAACCGCTCGGCGTAGGAGGCGGGGAAGAGGTCCTTGTCGTACTCGACCTCGATCAGGAGCCCGTCCTCGACCGGGGTGGCGCCCAGCCAGAGGTCGAAGCGGGCCGCCTCCTGCGAGACGAAGCGGAGCGTGCCGCGCAGTCCGCCGGCGAACTCCAGCCGGGTGCGCAGCTCGTCCTGCATCGCGAACATCGACTGGAACAGCGGGTTGCGGTTGGTGGTGCGTTCGGGCGCGACCTCGGCCACCAGCGCGTCGAAGGGCACCGCCTGGTAGCGCTTCGCCTCGCGCACCACCTCGGTCACGGCCGCGACGTGCGCGGCGAACGGCAGGTCGCCGGCCGGCAGGACCAGCGGCAGGGTGTTGACGAAGAACCCGGCGAGGTCGTGCGAGGCGATGGTGCGGCGGGTGGAGAACGGGCTGCCCACGACCACCCGGTCCTGGCCGGAGTACTCGCCGAGCAGGGCCGCGTAGCAGGCGAGCAGCACGGCGAAGGGGGTGGTGGACAGCTCGCGGGCGGTGCGCTCGACGCGCTCGCGCTCGTCGGTGCCGAGCAGCAGGTTCAGGTCCGCTCCGGCGAAGGAGGTGTTCGCGGGGCGGGTGGGCGTCGCGTAGAGGGTGGTCGGCGGGACGCCCTCCAGTTCGGCGGCGAGCCGCTTGACCTCGCCTGCCTCGACGGCGGCCTCGGTCGCCCGTACCTGCGCGGCGAGTTCGGCGGCGAGGTGCCGTTCGCGCTCCGCGGCGGTCGGGGCGGCGGGGGCGGCCGGGCCGGGCGCCTCGACGGCGAGCCGGTAGCCCTCGGTCAGTTCGTCGAGCAGGGCGGTCATGGAGACGCCGTCGCTGACGGAGTGGTGGACGTTGCACAGCAGGGCGCTGCGGCCCGGTGCGGTGAGCAGCTTGAAGCGGCACAGCGGTGCCGTCCGCAGGTCCACGGCGAGGCGGGCGAAGGCGGCGCTCTCCTCGTCCAGGTGCCGCTGCCAGTCGTCGCCCTCGGCCGTGCTGCCGGCCACGTCGAGGGGGACGGCGCCGGTCGGGGTGATGCGGGCCCCGGCCTCGCCGCCGTCGAGGGTGAACTCGGTGCGCAGGGTCGGCTGGAGGTCGAGGAGCCGGCGCAGGGCGGAGCGCAGGGCGTCGGGGTCCGCCTCGCCGTCGAAGGCGATGCGGAAGCTGATGTTGTAGAGGTCCTTGCGCTCCATGGCCTCCTGGATGAACAGCAGGCTGCGCTGGGAGGCCGTGACGGGGATGCCGCTCATGTCCCGCTCCCCTCAGTTCCAGGAGTCGACGAAGGCCACGAGGTCCGCGACCGTGACGACGTCGGCGAGCAGATAGGGGTCGATCTCCTGCGTGGGGTCGGCGGCGAGGTCGCCGAGGACGCGCAGCAGCATGAGGGAGTCGACGCCGAGCGCGGTGAGTTCGGTGTCGGGGGTCAGCGGCTGCTCGCCGAGGCGCCGGGTGACGGCGGCGTGGACCCGGTCGGCGGTGGAGGCGGGGCCGGCGGGGTCGGGGAGGGACTGCTCCGTGGCGGAGACGGTCATGGGGCGGGCCTTTCTCGGTACGAGAGGAGGAGGGAGCGGTGGTTCCGCTTCCGGTTCCTGGGTCCGGAGTCCGGGGTGCGGGGTCCGGTTGCTGCTGTTTCCTGGGTCCGGGTGCCTCTTCCGGGGCGTGGTGCGGGGCCGGTCGGTCAGCCCGCGGCGAGGACGCGGTCGTCGTCGAGGTGTTCCGCGGCGACGTCCAGGGCGGTGGCCACCAGGGCGTCGAGCGCGCTGTTGGGGGTCCGGGTCCGGCGCCGTACGACCTGGGTGCACGTGTCGAACGGCGGCACCCAGTCGACGACGGCCAGGGTGCCGTCGGCGAGCTCCCGTTCGACCGAGACCAGGGGGATGAACGCCAGGCCGATACCCAGGGCGACGCTGCGCTTGGCCGCGTCGATCGAGTCCAGGTCGAAGACGCGGGGGCGGTCCGGTCCGTCGAGCAGCCCGAGCGCCTGCTCGAACTGGAGCTGGTAGCCGGCCCGGGTGTCGGCCCGGATGATCGGCGTGGTCCGCAGCACGTCCCCGCCGACCGGGCCGCGGCCGGTCACCGGGTGGCCGGGACTGCTCACGAGGACCATGGGCTCGGGGCACAGGACCTGGGTCTCCAGGCCCTCGTGCTCCTCCGGGGAGCCGACGACGAAGGCGCAGTCCAGGCGCCCCTCCCGGACGGCCGCGACGGCGTCCGGGCCGGCGCCGGCGTGCAGGGCGACCTGTACGTTGGGATAGCGGCGGTAGAGGTACTCGACCATCGGCAGCAGGCGGTAGCTGGTCAGGCTCTCCACCGTTCCGACGTCGACCCGTCCGTGCGGCTGGCCCCCGGCGACGATGGCCTGCCGGGCGCGGCCGGTGAGCGAGATGATCTCCCGTGCGTAGGGCAGGAGCTGACGGCCGGCGGCGGTGGGTCTCACCCCGCTCGGCAGGCGCTCGAGGAGGGTGACCCCGAGTCCCTGCTCCAGGGACTTCACACGCGTGGTGACCGTCGGCTGCGACAGGTTCAGCCGGGCGGCCGCCCTGGTGAAGCTTCCGATGTCCACCACGGCCACGAAGGCGTGGAGTTGAGGAGTGTCCACAGTCCGAATCCTCTCTGTACAGAACAGGACTGCTGTGCGGATCCCCATGCTTCGCAGGCGCCCTATCGGTGCCCTACTGATCCGGTACTGGTCGTTCCGTCGCGACGAGGAGCGGCGCGGGGCCGGATCGATAGCCGATGAGTGGCGGCGGTCCGTACCTTTCTGAACAGCCGGCACCCCGGCCCGACCACCACCACACACGGGGAGATTCCAGTGCGCATCCGCCTCGCGGTCCTCAACGCCGCCCTCCTGATCACCGCCGCGGTCACCGCCGCGGTCACGGCCCTCGGCGCGCCGTCCACCGGCGGGAGCGCCACGGCCGAGCAGGTGCGGACCGTCGCCGGTGACACCCCGTGGCCCCAGCCGACCCCCTCGCCCGCCCCGGCCGGCGACACCCCGTGGCCCGGCGGCGGGGGTCAGTGACGCACGGCGTCCGAGTCCTCGCGTCCGGGCCCGGCGTGGGCCGGCGGTCCGCTCTGGTCGGCTTCCAGCTGGGCCAGTTCGAGGCGGACCTCGGCCGCGCCGACCAGGTCCATCGTCCGCTCGCGGATGGACGCCACCTCGCGCAGCAGGCGTTGCGCCGTGGTGAACCGTCCCAGCCGGGCGTTGACCGATCCCAGCCGGTGCAGGATGCGGGACTCGCCCGCGATGTCCCCGCGTGAACGCACCAGGTCCAGGACGTTGCGCAGCAGCCGCTCGGCCTCCGGGTAGCACGCGCGGCGCTGCATGAGGTCGCTCATCACGAACCGCACCTGCGCCTCCATCCGCTCGTTGCCGGCCCGCCGGCAGATGTCCAGCGCCCCGTCGAGCAGTTGCTCGGCGTCGTCCAGGCGGTCCTGGTCGAGGGCGAGGCGGGCGAGGTGGGCGAGGGTGTTGGTCTGGCCGACGTGGTCGTCGACCGCCTGGAAGTCGGCCACCGCCTGCCGGTGCAGCGCCAGGGCCGCCCGCTGGTCGCCCTGGCGCTGCGCCAGCATGGCCAGGTTGCGCCGGACCAGCGCGAGGCCCCGGACGTCGCCCAGCTCCGAGAACGCCTCCCGGGCCGGTTCGAGGGCCGCGCGCGCCTTGGTCGGCCGGGAGCGGGTGAGGTGGAGCGAGCCCAGCGAGCACATGACGGCCGCCCGGCCCCGGGTCAGTCCCGCCCTCGTGGTCGCTTCGAGGGCCTTCTCGTGCGTGCGCTGCCAGTCGTCGAAGTAGCAGCGGGACTCGAACATCGTGACCAGGGTGACGGCCAGGTCCCAGCACGCCTCCGCCTGTCCGGTCGCCGCGGCCAGGTCCACGACGTGGCAGAGGTTGGCGCGTTCGGTCTCCAGCCAGGACAGCGGCTCCCGCAGGAGCCGGTCCGTCCGCGCCCCGGGCAGGTGCCAGCGCGGCGCGTCCCCGTGCAGGATGGTGAAGTCCCCTCCGTACAGGCGCCGGTGGGCCTCGTCGGCCAGGGCGAGCCAGCCGCCGACGAGCCGGGTGAGGGCGAGGTCGGCCCGGTCGCGGTCGGCGTGCCGTTCCAGCTCCTCGCGGGCGAACAGGCGGACCAGGGCGTGCAGCCGGTAGTGCGGCTCGGTGGGGGACGCGGTGCCGTCGACCTCCAGCATCTGGGCGTCCACCAGCGATTCCAGCAGGTCCCCGGCGCGGAACGGGTCGGCGTCCAGGAGGGCGGCCGCGACCCAGGTGGGTACGGAGCCGCCGTCCTGGAGGCCGAGCAGCCGCAGCAGCCGGCGGCCCTCCTCGGTCAGCCCGTCGTAGGTGAGGGCGAGGCTGGAGCGGATGGCCAGTTCGCCGTGGGACAGTTCGTCCAGCCGGTGCCTCTCGTCGGAGAGCCGGTCGCGCATCCACGCGAGGGACCAGTTGGGGCGGGCGGCCAGGCGGGCGGCGATGATCCGCAGGGCCAGCGGCAGCCGTCCCACCAGCCGTACCAGGTCCGCGGCCACCTCGGGCTCCGCCGCGACGCGTTCCGCGCCGATGACCGCGGCCAGCATGTCGATCGACTCCTCGGGGCTGCACACGTCCACGTGCAGGAACCGGGCGCCGGGCAGTCCGGTGATGCCGGCCTGTCCGGTGACGATGACGGAGGAGGTGCCGTTGCCGGGCAGCAGGGGCCGGACCTGCTGGGGGCCGGAGGCGTTGTCGAGCACGATCAGCATCCGCTTGTCGGCCAGCAGGCCGCGGTACATCTCGGCGCGTTCCTCGATCGGGCCGGGGATCTGCGCGCCGGGTATGCCGAGCGCGCGCAGGAACCGGCCCAGGGCGTCGAGGGCGGTGGCCGACGAGGGGTCGGCGTCGGCGAGGTCACAGTAGAGCTGTCCGTCGGGAAAGGCGCGAGCCAGGCGGTGTCCGAGGTGGACGGCGATGGTGCTCTTGCCGACGCCGGACGGTCCGGCGAGGACCGCGATCGGGGTCGGCCGTCCGTCGCCGCCCGCGAGGAGCAGTTCCTCGGCGGCCTGCACGATCTGGGTGCGGCCGGTGAAGTCGGCGTTGTCGGCCGGCAACTGGAAGGGAACGATTCTGCCGGGAGGGTCCGGGGTCCGGGCGGGCGTCCCGGCGCGGGGCGGCGAGGCCGGCGCGGGACGGTCGGCGGCCGGCCGGGGGTGGGGCGGGCGCAGTTCCGGGTCGGCGGCCAGGATCGCGGACTCCAGCTCCCGCAGCTCGTCGCCCGGTTCGATGCCCAGCTGCTCGACGAGGATGGCCCGCCCCTCCCGGAACGCCTCCAGGGCCTCGGCCTGCCGGCCCGAGCGGTACAGGGCCAGCATCAGCCGGCCGCGCAGCGGTTCGCGCAGCGGGTACGCGGCCACCAGGGCGGAGAGTTCGGGGATGAGCCGGGCGTGCCGGCCGAGCCGCAGTTCCAGGTCGGCGTAGGTCTCCAGATTGATGAGCCGGTACTCGTCGAGCCGGGCCGCCATGGACTGGAGCCGTTCGCTGCGGCACCCGCTGAGCGCGGGGCCGCGCCACAGGTCGGCCGCCCGCCGGGTGAGCGCGGCGGCCTCCTCCGCCCGGCCGGCCTCCGCCGCTTCGTGCGCCTCCCTGCGGTACCGGGAGAAGAGCGCCGCGTCCAGCAGGTCCCCGGCGGCCTCCAGGACGTATCCCGGCTCCCGGGTGAGCAGCCGGGAACCCTGGCCGATCACCGAGAGGTTGGCGCGCAGCGCGGACACGCACATCTGCACCTGGGTGCGGGCGGTGGCCGGTGGCGCCTCGCCCCAGATGGCGTCGATGAGACTTTCCGTACTGACCACCCGGTTAACTTCCAGAAGAAGCGCGCCGAGCACGACTTGCTGGCGCCCCCGGGGAATGCGACAGGCCTCGCCCGACGCTCCCGTTACCTGTAGCGGCCCGAGGACGCGGTAAATGGGTTCGTCGGACGTCGTCGGCATATCGGTGCGGCTCCCTTTCGCGGGCTTGCCAAACTAACATGCCTCCGGCAGTCCGGTGAGGGCCTATGCCTCCATGGGCACGATTCGGCCACTTCCCGTCCCGGTACCGACCTCATCAGGGATGATCCCCGAAACATACGTCCGCCGGGAAACGATCAGGCCACATTCCGACATGACGAAGATGGCCGCGAAATCCACTTCCGGACATCCTGGTTCCGGTTGACGAAGAATGCCCGTGACCACCATTCTTCCCGACGCGCTCCAGATCTCGTCGAGCGTATAGACGAACCGTCTGCGCTTTTCCGTCGCTATCACCTCCTCACGTCCCGACGCCACCACGCCTTCCGGTCCCCGGAAGACGACACCCGCGTCGAGGAGCGAAGCGAGGGCGTCGTAGTCGCGGGCGTTGAGATACGCGTAACTGAGGTATACGTGGTCCGCGGGCGCTGTTTTCGGCCACCGTTCGGTCCGGTCCACCGTGTCCCCCTCCCCCGCCGGCTCAGCGGGCCCCGGCGAGCAGCGTCGCCAGCGCCCTGCGGTCCGCCTTGCCGTTCGTCGAGACCGGCATCGCGGCGAGGACGTGCACCGTGTCGGGGACCATGTACCGCTGGAGCGATGCGGCGCAGAAGTCGGTCAGCCGGCCGTCGTCGAGGGAGTCCGCGCCGTCCCGCGCCACCACGCAGGCCGCGAGCCGGGGCTCGTCCCCCTCCCGCTCGACCAGGAGGACCACGGCCTCGGCGACCTCGGGGTGTTCGCGCAGCCGGCGCTCGATCTCGCCGAGCTCCACGCGGTTGCCCCGGATCTGCACCTGGGAGTCGGCACGTCCGCAGAAGTAGAACTCGCCGTGCGGCCCCCGGTAGGCCAGGTCGCCCGTCCGCAGCACCAGTTGGCCCGAGCGCGGCTCGGCCGGATCGGGCACCCGTGCGGCGGCCGACGCCACGGGATCGTCCCAGTAGCCGGTGAACAGGGCCGGGGTGCGCAGGTGGATCTCGCCCGGGACGCCGGACTCCTCGATCAGCCGGCCGGTCTCGTCGGCCAGGAGCATCTCGGCGCCCCGGTGGGCGTACCCGATGGACAGCTTCTCCAGGTCGGCGGGGATCGGGCGGGGGACGTCGGTGAAGGAGCAGGCCATCGACTCGGTCGCGCCGTAGCAGTTGATCAGCCGGGCCTGCGGCAGCAGCCCCTGGAGCGCACGGAGTTCGGGCAGCGGGAAGTCCTCGCCGCAGAAGAGCACGCCGCGCACCCCGGTGAGCTCGGCCAGCCGGTCGGGCAGGTGGCGCAGGCTCTGCCGCCAGATCGACGGCACGCCGTTGACCTGGGTGGCGCCCGTGTCGGCGAGGACCCGCAGGAAACGACTGGGCCAGCGCAGCAGGCCGCGCGGCACCGGCACCACCGCGGCGCCGCTGCCGAGGGCGAGGCCGATGTCGAGGAGCGAGAAGTCGAACTGGAGGGGCGAGGTGGTCGCGACCCGGTCCCCCGGGCCCACGATGCCCTGGTCCAGCATGCCGCGGTAGAAGGAGGTGACCGCCCGGTGGCTCATCACGACGCCCTTGGGGCGTCCGGTGCTGCCGGAGGTGAAGATCATGTAGGCGGTGTCGGTCGGGCACAGCTCGGACCTGCGGCGGGTCCGCGGCTGCGGGGGCCGCTCCGGGCGCAGCCGGCCGGAGCCGAAGCGGGCCGTGCCCGCCGTCACCGGCACGTCCTCCCGTTTCCCCTCCTCGGTCTGGAGGTGCAGGGCGGCACCGGTGGTCTCCATGATCGTCCGCAGCCGCCGGTCGGGGGTCTCCGGGCTGACCGGGACGAACGGCAGGCCCGCCGCCGAGCAGGCGAGGAGCAGCGCGATCGCGTGGGCCGAGGTGTCGGACTCCAGGATCACCCTGTCCCCGATGTCGAGGCCGAGGGCGTCGAGGTCGGCGGCGTACGTCCGGACGAGGTCGGCCAGTTCGCCGTAGCGGGTGGTCCGTACGGAACCGTTCGCGACGAACTCGACGACGGCCGGGCTGTCCGGGGCGGTGGGCGCGGCGGAGAGCAGGAAGGAGTGCAACAGTTCGTGACGGGTGTCGAGGGGACCTGCGGCGGTCTGGATGGACGGTGTCACGGGAGGGGTCTCCTGGGTCTGTCTGAGAGGTCGGAGGGGTCGGAGGGGAGGAGGCGGAGGGGAGGAGGCGGGGACGGCAGACGTCGGTACGAGCGGCCGGTACGAGGGGCCGGAGGGGTCAGAGGGCGGGGAAGTCCGCCGGTGCGAGCCGGTGCGCCCGTCCGTCGAGGAGCACCATGGGGGCGTCCGGGGCGTGCTCGGCCCGTTCGGCGGTGCCGATGAGCAGGGTGTGGTCCAGGGCCTCGACGGCGTCGTGCAGCCGGCAGACGACGGTGGCCGAGCAGTCGTCCAGTACGGGGACGCCGTCCGTCCAGGAGTGGGGGACGCCGTCGAACCGGCGTTCCGGGTCTCCGGTGGCGAACCGCTGCGCGAGCGCCCGCTGTTCCCAGGCCAGGGCGTTGACCGCGAAGGCGCCGGAGGCGCGGATCTCCCGGAGGGTGCGGCTCTCGCTGCGCAGCGACACGAGGACGCTCGCCGGCGACAGCGAGAGCGAGAGCACGGCGGTGGCCGTGCACCCGGCGGGGCCCGCGCCCGTCCCGGTGGTGATCACCGTGACGAAGCTCGGGAAGCGCCCCATGGTGCGGCGGAAGGTGCCCCGGTCGAGCGGGGGCGCACCGGGAAGGGTGGTGTCGATGGTCATGGTTCGCCTCTCAGGCCGCTTCCGGTCGGGACAGGGAGGCGACCAGGGCGGCCCGGTCGACCTTTCCGTTGGTGTTCAGCGGCAGGGCCTCGGTGAACTCGACGGTGGCCGGCACCATGTAGGCGGGCAGCTTCTCGCGCAGGGCGTCGAGGAGCGCGGCCGGGTCCGCCGGACCGCCGGTGCAGACCGCGCGCAGCACGGGCTCGCCCTTGCGGCCGGGCACGGCCACGACCACGGCGTCGGTCACTCCGGGCCGCCGCGTCAGCAGGAGTTCGATCTCGCCCAGCTCCACCCGGTAGCCGTGGATCTTGAGCTGGTGGTCGATCCGGCCCAGGTGCACCAGCACGCCGTCGTGCTGCCGCCGCACCCGGTCGCCGGTGCGGTACCAGTGCTCCGGGGTGAGGGGCGCGGAGCCGTCGTACGCGGTGGCGCGCCGGCCGTCGAAGGCGTGGAAGCGGCCGGTGTCGTCCGCCGGGTCGAGGTAGCCGGGGAAGCGCTGGCTGCCGCGCACGCACAGCTCGCCCTCGTCGGCGGGGCGGCCGTCGTCGTCCAGGACCAGGTGTTCCTGGCCGGGGTACGGGGTGCCGATGGGCACGGTTCCGTTGCCGGTGTCCGGCCAGTCGGCGGGGTCGGCCGGGAGCCGGTACTCGGTCCAGGTGACGGTCATCTCGGTGGGCCCGTAGATGTTCTCCAGCGTGCTGTTCGGGGCGGCGGCGGCCCAGGCCGCGGCGTGCGCCGTCTTCAGGGCCTCGCCGCAGAACAGGCTCCACCGCAGGGTGGGCATGGAGCCGGGTTTCAGGGCGCGCAGCCGCATCGCGATGGCCGCGACGGAGGGCACCGAGTTCCAGTGGGTGATCCGCCGCTCGTTGACGTAGCGCACCGGGGAGAGGAGGTCGTCGCGGGTCGGCACGACCAGGGTGGCGCCCGACCCCCAGGCCGCGAACATGTCGTACACCGACGGGTCGAAGGTGAGGTCGAAGGTCTGCGACACCCGGGCGCCGGGGCCGAGCCCGTACCGGGGTACGACGTGGCCGAGGTAGGCGGCGACGTTGTCGTGGGTGACGGGGACGCCCTTGGGGCGGCCGGTGGACCCGGAGGTGAACAGGACGTACGCGAGGTCGTCGCCGGAGACGGCGGGCGCGGGCGGCGGGGCGGGCGCGGCGGGCCGGTCGAGCAGGTCCCGGTCGGTGAGCCGGAGCACCGGGACGGGCAGGGCGTCCAGGTCGGGCAGGGCCGCGTCGGCGAGCACCAGGTCGAGTCCGGCCTCCTTGGCGACGTCGCCGCTGCGGGCGAGGGGGAAGGCCGGGTTCAGCGGCACCACCGTGGCGCCGAGCCGGAGGATCCCCAGGTAGCCGGCGTAGGCGAGGACCGAGCGCGAGGCCAGCAGCCCCACCCGGGCCGGCCGGCCGGTGTGCCGGGCGAGGATCGTCCCGGCGACGGTGTCGGCGAGGGCGGAGAGGGTCGCGTAGCCCAGGTGGTGGCCGTCGACCTCCAGGGCGGTGCGGCCGTCCCCGTGGCGGTGCGCGGACCGGGCGAACCAGTCGTGGAGCCGGGGTTGCGGTGCCTCGGGACGTACGGACATCAGCGCTGTTCCTCCTTCTGTACGCGGGTGGTGGCGGCGACGAGGCCGGCGAAGGCCCGTGCGACCACGCCGGGCCGGGGGCGGCCGCGTTCGGCCGAGGTGACGGCGAAGCGGAGCGAGCGGGGCAGCTCGCCCCAGGCGTCCGCGGCGGTTTCCGCGGCCGTCCGGGAGACCGCTCCGGTGCGCGCCAGCAGGTCCAGGCGGTGGCGCTGGTGCCGGGCGGCGGCCCACAGGTCGTCGGCGTGGGCGGCCAGCAGGACGGGGTCCGCGCCCAGCCGGTCGGCGAGGAACCCGAGGGTCTCCGACGGCTCGTGCAGCCAGCGGCCCTCGGGCGGGGCGGTGGCGGCCGGGGCGGAGCGGCGTGCCAGCCAGCCGTAGTGGTCCGGGGCGGGCGTCTCCGAGGCCTCGCCGAGGGCGTGGACGTCGCGCAGGGCGTACTGCGGTGCCAGGGCGCCCAGCGGGGTGAGCAGGGACCGCAGGGCGGTGTCGTCGACGACACCGGTGTGGGGGTGCTGCTCGCCCTCCGGGAGGAGGGCGGCGAACCGGTCCGTGACCCGCCAGGCGCCGGGGCCGCCGGGCACCGGTTCCAGCAGGATCCAGTGGGCCGCCGTGGACGTCCCGCAGGCCGGGGACCAGGGGACGGTGCGGGTGTTGGCGACGGCGAGGACGCGGCCGTTCCGGCCGGCCTCCGCGCGCAGGGCGGCCAGTGCCTCGGGCCAGTGGGCGGCGCCCCGGTGGACCAGCCCGCCGGAGCCGGCCGTGAGGTCGATCCGGTGGTGGTGGGAGAACGCGAGGCGGCCGCTGGGGTGGTCGGTGCGGACCGCGAGCCGGACGGCCCCGGCGAGCCGGTCGGCGGCGTCGGGCAGTTCCGGCTCAAGGTAGGCGACCAGGGCGGCGGTGTAGCAGCTCAGCTCCGGCGGGTCGGGCCGGGCGGCGGCCTCCGGCGCGGACGCGGGTACGGGCGCCGGGGGGTTCTCCGTGACGGCCGGGGGGTCGTTCGCGGGGCCGGGCGCGGAGTGGTGCGCGCGGCCGTTCGCGAGGTTCTTCCCGGGGTTGTCCGGGAGGTCGTTCCTGCGGTCGTTCGCGAGGTCCCCCGCGGGATCGTTCGGGAGGTCCTTCTCCGTGTCGTTCACGAGGCCGTTCGGCACTCCGTTCATCCGGCAGCCTCCCATGCGCAGCTCAGGGGTGTCTCCGATGTGTCGCGCAGACTGCGCCAGGTGAAGTTCTTCCAGGTGCCCTCCGTCTGGCCGAGGCCCACGTCGACGGTCCAGGGGCCGCCGGCCAGGCCGCTGCCCTCGGCCTTCACACAGGCCTCCTGGGCGGTCCAGATCCAGGCGAACGCCAGGGAGCGCTCGGCGGGCGGCAGGGCGTTGACGGCCTCGTGCCCGGCGCGGACGCAGCGGCGCACGACGCCGGGGGCGAGGTGCGGCGCGGGCTGCTGGACGTCGACGCCGACGGCGCGGCCCACGGCGACGGCGGTCGCGAAGTGTCCCTCGTCGTGGGCGACGCTGATGCCGAGGTCGGGCCGGTCGGGCAGATGGGGCTTCCCGTGGGGGCCCGGGGCCACCCGCAGGCGTTCGGCCCCGGGCGCGACCTCCGCGAGGAGCGCGCGCAGCAGGGTCCGGCCGGAGAGGAACTCCTCCGCCCGCCAGGCCACCATGCCGGCGGCGGCCGCGAGGTCGTCCGGGTGGCCGCGCGGCGGCGCGGTGACGCGTCCCGACGCGGTCCACACGTCGGGGACGATCTCGACGACGTTCATGAGGGCAGCTCCGCGAGGAGGGGGTCGGCGGCTCCGGCCACGGCCGCGAGCACGATCTCCGTGGTGCCGCCGCCGATGCCCCACAGGGCCGCCTGGGCCCGGGTCCACTGGGCGCCGGAGGTCGCGAAGCCCTCGGCGCCCTGGAGCTGGGCGCACTCGGCCAGGACGGCGTCGACCGTCTTCGCCGCGCTCGCCTTGAGCAGGGCCGCCGCTGCGGTGTCGTGGCGCTCGGCGACGCGGTCGCCGAGCCGGTGGGCGAGCGCGGCGAGCTCGTGCGTGCGGAGCAGACAGGCGGCGAAGCGCTGCCGCACGCTCTCCAGCTGCCACAGGGTGCCGTCGCCGTGGGCGCGTTCCTGGAGGCGCCGTTTCGTCCCGCGCAGCGTCCGCGCGCACAGGGCCACGCCCCAGAGGGTGCCGGTCAGGCGTTCCACCGCGATGTGCGCCGCGAAGGAGGTCATGCCGCGTCCGACCCGGCCGACGACGTGGTCCCGGGGCAGCCGGACCCCGTCCAGGCGGACGTGTCCGGTGCCGGAGCCGTCGAAGAGCGCGGTGTCGGCCGGTTCGACGCTCACCCCGGGCGCGTCGGCCGGGACCAGGACCCAGGTGAAGCTGGTGAAGTGGCGGCCCTCGCGGTGGCGGGCCAGGACGAGCAGGTGGTCGGCGTACAGGGCGCCGGTGATCCAGCGTTTGGTGCCGGTCACCGTCACCCCGTCGTCCTCGACGGCCACGGTGGTGCCGAGGCCCGCGAGGTCGGCGCCGGAGCCCTCGTCGGTGGCGGCGAGCGCGACGACGGCGCGGCCGGCGAGGGCGTCCCGCAGGGCGCGCGCGGCCGGGTCGCCGCCGAGGGCGAGCAGGGGGACGGAGGTGGCGAGCTGAATGCACACCGAGAGCGTGGCGCCGATGCCGAAGCGGGCGTCGACGTCGGTCATGAGCCGGCCGAGCGCGTCGGGGACGACGCCGGAGGCCGGGTCGCCGTCGCGGTAGACGGCGGCCAGTCGGCCGGAGTCGCCGAGCGCGGCCCAGATCCGGCGCCCGTCCGCCTCCGGCGGCAGCGCGTCGAGCGCGGTGGCGCCGGGGGCGGGAACGGGCCCGGAGGAGACGGGCCCGGCGGGAACGGGCTGGGCGGGAACAGGCCGTGCGGGCACGGACCCGGCGGGAACGGGCTGGGCGGGAACGGACTCCGCGGGAACGGGCCGGCCGGGCACGGGGATCGGGTGGTCGGTTCCGGTGGGCGGTGGTGGTGCCGATCCGGCCGCGCCCCTCGGCGCGAGCCGCAGAGCGGCCTGGTCAGACAAGGCGTACCTCCGGGTCGAGCAGGGTGAGCCGGCCGTCCGCCTGGTGCAGGCGGTCGTTGCTGTAGTTGAGCGGGGCCGAGCGCAGGTCGCGCAGGGCCGCTTCGAGCCGGGTGTCCGAGTCCTTGAGGTAGCCGTCCCGCAGTCCCACGGCGAGGACCAGGTCGTCCACCGCCGCGTGGCACTGCTCCGAGGCGGTGATCTTCAGGGCGTTGAGGAGGAGCTGGATCCTGGGCTGGGACAGGTCGGCGGTGTCGTCGACGACCCCGGCGGTGTGGCGGAGCAGGGCGTGCACGGTGTCGATCCGCTGGCGGGCGGCGGAGAGCCGGGAGAGCAGCAGCTCGGAGCCGAGGTCGAAGCGGCGGCGTCCGGCCGGGCTCCGCAGCATGTGGACGACCCGGGAGAGGGCGCCGGCGGCGGTGCCGAGCCAGGCGGCGGACCAGGCGAGGTGGGCCAGCGGTCCGAACACCCCGCTCGCGATGGCGGAGAAGGCGCCGTGCGCGCCGACCACCTGGTGGGCCGGGACGTGCCCGGTGAGGCGGAGGGCGCCGCTGTGGCTGGCCCGCATGCCCATCGGGTTCCACTCCCCGCTCGGTTCGACGGAGAGCTGGTCGCGGTCGGCGTAGACGAGGGAGACCTCGGTCGGGGAGGCCGCGTCGGGGGCCCGCACCGTGATCAGGAAGCCGTCGGCGTGGGCGCCGCCGGTCACGATCGGCGCGAACCGGTCGATGGCCAGGCCGGACGCGTCGCCGCGGGCCTCGGACTCGGCGGTGAGCAGGTGTCCGCCCTTGCCCGCCTCGGTGGTGACGGAGGCCAGGTAGAGCTCGCCGGCGGCGATCCGGGGCAGCAGCGCGTCGCGCAGCCGCGGTGCCGCGTGTCCGGTGACGGCGGCGACCTGCTGGCAGTGCATGCCGAGGATCATCGCGACGGACATGTCGGCGCGGCCGAGTTCGACGCACACGTCGAGCAGGTCGGTCAGGGAGCCGCCGAGTCCGCCGTGGCCGGCCGGGACGGTCAGGCCGAGCAGTCCGGACTCCCGCAGCGCGGCCAGCGCCTCGACGGGGAAGTCGGCGTCGCGGTCGTGGCGGCGGGCGTGTTCGGCGGCGATCCGCGCCACGTGGCGGGCGCGCTCCACGGGGGTGCGTCCGGTGAACGCGTCCGCCGGGGCCCCGGAAGCCTCCGGGGTCCCAAGGGTCTCAGGGGTCTCGGGCGCCTCGGGCGCGAGGGCCGTGTCGGCGCTCACGCCACGTCCGCCAGACCCTGGGCGCCCTCGGCCGCCGTGATCGCCTTCCACAGCGCGCCGGCGGTGGCGAAGGTCGCGTCGTTGAGGTCCTCGTCGGGCAGCGAGAGCCCGAAGGTGTCCTCGATGGCGAAGAGCAGTTCGATGGACTGCATCGAGTCCAGGCCGAGTTTGCGCAGGTCGGAGCTTTCGACGAGCTCCTGGTCGCCGAGGTACTTGAGGAAGGGGGCGAGCAGTTCGGTGAAGCGGGGGTCCATCGTGGTGCTCCTGTCGTGGTGGGAAGGGGTGCGGGGAGGGCCGGGCGCCGGGCGCCGGTCGTCAGCGGGCGCGGGCGCCCGCCACGAGCCGTCGCAGGTCCTCGACACGGTGGAGGTTCTCCGGCAGCAGGTCCTCGGCGGCGAACTCGATGCCGAGCCGCTCCTCCAGGGCCTCGACGATCTCGACGACCTGGAAGGAGTTGAAGCCGGGCACGGCGGTGAGGGCGGGCGCGGCGAGCAGCGTGGCGGTGTCGACGCCGAGCACCTCGGCGACGGTCTCCGTCACCGTGTCGCGCGACGGGTCCGGGGGCGCCGCGAAGAGCGCCCGGTCGGCGTGCAGGGCGTCGGCCAGGTCGGTCATCAGCCGGGCCGGTTCGGGTCGGCCGCGCTGCACCCGGCGCATCGCGAGGAACGCCTGTTCGGCGAGCCGGTCGAGGCGCCGCAGGTGCTCGGCGGTCCCGGGTCCGGGGGGCCGGCCGGTGTGCTCCAGGAAGGCGGCGTGCAGCCTCCGGGAGCGGGCGAGCAGCCAGGTCTCGGTGGTCAGCCGGTCGAGGGCGGCGAACCGGTCGGGGTGGCCGGCGTACGCGGCGGTGTAGCCGTCGACGTCGCCGTACTCGCCGCCCGGGGCGGTCTCCGGGGCTCCGGCCGCGGCCGGTCCGAACACCACCACCAGGGAGGACGGGGGCAGTTCGGACCAGTCCAGGGTCCACTCCCCCGGTGCGGCGAGGCCCCACGGGGTGTGGCTGTGGTAGGCGTCGACGACCAGGGCGCGGTCGCCCTCGGCGGCCACCAGGTAGCTGTGCTGCATGTGCCGCTGCCGGTGGTAGGGCAGCCAGGGCATGTCGTGGCTGTCGGCCATGACGTACAGCGGGCCGTGCGCGGCGGCCAGTGCGGCGAGCTCCCCGGCCGGGACGTCGTACCGGCGCGTGTGCTCGACGAGGCCGACGTCCGCGACGGCGGCCAGTTGGTGGGCCGCCTCCGGCTCCAGGGTGGGCAGTCCGTGCGGGCCGGGCCGGGGGGCGAACCGGAGGGCGGCGCCGAGGGCCAGGTGGGTGTCCGGCCCGTGGAACCGGTCGGCGAGCACGGCCAGGTTGGACTGCACGCAGTCGAGCAGTTCGGCGCGGACGGAGGGGACCGCCGGCGTCCGCTCGGGCGCCGGCGCCGTGTCGGTGGTGGACGTCATCGCGGGCCTCCGGCGAGCAGCGGGCCCCCGGCGAGGCGGGGAGCGGCGCCGTCCGGGGCGGCCGGGGTGAGGCCGGAGACGGCGCGCAGCAGGGCCTGCTCGCTGGGCGCCTCGTCGCCGAGCTCGTCGTTGAGGAGCTGCTCGTACGCGGCGAGGTCGAGGTAGCCGTGGCCGCTGACGCAGACGAGGACGCCGTTCCGGGCGCGCATGCCGTCCGCGCCGGAGGTGGCGAGCTTGGCGGCCGCGGCGAGCGCGTGGCCCGACTCGGGGGCGGGCAGCACGCATTCGTTGCGGGTCAACAGGCGGCCGGCGTCGAGCGCCTCCTGCTGGGTGACGGCGGTGGCGGCGATGTCACCGGTGTGCCGCATCGCGGAGATGATCTTCGCGGCGCCGTGGAAGCGCAGGCCGGCGGAGTGGGCGTCCGGGATCGGGTAGTCGCTGCCGATGGTGTACATCGCCTCCATCGGGCCGGTGCCGGTGGCGTCGGTCTTGTCGTACGCGTAGACCCCGCGGGTGAGTTTGGGCGCCGTCGACGACTCGGCCGCGACCAGGGTGGGCGCCTCCGTGCCGGTGGTCCGCGCCTCGGCGTGGAAGGGCAGGGCGATGCCGCCGAAGTTGGAGCCCGCGCCGACGGCGCCGACGACCATGTCCACCGTTCCGTCCAGCTCCGCGAGCTGGTCCTGCGCCTCGATCCCGATGACCGACTGGTGCAGGATGCTGTAGGTCTCGCCGCTGCCGATGCAGAAGGCGACGCCCTCGTGGGTGGAGGCGTACTCGACGGCCTCGCCGATCGCGAGCGCGAGGCTGTTGCCGATGCCTTCGCCGCGCCGGTCGGCGACCCCGGTCAGACCGCTGGGGCTGGAGTGGATCTCGGCGCCGAGCATGCGCATCAGCACCCCGCGGTACGGTTTGCGGCGCAGGCTGGAGTCGACCATGAAGACCCGGCAGCGCAGTCCGAACAGCGCGCAGGCGGCGGCCATCGCGGTGCCCCACTGGCCCGCTCCGGTGCCGGTGACCAGTTCCTTCACGCCGGCCTGTTTGTAGTAGTGGGCCTGGGCGAGGGCGGTGTTCAGCTTGTGGCTGCCGGAGATGTTGCCGCCCTCGTACTTCAGGTAGATCGGCACCCGGGAGCCGATGGCCCGCTCGAAGCCGGTGGCCCGCCACAGCGGGGTGGGCCGGAACTGGCGGTAGGCGGCGAGGACCTCGTCGGGTATCTGCCAGTACTCGCGTTCCAGGACGCTCTGGCGGACCAGTTCCATGGGCAGGTTGACGCCGACCCCGGTGCCGGACGCCGCCGTCTCGGGGGTCAGGTCCGGGGGCATCGGCGCGGAGAGGTGGGGCAGGGCGCTGCGCCAGCGGGTCGGGAGCGCGACGGTCATCGGGCGTTCTCCGTGCCGGACAGGACGACGTCGATGAGGTCGCCGACGGTCTGGAAGCTGCGGCCGACGAACAGGTCGTCGGGGAGCGTGGTGCCGAGTTCGTCCTCGATGCGGACCAGCATGCCGACGAAGCCGAGCGAGTTGACGCGCAGCAGCTCGCCGACGAGCGGTTCGGCGTCGGAGATCGTGGTGGGGTCGACGGACAGCCGGGACTCGGCGACGACGACGCGCTTGACGGTGTCGCCGACGGCGGTCCGGTCGATGTGCGGGACGGTGGTCATTGCTGCCTCTCACGAAGACGTAGAAGACTCGGGGAGCTCGGGAGGCTCCGAGGACGTGGGGGTGCGGGCGGCGGCGTCCGGGGTGGGGGTGACGGGCCGTGGCGCGGCGGAGCGCGGGGCGGGCGCCCCTGGGAGGAGGGGCGCGGGCGGTCAGTCGCGCAGTTCGCCGTTGGCCTCGACGACCCAGGTGGTGGTCACCAGCGCGCCGAGGGTCACCGGGCCGCGGACGTGCAGCCGTCCGGTGGCGATGGAGATCTCCGAGCCCAGGCCGAGCTTGGGGCCGTCGTGGAGGCGCAGCGATCCGTTGACGACGATCATCGCGGCGTCCACGAGCCGGGTGAACCTCCGCGCCGTCCCGGGGTCCTCGGCGAGGACGCCCTCCGTGTGGCGGGATCCGTAGGCCCGGATGTGCTCGGCCGCCTCTTCGAGGCCGGAGACCGGCCGGAGGCCGATGACCGGGTCGAGGAACTCCCGTCCCAGGTCGTGCGGTTCCAGCGGTTCGGTGCGCCAGGGCATGTCGTCCCGGGCGGCCGGTCCGGCCATGGAGGAGTCCAGGCGGATGGTCAGCCGGGCGTCCTGCCGCTCGCACTCGGCGAGGACGGCGGCCAGGTAGTCGGGCGCGATCTCCCGGTCGACGAGGACCATCTCGACCGAGGTGCAGCCGGCCGGCTCCGGGATCTTGCTGTTCAGGGTGACGCGGGCGGCCAGCGCCAGGTCGGCCGACCGGTGCACGTACAGGTGGTTGACCCCGCCGCCGCTGGCGATGAGCGGGATCGAGCTCGCCGTGCGGCAGTACTCGATCAGGGAGGGGCTGCCGCGCGGGATCAGGACGTCCACTTGGTCGGGGCGGGCGAGGACGGCCTTCATCAGCGAGCGGTCGGGGTCCTCCAGGACGGTGACGAGGCCGGCGGGGAGGCCCGCGGAGACGAGGGCGGCCTCGACGGTGGCGGCCAGCGCGGCGTCGGTGGCCGCGCTCTCCTTGCCGCCGCGCAGCAGGACGGCGTTGCCCACGGCGACGGGCAGCAGGGCGCCGTCGACGGTCACGGTGGGGCGGGCCTCGTAGATCATGAGGGCCACGCCGAGCGGCTTGGGGACGCCGCGCAGGACGCCCCAGTCGCCGGCCGGGACGCCCCGGGTGTCGGCGAGGACCGCGTCCAGCTCCCGTACGACGGCGTCGGTCAGTTCGACCATGCGGTCGAAGTGCTCGTCGGTGAGGCGGAGGCGGTCGACGAGCGTGGGCGGCAGGCCCCGCGCCTCGGCGCGCCGGACGTCGGTCCGGTTGGCGGCCTGGATGTCGGGCCGGCGCTCCTGGAGCAGGGCGGCCAGTTCCCGGCAGTAGCGGGTGTAGGCGGCGTCTCCGAGGGGCGGGGCGGCGTCGAAGGCGGCCCGGGCGCGGCGCAGGAGGGCGTCGGCCGTCTCGTTCGCGGTCGGCTTCGCGGTCGCTGTCGCGGTCACCACATGAACTGCCCTCCGTCGACGATGACCTTCTGGCCGTTGAGGTAGGTGGCGGCGGGGCCGACCATGAACTCCAGGGCGTCGGCGACGTCCTCGGTGGTGCCGATGCGGCGGACCGGGATCTCGTCCAGGGTCTGCGCCATCCGCTCCGGGTCGTCGAGGCGCCAGCGGGTGCGCAGTTCCTCGGTGTCGATCATGCCGGGGATGAGGCAGTTGACCCGGACGGCCGGGGCCAGTTCCAGGGCGAGGCACTTGGTGAGCTGGAGCAGGCCCGCCTTGCTGGCGCAGTAGTTGGCGCCGTCGACGCGGGGCCGGATGCCGGTGGTCGCGCCGACGTTGACGATGGAGCCGCCGCCTGCGGCGATCATCGCGGGGGCCAGGGCCCGGACGAGCCAGAAGGGCCCGGACAGGTTGGTGTCGAGGACCTTGCGCCAGTCCTCGTCGGTGAGTTCGAGGAACGGGCGGTCGCGGTTGAGGCCGGCGTTGTTCACGAGGACGGCGGGGGCGCCGTGCTCGCGGAGGACCGTGGCGGCGGCGTCGGCCACCTGGCGGGCGTCGGAGAGGTCGGCCCGGATCGCGGTGAGGGATCCGGCGTTGTCCTGCTCCGCCTTCGCCGCCGCCTCGCGGTCGGACCCGTAGAAGGCGACGACGTGGTGGCCCATGCGGATCAGGCGGCGGCTGAGCGCCAGTCCGATTCCCCTGGTCCCGCCGTGGCCATCGGGTTGCCGAATGACCTCATGCGAATTTTCGCGCGGCCGTTTTCCGCACTCCCGGACCGGGGCGCCCCCGGGACGTTACAGTGCGCGCGCCGCGTGCGGGGCGCCACGGGTCGCGCGCCGCGCCCGGACGCCTCCGGCGAGGTGCGCGCCGGCCGGGCCGGGGCTCAGCCCGCGAGGTCGCGGCGCCGGGTCGCGTACCGCCGCGACTTGGTGCGGTTGCCGCACACCCGCATCGAGCACCAGCGGCGGCTGTGGTTCTTGGAGGCGTCCCAGAACACCCAGCCGCAGGTGTGCTCGGCGCACCGCTTGAGCCGGTGGACGCGGCCGCTCAGCACGATCTCCGCCCAGGCGGCCGCGATCCGGGCGAGGGCGGTGCGGGCGGGCGGGCCGCCGGGGGCCGGGACGAGCGGCGCGCCCGGGGTGGCGAGGGTGACCAGGAGCGGCACGTCGGCCAGGACCGCGTCGGCGAGGGCGAGGTGCGCGGGCGCCACGGGGTCGTCGGTGTCGAGGGCCTCGCGGATGCCGGCCCGCAGGGCGAGGAAGGCCCCGTGCTCGGCTTCGGTCAGCCGCGGCGGGGACGGCGCCAGGCCCCGCCCGGCGAGCCAGCTCGCCAGTTCGGCGGGGGTGGCGACGTCGTCGTCGCCGCTCTCCAGGTCGACGGTGTTGGTGAAGGCCTCGATCAGTTCGGCGGCCGGGGACGGGTCGAGCACGGGTGCGCCGCCTTTCCGGTGCGGGTGCGCGGCTCTCCCATGTGAGCGCGCTATGGGGCCATGGCACGGCCCGATGGCCGGTGGCCGAGATCAGCTGCACGCCCACGATACCGCTGCCATACTGACCACCAAAGAGCTTTAGGAGGTTAGTCATGGAGAACGCGACGGACCGGCGGACCCCGACGGCGGAGGCCGGACCCCCGATCCCGGCGGAGAAGCGGACGGGTCCGGGCGACCCCAGCACCCGCAACACCGCGGTCCTGGTGAGCTTCACCGCGATCACGAACCTGGCCGACGGGGTCACCAAGGTCGTCCTGCCGCTGATGGCCACGGGGCTGACGGACTCGCCGGCCCAGGTGGCCGGCGTGGGCCTCACCCTCACGCTCCCCTGGCTGCTCGTCGCCCTCCACGTCGGCGTCCTCGTGGACCGCTTCGACCGGCGCGTGCTGCTGTGGATCGCCGACGTCGCGCGCATGCTCGTCGTGGCGTCCCTGCTGTTCCTCGCCGTGCGCGACGCGGTGACCCTGCCCGCCCTGTACGCCGGCGGCTTCGTGCTGGGCGTCGCCGAGGTGGTCGCGCTGACCTCCGCCGCTACCCTGGTCCCCTCCGCGGTGGCCCCCGCGGGCCAGGAACGGGCGAACGCCTGGGTGGCCGGCGCCGAGACGGTCTGCAACGAGTTCTGCGGGCCGTTCGTCGGCGGGCTCCTGGTGGCCGCCGGCGCGAGCGTGGCGCTGGGCTGGACCGGCGCGGGCTACCTGGTGGGCACCCTGATCCTGGTCCTGCTGGTGGGCCGGTTCCGGCCGAAGGCGGACGACACCCGTCCGACCGGCACCGTCAACCAGCGCATCGCCGAAGGGGTCCGCTTCCTGTGGCAGCAGCGGCTGCTGCGCCTCATGGCCCTCGCGCTGACCGTGCTCTCCGCCTGCTGGGGCGCCTGGCTGGCCCTGATGCCGCTGGTCGCCACCTCGCTGATGGGGCTCGACGCCCGCGAGTACGGCATCCTGCTCAGCGCCCTCGGCGCCGGCGGGCTCGTCGGCGCGCTCGGCGTCACCACGGTCAACCGCCTCCTCGGGCGCCGCTGGGCCATGTTCGCCGACCTCGTCGGCACCGCCGCCATGGTCGCCACCCCGGTCCTCTCCACGAACCTCTGGGTCGTGGCGTCCGGCGCGTTCCTCGGCGGCATGGGCGGCATCCTGTGGACGGTCAACTCCCGCACCCTGAGCCAGCGGCTGGTCCCCGACGCCATGTTCGGCCGCTACAACGCCGCGGCGCGGCTCTTCAGCTGGGGCGCGATGCCGCTCGGCGCCGGTCTGGTCGGCGTCCTCGCCGAGTGGTTCGGCATCCGCGCCGCCTTCGCCGCGTTCACCGTCGCCACCCTCGTGATCATCGTCCCGTTCCTGCGGACCGTGACGCCGCAGGCGCTCGGCGAGGCCGACGCGGGCCCCGCCCGCGACTGACCCGGTTTCCTCCGCCGGGAACCGAATCCGCTTATCCAGGCATACGAAGGGACTATCGACCGGCCGCCGAACTTTCTGGTTCCGGCAGGGCCGGTCGGCCTACGATCAAGGAAATTGCTCGGGTCAGCTTCCTTGAACCGGAGGAAAACGCATGCCCCCTCTTTCTCCTGCCGCCCTGGAAACGGAAAGGTTCCGGGCCTACGGCGCCCGTCACGTGGACGAGCTGGGTAAAAGGTTCGGAATACCGGACCACCTCACGCGGTCCATAAAATCCCTCGCCGCGGTGCTCCCGTTCCGCGTGAACGAATACGTCCTCGCGAACCTCGTCGACTGGAACGACGTCCCGAACGATCCGGTCTTCCAGATGGTCTTCCCGCAGACCGGGATGCTCCGGGCCGAGGACGAGCGCCGGCTCGCCGCCCTCGTGGACGACCCCGGGGCGAAGAAGGAGCTCCGCCTGGCCGTCCAGCAGATCCGGGGCAGCCTCAACCCCCACCCCTCCGGTCAGAAGCAGCTCAACGTCCCCACCGTGGAGGGCGAGGAGGTGCCCGGCGTCCAGCACAAGTACCGCGAGACCGTGCTGTACTTCCCGGGCCAGGGCCAGACCTGCCACTCGTACTGCACCTACTGCTTCCGCTGGGCCCAGTTCGTGGGCGACGCCGACCTGCGCTTCGCCGTGCCGGAGCCCAGCCGGCTGGTGGAGTACCTGGGCCACCACCCCGAGGTCGACGACGTGCTCGTCACCGGCGGCGACCCGATGATCATGTCGACCGACCGGCTGCGCGGCCACCTCGAACCGATCATGGGCGTGCCCACGGTCCGCACGATCCGCATCGGCACCAAGTCGGTCGCCTACTGGCCGCAGCGGTTCGTCACCGATCCCGACGCCGACGACGTGCTGCGGCTCTTCGAGGAGGTCGTGGCCTCCGGGCGCAACCTCGCGGTGATGATGCACTTCACGCACCCCCGCGAGCTGGAGTCCGACCTGGCCCGCCGGGCCGTCGCCCGCATCCGCTCCACCGGCGCCCTCGCCTACTGCCAGGCCCCCCTGGTCGCGCACGTCAACGACGACGCGGAGACCTGGAGCGCGCTGTGGCGCGCCGAACTGGCGGCCGGAGCCGTGCCGTACTACATGTTCGTCGAGCGGGACACCGGTCCGTACGAGTACTTCAAGGTGCCGCTCGCCCGCGCCCACGAGATCTTCCGGTCCGCCTACCGGACCCTGCCGGGGCTGGCCCGGACCGTGCGGGGGCCGGTCATGTCGGCCACGCCCGGCAAGGTGGTCGTCGACGGCGTCACCGAGGGCCCGGAGGGCCGCTTCTTCCAGCTCCGCATGCTCCAGGCCCGCGATCCTCGGCTGGTCGGGGGCCCCGGGCGGGCGCCCCCCCCCGCGCCCCCCGCCGGGCGGGGCGCCCAGCGGCCCCCCGCCCCCACCCCCCCCCCCAACGCCGCCCCGCCCAGCGGCGCCCCGCCCCGGGCCGCGGGGCGCGGC
>NZ_JBIVSC010000014.1:47461-170568 GCF_044756005.1 Streptomyces sp. NPDC092045 | reverse complement strand
GTGACGATCGTCCGTCGTCGTTCCGTCGGGACGACCGTGGTGGCGACAGCCGTGGCGGTGACAACCGTGGTGGCGGTTTCCGTCGCGACGACCGGCGTGATGAGCGTCCCTCGTTCCGTCGCGATGACCGGCCTTCGTACCAGCGTGACGACCGCCGCGACGACCGCCGTGACGACAACCGCGGCGGTGGCTTCCGGCGCGACGACCGCGGTGGCGACAACCGCGGCGGTGGGTTCCGTCGGGACGACCGGGGTGGCGAGCGTCCCTCGTTCCGTCGTGACGAGCGGCCTTCGTACCAGCGTGACGACCGCCGCGACGACCGCCGTGACGACAACCGCGGCGGTGGCTTCCGGCGCGACGACCGCGGTGGCGACAACCGCGGCGGTGGGTTCCGTCGGGACGACAACCGGGGCGGTGGCGGTGGTTTCCGGCGGGACGACAGCCGTGGTGGCGGGTTCCGCGGGCGGGACGACCGGGGCGGCGACAGCCGTGGTGGGTACGGGCGTCGGGACGACCGGGGCGGTCGGGACCGGGACCGTGGCGACCGCGCGCCGATCAAGCGCCTGCCGATCCCGCCGGAGGTCACCGGTGAGGAGATCGACCCGGACGTGCGCCAGGAGCTGATGAGCCTGCCCAAGGGGCTCGCCGAGGACGTCTCGCGCAACCTCGTCATGGTCGCCCAGCTGATCGACGAGGACCCGGAGAAGGCCTACGGGTACTCCAGGGTCGCCCTGCGGCTCGCGTCCCGCGTCGCCGCCGTCCGCGAGGCCGCCGGGTTCGCCGCGTACGCCACGCAGAAGTACTCCGAGGCGCTGGCCGAGTTCCGGGCCGCGCGGCGGATGAGCGGTGGCGTCGAGCTGTGGCCCGTCATGGCCGACTGCGAGCGCGGCCTCGGCCGGCCCGAGCGGGCGCTCGCGATGGCCGGTGAGCCCGAGGTGCAGAAGCTGGACAAGGCCGGGCAGGTCGAGATGCGGCTCGTGGCCGCCGGCGCCCGCCGGGACCTGGGACAGCTCGACGCGGCCATCGTGACGCTGCAGAGCCCCGAGCTCGCCTCCGGCGCCGTTCACCCGTGGACCGCGCGCCTGCGGTACGCGTACGCCGACGCGCTCCTCGCCGCCGGCCGTGAGCAGGAGGCCCGGGAGTGGTTCGGCAAGGCCCTGGAAGCCGACAAGGACGGCGCCACGGACGCCTCCGACCGGCTGGCCGAGCTGGACGGCATCGAGTTCGTCGACGCGTTCGACGACTCGGACGACGAGAACGACGAGAACGACGAGAACCAGGACGAGGACGAGGACTTCGCCGGGGAGACGGACGGCGCCGTCGAGGACGACGACCGGGACGGCGACAAGGGCTGATCCGGTCCGGCACCCGTCATCGGTACCGGTGAGCGAGTGAAGAAGGGCGGCACCTCCGGGTGCCGCCCTTCTTCGTTTCCGTCTTCTCCGCCCTCGTCCTCGTCGTCCTCGGCGGTGCCGCTCAGTCCAGTGCGAGGCTTCTCAGGACCAGGCCGGTCGCCGGCTTCGGGCCGAAGGAGGTCGACTTGCGGGGCATGGTGACGCCCTGGCGGGCCAGGTCCCGGACGACCTCCTCGCGGACCGGGTGCATGAGGACCGCCGTACCGCCGCGGCGTTCCGCCTGGGCGACTGCCGCCTCGGTGTCGTGGATGTAGGCGATGTCCTCGGGGGCGTCCGGGACGTGCCAGACGTGCTCCAGGAGGGCGGAGTGCAGGACGGTCGCGTCCAGGGTCCGCCAGGCCTCGGGGCGGTCCGCGCGGATCGTCCGGTCGAGGAGGGCCGGGTCCGGGCGGTCCAGGAGGTGGAAGGCGCCGTCGCCCGCGAGCAGGAAGGCGTTGCCCCCGGCCGCGGCCGCCGCGAGGGCCTCCAGGGCCTCCGAGAGGGGCCCGTCGACGCGGCGCACCCGGAAGGAACCCTCGACGGCCGCGAGGGCGTCGGCGACCGGGAGGCGGTTGAGGAGCCGGTGGATGGCGCGGACCCGCAGGGGGTAGCGGGCGGTGTCGACCAGGAGGACCAGGCCGCGGTTCCAGGAGCCCGGCGCGACGTGCTCCTCGCGCAGGCGCAGGTACGTCGCCCAGCGGTGGTGGCCGTCGGCGATGAGGGCCTGGTGGCAGCCGAGGTCCGCGGCGACGGCGGCCTGCTCGGCCGGGTCCGTCACCGCCCACAGGCGGTGGCAGAAGCCGTCCTCGGTGGTGGTGGAGAGGAGCGGTTCGCGTTCCGCCGTCCGCTCGATCACCGCGTTCGCGCCTCCACGGCCCTCTCCGGCGGAGCCGTCCTCCCCGGCCGGGGCGCCCTCTCCGACGTAGGTGAGGAGCAGGGGTTCGAGGTTGGCCGCGGTCGTCCGCATCAGGGCGGCGCGGTCCTCGACCACGTGCGGCATCACGTCCTCGTGGGGGAGGACGATCCCGGCCTCGGGCGCGGAGAGCTCCAGGGCGCCGATGATCCCGCGCTGGAGGATCCCGTCGCCCCGCTGCTCGTACACGTAGAGCGCGGGCACCGGGTCGGGGGCGAGGACGCCGTCCGCGAGCCAGCGGTCGAGGGTGACGGCGGCCTTGCGGTGGCGGGTGCCGGCAGTGACCGCCTGCGGGAGGATCAGCCGGACGATGTTGTGCGGGTCCGCCGACTCCAGGTGGAGCAGCCCGTCAGGTCGTACGACGACGTCGTAGGGAGGGGACGTCACGGCGGCGAGGCTGCCGACCCGCTCGGGGACGTACCGGAGCCCCCGGAACGGGGCCAGGCGCAGTCCGGCGCCGTCGTCGCGGACGTCTTCGGCCGCGTGACCTGAGGTGTTCATCTCGACATCGTATGTGGGCCGGGTCATGAGCGATGATCGGGGGAGCGGGGACCACATCCGGCGAGGCGAGGAGCGAGCGTGACGGTGCGGGGCGGTCGGGAGCGGCGGGGTGGCGGCAGGACGCGGCCGGAGGGCAGCGCGGAGCCGCTGAGCGGGGCGTACGACACGGCGCTGCTCGATCTGGACGGGGTCGTGTACGCGGGTGGGCTCGCCGTTCCGTACGCCGTGGAGTCGCTCGGAGCGGCCCGGGACGGCGGGATGCGCCTCGCGTACGTCACCAACAACGCGCTGCGGACGCCGGAGGCGGTCGCGGAGCACCTCACGGAGCTCGGGGTGCCGGCGGAGGCCGGGGACGTGGTCACCTCGGCGCAGGCCGTCGCACGGCTGATCGCGGGCGAGGTGCCGCCCGGGTCCCGGGTGCTGCTCATCGGCGGCGAGGGCCTCGCGGTGGCGCTGCGCGAGCGGGGGCTGGTCCCGGTGGAGTCGGCGGACGACGACCCGGTGGCGGTCGTGCAGGGGTACGGCGGGCCGGAGCTGCCGTGGAAGCGGTTCGCGGAGGCGGCCTACGCGGTGGGGCGGGGCGTGCCGTGGTACGCCTCCAACACGGACCTGACGATCCCCGGCGCGCGCGGGATCGGGCCGGGGAACGGCGCGGCCGTGGAGGTCGTGCGGATCGCCACCGGAGGGCGCTTCGAGCCGAAGGCGGCGGGGAAGCCACTGCCGCCGATGCACCGGGAGACGGTGCTGCGGACCGGGGCGGAGCGGCCCCTCGTCGTCGGGGACCGGCTCGACACGGACATCGAGGGCGCGTTCAACGGCGGGGTCGACTCGCTGCTCGTCCTGACCGGGGTGACGGACGTGGCGCAGCTCCTCGCGGCCGTGCCCGAGCACCGGCCGACGTACGTGGCGGCCGATCTGCGGGGGCTGCTCACGGGCCAGCCGGAGGTGGTCGCCGACGGGGACGGCGGCTTCGTGTGCGGGGCGTGGCGGGCCTCGGCGGGCGGGGGCGCGCTGTCGGTCGAGCCGGTGGCGGCCGGGGAGGCGGACCCCCTGGACGGCGTACGGGCCCTGTGCGGGGCCGCGTGGTCGGCGGCGGAGGCGGGCGCGGACGCCCTGGACGCGGAGAAGGCGATCGCGCGGTTGGGGTTGTAGAGGGCTGTAGCCGGGGGCTGCGATCGGGGCAGGGTCCGCTGGTGCTGGTGCTGGTGCTGGTGCTGGTACTGGGGCCGGAGTTTCGGCAGATGCTGCGGTCGGGGCGGGGACCGGCCGGGGCTGCGGGCCGCGCAGGCGTTGTGGTCCGGCCGGGGACGTCGCGAGGGCTGTGACCGGGGCCGGAGCGGGCGACCGTCGGGCGGTTGCGGAAGTTGGGTAGGCTAACCTAACTCCGCTTGGGTCGTGGTCGTCAGCGTCCGCCACGGTCACGGACGAGGACACACGGGAGTCGCGGGTATGGACGGTCGGCAGAAGCAGCGTCTGAGCGCGGAAGCGGTCACGCTGGCGTACGAGCAGCGGGTCATCGCCCGCGACCTGTCCGTCGAGATACCCGACAACTCCTTCACCGTCATCGTCGGGCCGAACGCCTGCGGCAAGTCCACCCTGCTGCGCGCCCTCTCCCGGATGCTGAAGCCCGCCGAGGGACGCGTCCTGCTCGACGGGCAGTCGATCCACTCCCTGCCCGCCAAGAAGGTCGCCAAGACCCTCGGGCTGCTGCCCCAGACCTCCCTGGCCCCCGACGGCATCACCGTCTCCGACCTCGTCGCCCGCGGTCGCTACCCGCACCAGGGCCTGCTGCGCCAGTGGTCCCCCGAGGACGAGCGGATCACCCGGGAGTCGATGGAGGCGACCGGCGTCGCCGAGCTGGCCGACCGGTACGTGGACGAGCTCTCCGGCGGTCAGCGCCAGCGCGTCTGGATCGCCATGGCGCTCGCCCAGCAGACCCCGTTGCTCCTGCTCGACGAGCCGACGACCTACCTCGACATCCAGCACCAGATCGACGTGCTCGACCTGTGCGCCGAGCTGCACGAGACGCAGGGGCGCACGCTCGTCGCCGTCCTGCACGACCTCAACCACGCGGCCCGTTACGCGACCCACCTCGTCGCCGTCCGCGGCGGCGAGGTGGTCGCCGAGGGGCCGCCGTCCGAGGTCGTGACCGCCGAGCTGGTCGAGCGGGTCTTCGGGCTCCGCTGCCAGGTCATCGAGGACCCGGAGACGGGGACGCCGCTGGTCGTGCCCGCCGGGCGGAAGGCGCGCGCCGCCACCGCCGCGACGGCCGCGCCCGCGCTCCGGAAGTGACGCCGGGGCGGAAGCCGTGCCGCGGCGGCGCTACAGGAGCGAGCGCAGCCGCAGCAGGTCGCGGAAGCCGGCCTCCAGTCTGACCCGGCCCGAGGCCCAGGCCTTCGCGAAGTTCAGCCGCCCGTCCACCATCGCCACCAGGTCGTCCCCGGTCATCGCGAGCCGGATCTGCGCCTTGGCCGGCGGCGGGCCCTGCACGGTGGAGTCCACCCGGATCCGGCCGTCCGCGAGGCGGCCCGTGAAGGTGGTGTCCAGGTCGGTGACGTGGCAGCTCAGGGTGCGGTCGAGCGCGGCCGCGCCGCGCACGTCGCCGTCCGCCCGCGCGAGGTTGCCGGAAAGTCTGTCCAGTGCGCCGCGGCACTCCGTGATCGTCGCCATCGCCGTCGACGGTACCCCAGGGGTTCGCGGTAGCGTCGTGGCATGAGCGACGCGATGCCGGAACCGGTGCCGGATCCGCCGGTGGACGACCGGGCCGACGGCCGGGTCGATGACCGGGCCGACGACCGGACCGACGAAGGGGCCGGGGAGCCCGGCGGAACCGGGGAGCCCGGCGGGGCGGTCGGTGACGCGGCCGGCGAGCCCGCCGCCGCCGCGCCCCTCGGCGTCGCCCGGGAGCTCACCGGACACCCCGCCGTCGACGCCCGCCTCGCGCGTCTCGCCGAGGTCGACGCCCTCCCGGCGGACGGGCACCTGGAGGTGTACGAGGATGTACACCGCGGGCTGCGCGACGAGCTGACCTCGCTCGACGCGCCCCCCGCCCCCCGTCCGTACGACAACAGGAGCTGAACAGAACGTGGCAGGAGTGGCACGCCGCCGTCTCGACGCCGAGCTGGTCCGGCGCAAGCTCGCGCGCTCGCGGGAGCACGCCGGGCAGCTGATCGCCGCGGGCCGGGTGACCGTCGGCAAGACCGTCGCCACCAAGTCCGCCACCCAGGTCGAGACCGCCGCGGCCATCGTCGTCGCCCAGGACGGCTCCGACCCCGACTACGTCTCGCGCGGCGGCCACAAGCTCGCCGGGGCCTTCGAGGCCTTCGTCCCGCGGGGCCTCGTGGTCGAGGGGCGGCGCGCCCTGGACGCCGGGGCCTCCACCGGCGGCTTCACGGACGTCCTGCTGCGCGCGGGCGCGGCCCACGTCGTCGCCGTCGACGTCGGCTACGGACAGCTCGCCTGGTCGTTGCAGAGCGACGAGCGGGTCACCGTGAAGGACCGCACGAACGTACGCGAGTTGACATTGGAGGCCATCGACGGCGTGCCCGTCGACCTCGTCGTCGGCGACCTGTCCTTCATCCCGCTCGGCCTCGTCCTGCCCGCCCTGGCGGCCTGCACGGCGCCCGGCGCCGACCTGGTCCTCATGGTCAAACCGCAGTTCGAGGTGGGCAAGGAGCGGCTCGGCTCGGGCGGAGTCGTCCGTTCCGCCGAACTCCGCGCCGACGCCGTGAAGAACGTGGCCCGCCGGGCCGGCGAACTCGGGCTCGGCGTCCTCGGCGTCACCGCCAGCCCCCTGCCCGGCCCCTCCGGCAACGTCGAGTACTTTCTGTGGCTGCGGGCAGGGGCGCCCGCGCTGGATCCGGCGGACGTCGACCGCGCCGTGGCGGAGGGACCTCGTTGAGCTCAACGGAAGCACCACCAGAGACCGCACCACGCACCGTCTTCCTGCTCGCGCACACCGGCCGGCCGGCCGCCGTGCGCAGCGCCGAACTGGTCGTCCTGGGGCTGCTGCGCGCCGGGCTCGGCGTCCGCGTCCTGGAGGCCGAGGCGGCGGACCTGCCGCTGCCGTCCTCCGTGGAGAAGGTCCCGGAGGCCTGCTCCGAGGCGATCGACGACTGCGAACTCCTCGTCGTCCTTGGCGGTGACGGCACCCTGCTGCGCGGCGCCGAGTTCTCCCGGGCCTCCGGGGTGCCGATGCTCGGCGTCAACCTGGGGCGGGTCGGCTTCCTCGCGGAGGCCGAGCGCGACGACCTCGACAAGGTCGTGGAGCGGGTCGTCACCCGGGCGTACGAGGTCGAGGAGCGGATGACCCTCGACGTCACCGTGCACCAGAACGGCGACGTCCTGCACCAGGACTGGGCGCTCAACGAGGCGGCCGTGCAGAAGGTGTCCCCGGAGCGGATGCTGGAGGTCGTGCTCGCGATCGACGGGCGCCCGGTGACCGGCTTCGGCTGCGACGGGGTGATCTGCGCGACACCCACGGGCTCCACCGCGTACGCCTTCTCGGCGGGCGGGCCGGTCATCTGGCCCGAGGTCGAGGCGCTCCTCATGGTCCCGATCGGGGCCCACGCGCTCTTCGCCAAGCCGCTGGTGACCACCCCCGAGTCGGTGCTCGCGGTCGAGATCGAGCCGCACACCCCGCACGGGGTGCTGTGGTGCGACGGGCGGCGGACGGTGGAGCTCCCGGCGGGCGCGCGGGTCGAGGTCCGGCGGGGCGCCGTCCCGGTCCGGCTCGCCCGGCTGCACCACGCCTCCTTCACGGACCGGCTCGTCGCCAAGTTCGCCCTCCCGGTGTCGGGCTGGCGGGGCGCCCCGCGCTGACCGGCCGCTGCCTGCTGCCCGTCGCCCGTCGCCCGTCGCCCGTCGCCCGTCGCCCGTCGCCCGTCGCCCGTCGCCCGTCGCCCGTCGCCCGTCGCCCGTCGCCCGTCGCCCGAACGATCGGCGCGCCGGAGGGTTACGGCCGGGGCGATGTCGCATCGGACCAGGGAAACCTCGTATGGTCTGGGGCGTGCTGGAGGAGATGCGGATACGGTCGCTCGGGGTCATCGACGACGCTGTGGTCGAGTTGTCGCCCGGCTTCACCGCGGTGACCGGTGAGACCGGTGCGGGCAAGACCATGGTCGTGACCAGTCTGGGGCTGCTGCTCGGCGGCCGGGCCGACGCGGCGCTCGTACGGATCGGCGCGGCCTCGGCCGTGGTCGAGGGGCGGATCAGCGTGCCCCCGGGCGCGCCCGCCGCCGTGCGCGCCGAGGAGGCCGGGGCCGAGCTGGACGAGGGGGTGCTGCTCGTCAGCCGCACCGTCTCGGCCGAGGGGCGTTCCCGGGCCCACCTCGGCGGACGCTCCGTGCCCGTCGGACTGCTCGCCGAGCTCGCCGACGAACTCGTCGCCGTCCACGGCCAGACCGATCAGCAGGGCCTGCTCAAGCCCGCCCGGCAGCGCGGCGCGCTCGACCGGTACGCGGGGGAGGCCGTCTCGGTGCCGCTCGCCGCCTACGGCGAGGCGTACCGGCGGCTGCGGGCCGTCACCGCCGAGCTGGACGAGATCACCACCCGGGCCAGGGAGCGCGCCCAGGAGGCCGACCTGCTGCGCTTCGGGCTCGACGAGGTCGAGGCCGTCGCCCCGCTGCCCGGCGAGGACACCGAACTGGCCGCCGAGGCCGAGCGGCTCGGGCACGCCGAGGCCCTCGCCTCCGCCGCCGCGCTCGCGCACGCCGCGCTCGCGGGCTCGCCCGAGGACCCCGAGTCCGTCGACGCCACCACGCTCGTCGCGGGCGCGAGCCGGGCCCTGGAGGCCGTGCGCTCGCACGACCCGGCGCTCGCCGCGCTCGCGGACCGGATGGGGGAGATCTCCATCCTGCTCGCCGACGTGGCCACCGAGCTGGCCGGGTACGCCGACGACCTGGACGCCGACCCGCTGCGGCTCGCCGCCGTCGAGGAGCGGCGCGCGGCCCTCACCCAGCTCGTCCGCAAGTACGGGGACGGCGAGGGCGTCGGCGCGGTCCTGGCCTGGGCCGAGGAGAGCGCGGCCCGGCTCGGCGAACTGGACAACGACGACGACCGCGTCGAGGAGCTGACCGCCGAGCGGGACCGGCTGCGCGACGAGCTGTCGGCGCTCGCGCAGCGGCTCACCGACGCGCGGACGGAGGCGGCGGACCGGTTCGCGGCCGCCGTCACCGCCGAACTCGCCTCGCTCGCCATGCCGCACGCGCGCGTGTCCTTCTCCCTCGCGCAGACCGAGGACCCCGAGGGGGTCGAGGTCGGCGGCCGGCGGGTCGCGTACGGACCGTCCGGGGCCGACGAGGTCGAGCTGCTGCTCGCCCCGCACCCCGGCGCCCCGCCGCGGCCGATCGCCAAGGGCGCGTCCGGCGGCGAGCTGTCCCGGGTGATGCTGGCCGTCGAGGTCGTCTTCGCCGGGGTCGACCCGGTGCCCACGTACCTCTTCGACGAGGTCGACGCGGGCGTCGGCGGCAAGGCGGCCGTCGAGATCGGCCGCCGCCTGGCCAAACTCGCCAGGACCGCGCAGGTCGTCGTCGTCACCCACCTCCCGCAGGTGGCGGCCTTCGCCGACCGCCAGCTCCTCGTCGAGAAGACCAACGACGGCTCGGTGACCCGCTCCGGCGTCACCGTCCTGGAGGGCGAGGAGCGGGTCCGCGAGCTGTCCCGGATGCTCGCCGGCCAGGAGGACTCCGAGACGGCCCGGGCCCACGCGGAGGAACTCCTCGCGACGGCGCGGGCGGACGGATGAGGCGCCTCGCCGCGTTCGGCCTGGCCGGTGCGGTGACGCGGGGGGTGTACGAGGGGCTGCGGAGGCTCCCGCGCGACGCGCGGTGGACGCGGACGAACCACGCGGGGCGGGACGTCGACCTGTGCGCCGGGCCCGCCGTGGTGCTCGGGACGGCGGCCGGGAGCGGCAGCGTACCCGTCGCCCTCGCCGTGCTCGCGGCCGGGGCGTGCGGGGCGTACGACGACGTGAAGGGGGATCACCGGCGCGGTTTCCGGGCGCACTCGGCGGCGCTGCGGGACGGCGAGGTGACCGGCGGGGCCGTCAGGCTCCTCGGGATCGGGGCCGCCTCGCTCGCGGCCGGGGCGCTGCTCAAGGAGCGGCCCGTGGACAAGGTCCTCGCCGGGATCGTCGTCGCGGGCAGCGCCCATCTGGTGAACCTCGTGGACGTGCGGCCGGGGCGGGCCGGTCTCGCGGTGCTCGCGCTCGCCGCCCCCGGGCTGCTCCGCGGTTCTCCCGCCGCCGCCCCGATGGGGGCCGCGATCGCGGTCCTCGCGGACGACCTCGGCGAGCGGACCATGCTCGGCGACACGGGCGCGCACGCGCTCGGGGCCGCCGTCGGCGGGGCGATCGCGGCCGGGAACGGGCGGCTAGGGCTCGTCGCGCACGCGGCCGGGCTCGTCGCGGCCGCCGTCTGGGGGGAGCGCACGGCCTCCTCGCGCGCTCACCCGTGTGGGTGAACCCCTGAGGTGGGCGGGGGCGTCGGGCGCCCCCCGCGCAAGGGAACGACTCCATTTCGGTGCCGGAACGTGCGTACGGTCCGAGGCCCGGACTGGCATCCTTGGGCGCGTGACACAGCTCCGTACGGTCCAAGTGCTGGGCGGCGGCAGCGCGGGCGGCAGCGCTCACGTCCGATCACTCGCCTCGGGACTCGTGGCGAGGGGCGTGCGGGTGACCGTGTGCGCCCCTCCCGAGCTCGACCGCGTCCACGACTACCTCGGCGCCGGCGCGCGCTTCGTGCCCCTGCCGCGCCTCGGCGACCCCGCCGCCGTCACCGCCCTGCGCAACACCTGCGTCGGCGCGGACATCGTCCACGCGCACGGCCTCCAGGCCTCCGTGCGGGCCGCGCTCGCGCTGTCCGGCGGGGCGCCGGTCCCGCTGGTGACGACCTGGCACACCCGGAGCCACGCGGAGGGCGCGCGCGGCGGGGTGCTCCGGCTCCTCGAACGGCGGACCGTACGGGCCGCGAGCGTCGTCCTCGCGACCTCCTCCGAACTGGTCGACCGGGCCCGGCGGCGCGGCGCCCGCGACGCCCGGCTCGCCCCCGTCACGGCGCCCGCCGCGCACGGACCGGTCTGCCTCCACGACGGCAAGGCGCGCGCCGAACTCGGCGCCGTCGACCGCCCGCTGCTCATGGCCGTCGGGGCGCTCGAACGCGGCCGGGGCTACCGGACCCTGCTCGACGCGGCCCGGCGGTGGCGGGACCTCGACCCGCAGCCGCTCCTCGTGATCGCCGGCGAGGGGCGCGAACGGGCCTTCCTCCAGCGGCGGATCACCGACGAGGACCTGCCGGTCCGGCTGATCGGCAGCCGCGAGGACGTCGCCGAACTGCTCGCGGCGGCGGACGTCGCCGTCCTGCCGTCCCGCTGGGAGGCCCGCTCCCCGCTCGCCCAGGAGGCGCTGCGGCTCGGCGTGCCGCTCGTCGCGACGGCGGTCGGCGGGGTGCCGGAACTCGTCGGCGACGCCGCCGAACTGGTGCCGTACGGGGACTCCGCGGCCCTCGCGGCGGCGGTGCGGGGCCTCCTGGAGGACGCCGACCGGCGGATGGACCTGGCGGCGGCGGGCCGGGTCCAGGCGGGCACGTGGCCGACCGAGGACGACACGGTGGCGCACGTGCTCAGCGTGTACGACGAGCTGGCGGGGCGCTGACGGACCCCGTTGCCGGGCACGGACGGCGGACGGGCCGGGCGCTGACGGGCCCCGTGACCGTCGTGGGGGCTACGAGGTGTGGCGGCGGGCCCTGAGGGCCAGGGAGAGCGCCAGGACCGTCTGGGGGTCGTCCAGGTCCGTGCCCAGGAGCTCCGAGATGCGGGCGAGCCGGTTGTAGAGGGTCTGCCGGTTGAGGTGCAGCTCGCGGGCCGTCTCCGCCTTGCGGCCCGCGTGGGCCAGATACGTCTCCAGGGTGGGCAGCAGCGGCGGCCGGGAGGTCCGGTCGTGCTCCTGGAGGGGGCCGATCGCACGGTCCACGAAGGCCCCGAGCACCGTGTCCCCGTGGAAGTGCAGCCGCCACAGCAGCAGGTCGATGTCGAGGCGCCGCGCGTCGTACCAGGGCAGGTCCGACAGGCCCTGCGCCGCCGTCGCCGTCTCCGCGGCGTGCCGCAGGCCCGCCGAGGCCGCCGCCCAGCCGCCCGCCACGCCCACCACGATCACCGGCGGGTGCGTGCCCGCGCGCTCCAGGCCGGCCCGCTCCACGCCCGCGCGCAGGGCCGCCGCGACCCGGTCCGCGACCGCCGTCCGCTCGGTCTCCGAACGCAGGCCGAGCAGGAGCGGCACCCGGCCCTCGACCGGGCGGACGCCGAGCAGCACGGGGACGCCGACGGAGGACAGCTCCTCCAGGACCGCCCGGGCGAGCAGCGCCCAGTTCCCCGAGGGGGACAGCTCCGGGGCCAGGCGCATCACCACCGGCAGGAGCGGGCCGTCGCCCGGCTTGAAGCCGAGCACCCGGGCCTGCGCCGGGGCGTCCTCGGCGGTGATCCTGCCCTCCGCCAGGTCCGTCAGGAAGTCGCCCCGGCCGCGCGCGGCCAGCTCCTCCTCCTGCCGCGCCTGCATGAGGACGACCGCGAGGAGCCCGGCCGCCCGCTCGGCTGCCATCCGGTGCACGGGGGAGAGGGCCCCGGAGACCGCCAGGAGCACCAGGCGGGCCCGCACCGAGCCCGTGCCGGGGCCGCCGCCGGGCACGTCGACCAGGACCGTGCCGGTGGGCGGGCCCGACTCGCGGGCCGCCCGTCCGCCGCGCAGCCCGTCCCACACCTGGAGCGGGTCGGCGGGCGCGGACTCCGTGCCCGCCGCGTACAGGAGCTGTCCGTCGGGGGTCTCCAGGAAGACCGGGTTGGCGGCGAAGCCGGAGAGGATCCGCAGCACCTGCGGGACCCCGCCGCCGCCGAGCAGGGCCTCCGTGCACTGCCGGTGGACCTCCTCGGCCCGCCGCTGGAGGGCGTAGTGGCCGTTGACGATCTCGGTGTGGATCTCCTCCGTCACCGTCACGAACGGCACCTCGCGGTGCAACTGCACCAGCGGCAGGCCCGCCGTCCGCGCGGCCTCCACGATCGTCGCCGGGAGGCGGGCGAAGCGCGGTCCCAGCTCCACCACGAGCGCCGCGATGCCCCGGTCGGCGAGCCGACGCACGAAGGCCCGCTGCTCGGCCGGCCGGGTCCCGAGCCCGAGGCCCGTGGTGAGGAGCAGCTCGCCGCCCTTGAGCAGCGACGCGATGTTCGGCACCTCGCCCGCGTGCACCCAGCGCACCGTCCGGTGCAGCCGGTCCGCGCCGGCGACGACCTCCGGGAGCCCGCCGCGCAGGCCGGGGAGTTCGAGGGCCCGCTGCACGGTGATACCGCCCTGGTTGTCCATGGCCCCGGACGCTACCCGCGTCCGACTTCCGGCGACATCACCCCGCGGTCACGGCGCCGGACGCCCCGTGCGCCGGCCCGACAACTCGTCGCCCCCGGAGGGGGATTGCGCGATCATGTGTCGAGTGTGTCCTGCGTCACCCGCGGAGGGGGGGCGGGACGGGCGGGCGGTCCTCAGGCCGCCGGGGTGATGTTGTGGTTGAAGCGGAACACGTTCTCGGGGTCGTACGCCGCCTTCACCCCGGCCAGCCGGCGGGCGTTCTCCGCGCCGAGGCCCGCCTCCACCCGGTCCGCGCCCTCGGAGCCGATGAAGTTCAGGTACACGGCGCCGACCGCCCACGGCCGCATGTCGGCCCGGACGTCCCGCACCCAGCGGATCACCCGCTCGTCGTCGGCCGGGTCCCCCCACACCCCGAAGGGGTGCACGGCCCACGGAGCCGTGCGCCACGGCAGCGGATGGTTCGAGGGCCCGTCCGCCACCCGTCCGCCCATCGGGAAGACCAGGTGCTGGGTCCCGGTGGGCACCGGCATGTCCCGCTCCCGCGCGCAGAAGCGGTCCACGGCCTCGTCGGGGAAGCCGTCCAGGTACTCGGCCGACCAGTAGTTCCGCTGCCCCGGCGGGTCGTCCAGCATGCACTGGAAGTCGGCGTACGGGATCTCCGCCACCACCGTCGCCGCCGGGCCGAGCGCGAGCAGCGGCGCCATCGCCTCCCGCAGCTCCGCCTCCGGTCCGGCGTACGTCGTCAGCACCACGTAGACCGGCGTCCCCACCAGCTCCGGCGGGACGAAGTCCTCCGGCGGGGCCGTCAGGCAGAGCACCGCGCCGCCCGCCGCGTCGGGGGCCGGGGCGTCGAACAGGTCCCGGTACGCGCGGACCGCCGCGGGCCCCGTCTCCGGCGTGAACACCAGCAGCGCGAAGCAGAACTCCGGCAGCTCGTGCACCCGCAGGGTCAGCGAGGTGACCACCCCGAAGTTCCCGCCGCCGCCGTGCAGCGCCCAGAACAGCTCCGGGTTCTCCCCGGCGTCGGCGTGCACGTGCCGGCCCTCGGCCGTGACCAGCTCGGCGGAGAGCAGGCTGTCGCAGGCGAGGCCGAACCTCCGCTCCAGCCAGCCCGAGCCGCCGCCGAGCGCGAACCCGCCGACCCCGGTCGTGGACGCCCGCCCGCCGGTCACCGCCACGTGGAACGGCTGGCAGGCGCGGTCCAGGTGCGACATGGTCGCCCCGCCCCCGACCCGTACCGTCATCTGCTCGGGGTCCGCGACCACCGCGTGCATCCGGCGCAGGTCCACCACCAGGCCGCCGTCGTTGAGCGCGGTGCCGGCGACGGAGTGGCCGCCGCCGCGTACCGCGATCGGCAGGCCGGCCTCCCGGCCGAAGAGCACCGCCCGGGAGACGTCCTCGGGGGTCGCGCACTGGGCGACGACGGCCGGACGCCGGTCGATCATGCCGTTGAAGACGGTCCTCGCCGCGTCGTAGCCGGGATCGTCCGGCACGAGGACCTCACCCGCCAGGTCCTCGCGGAGACCGGCCAGGGCGCTGTCGGGGACGGGCGTTCGGGGAGCCATGGGGTGCCCCCCTTCCTTGCGGGGGACAGGACCCTTTCATCGTAGGTCCGGCCCCCGGCCCGTGCTCCCCGGCCTCCGCCGCGGCCCGGCCCCCGCGCGCCGGGCCCCAACCGCTCCCGTGCCCCCTCAGCCGCCGTAGGCGCCGCTCGCCGTCAGGCGCAGCGCCGTGTCGATCAGCGGGACGTGGCTGAAGGCCTGCGGGAAGTTGCCCACCTGGCGCTGGAGCCTGGGGTCCCACTCCTCGGCGAGCAGGCCCAGGTCGTTGCGGAGCGCGAGCAGCTTCTCGAAGAGGGTGCGGGCCTCGTCGACCCGGCCGATCATCGCCAGGTCGTCGGCCAGCCAGAAGGAGCACGCCAGGAACGCGCCCTCGTCGCCCTCCAGGCCGTCGACGCCGGCCTCTTCGCCCGCCGTGGGGTAGCGCAGGACGAAGCCGTCCTCCGTGGACAGCTCCCGCTGGATCGCCTCGATCGTGCCGATGACCCGCTTGTCGTCCGGCGGCAGGAACCCCATCTGCGGGATCAGCAGCAGCGAGGCGTCCAGCTCCTTGGAGCCGTACGACTGCGTGAAGGTGTTCCGCTCCTTGTCGTAGCCCTTCTCGCACACGTCCCGGTGGATCTCGTCGCGCAGCTCGCGCCAGCGCTCCAGCGGGCCGTCGGCGTCCCCGGACTCGATGAGCTTGATCGTGCGGTCCACCGCCACCCAGGCCATCACCTTGGAGTGCACGAAGTGCCGGCGCGGGCCGCGGACCTCCCAGATGCCCTCGTCGGGCTGGTCCCAGTTCTTCTCCAGGTACTCGATCAGCTTCAGCTGGAGCAGGGAGGCGTAGTCGTTGCGGGACAGGCCCGTCATGTGCGCCAGGTGCAGGGCCTCGGTGACCTCGCCGTACACGTCCAGCTGGAGCTGGTTGGCGGCGCCGTTGCCGACCCGGACCGGGGTGGAGTTCTCGTACCCCGGCAGCCAGTCGAGCTCGGCCTCGCCCAGCTCGCGCTCGCCCGCGATGCCGTACATGATCTGGAGGTTCTCCGGGTCGCCCGCGACGGCGCGGAGCAGCCAGTCCCGCCAGGCGCGGGCCTCCTCGCGGTAGCCGGTGCGCAGCATCGAGGAGAGGGTGATCGCCGCGTCCCGCAGCCAGGTGTAGCGGTAGTCCCAGTTCCGCACGCCGCCGATCTCCTCGGGCAGCGAGGTGGTCGGGGCGGCGACGATCCCGCCGGTCGGCGCGTACGTCAGCGCCTTCAGGGTGATCAGGGAGCGGATCACGGCCTCCCGGTAGGGGCCGTGGTACGTGCAGTGGTCGACCCACTCGCGCCAGAACTCGGTGGTCGCCTCCAGGGCCCCCTCGGGGTCCGGCAGCGCCGGCTGCTCCTTGTGGGAGGGCTGCCAGGAGATCGTCAGGGCGACCCGCTCCCCGGGGCCGACGGTGAACTCCGAGTACGTGGTGAGGTCCTCGCCGTGGGTCTCGGCCCCGGTGTCCAGCCACACCGAGTCGGGCCCGGCGACCGCGACCGTGCGGTCGCCGACCTTGTGCACCCAGGGCACGATCCGGCCGTAGCTGAACCGCATCCGCAGCGCGGACCGCATCGGCACCCGGCCGGAGACGCCCTCGACGATCCGGATCAGCTGCGGCGCGCCGTCGCGCGGGGGCATGAAGTCGATCACCCGGACCGTGCCGCGCGGGGTGTCCCACTCGGACTCCAGGACCAGGGAGTCACCCCGGTAGCGGCGCCGGTCGGCCGGGGCCGGGTCGGCGTCCTCGGGACCCGCGGGGGCCACCCGCCAGAATCCGTGTTCCTCGGTGCCGAGGAGTCCCGCGAAGATCGCGTGGGAGTCGAAGCGGGGCAGGCAGAGCCAGTCCACGCTGCCGTCCCGGCAGACCAGGGCAGCGGTCTGCATGTCTCCGATGAGTGCGTAATCCTCGATGCGCCCGGCCACGTGCTTCACTCCAGTCGAACGGCCATGTCCGCCCCTCGGGGCGCTTGCTCCAGATGCCCGGCCGCATGTGCCGGCCGGGGTCCGAGTGTGTCAGCCGTCAGGGGGTCTGCGACAAGCCTCGGTCCGGGATGGGTCCCCGGGCGTTCGGCCCCGGGGGGACAGGCGGTGGCGTCGTCGGCCGGCCGGCTCGGCCGGCCATGTCCGAGCAGGATACGTCGCGCCCCGCCCCGCCCGTTGATCACACCAGTAACGTCGTTGCTCCAATCGGGTGAACGCCCCCTTTCCCGTTCCCCACCCCGGGCCGGCCGGACCCGGTCGCGTCGCCCTCCGTGAACACCCGGCTGCCGCGTGTGGCCGGAAGCGGTCTCCCCGGGTCGCTGATACCCTGGTACCCCGTGGACCGGTGGGAAACGGCGACAGCCGAGGACCCCGCAACCGCAGCGACGGCACCCCCCGATTCTTCCGGAGGGGACGCCGGTACGCACCTCCAGAACGCGACCACGGGAGCCCCCTCTTGGCGATGCCGCCCAACACCACGACGACCAAGCACATCTTCGTCACCGGGGGTGTCGCCTCCTCCCTCGGCAAGGGCCTGACCGCCTCCAGCCTGGGTGCGCTCCTCAAGGCGCGGGGCCTGCGGGTCACGATGCAGAAGCTCGACCCGTACCTGAACGTCGACCCCGGCACCATGAACCCGTTCCAGCACGGCGAGGTGTTCGTCACCAACGACGGCGCCGAGACCGACCTGGACATCGGCCACTACGAGCGCTTCCTCGACGTCGACCTCGACGGCTCGGCCAACGTCACCACCGGCCAGGTCTACTCGCAGGTCATCGCCAAGGAGCGGCGCGGCGAGTACCTGGGCGACACCGTGCAGGTCATCCCGCACATCACCAACGAGATCAAGTCCCGGATCCGCCGCATGGCGACCGACGACGTCGACGTGGTCATCACCGAGGTCGGCGGCACCGTCGGCGACATCGAGTCCCTGCCGTTCCTGGAGACCGTCCGCCAGGTCCGCCACGAGGTCGGCCGCGACAACGTCTTCGTCGTGCACATCTCGCTGCTGCCCTACATCGGCCCCTCCGGCGAGCTGAAGACCAAGCCGACCCAGCACTCGGTCGCCGCCCTGCGCAACATCGGCATCCAGCCCGACGCGATCGTGCTGCGCGCCGACCGCGACGTCCCCACCGCCATCAAGCGCAAGATCTCGCTGATGTGCGACGTCGACGAGGCCGCCGTGGTCGCCGCCATCGACGCCAAGTCGATCTACGACATCCCGAAGGTGCTGCACACCGAGGGCCTGGACGCCTACGTCGTCCGCAAGCTCGACCTGCCCTTCCGCGACGTGGACTGGACCGTCTGGGAGGACCTCCTGGACCGCGTCCACAACCCGGAGCACGAGGTCACCGTCGCGCTCGTCGGCAAGTACATCGACCTGCCCGACGCCTACCTCTCGGTCACCGAGGCCATGCGGGCCGGCGGCTTCGCCAACAAGGCCCGGGTCAAGGTCAAGTGGGTCACCTCCGACGACTGCAAGACCCCGGCCGGCGCCGAGAAGCAGCTCGGCGACGTCGACGCGATCCTCGTCCCCGGCGGCTTCGGCGACCGCGGCGTGAGCGGCAAGGTCGGCGCGATCCAGTACGCCCGCGAGCACAAGGTCCCGCTGCTCGGCATCTGCCTCGGCCTCCAGTGCATCGTCATCGAGGCCGCCCGGAACCTGGCCGACATCCCCGAGGCCAACTCCACCGAGTTCGACCCGGCCACCGCGCACCCCGTCGTCTCCACGATGGAGGAGCAGCTCGCGTACGTCGAGGGCGCCGGCGACCTGGGCGGAACGATGCGCCTGGGCCTCTACCCGGCGAAGCTCGCCGAGGGCTCGATCGTCCGCGAGGTCTACGGCGACGAGCCGTACGTCGAGGAGCGCCACCGCCACCGCTACGAGGTGAACAACGCCTACCGCGCGGAGCTGGAGAAGAAGGCCGGCCTGGTCTTCTCCGGCACCTCCCCGGACAACAAGCTCGTCGAGTACGTCGAGTACCCGCGCGAGATCCACCCCTACCTGGTCGCCACCCAGGCGCACCCGGAGCTCCGCTCCCGCCCGACCCGCCCGCACCCGCTCTTCGCCGGTCTGGTGAAGGCCGCGGTGGAGCGCAAGACGGGCAAGTAGGGCGCAGGCGTTAACGTTGCCGGGGTGCGGGCCCGTTCGGGTCCCGCACCCCGGTTTTCGTGTGTCCGCGCGGTGCGCGTGCCGCACGTGTTCGTCTACGGGAGGACGGCTGATGGAGTTGCAGGACACCCCGCAGGAGTGGCGGATCGCCGCGACGGCGACCCCCTTCCAGGGCAAGAAGACGGGCGTCCGCACGGACGACGTGGTCATGCCGGACGGCACGGTCGCGCGCCGCGACTACCAGGTCCACCCCGGCTCGGTGGCCGTCCTGGCCCTGGACGCGGAGGACCGGGTGCTGCTGGTCAAGCAGTACCGGCACCCGGTGCGGCACAAGCTCTGGGAGATCCCGGCCGGGCTGCTCGACGTGCCCGGTGAGAACCCGCTGCACGCCGTCCGGCGCGAGCTGTACGAGGAGGCGCACGTCAAGGCGGAGGACTGGCGGGTCCTGACCGACTTCTACACCTCCCCGGGCGGCAGCGACGAGGCCGTGCGGATCTTCCTCGCGCGGGACCTCTCGGAGGCGGAGGGCGAGCGCTTCGAGGTGGCCGACGAGGAGGCCGACATGGAGGTGGCGCGGGTGCCGCTCGCGGACCTCGTCCGGGGCGTCCTCGCGGGCGACCTGCACAACAACTGCCTGGTGACCGGCGTCCTGGCGCTGGCCGCCGCCCGCGCCGGCGACGGCCTCGACGCCCTCCGTCCGGCGGAGGCGCCCTGGCCGGCCCGCCCGTTCGAGGCGTAGGGCGCGTCCGGCGAACCGGGGCGCGTCCGGCCCCGGTCCGCCGGACGCGCCCCGGTTCCGGCGCCCGCTCCGCCGAGGGGAGCGGTCCGGTCGGAAGATCTGCTGATCCGATCGGGGGATGTGTCCGCCCTGCTCCGCCGGGTACGCGCCGTGCGCTGAACTACGCTCGGAAACGCCCGTGCGGAGCCCCTCCCGCGGGATCGGCTCGTGCGCAGGTGGACGGGAGCGTGGCCCGTGACGGATCAGGCGGTGGCGACAACCGGCAGCCGGCGGTTCTTCGGCCGCCAGCGCGAGTTGAAGGCCCTGCGCGCCGACATCGAACGGACCGGCCTCGACACCCTCACCGGCCGCAAGGCGCCCCGCGCCCGGGTCCTGCTCGTCGCCGGGAGGCCCGGCTCGGGACGCACCGCCCTCGCCGAGGAACTGGCCGCCGACATCGCCGACCGGTACCCCGACGGGATCTTCCGCGTCCGGCTGACCGACCCCGGCGGCGAGCCCGTCCCCACCGGCCGGGCCGCCCAGGAGCTGCTGGCCGCCCTCGGGGTCGCCGAGCCGCCCGGCGCCGCCGAGGACGAGCTGACCGAACTGGTCCGCGGCGCCTTCGCCGGGCGCCGGGCCGTCCTGGTCCTCGACGACGCCGTCGACGCCGAGCAGGCGGACCCGCTGATCCCCGACGAGCCCGGCACCCTGGTGATCGGGGTCGCCGGAGGCCCGCTCACCGGCATCCCCGACGTGCGGCCCTGCACCCTCGGCGGCCTCGACCCCAAGTCGGCCATCGAACTGCTCACCTCCTTCACCGGCTCCGTCCGCGTCACCGTCGACCCGCAGGCCGCCGAGACCCTGGTCGAGGAGTGCGGCGGACTGCCCGCCGCGGTCGTCCTCGCCGGCGGCTGGCTCTCCACCCACCCCAAGTCCTCCGTCGCCGACCTCGCCAAGCGGCTGCGCGGGCTCGGCGGCGACCCCCTCACCCGGGCCTTCCTGCTCGCCCACGAGGCACTGCCCGCCACCGCCTCCCGGATACTGCGGTTCCTGGTCCTCGCCCCGCTCGGCCGGGCCGACGCCCACACCGCCTCCGCCCTGGCCGGCTGCTCGGTCTCGGCCGCCGCCACCACGCTCGCCGACTTCGAGGCCCTGGGGCTCGTCCAGGCCCGCGAGGACGGGCAGTACGAGGTGCGCGCCCATCTCGTCCCCCTCCTCCGCGCGCAACTGGAGGAGCGCGACCGGCCCGCCGAGGTGCAGCTCGCCCGGGCCCGGATGCTGGAGCGGACCGTACGGCTCCTCCAGTCCTGCCGCGCGGTCACCGAGCCCGAGGGCTCGCCCGCCCGCAAGAAGCTGGCCGGGTTGCCGCGCGCCCTGCGCTTCCCGAACGCCGCCGCCGGGGCCGTCTGGCTGGACTCCCGGCGACCCGTCCTGCTGGCCTCCGCCCGCCTCGCCGTCGCCGACGGGGAGCTCGACACCCTGGCCCGCCGCCTGATCGCCTCCCTGGTCCGGGCGCTCACCGCGCACCGGGGCGCCGAGGCCGCCGCCCCCGAGCTGTACGGGCTGCACCGGCTCGTCCTGGACGTGGCCGAGCGGCGCGGACTGCACCGCGAGCGGGCCGCGGCCCTGCTCAACCTCGCCGACCTCGACGCCCGCACCGGCAGAACGAAGGAGGCTCTGCTGCGGTATCGGTCGGCCCTGGAGGCCGGACGCGCAGCAAATGACCCGTACGCGACCGGTCGGGCGATGGAATCCGTAGGGGGCTCCTATCAGGAGCTGGGGGACTGGCAGCGGGCCGGCGACTGGTACGGACGGGCGCTCGCCCAGCGCCTCGCCCGGGACGAGCGCGCCGACCAGGCCCGGCTGTACGCCCGCCTCGGCGCCGTGCAGACCTACGCGGGGCGGTACGGGGAGGCCCTGCGGAACTGGCGGGCCGCCGCCGCCGGCTACCGCCGGCTCTCCGATCTCCCGGGCTACGCGAGGGCGTTGAGCGAGGCGGCCCGGGTCCAGGAGTACGCCGGGCGGCCCGAGGAGTCCCTGCGGACCTGCGAGGAGGCCGTGGAGTGGGCCCGCCGGGCCGAGGACACCCGGCTCCAGGCGGCGCTCCGGCTGCGCCTCGCCGACACCCTCGACCGGCTCGGCGACCCGGCGGCGGCCCGTCTGCACCGGGCCGGAGCGGAGAGACTGCTGGAAACGGAACCATCTGCCTGCGAAATCCGCAGTGGGTCCGTCGAAGATTAGTACTTTGAAAGGCTAGACAGCGGGAACTCCTTCATTAGACTGGGTCCGCCGCGTTCGAACGCGGTCTGCCCCGGTGCGCCGTCATGCATCCGGGTATGTATCGCAGTGCGCCATTTATCCCTCCCTGATTCAAGGACCGTGATCGACGATGAAGGTCGGCATCCCCCGCGAGGTCAAGAACAACGAGTTCCGCGTGGCCATCACCCCCGCCGGTGTCCACGAGCTCGTCCGCCACGGCCACCAGGTCTTCGTCGAGCAGAACGCCGGTGTCGGCTCCTCGATCACGGACGCGGAGTACGTCGCCGCCGGCGCCGAGATCCTCCCCACCGCCGACGAGGTCTGGGCCACCGCCGACCTGCTGCTCAAGGTCAAGGAGCCGATCGCGGAGGAGTACCACCGCCTCCGCAAGGACCAGACCCTCTTCACCTACCTGCACCTCGCCGCCTCCCGCGAGTGCACCGACGCGCTGCTCGCCTCCGGCACCACCGCCATCGCGTACGAGACCGTCGAGACCGCCAACCGCGCGCTCCCGCTGCTCGCCCCGATGTCCGAGGTCGCGGGCCGCCTGGCCCCGCAGGTCGGCGCCTACCACCTGATGCGCTCGGCCGGCGGCCGCGGCGTCCTGCCCGGCGGCGTCCCCGGCACCCACGCCGGCAGGGCGGTCGTCATCGGCGGCGGCGTCTCCGGCTGGAACGCCACCCAGATCGCCGTCGGCATGGGCTTCCACGTGACCCTGCTCGACAAGGACATCAACAAGCTCCGCGAGGCCGACAAGATCTTCGGCACCAAGGTGCAGACGATCGTCTCCAACGCCTACGAGCTGGAGAAGGCCGTCGTCGAGGCCGACCTCGTCATCGGCGCCGTCCTCATTCCGGGCGCCAAGGCCCCGAAGCTGGTCACCAACGAGCTCGTCGCCAAGATGAAGCCCGGAAGTGTCCTTGTCGACATCGCGATCGACCAGGGCGGCTGCTTCGAGGACTCGCACCCGACCACCCACGCCGAGCCGACCTTCCGGGTTCACGACTCGGTCTTCTACTGCGTCGCCAACATGCCCGGCGCGGTCCCGAACACCTCCACCTACGCGCTCACCAACGCCACACTGCCCTACATCGTGTCGCTGGCGAACAACGGCTGGGCCGAGGCCCTGCGCCGCGACGCCGCCCTGGCCCTGGGCCTCAACACCCATGACGGCAAGGTGGTTTACAAGGAGGTCGCCGAGGCGCACGGCCTTCCGCACGCCGAGCTGACCAGCCTCCTGGGCTGACCCCCGCGGCACCGCCGTCAACGCGCGCCGTCAATACCACGCACCCGGCCGGACCTTGTCGACAAGGTCCGGCCGGCTGTGTCTCCGGCCACGCCGAAACGTTCGGGCAACTCGCGGCGAACGTAAGTCTTTAACCGTTTCGCACACCCCGGAAACGTACGGATGCGTGCCCGCGCGCCCTTGACAGAGACGTGTTCGGTTGCCGACACATCGGGCCGGGTCCGGCGGATTGTGTTGCTGCGGACCGGTGACACGCCATAGAGTCGCCAACCGTCGGCATGGTGCCACGCTGACCTATCGATAAATGTTCCCGGTCACACTCAAGGAGGTAAGACGACTTGTGAATGAGTCGACATTTACTCCCGGGAGTGGTGCGCCGGGAGCTCCGATCGGCTCCGTCGCGGTGCGGACCTTCGCGACGCACCAGCCCGTGACGACAGCCCACACGATGAAGACGATGGACGGCCTACACGTGAACGCCACGGCCGGCAACGAGATGGGCCGAGAGTCCACCCACTTCGCCGCCTACGACGAGGTGCCCGAGGGGCACTTCTACGACCCCGACGCCGAGTACGAGCCCGATCCGGAGTACGCGGCCACCCTCGCGCCCGACGCTGCCCGCCAGCGCCGCGAGCGGGTCGGCCCCACCGGACGGCCCCTGCCGTACTTCCCGATCCCGGGTCCGCTGACCGACCACGGACCCGCGAAGATCATCGCGATGTGCAACCAGAAGGGCGGCGTCGGCAAGACCACGTCGACCATCAACCTGGGCGCCGCGCTCGCCGAGTACGGACGGCGGGTCCTGCTCGTCGACTTCGACCCGCAGGGAGCCCTGTCGGTCGGCCTCGGCGTGAACCCGATGGAGCTCGACCTCACCGTCTACAACCTGCTCATGGAGCGGGGCATGTCGGCGGACGAGGTCCTCCTGAAGACCGCCGTGCCCAACATGGACCTGCTGCCGAGCAACATCGACCTCTCGGCCGCCGAAGTCCAGCTCGTCAGCGAGGTCGCGCGCGAGTCCACGCTCCAGCGCGCCCTGAAGCCGCTGATGAACGACTACGACTACATCGTGATCGACTGTCAGCCCTCGCTCGGCCTGCTGACCGTGAACGCCCTGACGGCCGCTCACAAGGTCATCGTGCCGCTGGAGTGCGAGTTCTTCGCGCTGCGCGGCGTCGCCCTGCTGACCGAGACCATCGAGAAGGTGCAGGAGCGGCTCAACCCCGAGCTGGAGCTCGACGGCATCCTCGCCACGATGTACGACTCCCGGACCGTGCACAGCCGCGAGGTGCTCGCGCGCGTCGTCGAGGCCTTCGACGACCACGTGTACCACACGGTCATCGGGCGGACCGTGCGCTTCCCGGAGACCACGGTCGCCGGCGAGCCCATCACCACGTACGCCTCCAACTCCGTGGGCGCCGCCGCCTACCGCCAGCTCGCCAGGGAGGTGCTCGCCCGGTGTCACGCCGAGTGAGTCTGCCCGGCGCCGACGAACTCTTCCGTACGACCGGGGGCACGGCGCTCCAGGCGTCCTCACCCCGCCGGGCCGTCCCGGCACCGGCGGGTGAGAGCGACCCGGCGGCGGCCGAGGGCTCCGCGGAGCACGCGGCGGCGGACTCCGAGGCCGCGGAACCGCGCGCCCGGACGTCCCCCGAGACCGAGAAGGCGGCTCCGGCCGCCGCCCCCGCCCAGGCCGCCGCGTCCCGGCGGCGCGGCGGCGGGCGCACCGCGAGCCGGCGGCCCAGCGGCCGCGAGCGCCACGACGAGAAGATCACGGTCTACGTCTCCGCCGAGGAGCTGATGGACCTGGAGCACGCCCGGCTCGTGCTGCGCGGCGAGCACGGCCTCGCCGTCGACCGGGGCCGGATCGTCCGGGAGGCCGTCGCGGTCGTCCTGGCGGACCTGGAGTCCCGCGGCGACGCGAGCATCCTCGTCCGCCGTCTGCGCGGCCGCTGACGATAGCCTGCGGGCTGCCGCGCTCCCCGCTCCCCCCTGGACCCCCATGCACCACGCCCCCGACTCCGCCCCCGACGAAACGTCCCGCCCGCCGCGCCGCGCCCTGGGGCGCGGAGGGAGCGCGGGACCCCCGCGGGGGCCGGAGCCGGGCGAGCCGGGCCCGGAGGCCCCCGAAGCCCCCGAGAGGCCCGTAGGGGCCGCGTCCGGGACCCCCGGGGCCCCCGGAGCCCTCGCGGCCCTCGCCGCGGCCTCCGCGCCGCCCGAGCGGGCTGCGGCCGGGGCCGTATGGGCCGGGGCGGACGAGGAGGGCGGCGAGCGGACCGGGCCCGCGCCCGTGCCCGTGCCCGGTGGGACCGTACGGACGTGCGGCGGTGCCGAGCAGGCCTCCGGCGGGCCCGCGCCCGCGCCCGTGCCCGTGCCCGTGCCCGGTGGGACCGTACGGACGCGTGACGGAGCCGGGCGTACCCCCGACGAACCCGAGCAGACGCCCGGCGGGCCCGATCGGGCCCCTGACGGGCCGGACCGGGCCCCTGACGGGCCCGAGCAGCAGCCCGTCGGCGCCGACGGGCGGTTCACCGTGCGGCTCTCGAACTTCGAGGGGCCCTTCGACCTGCTGCTCCAGCTCATCACCAGGCACAAGCTCGACGTCACCGAGGTCGCGCTCTCCCGGGTCACCGACGAGTTCATGGCCCACCTGCGCGCCCTCGGGCCCGACGGGGACCTCGACCAGACCACCGAGTTCCTCGTGGTCGCCGCCACCCTGCTGGACCTCAAGACCGCCCGGCTGCTGCCCGTCGCCGAGGTGGAGGACGAGGCCGACCTCGCCCTCCTGGAGGCCCGCGACCTGCTCTTCGCCCGGCTCCTCCAGTACCGCGCGTACAAGCGGATCGCGGCGATCTTCGAGGAGCGCTGGGAGAGCGAGGGCCGTCGCCACCCCCGTACCGTCGGGCTCGAACCGCACCACGCCGAGCTGCTCCCCGAGGTGATCATCTCCGTCGGTGCCGAGGGCTTCGCGAAGCTGGCCGTCAGGGCCATGCAGCCCAGGGCCGAGCCGCAGGTGTACGTCGAGCACATCCACGCCCCCCTCGTCAGCGTCCGCGAGCAGGCCGCCGTGGTCGCCGCCCTGCTGCGCGAGCGCGGCACGGCGGCCTTCCGGGAGCTGATCGAGGACGCCGGCGACACCCTCACCGTCGTCGCCCGCTTCCTCGCCCTCCTGGAGCTCTACCGGGAGCGGGCCGTCGCCCTCGACCAGGAGACCGCCCTGGGCGACCTCACGGTCTCCTGGACCGGCGGGGACGGGGAGGCGGCGGTCACCGACGAGTTCGACCAGGAACCCGGACAGGAAACGGAGGCCCGCGCGTGAGCGCCCCCGACGCCGACACCGACCTCAAGCCCTCCCTCGAAGCCGTCCTCATGGTCGTCGACGAGCCCGCCACCGAGGCCCACCTCGCCAAGGTCCTCGACCGCGCCCCCCGGGAGGTCGCCGACGCCCTGCGCGAGCTGGCCGGCGAGTACACCGCCCAGGGCCGCGGCTTCGAGCTGCGCCAGGTCGCCGGCGGCTGGCGCTACTACACCCGCCCCGCGTACGCCCCGGCCGTCGAGGCCTTCGTCCTGGAGGGCCAGCAGGCCCGGCTCACCCAGGCGGCCCTGGAGACCCTCGCGGTCGTCGCGTACCGCCAGCCGGTCAGCCGTTCCCGCGTCTCGGCGGTCCGCGGGGTCAACTGCGACGGCGTGATGCGGACCCTCCTCCAGCGGGGTCTGGTGGAGGAGGCGGGCGCGGAACCCGAAACAGGTGCGATCCTGTACAGGACGACGAACTACTTCCTGGAACGGATGGGCCTGCGCGGCCTGGACGAACTCCCCGAGCTCGCCCCCTTCCTCCCCGAGGCGGAGGCGGTCGAGCCGGACTCCCTCGAAGGCGTCCCGTCGTTCGAACCCGACGCAGACGTAGACGACAAGACGGAACTTTGATGCGAAGCAGCAGCGGCAGGAACAGCAGCGGAAACAACGGCGGGAGCCGTGGTGGCAACAGCGGCGGCCGCGGCGGCAGCAGCGGTGGCGGCCGTGGCGGCAGCGGCGCCGGCGGTGGCGGCGGCTACCGGGGCTCCGGCGGCGGCGGTGGCGGCCGTGGCGGCAGCGGCTCCGGAGGCGGCGGTCACCGCGGCGGTGGCGGCGGCTACCAGGGCGGCGGCTACCAGGGCGGCGGCGGCCGTGACGACCAGAAGCGTCCCGGTAACCCGCGCCGGCCTCGCCCCGAGGAGCGCTCCTACGACGTGAGCCCGCCCGCCGAGGCCCCGAAGAAGGGCCGCGGCTCCGCGGCCCGCGGCGGCGCCAAGGGCGGTCCCAAGGCCCCGCAGGGCGGCGTCCCGCCCCGTCGCGGTCCGCACGGCCAGCGGCAGGCCCCGGCCCGCTCGCGCGAGCTCGACGCCAGGATCGAGCAGCGCAACCGGGACCGGTACGAGAACCGGCCCGAGATCAAGACCCCCAAGACCTTCCCCGGCGCCGAGCAGGAGGGCGAGCGGCTGCAGAAGGTCCTCGCCCGCGCCGGCATGGGCTCGCGCCGCGCCTGCGAGGAGCTCATCGAGCAGGCCCGCGTCGAGGTCAACGGCGAGATCGTCCTGGAGCAGGGCAAGCGCGTCGACCCGGAGAAGGACGAGATCAAGGTGGACGGCCTGACCGTCGCCACCCAGTCGCACCTGTTCTTCGCGCTGAACAAGCCTGCCGGCGTCGTCTCCACCATGGAGGACCCGGACGGCCGCCAGTGCCTCGGCGACTACGTCACCAACCGCGAGACCCGGCTCTTCCACGTCGGCCGGCTCGACACGGAGACCGAGGGCATCATCCTGCTCACCAACCACGGCGAGCTGGCCCACCGCCTCACGCACCCGAAGTACGGCGTGAAGAAGACCTACCTGGCCGCCATCACCGGCCCGCTGCCCCGCGAGGTCGGCCGGCGGCTCAAGGACGGCATCCAGCTGGAGGACGGCTACGCCCGCGCCGACCACTTCCGCGTGGTCGAGCAGACCGGCAAGAACTACCTGGTCGAGGTCACCCTGCACGAGGGCCGCAAGCACATCGTGCGCCGGATGCTGGCCGAGGCGGGCTTCCCGGTCGAGAAGCTGGTCCGCACCGCCTTCGGCCCGATCGCCCTGGGCGACCAGAAGTCGGGCTGGCTGCGCCGCCTGACCAACACGGAGGTCGGCATGCTGATGAAGGAAGTCGGCATGTAAGGCCGCCGGGGCGTCCGTACGAAGGGGCCCGTGACCGTTCCGGCGGTCACGGGCCCCTTCGCGTCCGCGCCCGGCCCTTTCCGCGTCCGCCCCTTCGCGTCCCCGGCGGACCCGTCCGCGTCCGCGCCCGCCCCTCCGCGCCCGCCCCCGTCCTTCCGCGCCCGCCCCCGCCCTTCCGGGTCCGCGCCCGGCCCTTGTGGGCGCGGACCGCCACCCTTTATAGTCAGGATGACTCTTAAGGAGGCGGGCGTGAGCCTCGCGACTTTGCTCGAACCCCTGCGGCAGCCGCTCCTCACCGTCCTGGACACCCCGGTCAGCTGGACCGAGGTCCTGGGCTTCGGCAGCGGAGCGCTCTGCGTCTGGCTGGTGGCCCGCCAGCACGTGGCCAACTGGCCGATCGGCATCGCCAACAACCTCTTCTTCGTCCTGCTCTTCACGCAGGCGGGGCTCTACGCCGACGCCGGCCTCCAGATCGTCTTCATCACCCTCGCCGCGTACGGCTGGTGGACCTGGACCCACGGGGGTGGACCGGGCTCCGACACCCTTCCGGTGCGCCGCACCACGCGCGCCGAATGGACGTGGCTGCTCGCGGCGGGGGTGGTGGGGACCCTCGGACTCACCCTGCTGCTCGACCGGGCCACCGACTCGACCGTCCCCTTCTGGGACGCCCTGACCACCGCGCTCTCCCTCATGGCCACCTACGGCCAGTGCCGGAAGCGCCTGGAGTCCTGGTGGCTCTGGATCGCCGCCGACGTCGTCTACGTGCCGCTGTACGCGCACAAGGGCCTGTACCTGACCTCCCTGCTGTACGTCGGCTTCATGGCGCTCTGCGTCCTCGGCCTGCGCGGCTGGACCCGGGACCTCGCGGGGACCCGGCGACCGGTGGGGGCGACGGCGTGAAGCGCTACGGGCACGGCCTCGTCCTCGGCAAGTTCTATCCGCCGCACGCCGGCCACCACCACCTCGTCCGCACCGCCCTCGACCGCTGCGAGCGCCTCACCGTCCTCGTCTGCGCCTCCTCCGTCGAGTCCGTCCCCCTGGAGGACCGCGTCGCCTGGATGCGCGAGGTCCACCCCGACGCCCTGGTCGTCGGCGCCGTCGACGACCACCCCGTCGACCTCCACGACCCCGACGCGTGGGAGGCCCACATGCGCGTCTTCCGGGCCGCCGTGCCCGAACGCGTCGACGCCGTCTTCACCTCGGAGCCGTACGGGGAGGAGCTCGGCCGCCGCTTCGGCGCCGACTCCGTCCTCGTCGACCCCGACCGCGTCCGCTTCCCCGTCTCCGGCACCGCCGTCCGCGCGGACCCCGCCGGCCGCTGGGACTTCCTGGAGGCCCCCGTACGGGCCGCGCTCACCCGCCGGGTCGTCGTCCTCGGCGCCGAGTCCACCGGCACCACCACCATGGCCCTCGCCCTCGCCGACCACTACCGGCGGCGCGGCGGCGTCTGGGCCCGCACCCGGTACGTGCCGGAGTACGGGCGCGCGTACAGCGAGCTCAAGCTCGCCGAGCTGAGGGCCGAACGCCCCGGCGCCACCTGGTCCGACGTCGTCTTCCGCTCCTCCGACTTCCCCGTCATCGCCCAGCGCCAGGCCGAACTGGAGGAGGAGGCCGCCCGCGACGGCTCGCCCGTCCTCTTCTGCGACACCGACGCCTTCGCCACCACCATCTGGCACGAGCGGTACATGGGCACCACCAGCCCCGACACCGGCGAGATCGCCGCCCGCGGCCGGCAGCACCTCTGGCTCCTCACCGACCACCGGGGCGTCGACTTCGAGGACGACGGACTGCGCGACGGGGAGCACCTGCGGCCCTGGATGACCGCCCGCTTCCTCACCCGGCTCGCGCACTCCGGCCGCCGCACGGTCGTCCTCACCGGCCCGCACGAGGAACGGCTCGCCACCGCCGTCGCCGCCGTGGACGCGCTGCTCGCCGAGGGCCCCCGCCTCACCGACCCCCTGCCGGAGCGCCGATGACCGCCCACCGGGCCCCCGAGGGCTACGACCCTCACGCCTTCGAGCCGTTCGCCGTCACCGTCGACCTCGCCGTCCTCACGGTCCGCGAGGAACGCCTCCACGTCCTCCTCGTCGAGCGCGCCCGGGAGCCGTACGCCGGGTCCTGGGCGCTGCCCGGCGGCTTCGTGCTGCCCCGCGAGTCCGCCGAGTCCGCCGCCCGCCGCGAACTCGCCGAGGAGACCGGGCTCTCCGGGACCACCGTCGCCGGGCTCCACCTCGAACAGCTCCGCACCTACACCGAGCCGGACCGCGATCCGCGGATGCGGGTCGTCTCCGTCGCCTTCACCGCGCTCGTACCCGACCCGCCCGAGCCGCGCGGCGGCGGGGACGCGGCGCAGGCACGGTGGATCCCCTACGGGACGCACGGGCCGCTCGCCTTCGACCACGACCGGATCCTCGCCGACGCCCACGAACGGGTCGGCGCCAAGCTCGAGTACACCTGCCTCGCCACGGCCTTCTGCCCTCCCGAGTTCACCCTCGGCGAGCTGCGGCAGGTCTACGAGACGGTCTGGGGCGTCGAACTCGACCGCCCCAACTTCCGGCGCAAGGTCCTCGCCACGCCCGGCTTCGTCCGGGCCGTGGAGGGACCGCCGCGCCTCACCGGCGGACGGGGGAAACCGGCCGCCCTCTACCGGGCGGGCGGGACCACGGCCCTCCATCCGCCCCTCCTGCGACCGGAAGGACGCTCCTCGTGAACCACGCACACACCGCCGTCAAGCGGGCCGCGACCGGATCCCTGATCGGACTCGCGCTCGGCGACGCGCTGGGACTCCCCACCGAGTTCATCGACGTGCCGCGCATCATCAGCTGGTACGGCCCGTGGCGGGAGCTGGAGCTGCCGGGCAACGGCCGCGTCACCGACGACACCCAGATGGCCCTCGCCTTCGCCCGGGGCATCCGCACGGCCATGGACCGGGGCGTCCTCGCTCCGGGACGCCTCGCCCGGCCGGTGCGCGAGGAGTTCGTCGACTGGTACCGGTCGCCGGAGAACAACCGCGCCCCCGGCCGCACCTGCATGGTCGCCTGCCAACTGCTGACGACCGACGTGCCCTGGCAGGACGCCAGCCAGATCCACTCCAAGGGCTGCGGCGCCAACATGCGGGTCGCGCCGATCGGGCTCGTCCCCGGCCTGAGCGACGAGCAGCGGGCGGGTGCCGCGCAGCTCCAGTCGGCGCTGACCCACGGCCACCCCACCGCGCTCGCCGCCTCCGACCTGACGGCCCGCGCCGTGCACCTGCTCGCGCGGGGCGTGGACCCGGCCGGGCTCGTCGGACAGCTCCGCTCGTACGCGTACGAGAACCGCTCCCGCTACCAGGAGGAGTGGCTCGGCGACCTGTGGACCCGCTCCCAGGACCCCTCCGCCCGGCACTTCACGGAGCGCGGCTGGGACGAGTGCCTGGCCGTCCTGGAGCGCCTGGACGCCGTCCAGCGCACGGCCGACCCGGAGCTCGACCCCTGCGCGTACACCGGCGACGGCTGGATCGCGGAGGAGGCCCTCGCGACCGGGCTCCTCTGCTTCCTCCTCTTCCCCGGCGAGCCCCTCGCCGCCCTGCGCCGGGCCGCCTGCACCCGCGGCGACTCCGACTCGATCGCCGCCCTCGCGGGCGCCTTCGCCGGCGCCCACCTCGGCGCGGACGCCTGGCCCGACGCATGGGCGGACCGCGTCGAGTACCGGAGCGACCTGATCTCCTTCGGTGCCCTCTGGGACGCCTGAGCCACGGCGCCCGTCCCGGACACGCCCTAGGACGCGCTCGGCACCGACGCCCGGCGGGCGCGGATCAGGAAGGCCTCCACGCGCGCGTGGTCCGGCTCGGGGGGCAGCGGGGAGGTGTCGTGGGCGCGGTCGGCCTCCTCCCGGAGGCGGTTCATCCAGGACTCGACCTCCGGCCAGGGCACCTCGCCGCGCTTGACCGCGAGGAGGCGGTCGCGGTCCCCGCCGACGTCGACGCGCAGCTCGCCCGTGCGCAGCAGGTCGCGGCAGCTCGCCAGGAGCCGCAGCAGGTGCATGGCGTGCTTCCAGCGCGGATGCCCGTACTGGCGCACGTCCGCGTCCAGCCTGCGGCGCTGGCCGTCCGCGTACCGCACGAACGTCCCGTGGGCCTGCCGGGAGAGGAAGGCGCCGCGCAGGGAGACCAGCTCGCGGCCGAGGTCGTCGGCGTACTCGACGACGGGGGAGTGGAGGCACTCCAGGACGTTCGGGTTGTTGCGCAGGGCCAGCTCGCAGAAGCGTTCCAGCTCCCAGCTGAACTGCTCCTCGCGCGGCCCCTCCACGTGTGCCGGGGGCTTGTCGAAGCGCCAGAAGAGCGGCGTCGGCGCCAGGTAGACGCCCCGCACGTCCGTGTCGCTGCCCTCGGTCGCCAGACCGAAGGCGCGCGAGCCCACCACACAGGAGTAGATCGTGTGCTCGCGCACCAGCTCGTCCGGAGTCATGCCCGGCAGGCTACGCCAGGGTGATCGTCCCGCCCGAGACGTCGATGCGCTCCGCCGGGAGCGGGCGGGTGGCCGGACCCGTCACCACCGAGCCGTCCGCGACGCGGAACTTCGAGCCGTGGCAGGGGCAGTCGATGGTGCCGTCCGCGACCTTGTTCACCAGGCACCCCTGGTGCGTGCAGACCGCCGAGAACGCCTTGAACTCGCCGGCCGTCGGCTGCGTCACCACCACCTTCTCCTCCGGGAAGACCGCTCCGCCGCCGACCGGGATCTCGGAGGTCCTGGCCAGCGCCTCGCCGTCGTCCTCGGGGGAGTCCGGCGACTCCGAGGCCTCCGGCGTCTCCGGTGCCTCCGGGGTGGCCGTGGCGGTGCCGCCGCCGTCGTCGTCGCCGTCCGCGCCGCAGCCCGTCGCCGTCAGGGCCGCGGCGGCGAGCAGGACGGTACGGCGGCTCGTGCTGTGGGACGTCATGGCGCCAGCTTGGCCACGCGCCGCCGCCGGGTCCCGCGACACGCCTGCCCCTGTACCCCGAGTGGCGGAACGCACCGGTTCGCGTGACATTGGCCCTGATCCGTACGTTCGCCCCGTCTCGGAGAGCGGGCGCCGTGCTCCCGGCCCCCCGCCCCTGACTAGGCTGAACGGAGCACAGACGCAGGCGAAGGAGCACGACGTGGCGGTACGAGCGGTCCGAGGCGCCGTCCAACTGGACCGGGACGAGGCCGGGCACATGCGCGAGCGGGTCGAGGAGCTGCTCGCCGCCGTCCTCGCGCGCAACGGCCTCACCGCCGAGGACCTCATCAGCATCTGGTTCACGGCCACGCCCGACCTGCGCAGCGACTTCCCCGCCGCCGCGGCCCGGCACACCGGCCTCGTGGACGTCCCCCTGATCTGCGCCCGGGAACTCGACGTCGAGGGCGCCATGCCGAGGGTCGTCCGGCTCCTCGCCCACGTCGAGACCGAGTTGCCCAAGTCCCGGATCGCGCACGTCTACCTCGGCGCCGCGGCCGCCCTGCGCAAGGACATCGCCCAGTGAGAACAGCGCTCGTCATCGGAACCGGCCTGATCGGCACCTCCGCCGCCCTCGCCCTCGCCGGCCGGGGCGTCACCGTCCACCTGCGCGACCACGACCCGGCCCGCGCCCGCACCGCCGCCGCGCTCGGCGCCGGCACCGACGAGGCGCCCGGGGGCCCCGTGGACCTCGCCGTCGTCGCCGTGCCCCCCGCGCACACCGCCGCCACCCTCGCCGGGGCCATGGCCGCCGGCCTGGCCCGCGGCTACCTGGACGTCGCCAGCGTCAAGGGCGGGCCGAAGCGGGAGCTGGAGGCCCTCGGCCTCGACCTCACCGCGTACATCGGCACGCACCCGATGTCCGGCAAGGAGCGCTCCGGCCCGCTCGCCGCCACCGCCGACCTCTTCGAGGGCCGCCCCTGGGTCCTCACCCCCACCCGCGACACCGACACCGAGGTCCTCAACCTCGCCCTGGAGCTCGTCGCCCTCTGCCGGGCCGTCCCCGTCGTCATGGACGCCGACGCCCACGACCGGGCCGTCGCCCTGGTCTCCCACACCCCGCAGCTGGTGTCGTCCATGGTCGCCGCGCGCCTGGAGGAGGCCGACGAGTCGGCCGTCCGCCTCTGCGGGCAGGGCATCCGCGACGTCACCCGGATCGCCGCCTCCGACCCCCGGATGTGGGTCGAGATCCTCTCCGCCAACCCCGGGCCCGTCGCCGACGTCCTCTCCGGCGTCGCCGCCGACCTCGACGAGACCGTGCGCGCCCTGCGCTCCCTCCAGTCCGCCGACGAGGACAAGCGCCGGGACGGCGCCACCGGCGTCGAGGACGTCCTGCGCCGCGGCAACGCCGGCCGCTCCCGCGTCCCCGGCAAGCACGGCGCCGCCCCCGCCGCCTACGAGACCGTCGCCGTCCTCATCAGCGACCGGCCCGGCGAGCTGGCCCGGATCTTCGCCGACGCGGGCCGCGCGGGCGTCAACGTCGAGGACGTCCGCATCGAGCACGCGACCGGCCAGCAGGCCGGACTGGTCCAGCTCATGGTGGAGCCCTCGGCGGCCCCGGTCCTCGGCGCGGCCCTCCAGGAGCGCGGCTGGTCCCTCCGCACGGGCTGACGCGGACGCCGGAGCCCGGGGCGGAGGACCGGCCCCGGGGGTCCGGCACGGGCTGGGCCGAACGGGTGCGTGGGACTCGGTAACCTTGGGGGAAGCCCGTCGCGACTCCGCCGGGTCCTGCCACCCCACCCCAGGAAGGTGTTCCCACCGTGGAATCCGTGATCGTCGCCATCGACGGGCCGTCCGGCACGGGCAAGTCGAGCACCTCGAAGGCGGTCGCCGCCAAGCTGGGGCTGAGCTACCTCGACACCGGCGCCCAGTACCGGGCGATCACCTGGTGGATGATCAGCAACGGCGTGGACGTCTTCGACGCCGGAGCCGTCGCCGCCGTCGCCGCCAAGCCGGTCATCGTCTCCGGGACCGACCCGTCCCGGCCCACCATCACCGTGGACGGCGCCGACGCCTCCGGTCCCATCCGCACCGAGGAGGTCACCTCCAAGGTCAGCGCCGTCAGCGCCGTCCCCGAGGTGCGCGCGCTGATCACCGAGCTCCAGCGGACCATCGCCCGGGGCGCCGAGCAGGGCATCGTCGTCGAGGGCCGGGACATCGGCACCACCGTCCTGCCGGACGCCGACCTGAAGATCTTCCTCACCGCCTCGCCCGAGGCCCGCGCCGCCCGCCGCTCCGGCGAGCTCAAGGGCGCCGACGTGCGCGCCACCCAGGAGGCCCTGGTCAAGCGGGACGCGGCCGACTCCACCCGCAAGACCTCCCCGCTCGCCAAGGCCGACGACGCCGTCGAGGTCGACACCACCGACCTCACGCTCGACCAGGTGATCGAGTGCGTCGTCACCCTCGTGGACGAGAAGCGGGCGGCCGTCAGGTGACCGTGCCCTCCGCGAAGGGCGCCGCCGTCGGCCGCGGCATCGGCATCGGGCTGATGTACGGGCTGTGGAGACCGCGCGTCCTCGGCGCCTGGCGGGTGCCGGCCTCCGGTCCCGTCGTCCTCGCCGTCAACCACGCGCACAACATCGACGGCCCCATGCTCATGGGCACCGCCCCGCGCCCCGTGCACTTCCTCATCAAGAAGGAGGCGTTCGTCGGCCCGCTCGGCGGCTTCCTGGAGGGCATCGGGCAGGTCAAGGTGGACCGGAACGGCACCGACCGCACCGCGATATCCCACGCCCTGGGCGTCCTGGAACAGGGCGGCGTCCTCGGGATCTTCCCCGAGGGCACCCGGGGCGAGGGCGACTTCGCCTCGCTGCGCGCGGGCCTCGCGTACTTCGCGGTCCGCAGCGGCGCGCCGATCGTCCCGGTCGCCGTCCTCGGCAGCACCGACCGCCGGGGACGGCTCGTCAAGGCCCTGCCCCCGCTGCGCGGCCGCGTCGACGTCGTCTTCGGCGACGCTTTCGAGGCGGGCGACGGCAGCGGCCGGCGCACCCGCGGGGCGCTGGACGAGGCCACCGTACGGATCCAGGGGAAGCTCACCGCCCACCTGGAAAACGCCAGGCGCCTCACCGGGCGCTGAGCGAGACTCTCAGTAGTGGAACCCGTCGACCGGGAACCACCGACCACGAATGATCGAGGAACGGACTTCATGAACGACCAGCACGACCACGGGGCACTTGGCGACGCCGAGTACGCGGAGTTCATGGAGCTCGCCGCGGAAGAGGGCTTCGACGCGGAGGAGATCGAGGGCGCGATCGAGGAGGCCGGGCACGGCCCGCTCCCCGTCCTCGCCGTCGTCGGCCGCCCGAACGTCGGCAAGTCGACCCTGGTGAACCGCATCATCGGCCGCCGCGAGGCCGTCGTCGAGGACAAGCCGGGCGTCACCCGCGACCGCGTCACCTACGAGGCCGAATGGGCCGGCCGCCGCTTCAAGGTCGTCGACACCGGCGGCTGGGAGCAGGACGTCCTGGGCATCGACGCCTCCGTCGCCGCCCAGGCCGAGTTCGCCATCGAGGCCGCCGACGCCTGCCTCTTCGTCGTGGACGCCACCGTCGGCGCCACCGACACCGACGAGGCCGTCGTCAAGCTGCTCCGCCGCGCCGGGAAGCCGGTCGTCCTGGCCGCCAACAAGGTCGACGGCCAGTCCGGCGAGGCCGACGCCGCCATGCTCTGGTCGCTCGGCCTGGGCGAGCCGTTCCCGGTCTCCTCCCTGCACGGCCGCGGCACCGGCGACCTCCTGGACGAGGTCCTGAAGAAGCTGCCCGAGGCCCCCGCGCAGCGCTTCGGCAACGCCGTCGGCGGCCCGCGCCGCATCGCCCTCATCGGCCGCCCGAACGTCGGCAAGTCCTCCCTGCTCAACAAGGTGGCGGGCGAGGACCGGGTCGTCGTCAACGAGCTGGCCGGTACCACCCGCGACCCGGTCGACGAGCTGATCGAGCTCGGCGGCGTGACGTGGAAGTTCGTCGACACCGCCGGCATCCGCAAGAAGGTCCACCTCCAGGAGGGCGCGGACTACTACGCCTCCCTGCGGACCGCGGCCGCCGTCGAGAAGGCGGAGGTGGCCGTCATCCTCATCGACACCACCGACACCATCTCGGTCCAGGACCAGCGCATCATCACGATGGCGGTCGAGTCGGGCCGCGCCATCGTCATCGCCTACAACAAGTGGGACGAGCTGGACGAGGAGCGGCGCTACTACCTGGAGCGCGAGATCGAGACCGAGATGCAGCAGGTCTCCTGGGCGCCCCGGGTCAACGTCTCCGCCAAGACCGGCCGCCACATGGAGAAGCTGGTCCCGGCCATCGAGACCGCCCTCGCCGGCTGGGAGACCCGCGTCCCCACCGGCCGGCTGAACGCCTTCCTCGGCGAGATCGTCGCCGCCCACCCGCACCCGGTCCGCGGTGGCAAGCAGCCCCGCATCCTCTTCGGCACGCAGGCGGGCACCAAGCCGCCCCGGTTCGTCCTCTTCGCCTCGGGCTTCCTGGAGGCCGGCTACCGCCGCTTCATCGAGCGCCGCCTCCGCGAGGAGTTCGGCTTCGAGGGCACCCCGATCCACATCTCGGTGCGGGTGCGCGAGAAGCGCGGCCGCAAGAAGTAGTCCGGCACGGCGCACGGCCGGGGGCCGGGACCCGGTGATCGGGTCCCGGCCCCCGGCCGTTCCGTGCGCCTCCGCCCCCGGAGGCTTCCTTCAGAACCCTCCGCGGGGCCCCGGCGGCAGCGCCGGCCGTGGGGTCTGCGGAGGAGTCGGCGACGGCGCCTGCGCCGCCCACGCCGCGGGAGGCGCCGCGTGCCTCCGCCCGGTCCCGCCCGCGCCCGGCGTCGCGCCGAAGGCCCGGAAGGCCAGTCCCTCCTCGCCGCTGCGGTCGCCCGGCAAGGTGCGGAACGACCGGCGGTACTCCGAGTACAGCGCGTCGTAGATCGGCGTGGGCGAAGGGCCCGCCGCGCCGTCCGACACGGGGCGCATGGAGGGGATCCGGCTCGGATGCGGCGGGGAGAAAGGGTCGTATGGGTGCACGTAGGTGCCAACGACCCCGCCGCCCGTCGGATGCGGGCGGCCCTCCGAAAGGGCCGCCCGCCGCGGGTGCGGCACGGTCGGAGCCCCCGGTCCCGGCGTCCCCCGCTCCGCCGGCACGCCGGCGACCCGCACCCATCCCGAGCCCCGCCGCGCGTCCTTGGTCACGTGCCGGCCAGCGGCATCGCGGCGGCCACCAGACGCCCGTTCGCGGCGGCCTTCTCCAGGGCGTCGCGCAGCAGGTCCTCGCGCGGCTGCTGGCCGATCGAGCCCACCGGGGCGGCGAAGACCAGGACCGTGTGCGACTTGTTGGCCGCCGCGCGCCAGCCCTCGGTGACCTGGAGCGGCTGGTGCGCCTGCCACCAGGCGGCCTGCCCGGCGCCGCCCGGCCCCGGCTGGAGCACCGAGTGGAGCTGGCCCATGGCGACCAGGACCGACCAGCCCGGCAGCGCCGCCGGCCGGGTGTCGAGGTCCATGACCTGCTGGAAGCCCTGCTCGGCCAGGAGCGGCAGGAACTCGTCGACGAGGCCGTCCGAGCCCGGGCGGGCCACCGGGGCGGTCGGCTCCACCACCAGGGCCGGGTGCAGCTCGCCCTGGATCAGGACGAGCCCGCTGGTGACCCCGAGGACGGCCTGCTCCGGGTGGGAGGCGGAGAGCGCGTCGGCGGCGTCCGAGGCCGTGATGGAGGCGACGGCGCCCTGGAGCTGCTCCTCCGCGACCCGGACGACCTGCGACGGGATGCAGCCGGCGTGGGCGAACGCGAGGACCGCCGTCTCCTCGCCGACGAACAGCACCGTGCTGGTGCGCTCCTGCTCGGAGTCCCCCGGTGTGCGGCAGGAGGTGCAGTCGTAGCTGCCCGGGGCGTTGTCGCCGTCGAGCAGCCGGTCGGCTTCTTCGTCGCCGATCTCGGCGCGTACGTCCTCGCTGACGTCGAGCATGCGCGGCACGGGGGGCTCCCTGGACTCGGTACGGGCGGACGCCGGGCCGTTCCCGGTCGTCCCATGCCGAGTTCAACGGGCCAGGCTCGGCCGGGGTCACGCGCGGATGCGGGGCAAGTTGCCGCCGGTGCCCGGGGCGGGAGGGTGCCGCCGACCGGGTGGGGCGCCGGCGGAGTACCGCGCGGCACGGGCCGGGGAGACCGGGAGGCTGCCTAGCCTGCGTCGATGTCGAAGATCAGATGGTGTACGGCCGCTTCCCTCGCGGCGGCCTCCGCGGCCGCGCTCCTCGCCCTGGCCCCGACCCCCGCCCAGGCGCAGGCACGGACCCAGGTCCCCGCCCAGGCCCGGGAGCCCGTCGCCGCGGCCCGTACGACCGCCGCCACCGCATCCCGTACGGCCTCCTCCGCGCCCGCGTACGCCTGTGCCCGGGACCAGTGGCCGTGGGGCTGCGTCGCCGAGTGCGAGAGCGGCGGGCGCTGGCACGTCAACACCGGAAACGGCTTCTACGGCGGGCTCCAGTTCTGGCAGCCGACCTGGGTCGAGCACGGCGGCCTCGCGTACGCCCCGCGCGCCGACCTGGCCACCCGCGCGCAGCAGATCCAGGTCGCCGAGGAGGTGCTGCGCACCCAGGGCTGGGGCGCCTGGCCCGTCTGCTCCAAGCGGTACGGCCTGAGCGGGCGCGTCCACACCGTCGAGCCCGGCGACACCCTCGGCTCGATCGCCCGCCGCTTCGGGATCAAGGGCGGCTGGCAGGCCCTGTACGCGGCGAACAAGAGCCTGATCGGGGCCGATCCGAACCGGATCGCCGTCGGCACCATGCTGCGCATCGCCCCGCTCTGACGCTCCCGCCCGCACGGGCGCCCGGCCGCACGCGCACCGCCGCCTCCCCGGCAAGTACAGTCGGGCGACCGATCAACTGACCGGGGGGAACCGGCAGCGCGATGCGCATCTCCTTTCTGCTCCACAACGGCTACCACTACGGCGGCACGATCCGCACGACCTACACGCTCGCCGAGGAACTGGCGGAGCGTCACGAGGTCGAGATCGTGTCGGTGTTCCGCCACCGCGACCGCCCGCTGCTCGACCTGCCCGCCGGGGTGACCCTGCGCCACCTCGTCGACCTGCGGGAGGACAGCCCCGGGTACGACGGGGACCACCCCGACTTCGGCCGCCCCGCCCGGGTCTTCCCGCGCGGCGACGGACGCTGGAAGCAGTACAGCGCGCTCACCGACGCCCGGATCGGGGAGCACCTGCGCGGCGTGGAGGCCGACGTCCTCGTCGCCACCCGGCCCGGGCTCAACGTCCACCTCGTCCGGCAGGCCCGGCGCGGACCCGTCCTGATCGGCCAGGAGCACCTGACCCTGGACGGCCACGCCTACCGGCTGCGCCGGGACATCGGCCACGAGTACGCGCTCCTCGACGCCGTCACCACGGTCACCGAGGCCGACGCCCGCGCCTACCGGAAGCTGGGGCTGTCCGGCGTGCGGATCGAGGCCGTGCCCAACAGCGTGCCCGCGCCCTCGCTGCCGCCCGCCGACCCGGCGGCGAAGACGGTCGTCGCGGCGGGCCGGCTGACCCTGGTCAAGCGGTACGACGTGCTGATCGACGCCTTCGCGGAGGCGACGGGGGACCACCCCGACTGGAAGCTGCGGATCTACGGCTCCGGGGACGCCGTCCAGAACCTCAGGCCGCCGCTCGCCCGGCGGATCGAGGAACGGGGCCTCGGGGGACGGGCCTTCCTCATGGGGTCGGTCACCCCGCTGGAACCGGAGTGGGTCAAGGGCTCGATCGCCGCCGTGACCTCCCGGCGCGAGTCCTTCGGCATGACGATCGTGGAGGCGATGCGCTGCGGCCTCCCGGTGGTCTCCACCGACTGCCCGAACGGGCCGCGCGAGATCATCGAGGACGGGGTCGACGGGCGGCTCGTGCCGGTCGACGACGTGGCGGCGGTCGCGCGGGCGCTGCGCGAGCTGATCGAGGACGACGAGCTGCGGGCCAGGACGGCGCGGGCGGCCCTCGCCGCCTCCGAGCGCTTCGACCCCGCCCGGATCGCCGCCCGGCACGAGGAGCTCTGGACGGAGCTCCTGGACCGGGGCGCGGGCCGGCGCGCGCACTCCCCGGTGCGGACGGCGCTCCACCGGGGCGTGGGCCGGGCCGTCGACGCCGCCTACGCGCAGAAGGCGAGGGCGGGCCGGCTGGTCCGCCGCTTCCGCTGAGCCGGGCGGGAGCGCGAGCGGGGCGGGGCGGAAACGGGCCGGGGGCGGGAGGAAGGGGTCCGGGCCCCTCGGCGGCGTGTGCCGAGGCCCGTACCAAGGCCTGTACCGAGGTGTGCACCAAGGCCGGTGACCGGTCCCGTACCAAGGCGTGCACCAAGGCCGCTGACCGGTCCCGTAGCAAGGCCCTCATCGAGGACCGCAGCTGTCCGCGAGGGCTGTCAGACTCGGCCGCATGTTGGAGACCTCCGCACGGCTGCTGCGTCTGCTCTCACTGCTCCAGGCCCACCGCGAGTGGTCCGGGGCCGATCTCGCCGACCGGCTCGGCGTCACCCCGCGCACCGTGCGGAGGGACGTCGACCGGTTGCGGGAGCTCGGCTATCCCGTGCACGCCAGCCCCGGCACCGGCGGCGGCTACCAGCTCGGGGCCGGGGCCGAGCTGCCGCCGCTCCTCCTCGACGACGAGGAGGCCGTGGCGGTCGCGGTCGGTCTGCGCGCCGCCGCCGGTCAGGGCGTCGAGGGCATCGGCGAGAGCTCGGTGCGCGCCCTGGCCAAGCTGGAGCAGGTCCTGCCCGGCCGGCTGCGGCGGCGCGTCGGGGCGCTGAACGCCTTCACGGTGCCGCTGCTGCGCACCCCGGACCAGCGGATCGACCCGGAGGTCCTCACCGACCTCGCCCACGCCTGCCGGGACAGCGAGCGGGTCCGCTTCGCCTACCGGGACCACGAGGGCTCGGCCACCCGCAGGAGCGTGGAGCCGCACCGGCTGGTCTGCACCGAGCGGCGCTGGTACCTGGTCGCCTGGGACCTGGACCGGGCCGGCTGGCGCACGTTCCGGGTCGACCGGATCGAGCCCGCCCCGCCGCACGGCCCCCGCTTCCCGCCCCGCGAACCGCCCGCCGAGGACCTGGCCGCCTACGTGGCGAAGGGCGTGTCGAGCGGCGCCTACTCCACGGAGGGGACGGTCCGGCTGCTGGTGCCGCTCGCCGAGGCCGCGGCCGCCGTCGGCCCGCTGCACGGCGTCCTGGAGGCCGACGGCGACGGGACCTGCCTGCTGCGCACGGGGGCGCACGGACTCGACGTCCTGCTGATCCACGTGGCGATGCTGGGCTTCGACTTCGAGGTGGTCGAACCGCCGGAGCTCACCGGCCTGGTCCGGGACCTCAGGGACCGGCTGTCCCGCGCCCTCGACCGCACGGAGGGCGGGCCCGGTACGGACTCCTGACCCGCGCGCCGGGCCGTTCGCGCGGCGTAAGCATTGTGTAAGGAAAGGGTGAGAGCCTCGCGCGGGCGCCGCGGGGGCAATTCGGGAACTCCGCGCGGCGAGCGGGAATTGTCCGTCTCCTATCGGTCCTTCCCGGCCCGGACGAGAACTGCCGGACGTTCCCGGTAAAGCGCCGGAGAAGTGCCGGGGAAGGGACGGGTAACCGCCCTTCCGGGCGGCGCCGGGCGAGGCGAACGGATGTCGAGGACTTGTGACACAAGCGTGACCGGCAAGGTACTAACGTGAGGTTCATGGCACCCACATCGCGCACTCCCGAACAGCCCGGCGACGCTCCCGAGTCCTATGTGGGCCTCGGCGCGGAAGGCGCCGAACAGCTCGCCAGGACCCGCGGCTGGAGCGTCGTCCGCTCCCTGCCGCCCGGCTCGATCATCACCATGGAGTACCTCGCCGGGCGCATCAACTTCGAGGTCCAGGACGGCACCGTGACCCGCTGCTGGCTGGGCTGACGCCCGGTCCGGCGCACGCGGAAGGGCCCCGGCCGACCGGCCGGGGCCCTTCCGCGCACGGGGGAGGTGCGGGGGTCTCAGCCCCGGGTCGCCGGGGTGCGCCGGCCGCCGGCCACCCCCACGGGCTCCCGGACCGGCTCCTCGGGGCCGGGCGGGCGCGCGGGGAAGAACCCCGGCCGGGGTCCGCCGGACGCCACGGGCAGCGAGGGCACGAGCCGCCGCCGGTCCCGCAGCCGCTCCCGCAGGCGGTCCCGCGCGGTGAGGATCCACGACTCCGCCACCGCCAGGACCGGCTCGCACCAGGGCAGCGCGAGCAGGACGAGCAGGCCGGCCGCCCAGCCCAGCAGGACGTCGCTCAGCCAGTGCGTGCCCAGGTAGACGGTGGTGAGGCCGACGCCGAGCGCGACCACGGCGGAGAGCGCGGAAAGGTAGCGCCGGGCCCGCGGGGTGGTCGCCAGGTAGGCCAGGATCCCCCAGGTCACGACCGCGTTGGCGGTGTGGCCGGAGGGAAATATATCGCCGCCAGCGAAGAGCTCGGCGGAGCCGACCTGCGTCGCGTAGTGGGGTCCGAGGCGGCCGAGTCCGAGCTTGACCGAGCCGACCGAGACGTTGAGCAGCAGAAGGGCGGCGCCGAGACACAGCAGGGGGCGCAGGGTGTGCTGGCGCCAGGAGCGCCAGCCCAGCCAGGCGGCCACCATGACGGCCGTGGGGCCGCGCTGACCGAGGACGACGTAGTAGTCGAGGAAGGCGTGCAGCTCCGGCCACTGCTGGTAGGGCCGGAACAGCATGATCTTCCAGTCGAGGGTCACCAGCCGGGTCGACAGCAGGACGGCCACGACGATGGCGAGATAGAACGCCGACGTCCCGCCGAAGAGGGCGAGACGCGTGCGGGTCATCCCCGGGACCTCTATCTTCGGCGGTTCCGGCTCCCGGTCCAGCCGGGCAAAGATGTCGGTACGCACCCAATCGACGTTACAGGGAGTGAGAAGCCGACCCCGTCAAACCGCTCCCTTCGTGATGACGATGTGATGTGGAGTAGGTCTCAGGAGGACTCCCATTACCGGCGTCCGTCCGGAAATCGGATGACCTGCGGACCATTCCCCGAAGGAGAGTTCCGGAAGAATGTTTGAACGTGAGGGAATTCCTCCGAACGGGCGTCCGCGCGGAATTCCGCACGCCCCGGGGGCCGGTCCGAGTGGCGTACGCCACGCCCGGAGCCCGGACGGGGTGAGAGGTGCACCACGCGCTCGACGGTCGACCTCGCGTACGCTGGCGGCTCGCTCGCCCGTCGATGCCGGGCCGCTCCGGGGAGGCAAGCCCTGGTCGGGGGCCCACCGAGCGCGAGAGTTCCACCGGGAGGTACGTACATGTCGCGGACGAACACGGCCCCAGCACGACCTCGTGCCGCCGCGGGCGGTGGTGCCAACCGCTGGGTCGTCCTCGTCGTCCTCTGCGTCAGCCTCCTCCTGGTCGCCCTGGACGCGACCATCCTCCACGTCGCCGTCCCCTCGCTCACCGAGGACCTGCGCCCCGGCTCCACCGAGCTGCTCTGGATCGTCGACGCCTACCCCCTGATCTGCGCCTCGCTCCTCATCCTCTTCGGCACCCTCGGGGACCGGGTGGGGCGGCGCAGGGTCCTGCTGCTCGGCTACGGGCTGTTCGGCGTCGCCTCCGCGGTCGCCGCCCTCGCCACCGAGCCCTCCGCCCTCATCGCGGCCCGCGCGCTGCTCGGCGTCGGCGGCGCCATGATCATGCCCGCCACGCTCTCCATCCTCCGGGCGGTCTTCCCCGACCGGCGGGAGCGCGCCACCGCCATCGGGGTCTGGACGGCGGTCGCCGCGATAGGCGCCGCCACCGGTCCGGTCCTCGGCGGCTTCCTCGTCGAGCACTACTGGTGGGGCTCCGTCTTCCTCATCAACATCCCGCTGATGGCGCTGATCCTGCCGCTCGGCCGCCGCCTGCTGCCCGAGTCCCGGGGCGCCGCCGACGGCCCCTGGGACGTCCTGGGCGCCCTCATGGCCGCGGCCGGAGTCCTCGGCTGCGTCCTCGGCGTCAAGCGCGCCGGGGCCGGCGAACCGCTGCTCGCCCCGCCCACCGCCGGGCCGCTGCTGCTCGGCGCGGTGCTCCTCGTCCTCTTCGTGCGGCGCCAGAAGCGGCGCCCGCACCCGCTGATCGACACGGGGCTCTTCGCCCGCCCCGCCTTCACCACCTCGGTCGGCTGCATCGTCCTGGCCATGCTGGCCCTGGTCGGCCTGGAGCTCATCGCCGTCCAGTACCTCCAGCTCGTCCTCGGCCTCAGCCCCCTGGAGACCGGCCTCCGGCTCCTCCCGCTGACCTTCGCCGCCATGGCGGCCGGCGCCACCGGCTCGTACACCCTGCGCCGGATCGGGCCGCGCCGGATGGTCGGCTGGGGCTTCGTGCTCACGGCCGGCGCGGTGCTGCTGCTCGTCCTCATGGGCGAGCACGACCGGCCGCTGCTGCTCACGGTGGGCTTCGTGCTGCTCGGCTTCGGCCTGCAGACCACGCTCTTCTCGGCGTACGAGTCGATGCTCAGCGAGGCGCCCCCGCGGAGCGCGGGCGGCGCGGCGGCGATCGGGGAGACCTCGTACCAGCTCGGCGCCGGCATGGGCATCGCGCTGCTCGGCAGCGTGATGAACGCGGCGTACGCCCCCGGTCTCAGCGGGATCCCCGGGGTTCCGGAGGAGGCGGGGCGGGCCGCCGCGAACTCGCTCGGCGAGGCCTACAAGGTGGCCGAACAGCTCGGCGGACCGGCCGGCGGCGCCCTGCACCAGGCCGCCCGGCAGTCCTTCGTGAACGGCCTGCACGTCACGCTCTGCGTGAGCGCCGCGCTGCTGCTCGCCGGCGCGCTGATGGCCCTGCGACTGCCCCGCGTCATGGAGTGCCCGGTGGACCCCGAGGGGCCGGACGCCCCGGAGGCGGTGGAGGGGGCCGAGGGCGTGCGGAAGGTCCCGGACGGTCCGGCACCCGGTGCGGAGCGCGTCGGGAGGGCGGGGTCGCCCGGGGCGGCCGAGCCGCGGGTGCCCGCGACCCGGGAAGCGATCGAGCCCGCCGGCTCGGGGGGACGTCCGGCGCACTGACCCGATCCGTCGGGAGGCGTCCGGTCGGGCCGGCGGACCTGATCAGCTCTGGTTGAAGAAGCCGTCCTGCGGGCGCCGGCCGCCCTCGCTGACGATCTGGGTGTCGGCCGGGGTGAGCAGGAAGACCCGCGTCGCCACGCGCTCGATGGAACCGCGCAGGCCGAAGGCGAGGCCGGCGGCGAAGTCGACGACGCGCTTGGCGTCGTCCGGCTCCATCGCCGTCAGGTTCACGATGACCGGGACGCCGGCCCGGAAGAGCTCGCCGATGCCCCGGGCGTCCCGGAAGCCGTCCGGGGAGACCGTGGCGATCCGGCGGCCCCGCTCCTCGGCGGTGTCCGTGGCCACCCGGACCCGGGGGTCCGTCACCCAGGCGTCTCCGCTCTCGGCACCGTCGGCGTACTCGTCGTCGTAGTAACGCTCGTCGTTGTCCTCGACGAGTCCCAGCCAGGCACTTGCCTTGCGCACCGATCCCATCGACGCCTCCTTTCAACGCGGTCACTTGTGGTTCCGCATGTCCCCATCGTCGTCCATGATGCGGATCGCGCGCCAAGCGGATAAGCGCCGTGCAGGGGATTCGTGACGGTACTGGTGCAGAACGTGAGGACCGTTTCCTGGCGATTCGTCAGGAAACTTGCGGTATGCGGGCCCTGAAGGGGGGCCATGCAGATGAAAATATGAAAGTCGTGTCGGAAGAGTGACGATGGGCGCGTACGGGTGAACGGGACCGCTCGCTACGATGCCGCGAGGCCGCCCGCGGCCCCCCGTACGGACTCCGTACGGCCTTGCGCACCGCTTTCCGGACGCCTTTCGGGGCGGTCCCGGCCCATGACTCACGGGGGAGTCCTTGTTCGGAATCGTCAGACCCTGCACGCACCGGCTCACCGACCGCCTCAAGACCGAGTGGACGGCCCACCTCTGCGGCCTCTGCCTGGCCCTGCGCGCCGACCACGGCCAGTTCGCCCGGGTCGTCACCAACTACGACGGGCTCATCGTCTCGGTCCTGACGGAGGCTCAGACCGGCGCCGTGGCGAGCGGACGCCGCACCGCCGGACCCTGCCCGCTGCGCGGCATGCGGACCGCGCCCGTGGCACGGGGCGAGGGCGCCAGGCTCGCCGCCGCCGTCTCGCTCGTCCTCGCCTCGGCGAAGGTGCGGGACCACGTCGCCGACCGGGACGGCCTGTTGGCGCGCCGGCCCGTCGCCGCCGCGGCCCGCCGGGTCGCCCGCTCCTGGGACCGGGCCGGGGCCAGGACCGGCCGCGCCCTCGGCTTCGACACCGCCGTCCTCGTCGACGCCGTCGACCGCCAGACCGGCATCGAGGCCCTCGCCGGACCCGGCACGCCCCTGCTCGCCGTCACCGAGCCGACCGAGACCGCGACCGCCGCCGCCTTCGCGCACACCGCCGTCCTCGCGGGCCGGCCGGAGAACGCCGGACCCCTCGCCGAGGCCGGCCGCCTCTTCGGCCGGCTCGCCCACCTCCTCGACGCCGTGGAGGACCAGGCCGCCGACGCGGCGAGCGGCGCCTGGAACCCGCTCACCGCCACCGGCACCTCCCGCGAGGAGGCCCGCCGGCTCGCCGACGACGCCCTGCACGGCATACGCCTCGCCCTGAAGGACGCCCGCTTCACCGACGGCAGGCTGGTCCACGTCCTGCTCGCCCACGAGCTGCGCACCTCGGTGGACCGCGCCTTCGGCACCACCACCTGCGCGCACGGGGCCTCCGGCGCCGGTCACGGGCCGGTGCCCGGCAACCCGTACGCGTCCCCGGGGCCCGGGCCCGGCAACCCGTTCGCGCCCGGACCCGGCGGCCCCGGAGGACCGGGCGGACCCTACGCCCCCGGCCCCGGCGGCCCCGGCGGGCCGTTCCCGCCCGGACCGCCCGGCCGGCGCGGGCTGATCGCCGGGTGCGCCCTCTGGGTCGGCCTCGCCTGCACCTGCCAGATGTGCTGCGGGACGTACGAGGACCCCTGGAGCCGGGAGCGGCGCGAGGGCCTCTGCGGCCAGTGCGACCCGGGGAGCTGCTGCGACTGCTGCGACTGCTGCAGCAACTGCGGCAACTGCTGCTCCTGCGGCGAGGGGGACGGCTGCTGCGGCGACTGCAACTGCGGCTGCGACTGCTGACGGGCCGTCGGGGCGATCCCGGCGGAACGCCCCGACGGGAAGCCCTCCGCGGGACCCCGCGGCCCGCCCCCGTACCGCTACTTCTTCGGCGCCGGGATCTCCGGCGGGGAGATCCGCGAGCGCTCGATGCCCGAGCCCGTCACCCCCCACTTCCTCAGGATCCGGTCGTACGTCCCGTCGGCCTTCAGCCCGTTCACCGCGGCCTGGAAGGCCGGCGCGAGCGGGGTGCCCTTCTTGAAGGCGAAGCCGACGTCGAGGCGCCGGTACTCGTTGAGGAACTTCATCCCCTTCTGCTGCGTCACCGCGTACCGCAGGCCGTTGATCGTGCTCATCACGACGTCGCTGCGGCCCTGCCGGAGCGCCATCCAGACGGCCCCGGTCTGGTTGTAGACGTCGATCCCGTACGGCTCCTTCCCCGCCTCCGCGCACCGGCCCTTGTTCTTCTCCAGGGTCCGTTCGAAGGTGGTCCCGGCGTCCACCGCCACCCTCAGGCCGCACAGTCGGGTGAGGTCGGTGATCTCCTTCAGCGGGCTGTCGGCCCGGGCCGCGAAGCCCTGCCCGTCGTTGACGTACGTGACGAAGTCGATCGTCTTCCGCCGCTCCTCGGTCACGCCGAAGTTCCCGGTGCCCACGTCGTACTTGCCGCTGCCGAGGGCCGGCAGGATCGCCTCGAAGCCGACGGCCTCGCGCTTCGCCTCCAGGCCGAGCGCCTTCGCCACCGCCGCGGTGAAGTCCGCGTCCACCCCCACCACGGTCCTGCCGTCGGGCAGATAGGCCGAGCTGGGCGGGGTGCCGACCGAGGCGGCGACCGCGAAGGAGCCCCGCTGCCGCACGTCGGCGGGGAGCAGCCCCGCCGCGGCCTCGTTCTTCCTCACCCCCGCCGCCACGTCCTCGGTGGGCAGCGCGCCCTTCGCCGCGCCCGGGACGCCCGGGGCCCCGGCCGGCGCGGTCGCGGGCTCGCCGCCCGCGCAGGCGGTGAGACCGAGCGCGGCCACGGTGATCAGGGCGAAGGCCAGGGTGGTGCGGGCGGGGACGGGACTCGTGCGCGTGCTCATGGCTTCGGGTTCTCCAGGAATTTCTCGAACGGCAGCGGGCCGATCGACTCGGGATCGGCGGACACGTCGAAGAGCGGGCGGTAGCCGCTCGCCAGGTAGAGGCCCCTGGCCTCCGGCTGGCGCGGCCCGGTCGTCAGGTAGACGCGGGAGTAGCCGCGGTCCGCGGCCTCCTGTTCGAGCACGGCCAGGACGCGGCGGGCGAGCCCGCGCCTGCGGTGCGCCGAGTGGGTCCAGATCCGCTTCAGTTCGGCGGTGTGCCCGTCGTAACGGCGGTAGGCGCCGCCCGCCACGGGCACGTCCCGCTCCAGGAGGAGCAGGAAGGCACCGCGGGGAGGGGCGAACTCCTCCGCCGGATAGCGGCTCAGGTCGTGCGCCGAGCCGTACCGGGTCGTGTACTCGTACGCCAGCTCGTCGAGGAGCGGGCGCGCCAACGGGTCGTCGGTCGTGGTCCGGCGCACGGACAGCGTGGACTCACGACTGGGCGTGAGGGGCATGTGTCTCTTTCGGGCGCGAAGAACGAAGAGAACGCAGAAGGGGGAAGCGGAAGGCGAAGGGGGCGAGGGGAGGGGAGCTCAGTGCCGCGCGGGTGAAGGAACCGCCGGGGGCGTCAGGAGGGACACCGCGGGCGGGGAGGAAACGGAGGAAGACGCAGGGGGTCGGCTCAACAGGAAGAGGACCACACGCGACCGAAGTCGATGTGGGAGCGCGTGACCAGCTGCTGCGAATGCATGGGCACAGTGGAACAGGCATCCGTTTCCCCGTCAACCACGGCGAGACGAACGGCTCATATTCCGGACGGGCTTGACAAGCCTCCGCTCGGCGGCCGTAGCCTCACAGGGCGGACACCGGGCTGAGGGGCCCGGTCCCGCGCTCACCGCTCGCCGTGCGTGTGAAGGCGCACCCGTGCGAACGCCCCGGCGTTCCCCGCACGAACGCCCCGGGCGTTCCGTGCGCACTCCCGTGTTCGATCCGCCCCCTGGCATCCACGGAGCCTTCGCATGCCGACACCCCTCGCCACCCTCGCCAAGGAGGCCGCGGCCCCGCCGCAGGCCGGACCGGCCCTCCGGATCGTCCCCACCCGCCGCGCCGGCCAGTGGACCGCGGCCGTCGCCGTGCTCGTCCTGCTCGCGCTCGGCCTCGTCTCGGTCGTCCGCAACGAGGCCTTCCAATGGGACGTCGTGGCCCAGTACTTCACCTCCGCGTCCGTCCTGCGCGGCCTCGGCCTCACCCTGTGGCTGACCGCCCTCGTGATGGTCCTGGGCTTCGTCCTCGGCACCCTGCTCGCCGTCTGCAGGCTCTCCGCCAACCCCGTGCTGCGCGCCGTCAGCTGGGGCTACACCTGGTTCTTCAGGTCCACGCCGATCCTGGTCCAGCTGCTCTTCTGGTTCAACATCGGCATGCTCTACCCGCAGATCCTCGGTGTGAACACGGTCAACCTGCTCGGCCCCGTCGCCGTCGCCGTCATCGGCCTCACCCTGCACGAGGCCGCCTACGCCGCCGAGGTCGTCCGCGGCGGCATCCTCTCCGTCGACCGGGGCCAGACCGAGGCCGCCGAGTCCCTCGGCCTCGGCCGGTGGCGCCGGCTCTCCCGGATCGTCCTCCCGCAGGCCATGCGCGCCATCGTCCCGCCCGCCGGGAACATGCTGATCGGCACCCTCAAGGGCACCTCGATCGTCTCCGTGATCGCCGTCCAGGACCTGCTCTACTCCACCCAGCTCGTCTACCACCGCACGTACGAGATCATCCCGCTGCTCCTCGTCGCCACCCTCTGGTACGTCGCCGTCACCTCGGTGCTGAGCGCCGGCCAGTACTACGTCGAGCGGCACTACGCCCGCGGAACGGCCGGTGCCCGGTGAGCACCCGCCCCTCCCTCGTCGTCGTGGGCGCCGGGCCGCGGGGGACCGGCTTCCTGGAACGGCTCGCCGCCAACCTGCCCGAGCTGTACGGCGACCGGCCCCTCGACGTCCACCTCGTCGATCCGCACCCGCCCGGCCCCGGCCGGATATGGCGCGCCGAACAGTCCCCGCTGCTCTGGATGAACTCCCAGGCCGAGGACGTCACGATGTTCACCGACGAGACCGTGGAGCTCGAAGGCCCCGTCCGGCCCGGCCCCACCCTCGCCGAATGGGCCGGCATCGACGGCCGCACCTTCCCCACCCGCCCCCTCCAGGGCGCCTATCTGCGCTGGGCGTACGAGCGGGCCCGGGCCGCGCTGCCCGCCTCCGTCACCGTCCACGAGCACCGCACCAGCGCGCTGCGGGTCGGCGGCCCCCGCGAGGGGCGCCAGCGGGTCTGGCTGGAGGGCGCCGCCGTCCCCCTCCCCGCCGACCTCGTCGTCCTCACCGTCGGGCACCTCGAAGCCGAACCCGACCGGGAGCAGCGGGCACTCGCCGACTTCGCCGCCCGCCACGGCCTCGTCCACCTGCCGCCCGACTTCACCGCCGACACCGACCTGAGCGCGCTCCCCGCCGGCGAACCCGTCCTCGTCCGCGGCTTCGGACTCGCCTTCGTCGACCTGATGGTCCTCCTCACCGAGGGCCGCGGCGGCCGCTACGAGGGCGAGGGCGACGACCTCGTGTACGTGCCCTCCGGCCGGGAGCCCGTGCTGCACGTCGGATCGCGCCGGGGCGTCCCGTACCACTCCAAGATCGGCTACGCCCTCGACGGCGAACGGCCCCCGCTGCCCCGCTTCTTCGGCACCGCGCAGACCGACGCCCTGCTCGCCCGGGGCGGTCCGGTCGACTTCCGGCGCGACGTGTGGCCGCTCGTCGGCAAGGAACTCGGCTGGGCCCACTACCACCGCCTCTTCTCCACCCACCCCGAGCGGACCGCGCTCCCCCGGAACGACTTCGAGAAGGCCTACGAGGCGGCCGAGCCGGGCGGCGCCGAACTCGCCGCGCTCGTCGCCGCCGCCGTCCCCGACCCCGCCGACCGGCTCGACCTCGACGCCCTCGACCACCCCCTGGACGGCGTCCGCTTCGCCTCCGCCGAAGCGCTCCAGGAGGGCCTGCGCGACTACGTCACCGCCGACCTCGCCCGCCGCCACGACCCCGCCCACAGCGCCGACGCCGCCGTCTTCGCCGGACTGCTCTCCGTCTACGCGCAGCTCCTGCGGCTCGGCGACCGCATCGACCCCGGCGGCTGGTGGCACGGCTTCTTCAGCTACCTCGCCTCCGGCCCGCCCGGCCCCCGGCTCCGCCAGCTCCTCGCGCTCTCCCGCGCCGGCGTCGTCCGCTTCCTCGGCCCCCGCGTCACCGTTGCGACCGACGAGGAACGCGGCCTCTTCCGGGCCTCCTCCGACGCCGTGCCGGGGGAGTGGACCGAGGCCCGCGCCCTGGTCGAGGCCCGGCTGCCCGACCCCACCCTGGAGCTCACCGGCAGCCCGCTGCTGCGCGCCCTCCACGAGGAGGGGGCCCGCGCCACCGCCAGCGGCCTCCTCGTCGTCGACCCCGTCGACGCCCGGATCCTGGAACGCGACGGACGCCCGCACCCGCGCCGCTTCGCACTCGGCCCGCACACCACCGCCCGCGCCGGCGGCGCCTTCACCCGGCCCCGCACCGGCGGGGTCGCCTTCGGGCAGAACGACGTCACCGCGCGCGCCGCGCTCGCCCTCCTGCGCGACCTGGAGTGTCGTCTCCCGGCCCCGCTGAGCGCCTGACCGCGCTCCGCCGAGCGCCCGACCGGCCGCTCCCCCCCCCTCGTACCCCGCCCGCACGCCCCCCGAGGAACCGCCATGGCTCTCACCAGCGACCCACCGGCCGAACCGCTGACGAAGGAACCGGCCGCCCCCGCCGCACCGGCCGCCCCCGACCTCGTGGTCGTCCCCGTCCGCCACCCCTGGCGCTGGGTGGCCGTCGCCGCCACCGCCGTCCTGCTCGCGCAGTTCGCCCACGGGCTCGTCACCAACCCCGGCTGGGAGTGGGACGTCTTCGCCGCGTTCTTCACCACCGAGACGATCCTCAAGGCGGTCTGGGTCACCCTCCAGCTCACCTTCCACGGCACCGCCCTCGGCTTCGCGATCGGCATCGTGGTCGCCTTCATGCGGCTGTCGGCCAGCCCCTTCCTGCGCTCGGTCGCCTTCGGCTACATCTGGGCCTTCCGCTCCATCCCGCTCATCGTCCAGCTCCTCTTCTGGTTCAACCTCGCCTACCTCTACAAGGAGCTGAGCATCGGCGTCCCCTTCGGGCCGAGCTTCTTCTCCTTCGACACGATGGGCCTGGTCGGCGAGATGAGCGCCGCCGTCCTCGGACTCGCCCTGCACCAGGCGGCCTACGCGGCCGAGATCGTCCGAGGGGGCGTACTCGCCGTGGACGAGGGCCAGTTGGAGGCGGCGGCCTCCCTCGGCATCCCCAAGCTCCGGCAGGTGCGCCGGATCGTCCTGCCGCAGGCGATGCGCTCCATCCTGCCCAACGCCGCCAACGAGGTCATCTCCCTCTTCAAGGGCACCTCGATCGTCTCGGTCATGGCGATCGGCGAGCTCTTCTACCAGGTCCAGGTCGTCTACGGCCGCAACGGGCGGGTCGTCCCGCTCCTGATGGTCGCCACCGCCTGGTACATCCTGCTCACCACCGCGCTCTCCGTCGTCCAGCACTACGTCGAACGCCACTACGCGAAGGGGAGCACCCGATGAGCTCCGCCACCACCGTCGAGAAGACCCCCGCCGGCACCACCGCCAAGGTCGAGATCCGGGCCGTCCACAAGCACTTCGGCCCCCTGCACGTGCTGCGCGGCATCGACCTCGACGTGCGGGCCGGCGAGGTCACCGTCGTCCTCGGCCCCTCCGGCTCCGGCAAGTCCACCCTGCTGCGGACCATCAACCACCTGGAGAAGGTCGACGGCGGCACGGTCAGCGTGGACGGCGTCCTCGTCGGCTACCGGCGCTCCGGGAACAAGCTCTACGAGCTGCGCGAGCGCGAGATCCTCAAGCAGCGCACCCGGATCGGCTTCGTCTTCCAGAACTTCCACCTCTTCCCGCACCTGACCGTCCTGGAGAACGTCGTCGAGGCCCCCGTCTCGGCCCTCAAGCGCCCCCGCAAGGAGGCCGAGGCCGCGGCCCGCGCGCTCCTCGAACGCGTCGGGCTCGCCGACAAGGCGGAGTCGTACCCCAAGCAGCTCTCCGGCGGACAGCAGCAGCGGGTCGCCATCGCCCGCGCGCTCGCCCTCGAACCGGGCCTGCTCCTCTTCGACGAGCCGACCTCCGCGCTCGACCCCGAGCTGGTCGGCGAGGTCCTCGACGTCATCAAGGACCTGGCCGCCACCGGCACCACCATGATCGTCGTCACCCACGAGATCGGCTTCGCCCGCGAGGTCGCCGACACCGTGGTCTTCATGGACGAGGGCCGGATCGTCGAACAGGGCCCGCCGGCCGAGGTGCTGGACAGCCCGCGCCACGAGCGCACCCGCGCCTTCCTCTCCAAGGTCCTCTGACCCGCCCGTCCCCTCCTCTTCCCTCCCCGCCCGTCCCCTCCCCTCCCTCGCCTCCCGACAGGAGCACCGCCATGAAGTCCCGCCGTACCCTCCTCACCGCCCTCGCCTCGCTCGCCGCCCTCGGCGTCCTCACCGCCTGCGGCTCGGGCGAAGCCGCCGTCAACGAGGTCAAGCCCGAGGGCAAGAAGGGTCACGGCATCAACCTGGGCCCGGAGCAGAACCGCGTCCACACCGCCAAGGTCGACGCCATCGCCGCCAAGCTCCCCCCGGCCGTACGGGAGAGAGGCACGCTCGTCCTCGGCGTCTCCGCGTCCAGCAATCCGCCGCTCGCCTTCCGCGCCACCGACGACAAGACCCTGATCGGCGTCGAGGTCGACATCGCCACCCTGGTCGCCGACGCCCTCGGCCTGAAGCCCGAGTTCAACGCCGTCTCGTGGGAGAACCTCTTCGTCGGCCTGGACAGCGGCAAGTACGACGGCGTCTTCTCCAACGTCACCGTCACCGAGGAGCGCAAGGACAAGTACGACTTCGCCACCTACCGCCTGGACGACCTGGCCTTCGAGGCCAAGAAGGGCTCCGGCTGGACGGTGAAGGGGCCCGAGGACGTGGCCGGGAAGGCGATCGCGGTCGGCTCCGGCACCAACCAGGAGAAGATCCTCGTCGACTGGTCCGCGCGGAACGAGAAGGCCGGGCGCGAGCCGGTCGACATCAAGTACTACCAGAACACCTCCGACTACTACCTGGCGCTCCAGTCCGGCCGGATCGACGCCTACCTCGGCCCCAACCCCGTCGCCGCCTACCACGTGCTCTCCTCCGGGCAGACGGAGGTCGTCGGCAAGTTCTCCGGGGCGGGCGCCGGGCTCCAGGGCAAGATCGCGGCCACCACGAAGAAGGACAGCGGACTCGTCGCCGCCTACGCCGCCGCGCTCGACCACGTCATCCGGAACGGCACCTACGCCGAGGTCCTCAAGCGCTGGGGCCTCGACGGCGAGTCCGTCCCCAGGTCGGAGATCAACCCGCCCGGCCTGCCCCGCACCGAGAACTGACCCGCACCGAAAGAACCGCGACGGGGCCGGTCCGCCCGGCCCCGCGCGCACCCTCCCGAGAGAGACCGCATGACCAGCAGCCGACCGCTCCACCTCGCCGCCGAGCTCGCCCCGGGCTCCGGCCGGGCCGACCCGGGCCCGCACACCGCCGCGCGCACGGTCGCGCTCGCCCGCCTCGCCGAGGCCGCCGGGCTCGACTTCCTCACCCACGACGACTCCTTCGCCCGGCCCGGCCTCGACGCGCTCGCCGTCCTCGCCCGGGTCGCCCCGGAGACCCGCTCCGTCGGCCTCGTGCCGACCGTGACCACCACCCACACCGAGCCCTTCCACGTCCAGGCCGCCGTCGCCACCCTCGACTGGGTGAGCCGGGGCCGGGCGGGCTGGCGGATCGACGTCTCCCCGACCGGCGCCGAGGCCCGGCTCTTCGGCCGCCGTCCGGCCCCGCCCACCGCCGAGCTCTGGCAGGAGGCCGGCGAGGTCGCCGAGGTCTCCCGCCGACTGTGGGACAGCTGGGAGGACGACGCCGAGATACGGGACGTGGCCACCGGGCGGTTCGTCGACCGCCACAAGCTCCACCACGTGAACTTCCAAGGCGCCACCTTCTCGGTCAAGGGCCCCTCGATCGTCCCCCGGCCCCCGCAGGGCAACCCGGTGACCGTCGTCGACGCCACCCGCCCCGCCGCCCGGGAGACCGCCGCCCACCACGCCGACGTGGTCCTGGTCGAGGCCGCCGCCCCCGAGGAGGCCGCCGCGCTCCGCGCCGAACTGCACCGGGCCGCCCGCGCCCACGGCCGCGACCCCGGGCAGCTGCGCGTCCTGCTCTCGCTGACCGTCGACACCGACGCGTACGAGGGCGGGCCCGGTGCGCTCGCCGGGCTGATCGCGGACTGGCACGGGGGCGGGGCCGTCGACGGCTTCCACCTCGTCCCGGCCGTCCCGGAGCGGGACCTGGAGCGGTTCACCGCCGTGACCGTGCCCCTGCTCGCCGACCGGGGCCTCTTCCGCACGTCCTACGGGGGCGCCACCCTCCGCGACCACCTGGGCCTGGACCGCCCCGAGAGCCGGTACGCCGCCGGCGCGCGCGTCAGGACGGGGGCGGACGCATGAGCACGCGGGAGCCCCGCAGGCAGATCCACCTCGCCGCGCACTTCCCCGGCGTCAACTCGACCACCGTCTGGGCCGATCCGCGCTCCGGCTCGCAGATCGACTTCTCCTCCTTCGAGCACCTCGCCAGGACCGCCGAGCGCGGGCTCTTCGACTTCTTCTTCCTGGCCGAGGGGCTGCGGCTGCGCGAACACGCGGGACGCATCCACGACCTCGACGTCGTCGGCCGGCCCGAGTCGATCACCGTCCTGAACGCGCTGGCCGCCGTCACCGACCGGCTCGGCCTGGCCGCCACGGTCAACGCCACCTTCAACGAGCCCTACGAACTGGCCCGGCGGCTCGCCTCGCTCGACCACCTCAGCGCGGGCCGGGCCGCCTGGAACGTGGTCACCTCCTCGGACGCCTTCACCGGCGAGAACTTCCGGCGCGGCGGCTACCTGGACCGGGCCGACCGGTACACGAGGGCGGCCGAGTTCCTCGCCACCGCCCGGGAGCTGTGGGACTCCTGGACCCCGGAGGGCGCCCCGAAGCCCTTCGCGCACAGCGGGCCGCAGTTCCGGATCGACGGCGGGTTCACCGTCCCGCGCTCCCCCCAGGGACACCCGGTCGTCATCCAGGCCGGGGACTCGCCCGAGGGCCGGGAGTTCGCCGCCTCCGGCGCCGACGTGATCTTCACCCGCCACTCCACCCTGGAAGCGGGCCGCGAGTTCTACGCCGACGTCAAGGGCCGGCTCGCCCGCTACGGCAGGGAGCCCGGCGACCTGAAGATCATGCCGGGCGTGACGTACGTCCTCGGCGACACCGACGCCGACGCGCGGGAGCGGGCCTCCGAGATCCGCCGGCAGCAGGTCTCCCCGCAGAACGCGATCCTCGCCCTGGAGCAGGTCTGGGGCCGCGACCTGTCCGCCTACGACCCCGACGGGCCGCTGCCGGACGTCGACCCCGACCCGGACTCGACGCTCGTGCAGGGCAGGGTGCGGGTCGCCGACCCGGTCGGCGTCGCCCGGAAGTGGCGGGCGCTCTCCGAGGCCCGGGGCCTGTCGATCCGGGAGACCGTCATCGAGTCGACCGGCCGCCAGTCGTTCATCGGCGCTCCCGGGACGGTCGCGGCGGCCCTGGAGGAGTTCGTCGCCACGGAAGCCGCCGACGGCTTCATCCTCGTCCCGCACCTCACCCCCGGCGGCCTCGACGACTTCGTCGACCGGGTCGTCCCCCTGCTCCAGGAGCGCGGGGTCTTCCGCACGGAGTACGCCGGCACGACGCTCCGCTCCCACCTCGGGCTCCCGAGCCCGCACGAAAGGGTCGAAAAGGCATGAGCACGGATCCACGGCAGGACTGGCGGGAGTGGCACGAGGCGCGCGAGGCCTCGGCCTCCTCCCCGTACGGACCGCTCTCCCTCACGGGCAACCACTGGCTCTCGGACCACTCGGAGGGGCGAATTCCGGCCGTTCCGGGGGAGTGGCGGGCGGACGGCGACGAGGTGGTCCTGACGGCGGCCGACGCGGACGGCCTCACCGTCGACGGAAAACCGTTCACCGGCACCGTCCGGCTCGCCGCCGACCCGGGGCCCGCCGAGGAGTCCCGGGTCGCGGCGGCCGGGCGGCGGATCGTGGTGCTGCGGCGCGAGGGCGAGTGGGCCGTACGGGACTTCGACCCCGACGCGGAGACGCGCCGCGCCTTCCGGGGCATCGAGGCCACCCCCTATGACGAGCGCTGGGCGGTGCCCGGTGTCTTCCGCCCGTACGGCGAGACGCGCAGCGTGCGGGTCGAGAACGCCGACGGCCGGGAGCGGGGCCTCGCCCTCGCCGGCGAGCTGGTCTTCGAGCTGGACGGCGCCGAGCGCGTGCTCCAGGCGGCCGTCGAGGAGGGCGGCTCCCTGTGGGTGGTCTTCGCGGACGCCACCAGCGGCCGGGACAGCCACCGCTTCCGCTTCCTGAAGCCCCCGGCCCCGGCGGCGGACGGCACGGTGACGGTGGACTTCAACCGGGCGCTGCTGCCGCCGTGCGCCTTCGCCGACCACTTCCTCTGCCCGTTCCCGCCGCCGGGGAACACCCTCGACGTCGCCGTCCCGGCGGGGGAGCGGCGCCTCGCGCGGGACTGACCCCCAAACCTCCCCGTGGTGCTCGGTAGTTGACGGCTGTACGGCCGAAAGGCGCCCTTGCGGCGTGAAGTCGTACGGCCGGAGACTCCCCCACAGCGCCGGCCTCCGGGCCGCGCCTCACGGGCCCGACCCCCCACGGCGGGCCCCCGATTCCCCTCGGGAGGAACGAGAAGTGAGGACCATGCGCACCACCCCCACGAGAAGGATGCGGCTGCTCGCCGTCACCGCCGGCCTCGCCGCCGCCGCGGCGCTCGCCGTCCCCGCCGCGAACGCCGACTCCGCCGCGACCGCGGGCGCCTACGGCGCCGCCGCCCTCGCGGCGACCGGCGACGCCGTCCGCGCCGCCGACGTGGCCGGCACGGCCTGGCACGTCGACACCGCCACCGGCAGGCTCGTCGTCACCGCCGACTCCACCGTCAGCGCGGCGGAGATCGCGAGGATCAAGCAGCGCGCCGGGGCCAACGCCGCCGCCATCAAGGTCGAACGGACCCCGGGCCGCTTCAGCAAGCTGATATCCGGCGGGGACGCCATCTACGCCGACGCCGGCTGGCGCTGCTCGCTGGGCTTCAACGTCCGCGACAGCGCGGGCGCCTACTACTTCCTGACCGCCGGGCACTGCACCGACGGCGCCCGCACCTGGTACGCCAACTCCGCCAAGACCACCGTCCTCGGGACCACCGCCGGGTCCAGCTTCCCGGGCAACGACTACGGCCTGGTCCGCTACACCAACGACTCCATCACCAAGACCGGCGGCGTCGGCAGCGTGGACATCACCAGCGCCGGCAACGCCACGGTCGGCCTGTCGGTCACCCGCCGGGGCTCCACCACCGGCACCCACAGCGGCAGCGTGACGGGCCTCAACGCCACCGTGAACTACGGCGGCGGCGACATCGTCTCCGGTCTGATCCGCACGAACGTCTGCGCCGAGCCCGGCGACTCCGGGGGCCCGCTCTACTCGGGCAGCCGGGCCATCGGCCTCACCTCGGGCGGCAGCGGCAACTGCTCCTCGGGCGGCACGACCTTCTTCCAGCCCGTGACGGAGGCGCTGAGCGCGTACGGGGTGAACGTGTACTGATCCGGACCGCGCCGGGGGCGAGCCGCCCCGACGCGAGGACGAGAGGGCCCCGGTACTCCCGTGCCGGGGCCCTTCCGCGTCCCGGTCGCGCTCCGGCCGCGACGCCGTGCCCAACTCCCGCATTATCAGATGGTCATGACGGCGCATCACTTTTTACCGACGCGTAACTTCCCAGTCGTGGCTACCCGTGCGTAGCTTGGCTGAAGCGCATCCCCACTTGTGGTCCGGACCGCAGGGCGTAGCACCCCACCTTTCCCCTTGAGCCGCAAGGAGATCGCCCGATGCTGCCCTGGAAGCACGCCGTCAGAGCGCTGTCCGTCCTGCTGCTGACCGCCGCCGCCGCCCTCGCCCCCACCGCCGCCTCCGCCGCCCCCGACCGGGCCGGGACCGTCGCCGCCGCGCCCAGCCGTGGCTGGAACGACTTCTCCTGCAAGCCCTCCGCCGCGCACCCGCGCCCCGTCGTCCTCGTCCACGGCACCTTCGGCAACTCCGTCGACAACTGGCTCGGCCTCGCGCCGTACCTCGTCAACCGCGGGTACTGCGTCTTCTCGCTCGACTACGGGCAGCTCCCCGGCGTGCCCTTCTTCCACGGCCTCGGTCCCGTCGAGGCCTCCGCCGGGCAGCTCGCCACCTACGTCGACCGGGTCCTCGCCGCCACCGGCGCCCCCGAGGCCGACCTCGTCGGGCACTCGCAGGGCGGCATGATGCCCCGCTGGTACCTGAAGTTCCTCGGCGGGGCCGACAAGGTGAACGCGCTCGTCGGCATCGCCCCGAACAGCCACGGCACCACCCTGCTCGGCCTCACCAGGCTCCTGCCGTACTTCCCCGGGGTCGAGGACTTCATCGACTCCCACACCCCGGGCCTCGCCGACCAGGTCGCCGGCTCGCCCTTCGTCACCAAGCTCAACCAGGGCGGCGACACCGTGCCGGGGGTCCGCTACCACGTCATCGCGACCCAGTACGACGAGGTCGTCACGCCGTACCGCTCGCAGTTCCTGAGCGGCCCGAATGTCACCAACGTCCTCATCCAGGACAAGTGCGCGCTCGACCTCTCCGAGCACGTGGCGATCGGCACGGTGGACCGGGTCACCTTCCACGAGGTCGCCAACGCCCTCGACCCGGCCCGCGCGACCCCGACCACCTGCCTCTCCGCGGTCGGCTAGCACGGCGGCCGGGGCCCCCGGGGCCCCGGCCGTGTCCTCCTTCGCTCCGTCGGCCCAACGGAAACGCCCTCTGATGGCGCAATACCACGAAATGGGCGCTAGATGTCATCAGGTGTGCGTTTCTGGCACATCGCGAGACAGTCATGGTGGGCGTCCCGAAGGCGTCCACGAACGGAGCTTGTGACATGACCACCGAACTGCCCCAGATCCAGACCACCGAGGACGGCGCGGAAGCGGGAGCGGAAACGGAAGCGGAGATACGACCCCCCACGGACCACACGGCGGAGCCGCCGACGGCCCGGGAAGCCACGGCCGGCTGGGAGAGCCCGTTCGCCGAGGAGACCCCGGCCGCCGGAGACACCCCGTTCGCCGAGCAGGCCCCGGCCCCCGGGGAGCCCCCGCTCGCCGCGGAGGTCCCGGCCGTGGAGAAGGCCTCATCGGCCGCGGAGGTCCCGGCCCCCGAGGAGACCGCGCCCGCCGCGGAGGTCCCGGCCGTCGAGCACGTCCCGGAGGCCGGGGAGACCCCGGCCGCGCAGGAGGCCCCGGACCAGGACGAGAGCGGCGACGAGGCGGTCCGCACGCTCCTGACCACCGCGGCGACCGAGCGCCCGGTGGAGGAGGTCGCCGCGCTCGTGGCCCGGCTCCAGGAGACCGGCGAACTCTCCAGCCCCGCGGACGTGGCGCTCCGCGCGGCCGCGGTCACCCGCCCCCTGGACGAGGTGCGGGAGCTGATCGCCCTGCTGAACGCCTCGGGCTACGACCTCCACGAGGCGGAGACCACGCTGCGCGCCGCGGCGGTGGGCCGGCCGATCGAGGACGTGGTACGGCTCGTCGGCATCCTCGGCACCGAGGACCCGGCCCCGGCGGCCACCCGCCCCGCCGCCACCGCTCCCGCCGCCCCGAAGCGCCCCCGGTCCGCGGCCGAGGGGACCAGGTCGCACCTGGACCGCGCGCTGGCCGTGGGGCCCGGCAGCCACAGCACCTCCCCGGCGCTGCGGTCGGTGCTGCGCTGGCCGGCGGCGCTCGCCCTGGTCGCCTGCGGCCTCGTCCATCTGCCGACGGACCTCACGGGCCTGCGCTCGGGCGGCGACACGGAGACGCTGTCCGTGGTCGTCACCGTGCTCTGCCTGGTGGGCGCCGCGTGGCTCGCGACACGGGACACCCTGGTGGCCTGGGCCGCCGCCGCGGGCCTCGGCGTCGCCGTCATCGCGCTCCACGGAGTCGCGACCGCCCGCGCCGTCGACCTGCTGGGCGGCAGCCTCGGCGCCACGTCCGCCTGGGCGAAGGCGCTGGCCCTGCTGGGCGCCGTGGCCGTCGTCGCCCTGGCGGCCTCGGCCGTGGTCCACCACACGAAGGCGGCCGGCGCGCCGGACAACGCCTGACGCACCGGCGCCGGGGGGCCGCCTCCGCTCGGACGGCCCCGTGCCGTCCGAGCGGACGGGCGTCAGGCCCGGCGGCGCCGGGCGGCCCCGAAGAGCACGGCCGCGCCGACCGCGAGCACGGCGGCGCCGCCGATCGCGAGGTACGGGGTGCTGGAGTCGCCGCCCGTCTCGGCCAGTTCCACCCCGGAGCCGGACGTGCCGGCGGGGGCGGGCGCGTTGGGCCCGGCCGGGGCCGCGGGCGCCGGGGAGGACGACGCGGGGGCCGCGGAGGGAGCCGTCGTGCCCTCGCCGCCCTCGCCGCCCTTGCTCCCGGCGCCCGTGTCCCCGGCGCCGGTCGCCGGGTCGTCGTCCCCGTGCCCGCCGTGCTCGACCGAGGAGTGGTCCGCGCCGTCCTCGATCTGCTGCTCGGTGGGCGCGGAGGCGCTCGGCGCCGGAGAAGAGCCGCTGCCCTGCCCGAACACCACGTCGGAGCAGGTGTAGAAGGCCTCGGGCGAGTCGGAGCGCTGCCAGATCGAGTAGATCAGGTGGCGCCCGGACTTCTTCGGCACGGTGCCCCGGAAGACGTAGTCGCCGTTCTGCATCCCCGGGTCGGTCACCGTCAGGAACGGCTTCGCCTCCAGGTCCGACCACGTGAGCGGCTTCGACGGGTCGTAGCCGTCCTTCGTCACGTACAGCTCGAACGAACCCCGGTGCGGCGCGGTCCCCTTGTAGTGGAAGGTGTGCGACCCGGAGGTCAGTCTGCTCGCCGGCCAGTCGGCCCGCGCCAGGTCGAGGCCGCGGTACTTGTCGTTGCCCGCGCTGCACAGCTTGCCGTCCGGGATCAGCTGCCGGTGCTGCCCGGCGGCGTTCGCGATGTTCACCGCGTTCCAGTCGTAGAACGCCTGCGTGCCGCTCGCCGCCACCGCCGCCTTGCAGGCCGCCGACTTCGGGGACTCCGGCCCCTCCGCGTAACAGGCCGAGACCCGGCTCACCGGATCCGTCATCGACCCGTGCGCGGACGCGGGGGCCGCCGAGAGCCCCGACAGGGCCAGCACGGTACCGGCGGTGACGACTGCGGCCGAACGGCGAGAGGTCATGGGAGGACAGCTCCTTCACGAGGGCGAACGTGGGGGGTTGCCCAGCAAGCTAGCCGCCCGCGACCGCGAAGAAGCCCGCGGGAAGGAGGAGACGGGCATCCTTAGGGCCCCTTTAAGGAGCCACTAAGCGACGCCTGAGGAACCGGCCCGGCACCGTCCCGGACGGTCCCTCGCGGGAGTGCCGTCAGCCCAGCCGCCGGTAGCGCCGTTCCGGTCGGCCCGTGCCGCCGTAGCGGAGGGTGACCTCCGCGCGGCCCGTCTCCGCGAAGTACTCCAGGTAGCGGCGGGCGCTCACCCGGGACAGGGAGCCCGCCTCGGCGCACTCCGCCGCCGAGAGGCCCTCCGGGTGGGCGCGCAGGACCGAGTCGACCAGTTCGGCGGTGGGGGCGGCGAGGCCCTTGGGGAGTGCGCGGGAGCCGCGCGGACGGGCGCCGAAGATCTGGTCGACGTCCTCCTGCCGCGCCTCGTCCAAGTCGTCGAGGCGGCTGCGCAGCGAGGCCACGTGCCGCAGCTGCTCGTGCAGCGCCTCCTGGCTGAACGGCTTGATCAGGTAGTGCAGCGCCCCGGCCCGCAATGCCGAGCGGATCGTCCCCGCGTCCCGCGCCGCCGTGATGAAGAGCGCGTCCGCGCCGTGCCCCGCCGCCCGCAGCTCCCGCAGCACCCGGACGCCGTCCATGTCGGGCAGGAACACGTCGAGCAGCACCAGGTCGGGCCGCAGCCGCTCGGCCGCCCGCAGCGCCTCGGCGCCGCTGTGCGCGACCCCGGCCACCGTGAAGCCCGCCACCGCCGAGACGTACCGGCAGTGCAGCTTGGCGACCATGAAGTCGTCGTCGACCACCAGCACCCTCGTCACGCCGACCCACGCTAAGTGCCGACCACAACGACCACAACGTCCGTTGGTTGCGGAAGAGAGACAGCTTCTTCACGCGCGGGCAACATGTGGGCCACCTCACACCCCTTTTTCCCTCCTACCTGAGAGGCGGCACACGTGCGGTTGCGCACCCCCTTCGCCCTCCTCGGAGCGGCGCTGCTCGTGCTGGTGGGTCCACCGCTGCTGACCCCGGGCAGCGGCTCCGACACCGGCACGCGGATCCCCGGCCTGCGCCTCATGGTCCCCAACACCCCCGGCGGCGGCTACGACATCACCGCCCGCACCGTCGCCGAGAACGCCGAGGAGGCCGGACTCACCGGCGACGTCGAGGTCTTCAACCTGCCCGGCGCGGGCGGCACCGTCGGCCTCACCCGGCTCGTCGGCGAACGCGGCAACGGACGCCTCGCCCTGTCCATGGGCCTCGGCGTCGTCGGCGCCCTCCACACCAACAAGACCCCGATCACCCTCGCCGACACCACCCCGATCGCCCGGCTCACCGAGGAGCAGGACATCGTCGTGGTCGGCAAGGACTCCCCGTACAGGACGATCGGGGACCTGCTCGCGGCCTGGAAGAAGGACCCCGGCAAGCTGCCCGTCGGCGGCGGCTCCTCGCCCGGCGGACCCGACCACCTCGCCCCCATGCTGATGGCCCGCGCCGCCGGCATGGCCCCCGGGGACGTCAACTACGTCCCCTTCGACGGCGGCGGCGAACTCCTCGCCTCCATCCTCGGGAACAAGGTCGCCTTCGGCGTCTCCGGCGTCGGCGAGTACCTCGACCAGATCGAGGCCGGCGAACTGCGCCTGCTCGCCGTCACCGGCCCGAAGCGCGTCCCCGGCCTCGACGCCCCCACCCTCCGCGAGGCGGGACTCGACACCGAGTTCACCAACTGGCGCGGCATCGTCGCCCCGCCCGGCCTCTCCGACGCCGAGCGCGACAAGCTCGTCGCCCTCGTCACCGCCCTGCACGGCTCCCCGCAGTGGCGCGAGTCGATGAGGACCCACGGCTGGGACGACGCCTTCCTCCCCGGCGAGCGCTTCGGCGCCTTCCTCACCGAGCAGGACCGGCGCGTCGCCTCCGTGCTGAAGGAGCTGGGACTGTGAAGCGGACCGTCCCCACAAAGCCGACCGTCCCCACGAAACCGACCGTCCCCACCTGGCTGCGCGGGCGTTCCGAACTCGGCGTCGGAGTACTCCTCTTCCTCCTCGGCGTCCTCGTCCTCACCGACGCCCTCACCCTCGACGACACCGTCACCGGCCGCGGCCCGGTCGGCCCCGCCACCGTGCCCCTCGTCGTCGGCTGCGGCCTCCTCGTCGTCTCCGTCCTGCTCACCGCCGACGTCCTGCGCGGCGGTCGCGGCGAGGCCGAGACCGGCGAGGACGTCGACCTGACCGAACCCGCCGACCGGCGCACCGTCCTCCTCCTGGCCGGCGCCTTCCTCGGCTTCGCCGTCCTCATCGGCCCCGTCGGCTTCCCCGTCGCCGGCGCCCTCCTCTTCTGGGGCGCCGCCCACGCCCTCGGCAGCCGCCACATCCCCCGCGACCCGCTGATCGCGGCCGGCCTGTCGCTCCTCACCTACGCCGTCTTCGACAAGCTGCTCGGCGTCCCGCTGCCCGGCGGCCCGCTGATGGGAGTGATCTGACCCGTGGGTTCCCTGAACTCCCTCCTCGACGGCTTCGGGACCGCCCTCACCCCGATGAACCTGCTCTGGGCCGTCCTCGGCGTGCTCCTCGGCACCGCCATCGGCGTCCTGCCCGGCATCGGCCCCGCCATGGCCGTCGCCCTGCTGCTCCCGGTGACCTACGGACTCGATCCGACCGGCGCCTTCATCATGTTCGCCGGCATCTACTACGGCGCCATGTTCGGCGGCTCCACCACCTCCATCCTGCTCAACACCCCCGGCGAGAGCGCGGCCGTCGTCGCCGCCATCGAGGGCAACCCGATGGCCAAGGCCGGCCGGGGCGCGCAGGCGCTCGCCGCCGCGGCCGTCGGCCACTTCGCCGGCGGCATGATCGGCACGATCCTGCTCGTCGTCCTCGCCCCGACCGTCGCCGCGCTCGCCGTCGACATCGGAGCCCCCGACTACCTCGCCCTCATGGTCCTCGCCTTCATCGCGGTGACCTCCGTCCTCGGCTCCTCCCGCGTCCGCGGCCTCGCCTCCCTGCTGATCGGCCTCACCATCGGCCTGGTCGGCCTGGACCCGATGACCGGACAGCAGCGCCTCACCTTCGGCTCGCTCCAGCTCGCCGACGGCGTGGACGTCGTCATCGTCGCGGTCGGCCTCTTCGCCATCGGCGAGGCCCTGTGGGTCGCCGCCCACCTGCGCCGCACGGCGGGCGAGGCCATCCCGGTCGGCCGCCCCTGGCTGGGCCGGGAGGACGTGAAGCGCACCTGGAAGCCCTGGCTGCGCGGCCCGTTCATCGGCTTCCCCTTCGGGGCGATCCCGGCCGGCGGCGCCGAGATCCCGACCTTCCTCTCGTACGTCATGGAGAAGCGGCTCTCGAAGCACGAGGACCAGTTCGGCAAGGGCGCCGTCGAGGGCGTCGCCGGACCCGAGGCGGCGGCCTCCGCCTCCGCCGCCGGCACGCTCGTCTCCATGCTGACCCTCGGCCTGCCCACGACCGCCGTCGCCGCCGTGATGCTGGCCGCGTTCCAGCAGTACGGCATCCAGCCCGGCCCGCTCCTCTTCGAGCGGGAGCCCGAGCTCGTGTGGGGCCTGATCGCCTCGCTCTTCGTCGGCATGGTGCTGCTGCTCGCGCTCAACCTGCCGCTCGCCCCCGTCTGGGCCAAGCTGCTGCGCATCCCCCGCCCGTACCTCTACGCCGGCATCCTCTTCTTCGCCGCCGTCGGGGCGTACGCGGTGGGCGGCGAGGCGCTCGACCTGGTCGTCCTGCTCGTCATCGGCCTGATCGGCCTCGGGATGCGCCGCTACGGCCTGCCGGTGCTGCCCGCCGTCATCGGCGTCATCCTCGGCCCGGCCGCCGAACAGCAGCTGCGCCGCGCCCTCCAGATCAGCGACGGCTCCCCGGCCGGGCTCGTGAACACCCCGTTCTCGATCACCGTCTACGCGGTCGTCGCCCTCCTGCTCGCCTGGCCGCTCCTGCGGCGGGCGTTCCCCCGGCGCACGGCCCCCGCCCCACCGAAGGGATGAACTTCGGCCATCTGACGGCCGGATCCGGGTATCCCTGGCGGGCAGTACCATCCCCCACCCCCGAAGGGACCCCCTCATGCGCGTCCGGCTCGTTCTTGCCGCAGCCGCCCTGCTCACCGCCGCCGTCGCCCCCCTCGCCCACGCGGGAGGGGCCGACGGCCACCACGCCGCCGACCGGCCCGCCGGGAGCCAGGTCCGCGACGGCCTCTTCACCAACGGCCTCTTCGTCGACGCGTACGGAACCGTCGCCGACGACAGCACCGTCACCCTCTCCGGCACCTACCGGTGCCTCGACGACGGCGCGGGCCCCGTCTTCGTCAGCTCCACCCTCGTCCAGGGCGACCGCTCCACCGGCATCGGCGGCACCCGGGCCGTCTGCGACGGACACCTCCACACCTGGACCAACCGCTCCGTGGTGAAGGACCCCGCCTACGTCCCCGGCGCCGCCCGCGTGGAGGCCACCCTCCTCCAGCTCAGCGGGACGGGCCTGCCGCTGCCCCGCTTCCTCGTCACCGAGAAGGCGGACGTCGAGCTGCGCTGACACCCCTAGGGAGTGGCCAGCAGGCCGATCAGACCGTCACGGCCGAGTGCCTCCAGCTCGTCGAGGGCGGCCACGGCCCGGTCCGCCGCCTCCGGATCGGAGGCGGCGAGACCGCTCGCCGCGAACTCGTCCTCGTCGAGCCGCAGCACCTCGCCGCCGTCCGCCGACACCCACAGGTCCAGGTCCAGGTCCTCGACCACCACCCCGGAGCCGCCGATCACCGGCGGCCGGGTGACGTCGCAGTACCAGCCCTTGAGGACGCCGTCGGCGGACCGCACCTCCTTGACCGTGAACCAGCGGTCCCGCCAGTAGTGTTCCACGAACACGTCGCCCGGCTCGAACCGCACGAAGCCGAAGTCCCGCACCCCCTCGGCCGCCCACGGCGCGCGCACCGAGAGCCGGCCGGGCCCCTCCGCGAGCACCTCGGCCGGATAGCGGATCTTCGTCCGGCCCGCCTTCGTCAGGACGACCTCAACCGAGCGTCCGGACATGCCGCACCTCCGTCGCCACGATCTCGTAGCCGAACCACTCGTTGATCGCCAGCATCGGCCCGTTGCCCGCGTCGTTCCCGGTGAACGCCTCCGTGCAGCCCGCCTCCCGGGCCCGGTGCAGGGCCGCGTTCTTCACCAGCTTGGCGAGCCCACGGCCCCGGAAGGCCGGCGCCGTGCCCGTCATCCCCGTGCCGTACCGGCCCAGTCCGTCGGTCTGCGCCGCGCTGAACGCGGCGGGCACCCCGTCCACCACCGCCACCGTCGTCAGCGACCGGTCCAGGAGGGGATGGTTCCAGGTGGTCTCCAGCCAGTGCGCGTAGTCGTCCATCTCGACCGACACGTCGCCCGGCTCGTCGGCGGTCGTCACCGCGTCCAGCTCGAACACCGGCCGCGGATCGTCCGCGAACTCCTCGGCCGGGAGCAGCTCGACACCGGCGGGCGGAGCCTGGAGCGGCGGCAGTTCGGCCCGCGTCAGGTCGAGCCGGAGGAAGTGGGCCGAGCGGCTGGGGGAGTACCCCCGCCGCTCCGCCCAGGCCCGGTGCTCCGGCGCGTCCAGGACCCAGCTGTAGAGGGTGCGCGCGCCGTGCGCGGCCAGGTGCTCCTCGGCGGCGCGCAGCAGCAGCGTCCCCGCGCCGAGGCCCTGGTGGGCGGGGTCCACGTACACGTTGACGGAGCCGATGCCCGGCTCCGGCGAGTCGTGGGCGATCCGGAGCTGGACGGTGCCGACGATCGCACCGTCCCCGGTCTCGGCGACGAGCGGGCGCGCGCGGCTCCCGGGATGGGCGTGCGCCCAGTCGAACAGGAACTGTTCGGCGGTCGCGAGCATGAAGGGGAGCGCGGCACGGCGGACGCGGGCGTAGCCCTCGGCGTCCCCGTCCCGCACGTCGCGGACGATCACAGTCATGTGGACGCACGCTACGGGCGGAGCCCGTACCGCCGCCTCCCCTTTTCCGGTGGGGTGGGGGCAGAATCGGCGGGTGACACTCACCATCGTCGTGGACCACGAATCCACCACCGCTCCCTACGAACAGCTGCGTGCCCAGATCTCGGAGCGGGCCCGCTCGGGCGGACTGCCGGTCGGCTACAAACTGCCGACGGTACGGGGACTCGCGGAGCAGCTGGGGCTCGCAGCGAACACGGTCGCCAAGGCGTACAAGGCGCTGGAGGCGGACGGGGTCATCGAGACGCGCGGGCGCCACGGGACCTTCGTCGCCGCCGCCGGGGACGCGGCGAGCCGCCGGGCCGCCAGCGCCGCCGCCCAGTACGCCGAGGAGGCCCGCCGCCTCGGCCTCAGCCGCGAGGCCGCCGAGGCGGCGATGAGCGAGGCCCTGCGGGCGGCGTACGACAGCTGACCCCTACAGGTACAGCCCCGCCCCCGCCGTGCGGGGCTCGGGAAGGCCCGCCGGGGGCGTGCCGCGACGGAGCGCGAACAGCTCCGCCAGCGTCGCGCCCTCGCGCGGCACGTCCTCCTCGCGCCCGAGCCACGCCACCGACTCGGCCCGGCTCAGCGGTCCCACCTCGATGCGGGCCAGGCAGCGGCCCGGCCGGACCACGGCCGGGTGGAGCCGTTCCAGGTCCTCGTTGGTGGTGACCCCGACCAGCACGTTCCGCCCCTGCCCGAGCAGTCCGTCCGTCAGGTTGAGCAGCCGGGACAGGGCCTGCCCCGCCGTGTGCTTCGCCTCGCCCCGGATCAGCTCGTCGCAGTCCTCCAGGAGCAGCAGCCGCCAGCGGCCCCTCGCCGTGCCCTCGTCCTCCCCGATGGCGATGTCCATCAGATAGCCGACGTCGTTGAAGAGCCGCTCCGGGTCGAGCACGCAGTCCACCTGGCACCAGTCCCGCCAGGACCGCGCCAGGGTCCGCAGCGCGGACGTCTTGCCGGTGCCCGGCGGCCCGTGCAGCAGCAGGAGGCGCCCCGCGACGGAGTCGGGCGTCACCTTCATCAGCCGGTCCATGGACTCGGCCACCGGCGCCGCGTAGTTGGGCCGGACCTCCTCCCACGTCCCGGCGCTGATCTGCCGGGTGGTGCGGTGCGGACCGCGCCGGGGCGACACGTACCAGAAGCCCATCGTCACGTTCTCGGGCTGCGGCTCCGGCTCGTCCTTCGCCCCGTCCGTGGCCTCGCCGAGGATCCGCGTCGCCAGCTCCGCGTCCGTGGCCGTCACGGTGACGTCCGCGCCCCGGTTCCAGCGGGAGACCAGGAGCGTCCAGCCCTCGCCCTCGGCGAGCAGGGCGCTGCGGTCGTCGTCCTTCGAGGCCCGCAGCACGCGCGCGCCCGCCGGCAGGAGGGTGGCCTCCGGCTTGACCCGGTCCAGGGTGGTGCTGTGCGCGTGGGGCTGCTCGCCGGTCGCGAAGCGGCCGAGGAACAGCGCGTCGACGACGTCCGACGGCGAGTCGCTGTCGTCGAGGTTCAACCGGATCGGCAGCGACCGCTGCGGCTCGGACGGTGCCGGTGGGGTGTCAGCCATGGCGCCCATGATCCGGCAACCGGATCCGCGACGCACCGTGTTTAGGGCGGGGCGCGCCCCCGGTCGCCGGAGTGGCGGTACGTCGGGTCCACCGGCCCCGCAGGGCGCCGCGGGCGCGCCGTACGAGCGCGCACCCCTTCGTCACGGCCCGGCCGGCCGCGAAGTCACGGGCGATCGCGCGGCCCTCGACCGGCCGGGCGAACTCCTCGGTGCCGGTGGACCGGCGCACGGTCACCCGCTCCAGGGCGTACGGCCCCTGGCGGCGGGCGAGCGCGTCGCCGACGGCGAGCGCCTGGGCGAACCCGGCCTCCCGGGCCGCCCGGCGGACCCGCCGGCTGGAGTACCCGTACGGGTGGGCGAAGGGGACGGGGGCGGTGCCCGGCTCCTCGCCGACGACCTCCCGGCGGCGCAGCGTCTCGGACCGGAGCCGCCCCGCGTCGAGCTGGTCGAGCTGCGGACGGCTGTGGCCGTGCCCGCCGATCTCCTTCCCGGCGTCGGCCGGTTCGCGCCCCTGGGCCCGGTCGGGCACGGCGCCGAGCGCGCCGCCCTCGTCGTGCTCGCCGCGCAGCCGGCCGGTGGAGACGAAGGTGGCCGGATTTCGATGGTCCTTGACGGAGGGTCGGAGGAAGTTCACCCCCAGTTTTGACATGAACACTTCCGGGGCGGCGGATCCACTGCTACTACCTGGTAACGCAGAGATCCTGCTACAGGGAGGTTCCATGAGACTGCCCCGATTCACCGCCCTCTCCTCCGCCCTCCTGCTCGGCGCCGTCCTCGCCCTCACCGGGGCGGGAACCGCTCAGGCGGCGGAGACCGCCGCACTCGACTACGTGGCGCTGGGGGACTCGTACTCCTCCGGCGTGGGAGCCGGCAGCTACGACGGCGCCAGCGGCGACTGCAAGCGCTCCACGAAGGCGTACCCCGTCCTCTGGAAGAACGCGAACGCCCCCTCCTCGTTCGCCTTCACCGCTTGCTCGGGCGCCCGAACGGGTGATGTGACCGCCAATCAGCTCGGACCGCTCTCGACCGCCACCGACCTGGTCTCCATCACGATCGGGGGAAATGACGCCGGTTTCGCCGACGTCATGACCACCTGTGTGCTCCAGTCCGAGTCCACCTGCGTCAACCGTGTGAATCAGGCCAAGGCCTACGTCGACTCCACCCTGCCCGGCAAGCTCGACTCCGTGTACGACGCCATCAGGAGCAAGGCGCCCAACGCCCGCGTGGTCGTCCTCGGCTACCCGCGCTTCTACCAGCTGAACGGCACCTGCGTCGCCGGCCTGAGCGAGGGCGAGCGCCGCGCCATCAACGGAGCCTCCGACCACCTCAACGCGGCCGTGGCCAAGCGCGCCGCCGACCACGGCTACACCTTCGCCAGTGTCGTCTCCGCCTTCACCGGGCACGAGATCTGCTCCGGCTCGGCCTGGCTGCACAGCGTCAACTGGCTCAACATCGGCGAGTCGTACCACCCGACCGCCGCCGGGCAGTCCGGCGGCTACCTGCCGCCGTTCAGGAACGCGGTGTAACCGGCGCCCGTTCGGGAGCCCGGCACAATCGGTGCGCCCGAACGGGAACGCGGTGCGCTCGGTATGCCCGTTCAGGAACGCGGCGCAGCCGGTGTGTCCGTTCAGGAACGCGGCGCAGCCGGTGCGCCGTCCGCCCCCGTGGCGCCGGAACCGGCCGGAACGGTGCTCGTGACACCGCCCGGCGCACCCGGTCCGGCGCCCGGACCGTCGTCCCGTACGGCGTGGTAGACCAGCGCCCCCGCGATGAGCAGCGCCCCGACGACCCCGGCCACCAGGACGGGGACCCGGCGGGGCGCCCTGTGCTTCCGGCCGCCCGGAGTGCCGGCCGCGCCGCCTTCGCCGACGTCCCGGGACGGAGCGGTCGGCGCGGACCCGGCGCCCGGTGCGTCGTCGTCCGCCCGGGAGCCGCCCCCGCCCGTGCGCGGGCCGGCTCCGCCCGTCTCCGTGCCGCTTCCGTCCGCCCCCGCGCCGCCCGCGGGCCTCCGCGCGCCGCCGCCCGCGACCCGGCGCAGCTCCCGCTCGGCCCGGTCCGCCGTCACGGGGCCCTCCGGCCCCTCGCCCAGGAGCGCGTCGATCACGGCGCCCAGCGGGCCGGACCGGTCGTCCGCCGCCGTCTCCAGGAGCGCCCCCAGGGAGCGCAGCTCCGCCGCCGCACCCGCGTCGTCCTCCGGCGCGCCGCCGAAACCGGTGACGACGACCCGGCCGTCGTTCCCCAGGATCACGTCCTCCGGCTCCACGTCCCGGTGGGGCACGCCCGCGTCCCGGGCCGCCCGCAGCCCGGCCAGGACCTCGGCGCCGACGCGCGCGGCCTCGCGCGACGGCAGCGGTCCGCCCGCCTCCAGGGTCTCGGCGAGGGTGAGGCCCCGGACCAGCTCCGTCGCCACCCAGGGCCGGCCGTCCTCGGAGACCACGTCGAGGACCCGTACGACGGAGGGGTGGGAGACGCGTGCGACGGCCCGCGCGTCGCGCTCCCGCCGCGCGTGGAGCGGAGGCGCCCCGTCGGCCGGGAGTCCGGGCGGGACCCGGGACTCCTTCAGGGCCACCTCGTGGCCGCCCGTCTCGTCCAGGGCGCGCCAGACGGTGCCCGTCGCCCCCTCGGCCAGGACGTCCAGAAGCCGGTAACGACCCGCGATCACCGTCATGGATCCACGGTAGCCGAGGGGCGCCCGTCCGGCTCCGGTCCGGCACCGGGCCGGGCCGCCGGAACCGCCGGCGGATCTTGGTGGTGGAGATCACACGGCTCCGCGTACCCCCGTTGGTCGCGCCGGAGTGCAGGATGGTTCGTGACGGTTCGACAGGTGTTCGAGCCCTGTCCAACTCGCCCTGGAATCGCACGTATTCGGAGGGTGACCGTCAACCCTCGTACGAGTGCGTTGAATCCCGTCGCCGGGATACACGGGTGTCATGACGGGGCGATAGGGTTAACCTGCCCGGGTCGGGTGCCCTTGTACGGGTGGGGAGTGACATGGAACAGATAGCAATGCGCAGCAGGCCCCGAGTGCCTGCCATCACCTGCGGGAGCAGCGCGACCAGTTCGCGGCTCGATCGTCATCTCGCGGTGCTCGGCGGTCCCGCCGTGCCCCAGCGCGAGGCGGCCGAGGCGACCCTGCTGATGCGGGAACTGACGACGCGTACGCGCGAGGCGCCGGTGCACGGTCACCGCAGCCGCAGCGCACGCGTGTCGCTCTTCGCACCGCTCCGCCGACTCCGCCGCTCCCTCTTCGGCACCCGCCGCTAGCCCCGGTCCCGGCCGCCCGTACGGCCCCGACCACGACTCCGCCGGACGTGTCCCCGCCCGTCCGGCGTTCGTCGTGTCCGCACGCCCCGCGCCCCGCGCCCTCCCTGTCCGTCTCCCGCCCGCGCCCGGCCACCCGCTCCCGTCGGCCCCGTCAGGCGACCACGCCCGCGTTCCTGAGCTCCCTCACCTCCGACTCCCGCAGTCCGAGTCCGGCGAGCACCTCGTCCGTGTCCTGTCCCAGGGCCGGGATCCGGTCCGTCCGGGGCTCCGGCGCGTCCGGGAACACGATCGGCGGGAGCAGCGTCCGCAGCGGCCCGACCGGCGACTCCACCTCCCGCCACCGGTCACGGGCCGTCAGCTGCGGATGGTCCGCCAGTTCCGCCACCGAGTTGAGCCGGGCGCAGGCGATGCCCGCCGCGTCGAGCCGGGCGAGCGCCTCCTCCGCCGCGAGCGGGGCCAGCGCCTCCGCGACCACCGCGTCCGTCGCCGCCCGCCCCGCGACCCGCGCCGCGTTCGTCGCGAAGGCCGGATCGTCGGCGAGGCCGGGCCGGCCGAGCACCTGCCCGGCGAGCCTCCGCCATTCCCGGTCGTTCTGCACGGAGAGCAGCACCAGGCCCCCGTCCGCCGTCGGATAGGCGTCGTACGGGGCGATCACCGCGTGCGCGAGCCCGGTGCGCGCCGGGGCCGCCCCTCCGTGCATCCCGTGGTGCAGCGGATGTCCCATCCACTCGGCGAGCGAGTCCAGGAGGGACACCTCCACCGGCCCGCCCCGGCCGGTCGCGCCGCGCCGCACGAGCGCGGCGAGGACACCCGAGAAGGCGTACATCCCGGCGGCGATGTCGGCCGCCGGGACGCCCGACTTGGCGGGGTGCTCCGGGGTCCCGGTCACCGACACCAGACCCGCCTCGCACTGGACGAGCATGTCGTACGCCCGCCGGTGCGCGTACGGGCCCTCCGCCCCGTACCCCGAGACGTCCACCGCGATCAGCCGGGGGTGCGCGGCGCACAGGGTGGCGGCGTCGAGGCCGAGGCGGGCCGCCGCCCCCTGCGCCAGGTTCTGCACGAAGACGTCGGCGCCGGCCGCGAGCCGCCGGGCGAGGGCCAGGCCGCGGGGGTCCTTGAGGTCGATCGCCACCGACTCCTTGCCGCGGTTGCACCACACGAAGTGGGAGGCCAGGCCCCGGGCGGCGGTGTCGTACCCGCGGGCGAAGTCGCCGCCGTCGGGGCGCTCGATCTTGACGACGCGGGCGCCGAGGTCGGCGAGCTGGCGGGTGGCGAAGGGCGCGGCGACCGCCTGCTCGACGGCGACGACCGTGATCCCTTCGAGGGGGAGTGGCTGAGTGCTCATGACCGCCCTGCCTACCCTGCCGGACCGGCCCTTGTCACCCGGGAACGCGTCACCCTCCTCCGCGCCGCTCTCCCGTCGTTCCTGCCGTTCCTGTCGCTCTTGCCGTTCCCGTCGCTTCGGCGGCCTCGGCTGTTCCGGGCGCGCCGCCGGTCACAGCAGGGCGAACTGCCCCTCCGGTCCTTCCTCCCGGTGGTCCAGCACGGACGCGGGGCGGCGGGTCCGCGCGGGCGGCGGCAGCACTCCGGCGGCGCGCAGGGCCGCCGCGCCCTCCTCCGCACCCTCCGGCCCCCGCGCCGCGAGGGCCGCCCGTTCCGGCTCCCGCGCCCCCAGCAGGGCGAGCACGGTGATCAGGTCGAGCAGCTCCGAGGTCCACTCCTGCGGCCAGGCGGCCGGTCCGATCGCCTCCAGGGAGCCGGGCTCCGCCGGAGCGGTCCGGCGCGCGAACCACTGCTCCAGGACCCGCGCCCCGCCCACCCGGAACTCCCAGGCCTCCGCCGGTACGGGGGAGATCCGGCCCCCGTCGAGGTCGAGCGCCTCCTCCTCGGGGTCGTACGCCATCGTCGTCGGGCGGGCCGGGACCGCAGCCCGCACGTAGGGGCGGCGGCCGCCCGGCAGCCGGGGCTTCGTCCCGGTCGGGGCGCCCCGCAGCTGCACGTCGAGGAGGTCCCGGCCGAGCGCCACGCCCGCCGCCCAGACCTCCGGGCCGGCGGGGAGCGGGACGCGGCACCCGGCGGGGGAGGGGCGGGCCGCCGCCACCGCCCACGCCAGCCAGTCACGGGCGCCGACCTCCTGCCCGTACCGCTGCCCGAGGAAGTCCAGGAGCCCGGGGGCGAGATTGGGCTCGTGGCCGCCGGGGCGGCGGAACAGCGGCCGGATCCGGCCCGGCCGGCCCGCCGGGGAGCGGCCCTCCGGCAGCGCGGCCGTCACCAGGAGCGCGGGCCCGGCCGCCCCCGGCACGTACCCCTGCTCGACGGCGAACAGCTGCGGCTCCCCGGCGACCCGCCACAGCTCCGGCCTGGCGGTGTCGATCAGCCGGTGGTCGGGGAGCAGCCACTGCTCGTCGAACGGTCCGGGCGCCACCCGTACCGGCGCCGGGCACGGGCCCGCCTCGCGCGCGAACCGCACGGTCCCGGTGCGCTGTCCGGGCAGCGCGGTCACCGCGCTCGCGGGGGTGCGGGCCCGGCTGGGCCGGAAGAGCGCCTCCCGCTCGGCGCCCTCGGCGGCCACGAGCCGGTCCCAGCGGGTCCGCAGGGTCCGCGCGTCGGGGGCGACGATCCAGGGGCGGCCGAACCGCAGCGGGGCCACGGACCACGGCATCAACTCGTCGAGGAGGGGCGCGTCCTGCGGCCGGGCGTCATCGGTCACGCCCCGCATGCTAACGACCGCCGTCGGTTCGCCTCCAGCACGTCAGTGGGCCTCGACCGTGACCGTGAAGGAGAAGCGGTCGCCGCGGTAGCGGATGCGGGCCACGTCGACGACCCGGCCGTCCTCGTCGTAGGTCACGCCCGTGTAGTGGAGGATCGGGGAGAGCAGCGGGACCTGGAGCAGGCCCGCCGTCTCCGGGTCGGCGAGGCGGGCCTCGACCGTGTCCGTGATGCGGCTGATCCGCACCCCGACCACGTCCCGCAGCACCTTCGTCATCGGCCAGCGCTCCAGGTCCGCCGGGTCGATCGCGGCGGCGAGTTCGGGAAGCACCGCGTTCTCCGCCCAGTTCGTCGGCTCGCCGCTCTCCCCGTCGCTGCGCAGCCGTCGGTACGCCACGACCTCGGGCACGTCGGGGAAGTACTCCGCGAGCTCCCCGGGCACCGGCCCGGCGCCGTGCCCGAGGACCGTCGTCCGCTCGCCCGACTGCTGGGCCACGATCGCGTCGATCGAGCCGAGCAGCCGGCGCGGGGTGGAGCGGCGGGCACCCGGCTCGATGAAGGTGCCGCGCCGCCGGTGCCGGCTGATCAGGCCCTCCTCCTCCAGCTCCTTGAGGGCCTGGCGCATCGTGAGCACGCTCACGCCGTAGTGCGCGGCGAGCTGCTCCTCGGTGGGCAGCCGCAGCGAGGCGTCGGGCGTGCGGCCCAGTATCGAGGCGCGCAGCGACTGCGACACCTGGTACCAGAGCGGCAGCTTGCGGTTCAGGACCAGCGAATCGGGAGCGAAGGCGGTCACGGGTCCTCCGTACGGGACTACGGGCTTACGGCCGGGACTTTACGGCCGGAAATGGCGCTCCAGACCCTGCCACACGTCGTCGTACCCCTTCTGCAGATGGTCGGCGTTCGCGGCCTGCGCGGTCGCGGTCACCGGCCACCGGGTCTCGAACATGAAGGCGAGGCCGTCGTCGATCTTCTGCGGCTTCAGCTCGGCGGCGCTCGCCCTGTCGAAGGTCTCCCGGTCGGGGCCGTGCGCGGACATCATGTTGTGCAGCGAGCCGCCGCCGGGGACGAAGCCTTCCGCCTTGGCGTCGTACGCGCCCTCGATCAGGCCCATGTACTCGCTCATCACGTTCCGGTGGAAGTACGGCGGCCGGAAGGTGTCCTCGCCGACCAGCCAGCGCGGGGCGAAGGCCACGAAGTCCACGTTCGCGAGGCCCGGGGTGTCGGAGGGCGAGGTGAGGACCGTGAAGATCGACGGGTCCGGGTGGTCGTACGAGATCGTCCCGATGACGTTGAAGCGGTGCAGGTCGTAGACGTACGGGGTGTGGTTGCCGTGCCAGGCGACGACGTCCAGCGGGGAGTGCCCGTACGTCGCGGACCAGAGGTTGCCGCAGTACTTGTTGACGACCTCGACCGGACCCTCGACGTCCTCGTGGGCGGCGACCGGGGCCCGGAAGTCCCGGGCGTTGGCCAGGCCGTTGGCGCCGATCGGGCCGAGGTCGGGGAGCTGGAAGGGCGCGCCGTAGTTCTCGCAGACGTAGCCGCGGGCGGTCTCGTCGAGCAGCTCGACGCGGAAGCGGACCCCGCGCGGGATCAGCGCGACCTCGCCGGGGCGGGCGGCGAGCAGGCCCAGTTCGGTGCGGAGGAGGAGTCCGCCGCGCTCGGGGACGATCAGCAGCTCGCCGTCCGCGTCGCCGAAGACCCGCTCCATGGAGGCGTTGGCGTGGTAGAGGTGCACGGCCATGCCGGTGCGCTGGGTCGCGTCGCCGTTGCCGCCGAGGGTCCACAGGCCGGCCAGCCAGTCGGTGCCGGGGGCCGGGTCGGGCAGCGGGTTCCAGCGCAGCCGGTTGGGGTCGGGCACGGTCTCGGTGAAGGGGGCGCCGCGCAGCGCGCCGTTGTCGACCCGGGTGTACGGCGGGTGCGCGGCCGACGGGCGGATCCGGTAGAGCCAGGAGCGGCGGTTGTGCGCCCGCGGCTCGGTGAAGGCGCTGCCGCTGAGCTGCTCGGCGTAGAGGCCGAGGGGTGCGCGCTGCGGCGAGTTGCGGCCGTGCGGCAGCGCGCCGGGGATCGCCTCCGAGCCGTGCTCGTTGCCGAAACCGGTGCTGTAGGTGAGCCCCTCGGCCGTCTTCCTGGCCTGCTCCGTGGTCATCGCCCGCTCCTGTCCTGAGTCCGCAAGGGAATCCTATGGGAGACCGTAGGATTCCGCGCGCCTCCCGTCAACGGTGCGCAGGCGCGGGGGTGCGGACCGATGTGTGCGCGAGGGGGTCAAAAAAGATGAACATTGCTCTACTCTCACGCGCATGTCCCGGACCCGAAGGTTCGTCCTCGCGCTCTCGGTCGTGCTCGCGGCGCTCGCCGCGGCCCTGTTCACCGCCCCCGGGGCCCAGGCCCACGAGGAGCGGCCCGTCACCTTCCCCGACGGCTCCGGCAGCGTGCCGAAGCTCCGCACGGGCGAACCCGACCTCCTCGTCTGCAAGACCGACCGGACCGACTTCGCGCGCCGGATCTCCGGCTTCCCCGCCGCGCTCAAGACCCGCAACCTCGCCCTCTTCGAGCGCTGCGCGGCCTCCGGGTACCGCCACCTCCAGCAGGCCGTCGACGCCGTCGACCGGCCCGGCCTCACCATCGCGATCCTCCCCGGCCTCTACGAGGAGGAACCCTCACAGCCCCCGCCCACCGGGGCCTGCGCCCGCCTGGAGGCCCCGAACTCCGCGCTCGGCTACCAGATCCTCAGCTACGCGCAGCAGCGGCAGTGCCCGCACAACCAGAACCTGGTCGCGATCCTCGGCAAGAAGGACCTCCAGATCGAGGGCACCGGCGCCTCCCGGCTCGACGTGGTCGTCGACGCCAAGTACCAGAAGCTCAACGCGATCCGGGCCGACGGCTCCGACGGCGTCTACTTCCGCAACTTCACCGCCCAGCGCACCACCTTCAACTCGCTGTACGTCCTCGCCGCCGACGGCTTCGTCATCGACGACGTCCTCACCCGCTGGAACGACGAGTACGGCTTCCTCACCTTCGCCTCCGACCACGGCCTGTACAAGGACTGCGAGTCCTACGGCAACGGCGACTCCGGCATCTACCCCGGCTCGGCCTCGAACATCAACGACGGCCGCGGCTACGACGTCCCCCGCTACTCCATCGAGATCACCGGCTGCCGCAGCCACCACAACATGGTCGGCTACTCCGGCACCGCCGGGGACTCGGTCTGGGTCCACGACAACGAGTTCGACCACAACATGGGCGGCGCCTCCATGGACTCCGCCTTCCCCGGCCACCCCGGACTGCCCCAGAACCACGCCCGCTTCGAACGCAACCTGATCCACGACAACAACCAGAACTACTACCCGTACGTCGCCGACGGCACCTGCGCCAGGCCGCCCGTGGAACGCGGCTACGAACAGGGCGTCGTCTGCCCCCAGATCTCCATGCCGCCCGGCACCGGCATCATCACCGCCGGAGGCAACTGGAACCTCTACGAGGACAACTGGGTCTACGGCCACCAGCGCGCCGCCTTCTACCTCAACGCCGTCCCCGCCCTCATCCGCGGCGAGTCCGCCTGGGGCAAGCAGACCGACACCTCCCACCACAACCGCTACGCCGGCAACCACCTCGGCGTCGACCGCTCGGGCGCCTCCCGCCCCAACCGCACCGACGTCTGGTGGGACGGCCAGGGCGGCGGCAACTGCTGGCAGGCCGACACCGGCGCCGGCAGCCCCGGCGCCCTGCCCCGGTGCGGCGCCCGGCGCGGCGAGGTCTCCGGCGCCGCCGACCGCCTCGTCGGCGAACCCGTCAAACTCGCCCAGCTCCTCGTCTGCGCCGACTACGACGTCCAGGCCCGCCGCCTCCCGGCCGGCTGCGACTGGTACGGCGCCCGGGGCCTCCAGCGCGTCGAGACCCAACTCGCCCTCGGCAGCTCCCTCGTCCTCGCCCTCGTCGGCGGCGCCCTGTGGTGGCGCCGACTGCGCGGCAACCGGCTCGCGGGCGCCGCCACCCTCCTCGGCCTCGCGGGCCTCGCCCTCGACGTGGCCGGCTCGACCCTCGCCCTCACCCCCACCCCCGTCCCGGCCGTCGCGCTGCTCCTGACCGGCGCCTGGTGGACCCTCCTCGGCCCCGCCCTCCGCCCCGCCCGCCCCGCCTTCGCCCTGACCACCCTGGCCTTCGGCGTCCTCACCCTCCTCGACGCCTTCGACAAGGCGGTCCTCATGATTCCCGGCACCCCCGTGAGCCCCGCCTGGCTCCGCCTCCTCCTCGGCGCCGTCTGGATCCTCTGGGCCGTGGTGGCGGCGGGCACCCGCCCGCCGACCCCGGAACCGGCCGAACCGGGGAGCGTGCCGGTGGAACCCGGGGGCGTGCCGGTGGAGCCGGGGGGCGCACCGGTGGGACCCGGCGGTGCGTCGACCGGCCTCGACGGTGTTTCCGCCCCCGCCCCCGCCCCCGCCCCCGGCCCCGGCCCCACCTCCACCTCCACCCCTGCCCACGACCACGACTCCGGCCCCGGCCCCGTGCCCCCGTCGGCCTCCGACGTCCGCCCGCACCGCGAGGAGGGGACCGCGTGACGCGCGTGCTCGGGGCCCCGCCCCTCGGACGCCGGTTCGGCGGCCTCTGCCTGGTGCTCGTCCTGGCCGCCGCACCGGTCCTCGCGGGCTGCGGCGGCCGGGCCACCACCCACCACAAGCCCGGCACCGGCCACCAGGAGGCCACCGGCGGCAGCGGCACCCTGCTGCCGGCCCGGGACGAGGCCGGGCACCGGCTCCGGGAGCTTCCCGCGGCGGAAGCGCCCGCCGTCCGGGCCGAGGTCCGGCCCGACTCCGAGGGCGGCTGGAACGTCCACCTCACCGTGGAGAGGTTCCTCTTCACCCCGGAGAGCACCGGCGGCGCGGCCGTCCCCGGCCGGGGCCACGCCCGCCTCCTGGTCGACGGCCGCGAGACCGGCCGCCTCTACGGGCTTTGGGGACACGTACCGGCAGGCGCGCGCACCCTGACCGTCCGGCTCCACGCGGACGACCACACCGTCTGGGCCACCGCCGGCGCCCCCGTCCAGACCACCGTCCCCCTGGGCGAGGCCCCCGCCGCCTCCGCCCCGCCGAGTCCGCGTCCCACCGCACCCGGCCGGACCGTCACCCTCACCATCACCGGCAAGACCGTCCAACCGCCTCCTTCCCGCATCGAGTTGAAGAAGGGCGAACAGCTCACCCTCCATGTCACCAGCGACCGCGACGACACCCTCCACGTCCACGGCTACGACCGTGAACTGCCGCTCTCTCCCGGCACGCCCGCCACCCTCGCCCTCACCGTGGACCGCACCGGCCTCTTCGAGGTCGAGACGCACGATTCCGGACTCGTGCTGACCCAACTCGTCGTCCGATGACCACGGCCCTGGCCCCTGCCCTCGCCCCCGTCCCGGTTCCTCTCCCTGCTCCTGCCTTCGCCCTTGCCCACGGGCACGAGCCCGCCCATGTCCACGCCGCGGCATTCCCCCTCCCGCTCGCCCACGGCGTGGGCTCCCAGCACGACCTCCCCCTCTCGCCCTTCTACGCCTACGCCGGCGCCTTCACCGCGCTCCTCGTCTCCTTCCTCGCCCTCGGCCTGCTCTGGTCCTCCTCCCGCTTCCGCGGCGACCTGGCCGGACGCCCGCTCCCCGCCGCCCTCCAACGGGCCGCCGACGCCCCGTCCACCCGCACCGCCTTCCGGCTCCTCGGCGCCGCCGCCGCCCTCGTCTTCCTCCTCCACCTCCTCCTCGGCCCCGACGACCCGGACCGCAACCCCGCCCCCGGTGCCCTCTACGTCCTCATCTGGGTCGGACTCGTCCCCGCCTCCCTCCTGTTCGGCCCCGTCTGGCGCCTGCTCAACCCCCTGCGTGCCCTCCACGCCCTCCATCCGCCGCGGAACCCCCGCCCGCTGCCCGCCGCCCTCGGCATCCGCCCCGCCGCCGCGGGCCTCCTCCTCTTCACCTGGCTCGAACTCGTCGCCCCCGACAACACCTCCCGCGCCACCCTCCTGACCGCCCTCGCCCTCCACCTCGGCGTCCAGCTCCTGGGCGCCGCCCGGTACGGCGACCGCTGGTTCGCCCACGCCGACCCCTTCGAGGCGTACTCCTCCCTCCTCGCCCGGCTCTCCCCGCTCGGCCGCCGCGCCGACGGCCGCCTGGTCCTGCGCTCCCCGTTCGACGGCCTCGACTCCACCCCCCAACGCCCCGGTCTCGTCGCCGCCGTCTGCGTCCTCCTCGGCTCCACCGCCTACGACGGCCTCTCCGACAACCCCCGCTGGATCACCGCCCTCCAGACCTCACCCCTCGGCCCCGTCCCCACCGCCACCCTCGGCCTCCTCGCCGCCGTGGCCCTCTCCGCCGCCTGCTACGGCCTCTGCGCCGGTGCCCTGCGTCTCATGGACCGCGAACTCACCACCCCCCTCACCTCCTTCGCCCACTCCCTGCTGCCCATCGCCCTCGGCTATCTCACTGCCCACTACTTCTCACTCCTAGTCACTGAACTTCCACGCACCGTAATCATGGCAGGGGGCACTGACAACGCCCCCTCACCCGCTCCACCCCTGAGTCCCGGCGGCCTCGCGACCCTCCAGGTCGCCGCCGTCGTCACCGGCCACGTCCTCGGCGTCGTCGCGGCCCACGACCGGTCCGTGCGCCTCTTCCCGCCGGCCCGGGCCGTCGCCGGTCAACTCCCCCTGTTCGTGCTGATGATCGCGTACACCCTCGGCGGCATCGGCCTGCTCGTCGCCTGAGGACCCGGCTTCGGGCAGGGGCCTGTTCGTCGTCCGAGGGCCCGGCTTCGTCCGTACCCGCCGGAGCGGCATCATGGACCCCGTGCCCCAGACCCGCCCCCCGACCGCTCCGGCGCTCCGCCGCGCCCCCGTGCAGCAGCGCAGCGCCGAACGGCTCGCCCGGATCCTCGACGCCTGCGCCGCGCTCCTCGACGAGACCGGGTACGAGCGGCTGAGCACCCGTGCCGTCGCCGTCCGCGCCGGTGTGCCCATCGGCTCCGTCTACCGCTTCTTCGGCAACAAGCGGGCGATGGTCGCGGCCCTCGCCCTCCGCAACCTCGACCGGTACGCCGAGCGGGTCTCCGAGCGCCTCGCCGTGACCCCGCCCCTCGACGCGTACGGCGCCATCGACGGCGTCCTCGACGAGTTCATCGCGATGAAGCGGACCGTCCCGGGCTTCGCCCTGGTCGACTTCGGCGTGCCCGCCGCCGCACCCGGAGAGGTCTCCGGCGGCACCGCCGGAGGTGACGGCGGTCCGGGTGACGATGAAGGTGCGGGTGGCGATGCGGGTGCGCGTGGCGATGGGCGCTCGGGTGACGACGCGGGCCCGGATGGCGGTACGGGCTCGGGCGACGACGCGGACCCGCGTGACGAGGTCGAGGATCCCAACCGGCTCGTCGCCGAGCGGATCTGCGGGCTCCTCGCCGCGCATCTGGGCCGCCCCGCCGACGAGGAACTGCACCGGAAGGTGCTCGTCGGGGTCGAGACCGCCGACGCCCTCGTCCGGCTCGCCTTCCGCGCCGACCCCGCCGGAGACCCGGCGCTCGTCGACGAGACCCGGCTCCTCCTGCACGCGTACCTGGGGCCGTCCCTCTCGTAGGAGCCGCGGAAGGCGGGACGGCCCCGGGTCAGTCGCGTCCGCGCCAGCGGAGGACTTCGAGGGCGGCCGCCACGTCGAGGGGGCGGGACGCGAGCGGGAGCGGCAGCAGCCGGTCGGCATGGGTCAGGCGCCGGAGCAGGGTGTTGCGGTGGACGAAGAGGCGGGCGGCGGCCCGGGAGGCGTTGCACCGCTCGGCGGTGAAGACGCGTACCGCCTCGGTGATCTCGGCCGGCGCCGCCGCCAGGTCACCGAGGACGCGCGTGACGAAGCGGTCGGCGTGTTCGGTGTCCTGGGTGAGGAGCGCGACGAGCTCGACCTCGTCGTACGAGGTCAGGCGCCGGGTGGACGAGAGCCTGGCCAGCATCCGCTGGGTGGTGAGCGCGTCGAGGTGGCCGCGGCGGAAGCCGTCGACGCCGGGCGCGGCCGAGCCGAGCGCGACGCGCACGGCCGGCAGCGCTTCCAGGGCGTCCCGGATCCGGTCCGTGTCGGGCCGGCCGTGGACCCACACCCAGCGGGTCGCGGCGCCCGCGATGACGCTCAGCGGCGGCGCCCCGTCCGCCGCTGCGGCGAGGGCGTCCGCGGCGCGGTCGAGCCGGTGGAGGTCGGCGTCGGGATCGTCGGTCCAGACGACCGCGGCGGTGTGCGTCGGGTCCAGGGCGTAGCCCAGCCGGGCCTGGGCGCGCTGCCGGGTGATCGGCGCGCCGTCCAGCAGCAGGGCCACGACCTCGCGGCGTTCGGCGTGGGTGCCCCGGGTGAGTTCGCCGCGCTCCACGTGCATGCGTGCGGCGATGGCGGCGACGGTGTCGTCCACGAAGGCGGAGATGGACCGCAGCGACACGTCGAGCAGTTCGCGCAGGTCCTCGGTGTCGTCGGTGAGCGAGCAGGCGATCTGCGTCCACACGCGCACGGCGACGCCCTGGCCGACCCGGTAGGCGTCGAGCGCGGTCTCGTCGAGACCGCGCCGCACGAGGTCGCGGGCGATGGCCAGCGGTGCTTCCCCCTCGTTCGCGGGCACGGGTTCGCCCGGAGCGCGCACGTTGGAGGCCGCCCAGAACAGCAGGTTGGACCGGTTGGTCCGGCGCATCCCGGCGGCGAGCACCGGGTCGGCGGCGACCGCCTGCTGCGCCTGGCTGGACAGCGTGGCCGCGTCGAGTTCGGCGAGCCACTCCGGCCTGGGGTCGAGCGCCGTCTCGGCACCCCGGCGGATCAGCTCCCGGACGCGGGGCGAGGGCGGTTTCCACAGCGGCATACGGGGACTGTAGTGGTGCACATCGCACCGTGAGGGCGGCCGTCCGGTGCACATCGCGCTTGGCCGCCCGGTCGTCCGCACCTCACCATGGTCGGACCACACGTCGCCGTCGCCACGTCTCCCGTCGCCCCGCCGCTCCGTTCTCCCGTCGCCCACCACCCCGCTGTCCTGCCCGCGGCCGCTGTCCTGTCGTTCCTTCCGCCACCCCGCCACCCCGCCACCCCGCCACCCCGCCACCCCGCCACCCCGCCACCCCGCCACCCCGCCACCCCGCCACCCCGTTCTCCCGCCCTCCCGCTGCCGTCTCGTCGTCTGGAGCCGCTGCCCATGTCCGTTCCCTCAGCCCGGCCCGCCGCCGAGCACCTCGACGTCCTGATCATCGGCGCCGGCATCTCCGGCATCGGGGCCGGCCGCTATCTGAAGACCGGACTCCCGTCGAAGACCTTCGCGATCCTGGAGGCCCGGGCCGCCTCCGGCGGGACCTGGGACCTGTTCCGCTACCCGGGGATCCGGTCCGACTCCGACCTGCACACCTTCGGCTACGAGTTCAAGCCGTGGCGGGACGAGGAGTCCATCGCCGCCGCGCCCCGGATCCTGTCGTACCTGCGCGAGACCGCGACCGAGAACGGCCTCGACGCCCACATCCGCTACCACCACAAGGTGCTCTCCGCCTCCTGGTCGAGCGACCGGGCGCGGTGGACGGTGCACGTCGAGCACGCCGACACCGGCGAGCGGACGACGCTCACCTGCTCCTGGCTGTTCTGCGCGGGCGGCTACTACCGCTACGACCAGGGGTTCACCCCGCACTTCGAGGGCCGGGAGCGCTTCCGCGGCACGATCGTCCACCCGCAGCACTGGCCCGAGGACCTCGACCACACCGGCAAGCGGGTGCTGGTGATCGGCAGCGGCGCCACCGCGGTCACGCTGCTGCCCGCCATGGCCGACACCGCCGCGCACGTGACGATGCTCCAGCGGACCCCGTCGTACGTCATGCCGGTGTCGAAGAAGGACGTGGTCGCCAACGCCCTGAAGAAGTACCTCGGGCAGGAGCGGGGATACGCGCTGACCCGGCGCAAGAACATCGCCCAGCAGCACTTCGTCTGGGCCTTCTGCCGACGCTGCCCGAAGGCCGCGCGCAAGGTCATCCGGTGGGTCAACGCCAGACAACTGCCCGAGGGCTACCCGGTCGACGAACACTTCAACCCGCCGTACGACCCCTGGGACCAGCGCCTGTGCGCCGTGCCCGACGGGGACCTGTTCAAGGCCATCCGCGCCGGGAAGGCCTCGGTCGTCACCGACCGGATCGCCACCTTCACCGAGGACGGGGTACGACTGGAGTCCGGCCGCGAACTCGGGGCCGACGTCGTCGTCACCGCGACCGGTCTGGACGTGCAGGTGTTCGGCGGGATCCGGATCACCGTCGACGGCGAGGAGGTCCGTCCCTCCGACACCGTCGCCTACAAGGGCATGATGCTCTCCGGAGTGCCCAACCTGGCCTTCTCGATCGGCTACACCAACAGCTCCTGGACGCTGAAGGTCGGCCTGCTGTGCGAGCACTTCTGCCGGCTCCTCGCGCACATGGACGCCTCCGGCCACGACGTCTGCCGGCCCGAGCCCGCCGATCCGGCGATGCCGACCCGGCCGTTCCTCGACTTCGACGCCGGCTACGTCCGGCGCGCGGTCGACCGGCTGCCCCGCCAGGGCGACCGGATGCCGTGGCTGACCTCGATGGACTACCACTCGGACGTCAAGCTGCTCCGTTCCGACAGCGTCGTCGACCCGGAACTGCACTTCACCCGGTCCGGGGCCGCCCGCGCCACGACGACACCCGCCCGCACCACGACGACGGCTCCCTGACGAGAGGGATGACGGCTCCCCGGTGGGGGGCGAGGGGCGAGGGGCGACGGTCTTCGGGGGAGCGGGACGACGGCCGTCGGGCGGGGGAGGGGAGAGGCGCGGGCACACCCCTCCCCTCCCTCCCTACCGGTCGGTATGCTCAGCGCCACCCGACGTCCCAGGGAGACGCCATGCCCACCGCCCTGCGCATCTGCCCCCTCTGCGAAGCGACCTGCGGACTGACCCTGACGCTCGAAGGGACCCGGGTCACCGGGGCGCGCGGCGACCGCGACGACGTCTTCAGCCGGGGGTTCGTCTGCCCCAAGGGCGCCGCGTTCCCCGAGGTCGACGCCGACCCGGACCGGCTCCGCCGCCCCATGGTCCGGAAGGACGGCGAACTCCGGGAGGTCGACTGGGCCGAGGCGTTCGACACGATCGCCGCCCGAATGCGTCCGATCGTCGAGGAGTACGGGCCGGACGCCGTGGGTATCGTCCTGGGGAACCCCAACGTGCACACGATGGCCGGAGCCCTCTACCCGCCCCTGCTCGTCGGCGCGCTGCGCACCCGGAACCTCTTCACGGCGTCCACGCTCGACCAGATGCCCAAGCACGTGTCCAGCGGCCTGCTCTTCGGGGACCCCCTCGCCGTCCCCGTGCCGGACCTGGACCGCACCGACCACCTGCTCGTGCTCGGCGCCAACCCCCTCGACTCCAACGGCAGCCTGTGCACCGCCCCCGACTTCCCCGGCAGGCTCAAGGCGCTCCGCCGGCGCGGCGGCACCCTCACCGTCGTCGACCCCCGGCGCACCCGCACCGCGCGCCTCGCCGACCGGCACGTCGCGATCCGCCCCGGCGCCGACGCGCTGCTCCTCGCCGCCCTCGTCCACACCCTCTTCGCGGAGGGCCTCACCGCCCTCGGACCGCTCGCCGCCCACGTCGAGGGCGTCGAGGAGGTACGGGCCGCGGTGCGGGAGTTCAGCCCCGAGGCGGTCGCCGACGCCTGCGACGTGGACGCCGCCACCGTCCGCGCCCTCGCCCGGGAGCTCGCCGCCGCGCCCACCGCCGCCGTCTACGGGCGGATGGGCAGCTCCACCGTGGCGTACGGCACCCTCGGCAACTGGCTGGTCGACGTCCTCAACATCCTCACCGGCAATCTCGACCGGCCCGGCGGCGCGCTGTTCCCGCTCTCCGCCACCGCGCCCGCCCCGCGCCCCGCGGGACCCGGCAGGGGCTTCGCCCTCGGCCGCCGGCACAGCCGGGTCTCGCACCACCCCGAGGTCAAGGGGGAGTTGCCGCTGGTCGCGCTCGCCGAGGAGATCGAGACCCCGGGGGAGGGGCGGATCCGCGCCCTCGTCACCATCGCCGCCAACCCCGTCCTGTCCGCCCCCGACGGAGACCGCCTCGACGCGGCCCTCGGCTCCCTCGACCTGATGGTCGCCGTCGACCCGTACCTCAACGAGACCACCCGCCACGCCGACGTCCTGCTGCCCCCGCCCCCACCCTCGCAGAGCGCCCACTTCGACTTCGCCTTCAACGGGTTCGCCGTCCGCGACCAGGTCCGTCACACCCCGGCGGCGGTTCCCCTCGAAGCGGGCCGGATGGACGAGTGCGAGATCCACGCCCGGCTGATCCTCGCGGTTTCGGGCACGCACGGCGCGCCGCCCTCGGCCGTGGACGACCTCGCCGTCCGCACCACCCTCGCCAAGGCCGTGGCGCAGGAGCACTCGCCGGCGTACGGTGCCGACCCCGAGGAGTTCGCGGCCCGGCTCACCGGGGACACCGGGGCCGAGCGGCGACTCGACCTGATGCTGCGGCTCGGCCCGTACGGGCTCACCCTCGACGAGCTGAAGGCGCACCCGCACGGCATCGACCTCGGCCCGCTCAAGCCCCGTCTGCCCCAGCTCCTGAAGACCCGCAGCGGACGGATCGAACTCCTGCCCGCGCCGCTCGCCGCCGACCTGCCCCGGCTGCGCGCCGCGCTCGACGCCGTACCCGACCCGGACGCCCTCCGGCTCGTCGGGCGCAGGCACCTGCGCTCGAACAACAGCTGGCTGCACAACACGCCCGCGCTCGGCGGCGGTTCGAACCGGTGCACCCTCCAGGTGCACCCCCGGGACGCGGACCGGCTGCGGCTGACCGACGGCGGGCTCGCGCGGATCAAGGGGGAGGGCGGCGAACTGGAGGTGCCGGTCGAGGTCACCGACGGGGTGCGGCCGGGCGTGGTGAGCCTTCCGCACGGCTGGGGTCACGACCGGGCGGGCACCCGGCTCGCCGTGGCGTCCGTCCGCCCCGGAGTCAACGTCAACCAGCTCCTCGACGGGTCGCGGATCGACCCCCTCTCCGGCACCGCCGTGCTCAACGGCTTCCCCGTCGAGGTGTCGCCCCTGCCGTGAGCCGGGGTGTCGCCCTGCCGTGGTCCGGGGTGCCGCTCCACTGCGATCCGGCGTGATCCTGAACGCCTCCCGGTCACGGCACGGGGCGCCTCCCGGTCAGGGCACGGGGCGTCGCCCTGCCGAGTCTCCCACCTGCACCCCGTATTGACCTGGGGTTTTGCTCGTATTGCTCACGCGTCAACACCTTGTTAACGGCGGAAGGGGGCACCTACGGTCGTCCGGACCGCCGCTCGGCGGCAGTTCAAGGGTGAACGTGAGGTGTCCTCCATGCTGACCGTCCTCGGCTTCGCCATGATCGCGACCTTCCTGGTCCTGATCATGACGAAGAAGATGTCGCCGATCGCGGCGCTCGTGCTGATCCCCGCGCTCTTCTGCGTCGCGGTCGGGCAGGGGGCCCGGCTCGGCGACTACGTCATCGACGGCGTCGGCAACCTGGCGCCGACGGCCGCGATGCTGATGTTCGCGATCGTCTACTTCGGCGTCATGATCGACGTCGGCCTCTTCGACCCGATCGTCCGGGGCATCCTGCGCTTCTGCAAGGCCGACCCCGTGCGGATCGTCGTGGGCACGGCGGTGCTCGCCGCGATCGTCTCCCTGGACGGTGACGGCTCCACCACGTTCATGATCACCGTCTCGGCGATGTACCCGCTCTACAAGCGGCTCGGGATGAGCCTGGTCGTCATGACGGGCGTCGCCGCCACCGCCAACGGCGTCATGAACACCCTGCCCTGGGGCGGCCCCACCGCCCGCGCCGCGACCGCCCTGAAACTGGACGCCTCCGACATCTTCGTGCCGATGATCCCGGCGCTCGGAGCGGGCCTGCTCTTCGTCTTCGCCCTCGCGTACGTCCTCGGCCGCCGCGAGCGCAAGCGCATCGGTTACCTCACGCTCGACGAGGCCCTGGTCCCGGAGACCGGCACGGTGCTGGTCGCGGCCGGTGGCGGTACCGCTCGTGGCGGCGGCAAGCGCGCGGGCGACGGCGCGGCCGCCGGTGCGCATGAGGGCGAGGGCGAGGGTACGGGAGCCGGGGCCGGTGCGGAGGACGGTGACGGGTTCCAGGGGCTCGATCCCGACCGGCCCACGCTGCGGCCCCGGCTGTACTGGTTCAACGCCGGTCTGACGGTCGCGCTGCTCACCGCGATGATCCTCGAACTGCTGCCGATCCCGGTGCTGTTCCTCCTCGGCGCCGCCCTCGCGCTCACCGTCAACTACCCGGACATGGCCGAGCAGAAGGCCCGCATCGCCGCCCACGCCGACAACGTCCTCAACGTCTCCGGCATGGTCTTCGCCGCCGCCGTCTTCACCGGCGTCCTCACCGGCACGGGCATGGTCGAGCACATGGCGGACTGGCTCGTCGGCGCGATCCCCGAGGGCATGGGGCCGCACATGGGCCTGGTCACCGGAGTGCTGAGCCTCCCGCTCACCTACTTCATGTCGAACGACGGCTTCTACTTCGGCGTGCTTCCGGTCCTCGCGGAGGCGGGCGCGGCCCACGGCGTGTCACCCGTGGAGATCGCCCGGGCCTCGATCGTCGGCCAGGCCCTGCACATGTCGAGCCCGCTGGTGCCGGCGGTGTACGTGCTCGTGGGCATGGCGAAGGTGGAGTTCGGCGACCACACCAGGTTCACGGTGAAGTGGGCCGCGCTGACCTCGCTGGTCGTGCTGGCGGCGGCGGTCCTCCTCGGGATCGTCTGAAGCGCCCGGTCCCCGGGGTCTCCGGTCGCCGGACCCGGCCGGTCCCCGGGGTTTCCCGTCTCCGGGCCCGTCCGGACTCGCCCGGGTCCGGCGGGCTGTGCGCCGGACGGGCGACTCGGAGATCGACACGAGCATGTCGCCACCCTCCGCAGTCATCTGATGACTGATAGTCGGATTATCGGCTGAAACGCCCGACATGTCCTTTCCTGGAGGAGCTCGCATGCCCGCTCGTGCTGTCCGCCCCCTCGCCGCCACCCTCGCGGCCACGGCCGCCTTCGGCGGCCTCGCCCTCGCCGGCGCCCCGGCCGCGTTCGCCGCTCCCGGCGACAACGGCGACATCAAGGTCCACAAGGTCGGCACCCCCTACGGCGACCTGAACGACGAGGCGAGGGTCTGCAAGTTCTACCTCGCGGCCTTCAACTTCGACATCCTCCAGGAGGTCAGCTGGGAGATCACCCCGCAGCCGCCCCGGCCCGAGGTCCCCACCCTCAGCGGCCGCGTCGCGCTGAACACCGGGATGGGCCACACCAACCCGCTGACGCTGCCCGAGGGCCAGTACCGGGTCACCTGGACCTTCCCGGGCGCCGTCCCCACCGGCAAGCAGAAGATCTTCACGGTCGACTGCCACGGCAACGGGCCGGGCGGACGTCCGGGCAACGGCCAGAACAACGGTCCCGGCAACAACGGCTCCGGCAACAACTGGTCGAACAACGACAACGCCGGCACCAACAACGGCAGCGGCGGCAACTGGTCCAACAACGGCCAGGGCCGGCCCCCGCAGGGCCCGGTCGGCGCGGGCGGCGGCGGCGTGCAGCTCGCCGCGGCCGAGGAGTCCTCCGCCTTCGGCGTCGGCGCGGCCGTCGCCGCCGGTCTCGCCGGCACGGCCGGACTGGTCATGTTCCGCCGCTCGCGCCGCCGCAACGATGGCGCCGCGTAGGTCCCGCATCACGCGCAGGCGGCGGCGCCTGTTCCGGCTGGCCAGGACCGTGACGGTGCTCGTGGTCCTGGTGGTCGGAGGCTTCTGGTGGACGGGCGGCGACGAACCCGCCGCCCCGCCCCTCGCCGCCGCCCCGGCCGCCTCCGACGGGGCCGGGGCGGCGGGGGCGGAGTCGGCGGGAGCGGTCGCGGCGGCCGGCGCTCCGGCCGCCCTGGGCCGCGAGGCGAAACCCGCGGCCCCGCCGGAGAGCGCGCCCCCGCCGAAGGGCGCCCCCTCTCCGAAGGCCACGCCTCCCGCGCGGGCCGTGCCCTCCCCGAAGGGCCAGGACGGCCAGGAGAGCCGGAAGAACCCGAAGAGCACGCCCTCCCCGAAGGCCGTGCCCCGGCCGAGGGGCGCGTCCCAGGGAGCGCTCGCGCCGCTTCCCCGCTCGCGCCCCACCGCCGTCGCCGTCCCGGCCATCACCATCGAGGCCCCCGTGACCGACCTGGACCTCGACAAGAAGGGGCAGCTCGCCACCCCGCCGGCCGACAACCCCAGCATCGTCGGCTGGTACGCCAAGGGGCCCACGCCGGGCGAGCGCGGGACCGCCGTCGTCGTCGGTCACCGCGACACCCTCACCGGGCCCGCGGTCTTCCTCAACCTCGGCGTCCTCAACCCCGGCAACACCGTCCGGGTCGCCCGCGCCGACGGGAAGGTCGCCGTCTTCACGGTCGACCGCATCAAGACGTACGCCAAGGACGACTTCCCCGACGAGGAGGTGTACGGCGCCACCGGACGGCCCGAACTGCGGCTGCTCACCTGTGGCGGAGCCTTCGACCGCAAGACGGGTTACGAGGCGAACATCGTCGTCTTCGCCCACCTCACCGACATCGCGCAGAAGATCTGACGCCCCCGGCGCGCCGAGTGCCGAAGCACCGAAGCGCCGAAGCACCGGAACGTCCGGTCGGCGGATCCCAGCCGCTCCGCCGACCTCCCCCGCCGCGTCCGGCGGGCCGCGCCCCCGGGCGTGCGCCCCGCCGGACGCGGCGGCGTGTCCGGGCGGACCTCCCGGAGCGGGCGCTCGGGCGGCGCGTCCGGGCCGCGCCCCCGGAGGCGGGGCGGAGCGACCCGGTTCCGTGCTCCGCGCCTGTCCGGTTCCGCCGTGGACGCCGCCCGGCCCGGGGCGGCACGATCGGCTCCGTACCGGAATCCCGCAGGGGTACGGGGGGCGGTCCGGGAGTGAGACCCGGGGCACGCCCCACCGCCCTGGCGCCGGAAAACTAACGGCGCTAGTTTGGGTGGGCGACGAACCCGTCGGTAACGTGAGGAGACAGCGGATGAAGGCGCACGACGCGATGTACATCGGCGGGGAATGGCGTCCCGCCTCCTCCACGGACACCATCGCGGTGGTCAACCCGGCGGACGAGCAGGTCGTCGGCCACGTCCCGGCCGGCACCGCCGAGGACGTCGACGCCGCCGTGCGCGCCGCCCGCGCCGCGCTGCCCGGCTGGGCCGCCACCCCGCCCGCCGAGCGCTCCGCCCGCATCGCCGCCCTGCGCGACGCGCTCGCCGCCCGCGCCGAGGAGATCGCCGCCACCGTCACCGCCGAGCTCGGCGCCCCGCCGCAGCTCGCCGCCGCCGTCCACGCCGGACTGCCGATCGCCGTCGCCGGCACGTACGCCGAACTCGCCGCCACCCACCCCTTCGAGGAGAAGGTCGGCAACTCCACCGTCTACGCCGAGCCGGTCGGCGTCGTCGCCGCGATCACCCCCTGGAACTACCCGCTCCACCAGATCGTCGCCAAGGTCGCCCCGGCCCTCGCCGCCGGTTGCACCACCGTCCTCAAGCCCGCCGAGGACACCCCGCTCACCGCTCAGCTCTTCGCCGAGGCCGCCCACGAGGCGGGCCTGCCCGCCGGCGTCTTCAACCTGGTCACGGGCCTCGGCCCGGTCGCCGGCCAGGCGCTCGCCGAGCACCCGGACGTCGACCTCGTCTCCTTCACCGGCTCCACCGCCGTCGGCCGCCGCATCGGCGCCCTCGCCGGCGGCGCGGTCAAGCGGGTCGCCCTCGAACTCGGCGGCAAGTCCGCCAACGTGATCCTGCCGAGCGCCGACCTCCCCAAGGCCGTCGCCGTCGGCGTCGCCAACGTCATGTCCAACTCCGGCCAGACGTGCAGCGCCTGGACCCGGATGCTCGTCCCCGCCGACCGGTACGAGGAGGCGGTGGCGCTCGCCGCCGAGGCCGTCGCCAAGTACGTCCCCGGCGAGCGCGTCGGCCCGCTGGTCAACGCCAAGCAGCAGGAGCGCGTCCGCGGCTACATCGAGAAGGGCATCGAGGAGGGCGCCCGGCTCGTCGCCGGCGGCCCCGAGGCCCCGCGCGAGACCGGCTACTACGTCTCCCCGACCGTCTTCGCGGACGTCACCCCGGACATGACCATCGCCCAGGAGGAGATCTTCGGGCCGGTCGTCTCGCTCCTGAAGTACGAGGACGAGGCGGAGGCCCTCGCCATCGCCAACGGCACCGTCTACGGCCTCGCCGGGGCCGTCTGGGGCGACCCCGAGGAGGCCGTCGCCTTCGCCCGCCGCATGGACACCGGCCAGGTCGACATCAACGGCGGCCGCTTCAACCCGCTGGCCCCCTTCGGCGGTTACAAGCAGTCCGGCGTCGGCCGGGAGCTGGGCGCGCACGGCCTCGCCGAGTACCTCCAGACCAAGTCCCTGCAGTTCTGAGCCCGCGCCCTTCCCGCGCCCTTCCCGGACGCAGCCCCGAGTCCCGAGTCCCGAGGAGCACCGCACGTGAGCCTGATCCGCGCCGTCGTCCTGCCCGCCGTCGGCGCTCCGCTGGAGATGACCGACATCGAGCTCCCGGAGCCCGGCCCCGGCCAGGTCCGGGTCCGCCTCGCCGCCGCCGGCGTGTGCCACTCCGACCTCTCCCTCTCCAACGGCACCATGCGCGTACCGGTCCCGGCCGTCCTCGGCCACGAGGGCTCCGGCACCGTCGTCTCCGTCGGTGAGGGCGTCACGCACGTCGCCCCCGGCGACGAGGTCGTCCTCAACTGGGCGCCGTCCTGCGGAAGCTGCCACCCGTGCTCGCTCGGCGAGGTCTGGCTCTGCGCCGACGCCCTGACCGGCGCGGGCAACCTCCACGCCCGCACCCAGGACGGCACCGGGCTGCACCCCGGCCTCAACGTCGCCGCCTTCGCGGAGGAGACGGTCGTCGCCGCCCGCTGCGTCCTGCCCGTGCCCGACGGCGTCCCGCTCGCCGACGCCGCCCTGCTCGGCTGCGCCGTGCTCACCGGCTGGGGCGCGGTCCACCACTCCGCCCGGGTCCGGGAGGGCGAGACCGTCGCGGTGTACGGCGTGGGCGGCGTGGGCCTCGCCGCGCTCCAGGCCGCCCGGATCGCGGGCGCGTCGACGATCGTCGCCGTGGACGTCTCCCCGGAGAAGGAGGCCCTCGCGAGGGCGGCCGGGGCCACCGAGTACGTCGTCGCCTCCGACACCACGGCGAAGGACATCAGGAGGCTGACCGGCGGGCAGGGCGTCGACGTGGCCGTGGAGTGCGTGGGCCGCGCCGTCACCATCCGCACCGCCTGGGAGTCCACCCGGCGCGGCGGCCGGACCACGGTCGTCGGCATCGGCGGAAAGGACCAGCAGGTCACCTTCAACGCCCTGGAGATCTTCCACTGGGGCCGCACCCTGGCCGGCTGCGTCTACGGCAACTCGAACCCGGCCGAGGACCTGCCGGTCCTCGCCGGGCACATCAGGGCCGGCCGCTTCGACCTCGGCTCCCTCGTCACCGAGCGGATCACCCTGGAGGGCATCCCCGGCGCCTTCGACAACATGCTCGCGGGCAAGGGCGGCCGGGCCCTGGTCGTCTTCCCCTGAGATCCCTTGGGATCCTTGAGATCCCCGGGATCCCTTGAGATTCCCGGGATCCTTGAGACCGCAGGGATTCCTGAGACTCCCAAGGCCCCCGGGATCCCTGGGACCTTGAGGCCCCGAGGTCTCACAGGTCGAGGGTGAGGCGTGGGCCGCGCGAGCGGCCCACGCAGATCATCATCGAGGCCCCCGCCGCCTTCTCCGCCTCGCCGAGGACGGAGTCGTGGTGCTCGGGCGTCCCCCCGAGCACCTTCGTCTCGCAGGTGCCGCACCAGCCCTCCTCGCAGGAGTACGCCACGCCCGGCACCACCTCCCGCACCGCGTCGAGCAGGCTCCGCCCCGGCTCCACCCGGACCGTCAGCCCGCTCCGGCGCAGCTCCACCTCGAAGCCCCCCTCGGGGGCTCCGGGGTCCCCGGCCGCCGGTGCCGGAGCGGCGGCCGGCGCCGCCCCGAACCGCTCCGTGTGCAGCGCCCCCGTCCAGCGCTCCTCCACCGCCCGCAGCAGCCCCTCCGGACCGCAGCAGTAGACGGCCGTCGACGGGGGCAGCGCCCCGAGGGCCGCGTCCAGGTCGAGGAGCCCCGCCGTGTCCTGCGGCACCAGCGTCACCCCGGGCAGCCCCGCCAGCTCCTCGCGGTACGCCATCGAGGCCAGGCTCCGGCCCCCGTACAGCAGGGACCAGGAGGCCGGGGGCAGGGAGCGGACCATCGGAAGGAGCGGGGTGATGCCGATGCCGCCCGCGACGAACAGGTACCGCTCGGCGGGCACCAGCGGGAAGCGGTTGAACGGCCCCCGCACCCCGAGGACCGTGCCCGGGCCCACGGAGGCGTGGATCTCCTCCGAACCGCCCCGGCCCGCCGGCTCCCGCAGCACCCCCAGCCGGTAGACCTCCCGGTCGTCCGGGTCGCCGCACAGCGAGTAGTGCCGGACCGCCCCGGACGGCAGGGTGACCTCCAGGTGCGCGCCGGGCTCCCACGGGGCCAGGTCGGCGCCCGAGGGATCGGCGAGCAGGAGCCCGAGGACGCCCTCGGCCTCCCGGACGACCGACCGGACCGTCAGCCGGAACACGGACATGCGACACCTCGAAGCTCGGAACGGACGGAGGGGGAACGGGGACGGAGGTCAGCGCGCGGCGCCCGCCGACGGCGGGAGCAGCGGCTCCGGCCACACCCGGCAGAGCACCCCGTACAGCACCGCGGCCACCGTGAAGGAGGCCGGCAGGCTCAGGTCGACGCCGTCCGTGAGGTCGGTCAGCGGGCCGACGTACAGGGGGTTGTTGACCCACAGGATCCCGACGAGGGAGCCCGCGGCGAAGGCGCCGGCCGCCCGCGGGTTGACCCCGCGCACGTACCAGTACCGCCCGCCCCCGCCCGTGGTGAAGGAGCGCAGCGCCTCCGCGTCGTACCTGCCCCGGTGGAGCCCGTACCCGACGAAGAGCACGGCCGCCCACGGCGCGACGACGGTGAGCAGCAGTGTCACGAACGCCGACATCGCGTCCATGGCGTCGTACACCACCGCCCCCAGGTACAGCACGGCCCCGGCGAGCAGCGCGACCACCGTGGTCACCGCCGCCCGCGAGGAGCGCCAGAACACCGAGTTGGCGGAGAGCCCCGCCGCGTACAGGCAGAGGCCGGCCTGCGGCAGGGTGCCCGCGAAGCCGAAGAGCACCACCGCCACCGCGAACCAGCCGGGCACCGCGTCCGTCAGGCCCTGGAGCCACGGCTCGTCGGGCACGGGGAAGAGGGTCGTCACGTACGCGCCGGTCAGCAGCGCGGCGAGACTGCTGAGGAACATCGCCACGCCGCTGGCCCGGGCCACCCGCCCCGGCCGCGTGGAGGACGGCATGAAGCGGGTGTAGTCGCCCTGGAAGGTGGCGTAGGACAGCGGCACGGTCGCGGAGGCGGTCGCCGCGAGCAGCCAGGTGTGCAGGACGCCGTCCAGGGCCAGCGGCCCGCCGCCGTACCCCGGGTCGAACTTCGGGGCCAGGACGAGGAGGGTGCCGAGCAGGACCGCCCCGCCGGTGACGGCGGTGATCCGGTACGTGCGGACGAGCGCCTCGTGGCCGCGCACGGCGACCAGCGCGACCGCCGCCGCCGTCACGAACATCGCGACGGTCAGCGCCCCCGGGCCCGTCGGGGTGGAGAGCAGCCGGTGCCCCGCCACCATGACGGCGGTGCCGCCGGTCCACACGGCGATGGCGAAGAAGCCGAGCGCGGTCACCACCGTGAGGACGTTGCCGACGACCCTGCCCCGCACCCCGAAGTGCGCCCCGCTGGACACGGGGTCGTTGGTGCCGGTGCGGACGCCGAACCGGGCCAGCGGCGCGAGCAGCGCCGTCCCGACGGCGACGCCCGCCGTGATCGCGCTCGCCGAGGCCCACCAGCCGAGGCCGAAGACCACGGGCAGCGCGCCGAGCACGACCGTGCCGAACGAGAACTGCGCGGACGGCCAGATCCAGCCGAAGTCGGCCGGGGACGAGGTGCGTTCGGCCTCGGGCACGGGCGCGACGCCGTCGTGCTCGGCCGTGGCCGCACGGGGCGGCGCCGCGGTGGACGCCGCCCCGGTCGGTGTGGTGGTCACGGAGCGCCTCCGGAGGGCGGGTCGGGAGCGGTGACGTCCTGGCCGGGCAGGACGTCGACCACCCGGATGGCGGCGCACGCCGCCCCCGAGAGCCGCTCCCCGCTCGTCAGGTCGAAGGTCGTGTGGTGCAGGGGGCAGGTGATGCGCAGCCTGTCCCCGTCGACCCTGCCGTACTTGAGCCGGCCCCCGCGGTGCGGGCAGACGGCGGCCGCGAGGACCTTGCGGCCGCCGGTCTCGACCAGGACGAGGTCCTCGGTCACCTGGCGGACGGTCGGCTCGTCGTCCCGCCGCCGCCCGACGGGCACGGCCGTCATGCGGCGGTCTCCCGCGCCCGTGCCACGGCCGCCTCCGTGGCCGTGCCGACGATGTCGGAGGCCAGCCGCACGCCCGCCCAGATCTTCGCGAGGTCCGGCTCGTCGAGCGCGCGGATCGCCGTCCGCATGTGGCTGCTGTGGTAGGAGTCGATGTAGAGGTGCTCGGTGTAGTAGGCGTCGTTCCTGATCCCGAGCCGCCCGGCCGCCCGCGCGAAGCTCTGGAAGGCGTACAGGACGCTGGTCTCGAAGTAGGCGTACGCGCCCAGGAAGTACTGGGGCGAGGACGCCCGGCTCGCCAGCCAGTGGAACATGTTGACGTACGCGTAGCACTCGGGGACCGTCTCGTCGAGGTAGTCCTCCAGGCGCAGGCTGAGGCCGAGTTCGGTCAGCAGGTCCCGGTAGAGCTGGGAGTGCGCCTTCTCCTCGTTGCCGCAGCCCAGTTCGTCGATGAGGACCCGGAAGACCGCCATCGCGGAGCGGTACGGCAGCCGGGGCACGACCGGCAGCAGGGACTCGGACTCGGTGAGCCCGTCGAGGGCGAACTGCCGCACCACGGTCGTGAACTGTTCGAGGGTGGCGTGCTCGGCGAGGAAGGTGGCGCTCTCGGGGAGCGCGGCCTCCTCCTCGGCCAGGAAGTCCTTGAGCGCGCTCAGGAGCTCGCCGGCCGAGCCGAAGCGGGGCGCGGACGCCTCGTACGCCCGCGCCTTGGGCAGGATCCACCGCTCCTCGATCGCGGTCATCGAGCCGTAGTCCCCCAGGCTGGGCACCCGCCGGTAGAGGGCGTGCAGCTCGCGCTGGGCGGTCGCGGCCGGGGCCGCGACCGAGTGCGCGGCCACGGGGGCGGAGGCGGAGGGGAGGCCGCTCATGCCGCCTTCGCCTCCTCGTGGGTGGTGGTCGAGGAGATCACGCCGCGCTCGTGCAGCTCCTTCTTGACCCAGCGGTACCAGTCGTCCCGGAAGATGCCGTACCGCTCGCAGACCGCGTTGAGCTCCGCCTGCCGCTCCGGGCTGGGGTCGACCAGCATCGCGTTGCACAGTCCGGGTTCGAGGTTGGCCAGCGGGCCGATGAAGCCGTCGACGCCGCGGACGTCGGCGAGGAGGTTCTCCCAGCCCTCGAAGACCGGGACGCCGGTGCCGGACTCGGTCGTCTTCCGGGTGAAGGCGGCGTCGCCGCTCGACTCCTTGATGCCGACGATCCCGGGGATCTCGCAGATCCGCAGCAGGGTGTCGAACTCGATGCGGTTGCCCGACAGCGCCTCCTCGTTGTACAGGAAGATCGGCACGTCGAGGGCGGCCCGGATGGCCCGGTAGTGGTCGACGATCGCGTCCTGCGTCACGTCGGCGCCGAACGGGGTGGTGACCACGACGGCGTCGACGCCGAGCTCGACGGCCGTGCGGGCCCGCTCGATCACCGAGGCGGTGTCGGGGAGCTGGATGCCGGCGAGGACGGGAAGCCCGCCGGCGTGTCTCACGGTGTACGCGACGACGTCCCGCCACTGCCGGGCGTCGAGCTTCCAGCCCTCGCCCGAGGTCAGGGCCGGCATGAGGCCGGTGACCTCGGAGCGGATGTGGTCCAGGAGGCGGGCGACGCTCTGCTCGTCGACGGTGCCGTGCTCGTCGAGGGGGGTGATCAGCGGGACGATCGTCCCGGAGTAGGTGCCAGGCATGGAAGGGGGGCCTTTCCGAGGTCTGTTCAGAGGGCGTCGGAGTCGACCGTCAGCACCAGCGACCGCTGGTAGAGGTCCTCCAGGTAGGCGGGGAACGCCGGCTCCCTGTCGGGGGAGGGGGCGCCCGCCGGGACGAGCGGCGCGACGGGCAGGCCGGCCGTCCGGAGCAGCCGGGGGCTCGCCGTGTGCAGCGTGCCCCCGCGGTTGGCGACCTGGGCGAGCAGCAGCCGCTCGTGGGTGGGCAGGCCGTCCAGCTCGGGCGCGCTGAAGGCCCGGCGGACGTCCTCCTCCTCGTAGCCGATCCGCTCGACGGCGAGGTCGGTGTGGAGGACGTCCATGAAGGGGTAGTACTCGTCCTGGGTCTTCCGGTCGTACCCCCACACGAGGTCGTCGCAGCGGCCGACCTGCTCCCAGCTCATGAGGACCCGGCCGGCGTCCCCGGCGGCGAGCCGGTCCGCGAAGAAGGCCTTGGCCGCGGTCCGGACGGCGTCGTCCGCGCTGTGCATGCCCATGAAGAGGGCGGCGTCCACGAACACCGGGGTGCCGCTGCCGGTGTCCTTGTCGGTGTCAGGCCGCATAGCGCTCGAGCACCTTCCGCATCCGCTCCATGGCGCCGGCGAACACCTCGGGCTCGCGGGCCAGGGCCAGTCGGACGAACCGCTCGCCCTTCTCCTTGCTGTTCCAGTAGAAGAAGGTGCCCGGCAGGACGTACACCTCCTCGTCGAAGAGGACGGCCTGGAGCTGGGTGGCGGTCAGGTGCTCCGGCTTGATCCGGAACCAGGCGACGCTGGTGCCGACGACCGGCTCCTGGAGCTCCAGGATCGTGCCGTCGAGGGCGGCGCGGGCGGCCTCGCCGTTGGTGGTGATGATGTCGCGGACGGAGGCGAAGCCGTCGGTGATGGAGTCCTCGACGTACTGCGTGACCATGTTGAGGACGAAGGGCGAGACGTTCAGGAGGACGCTGGTGTGGAGGTTGTAGACCTCCTCCTGGATGTCCCGGCTGGCGGTGATCATGGCGCACTTGGCGTCCTGGATCGGCCAGGTCTTGCCGGTGTCCTCCATGACCATGTACGTGACGCCGGACTCTTCGAGCAGCTTGTAGATGTCCACCCGGCCGACGCCCTCGTCGCACAGCGCGAAGGAGGCGAAGCAGAAGTCCATCACCAGGACCTTGTCGTGGTCCACGCAGTAGCGGACGACCTCGCGGAAGCCCTCCAGCTTCTCGGCGAGCAGGGTGAAGCCGGTGGGGTTGTTCGGGTCGACGAGGTAGATCGCGTCCGCGTGGATCTCCTCGACCAGCCGGTCGTAGATCGCGTCCTTGTCGTGCAGCGCCGACTCGTCCACCGGCCCGAGCGGCACCTGCATGTTGCGCAGCAGGTCCACCAGGTTGTCGAAGCAGGGCTCGACCAGCTGCACGGACATGCCGCGCTGCTTCAGGAACATGCCGGCGACCATGGTCGAGACGCTGGCGGAGTACGACAGGAGCGTGCGGTCCATGGCGCGGGCGGTCGGCTGCTGGTGCAGGCGGAAGAACGCGTCCAGGAACTGGCGCTCGAAGTGGGCCTGCTGCTTCGACTCGGACTCGTGCCACAGCTCGGGGAGCCGCGAGACGATCCGCTCCTGGGAGGCGGACTGGCGCTGGTGGGTGTGCGCGTCGGCCAGGTTGAACCGGGTCTTCAGGGCTTCGATCTCGTGCTGGGTGAGGTCGACGAACGTGCTGACGTCTGCCTTGTCGGTCAACGACATGAAGAACTCCCGCTGTCGATGCGAATCTGCGTCCGGAATTCCGGCGGCGGGGACGACTGTAGGAGCTTCGAGCGCCCTTGCGAATAACGGCCGGGTCACGCAATTAATAATCATCGCGATGTTCTGCGGCCGAAAAAAAGGTACGACGGCCAGGCATTCCTCCGGGAGGAACGCCTGGCCGTCGTACCTGGTGTTCAGTCGATTATCGCAGCGAATTCAACTATTCGGTGGACGTTATTCGGTCGCGGCCTGGAGCAGGATGTCCTCGTACACCTTCGGGTCGTCGGAGGCGATCACCGGCCAGCCGATGCCGTACGCGCCCTCCCAGCCCACGTCGATGCCGGGGTTGGCGTGGTCCGAACCGTCGGACAGGAAGAGGTGGGGGCTGCAGTTGATCCGGTCGGTGCGCGAGAGCGCGGCCTGGTCGGCCAGGGACCGGCGGGCCCGCCCGTCGTCCAGTGCCTCGGTGAGGGCGTCGACGTCCACCGCGCCGGTGTCCGCGGCCACGTCCAGGATCACCTTGCGGTGGCTGATGCACCGCGACTCGGCCCAGAAGGCCCGGCGCAGTCCGAGGTCGAGCTGCTCCGAGGCGTGCAGGCTCTGCTCCTTCGCGGCGAGCACCGCCTCCAGGGCGGGCAGCGTCGTCGAGGGGTACAGCCAGTCCTTGGCCTGCCAGAGCTGCCAGCCGGCCCCCGGCTCCAGGCTGGCCATCCGGGCGACCTCGCTGTCCGTGCCGGGGCGCGGGCTCGGGGCGTCGTTCAGGAGTTCCAGCGGGAAGGCGCGCAGGTCGAAGGCGACCTGCTCCTCCAGGCCGAGCCGGGCGCGGGTGGTGTGCAGCCGGTGGACGGCGATGTGCGCGAAGGAGCACCAGATGTCGGAGAAGACGGTGATGACTCCGCGCGGCGGGGTCGGGTCGGTGAGGACGGGATCGGGCATGGTTCTCCTCGGTTCGTGCGTGTGCGTGTACGGGGTGGGGCGTGGCCGGGGCGGAGCCGCGGGGGCTCAGCCGGCGAGGGACTCCTGGGCGTCGAGCGCCGCCTCCAGGTCGAGGTCGGCGCCGGGCAGCCAGGCGGGCAGGGAGGGGATGCGGGCCATGGCGTCGAAGAGCCGGGGCACGGCGTCCGCGCGCACGGTCGGCCCGTGCGCGCTCAGCAGGCGCGCGGGGTTCAGGGCGGCGAGGCCGCGCACCGGCCGGAGGAACTTCTCCTCGTCGACCAGCGCGGTCCAGGGCGCTATCGCCCTGTTCAGCACCTCGAACCCGTGGAAGAACTCCTCCTCGGCGAGGTCGGCGAAGTCGTGGGTTATCTCCTCCACCACCGTGCCGAAGCTGTCGGAGCTGTAGAGCGTGCCGTCCGAGTGGTCGAACACGGCGAGGGTCCCGGGTGAATCGAACGTGGGCGGCCGGTGAAAGCTCAGTTCGCGGTCGCCGATTTTCACATGGCTTCCCGGATTGGCGGTCACCAGGCGTTCCTGAGGAATGTCGAATTCCTCGGATATTCGCGTCACCGATATCGCGTTGGCCAGCACCTTCGCGTTCGGCGCGGCCTCCAGGATCCGGGCGAGGGCGCCGGTGTGGTCGCGGTCGTCGTGGGTGACGACGACCCAGCGCAGGTCGGCGGGGTCGATCAGGGACCAGAGGGAGTCCAGGAAGCCCTCCCGGTCGACGGGCATCCCGGTGTCCACCAGGAAGGGCTGCCCCGACCGCACGAGGAAGGCGTTCACCGGCTGGTCGCCGAGACCGGGGATGGGCAGGGCCGAGGGCAGGACGTGGATGTCCGGCCCGGCGGTGTACGACGCTTTCATGACGCACCTTTCACGACGCGCCTCTCGTGACGCGTCTCGCGTGACGCACGGGGCGGGCCGGAGCCCCCGGGCGGGGGCCCCGGGGGCTCCGGCCCGGGATCAGACGAGCTGGATGGTCAGGGAGCCGGCGATCAGCAGGGCGAGGCCCAGGGCGCGCGGCTTGGTGAGGGAGCGCTGCGGAAGCTTGAACAGGCCCTTGTGGTCGATGAGCGCGGAGGTCAGCTGCTGGCCCGTCACGGTGAGGGCGATGGTCACCGCCGCGCCGATGGACGGGATGAGCAGGAAGGTGCCGGTGACGTAGGCGGCGGCGCAGGCGCCACCGAGCCAGCCCCACCAGGGCATCTTCTTCAGCGGGGCGATCTTGGGCTTCGGGGTGCGGCGGGTCGCGTAGAGCACGAGCAGGACGACGGCGATGGTGAAGGTCGCCACGGCGAAGCTGATCACCGCGACGGTGATGGGCTCCTTGAGCTGGGCGCGCAGCTGGGCGTTGACCGCGCCCTGGACCGGCAGCACGGCGCCGGCCACGACGCCGAGGACGAGCCAGCCGGCGCGCCCGGCGCTCGACATCTTGGGGGCGCCGGCGGGGGCCGCGGCCTTCATGCCCCGGATGATCACGACGATGCCCGCGAGGACCGCCACGGCGCCCAGGACGATGCCGGCGCTGAGCTCCTTCTGCTCCAGGCCGAGGAGGCCGAAGAGGTCGAGGGCGAGCGAGGCGAACATCTGGCCGGTGACGAAGAGCCCGACGGCGGCGAGGGCGCCGAGCCGCGGGAAGAGCAGGATGCCGCTGGTGATGTAGAGCGGGCTGGCCAGTCCGCCGAGCAGCTGCCAGGGCTCGACGTCGGGCAGCTTGCCGAGCGCGCCGAGCGCCCCGGCCGCCACCGCGAGGACGACGAGCAGGCCGGTCGCGACGCCGAGCTGGATGGTGGAGGCGCCGTAGGGGGTGCCGACGGCCGAGTTGAGCTGGAGGTTCACCGAGGCCTGGACGGCCAGGAGGCAGCCGACCAGCAGGGCCGCGGCGAGGAGCGCGGTGTGCATGGGATCTCCCTGGGGCGGGATGGCGAGCGGTAAATGGACACTGAGTCCGTTTAGCATGCCACTCGACACGGCAAGTGGACAAGGTGTCCACTTATCTTGGGGAGAACTTGAGGGAAGTAGGGTCGGGCCATGAGCGACGACGAGCAGCGGGGCGGAGGAGCCGACTCCGTGCACCGGGTCGACGGGCTCCTCGGCGACCTCCAGGCCGCTGACGAGCGGCCGGTCGCCCCGCGCAGACGCGCGGACGCCGAGCGGAACCGCACCCAGATCCTGGCCGCGGCCGAACGGCTCTTCGCGGAACATGACCCCCGGTCGGTCACCATGGACCGGATCGCCAAGGCCGCCGGGGTGGGCCGCGCCACGCTGTACCGGAGCTTCCCCGATCCGTCCTCGGTCGCCGTGGCGCTGCTCGACGAGCACGAACGCCGGCTCCAGGGGCAGCTCATCTACGGCCCCCCGCCGCTCGGACCCGGCGCGCCGGCGGGGGAGCGGCTCGCGGCGTTCTACCTGGCGATGCTCGACCTCCTCGAACGGCACCTGCCGCTGGCCCTGGGGGCGGAGACGGGTTCGGCGCGCTTCCGGACCGGCGCGTACGGCTTCTGGCGCGTCCACGTCCGGACGCTCCTCGTCGCCCACGGGGTCCGGGACCCGGACCCGCTGATCGACATCGCCCTCAGCCCGCTGTCGCCGGAGCTCTTCCAGTTCCAGCGCCACGAACTCGGCCTGTCGGTCGAGCGCGTCGGCCGCTCGCTGACGGATTTCGCCCGCCAGCTGCTGCGGTCGGGGGACGGGCGCTGAGGGAGCTCCGGGAGGGTTTTCACGAGGGGTTCTGCGAGGGGGCTCACGAAGGGTGTCGCGAGGAGGCGCCGCAAGCCGGGCGCCGGCGGGGGCCCGGCTCGTCGACGCCCCCGGCCCGGCGCGGGGCGGGCCTACGTGCGCCGCGGGGCGGAGCGGGGCGGCGGCGTGGAGCCCGGCGCGGGGCGGGGCGCCCGGCCCTGGGCGCGCGGGTCCGGCGCGGCGGTGCGCGGAGCCTGGGGGCGGGGGGCCTGGGAGGGGGAGGCGGGGGCCGGAGCGGGACCGTACGACGTCTGCCCCGGCGCGTGGGGTGCCGGGGTCGAGGTCGGGCCGGGTCTCCGCGCGTCGACGGAGCCGTACGGCGGTGGGGCGGCCGGGTGGACGAGGCCGGGCAGGACCAACTCCCAGATGCGGCGCAGCCGTTCCTCGGCGGAGCCGTGCAGGGCGCCGGTCTCGGGGACGCACGGGCCCTGCGGCCCGCCGTCGGCCAGGAGCCGGAGCGCGTCGGCCGGAGGGCAGGGGCGGCGCATCTCCAGCTCGACCCCGGTGACCACGTAGCCGATCAGCGTCGCGACGGCCGTCGCGTCCACGCCGGGCCGCAGGGCCTGCTCCGCCACCGCGTACCGCGCCAGACGGCCCACCTCGCGCCGCCAGGGGCAGTCGCGCGAGAGGGCCGGGTCGGCCGGCTGGAGCTCGCGGGCCAGCCGCTCGCCCGCCCGGGCCACGTGGTCGGTCTCGAAGAGCCGGATGAGGGCGTGGGTGGTGATCACCAGCTTGTCGACCGCCGTGCCACCCACCCCCTCGGTCGATAAACAGGCCGACTCGACGGTGATGCCGGTGACCGCCCGGGCGCGGGCGCGCACCGCGACCGCCAGGTCCGCCTTCGTCGCGAAGTGGAAGACCAGCGCTCCCGTCGTCACCCGGGCCTCCCCGGCGATCCTCGCCAAGGAGGCCCGTTCGTACCCCAGTCTGTCGAAGACCCGTGCCGCCGCCGACAGGATCTCCTGTCTGGTCCGTTCCGCCCGCTGTTGAATCGCCATCGGCTCCCCCGTCGGGTTGGTTGTTCGGAAGGTGTCGGAGTGTTGAGTTCCGGCCCGTGCCCGTGGCCGACTCGAAACTATCCGGCCGGAGAGTGGCGAAACGTGTCTCGTCGTCCGCGCGGCCGGAATTGGGACTTGACGCCGTTCTCCCTCCCAGGTCGCGGGCGCGCGACCGGCGCCGGGCGCCCGTGAAGTGACCGGAAGCGGAGGTGTGGCCTGTCAGGTGGATTCGGCCGTTCCGGTGGCCTCGGAGCCCCGCGGCCGGGAGCGGGAGACGGCCACGCCCGCGAGGCACAGCACGCCCCCGGCGAGGGTGAGCGGACCGGGCAGCTCGCCCAGGAACGCCCACGCGAGCAGGACCACGAGGGCGGGCACGGCGTACGTCGTCGCGCCCATCCGCCCGGCGGTCGTACGGGCGAGGGCGTAGGCCCAGGTCGTGAACGCGAGGGCGGTCGGGAACACCCCGAGGTAGACCATGTTCAGGGTCGCCGGCAGCGGCGCCCGCCCCGCCTCCGCGGCCAGCTGCCCGGCGAACGGCAGGCACGCCACCGCCCCCACCAGGCACCCGAAGGTCGTCACCTGGAGCGCGCTGCCGTGCGCGAGCGCCGGCTTCTGGGCGACGACCCCGCCCGCGTACGCCACCGCCGCGAGCAGGCAGAGGAGGACCCCCAGCACCGAGGCGTGGCCGCCGGAGGAGTCCCGGGACATCGAGAGGCCGACGGTCACCGCGCCCGCGAACGACACCGCCATGCCCGCGAGGAGCCGGGGCGGCAGGGACTCCCCGAGGAAGCGCGCGCCGAGCAGGGCGATCAGGACCGGTCCGACGTTCACCACCATCGCGGCCGTGCCCGCGTCGACCTCCTGCTCGCCCCAGTTGAGCACCACCATGTACACCCCGAACCAGAGCAGCCCCGACACCGCGATGCCGGGCCACGCGGCCCGGGGCGGCAACCCCTCCCGCCGGACCAGGAGGACGGCGCCGAGGACCAGGGCCCCGGAGAGCAGCCGTCCGAGCGCGAGCGCGCCGGGGGAGTAGGCGGCACCCGCGCTGCGGATGGAGACGAAGGCGGAGGCCCACAGGACGACGGTGACACCGGCCGCGGCGAGCGCGAGCCGGGAGGACGACTTCTGCATGCCCCGACGGTAGGCGGAGGATCGTTCGGGGCCCACCGCAATATTTCCGGGCCCCGCCCCGGTCCGGGGTGGGGCCCGGACCGGGGCGGGAGCGCGGCTACCCCGTCGACCGCTCCCGCCGCAGCTCCCACAGGCGCCACACCCCGCTGTTGTCCGCGACGAGGTAGTGGCCCCCGGCGACCGCCGGCCGGGCCGCCACGTAGTTCTTCTTCTGCCAGAGGGGCACCAGCGGGACGTCCCGCGCCACCACCCGCTGGATCGCCCGGAACCGCTCGACGCTCCTGGCGCGGTCGACGAACCGCTGCGTCACCGCGATGGAACCGTCGATCGCGGCCGACGCGTAGCCGTTGTGGAGGGTGTTGCCGCTCCCCACCAGCGGCTGGACGAACGTGTCGGGATCGGGGAAGTCGGGACTCCACTGGAGGATGTAGGCGTCGAACTCGCCGTTCTTGTACCGCTCCTGGTACGCGACCCAGTCGGCCTCCTCGACCAGCTTCACCCGGAACAGTCCCTTCCGCTCCAGCTGCGCCTTCAGGGCGCGCGCCTCGACCGCGGCACTGCCCACCTGGTGGCCCAGGGTGATCCGCACCGGAGTGGGAACGCCGGCGTCGCGCAGCCGCCGCGCCGCCCACTCCGGGTCCGATTCGGGGTACACGTCGTAGAAGTCGGTGCCGTGCCCCGTGACGCCGCGCGGGACGAGCGAGTAGAGCGGCGTCACGGTGTCCTTGAACACCGTCTTCGCCAGGCGCCCCCGGTCGACGAGCGCGGCGACGGCCCCGCGCACCGCGACGTCCCCCAGCGGCCGGTGCGGCGGGCGCGTGTTCAGGACGAGGTAGCGGCCCACCGTGCTCTCCCCGACGGAGAGGCGCACGTCCGGGTCCTCGCCGCCCTCCAGGGTCGCCAGCGTCGCGGAGGTGAGCCCGGCGTGGGCGATGTCGATCTCCCTCGCGTCCCACGCCTTCTCGACCTCCTGGGAGGTCTTGTAGTAGCGGATCTCGACCGGCTCGCCCTTCTCGGGAACGGCACCCCGGTACGAGGGGTTCGGCGTCAGGGCGATCCGGGCGCCCTCCTGGTGGGAGGAGACGACGTACGGGCCCGAACCCGGGAAGGTCCGCCGCGTCCGGAGCCCGCTCCGGGGGAACTCGGCCGGATCGACGATGGACCCCGCCGGCGTGGCGATCTTGGAGGGCCAGGTGGCGTCCGGCGTCGCGAGGCGGAAGGTCACGAAGGGGCCGCTCGCCTCCACCGAGACGAGGTTCGCGAACAGCGGCGAGGGCCCGAGCGGATCGCGGATGCTCAGGATGCGGTCGAACGAGTGCTTCACGGCTTCGGCGGTGACCGGATGCCCGTTGGAGAACACGAGGTCCCCGCGCACCCTGCACCGGTAGGTGGTCAGGGACTCGGTGAACCCGCACGATTCGGCCGCGTCGGGCCGGGGGACGGTCGCCCCGGGGTCGAAGGTGAGCAGTGCCTGGTAGATGTTGCTGTACAGCGCCCAGGACCCGCTGTCGTAGCCCCCGGCGGGGTCGAGGTGGGTGAGGCTGTTCGCCGTTCCGATGACGACGGGGTCTCCGGGCGGGGCCGTGAACGGCAGCAGGCGGTACCCGCAGGCCGCCAGTAACACGCAGGCTCCCGCCGTGATGCCGAGGCTTCTGCGTTTCATGCGATCGTCTTCCTTCTGCGTGGGGGGAGTCGCCGGCGGGCGGCCGGCGCGATGCCGAGCAGCCCCGGCGGGGGAAGTCGCCGGGGCTGCTCGGACATCGGGGGAGGGGCCGGTCGGTGCGGGCCCGGATCAGCCGCCGGTGACGGCGCCCAGGGTCTTGTCGGCGTCGGAGAGGCCGGCGCCGCAGCCGCCGGAGCAGGCGCCGGGCAGCGCGACGGTGTTGCTCTTGATCACCTGCTCGATCCGGGCGGGGGTGAGGGAGGGGCTCTTCTGCTTCAGCAGGGCGGCCAGGCCCGCGACGTGCGGGGCGGCCATGCTGGTGCCCTGGTAGTAGGCGTAGGTCTCGTCGCCCGGGGACTTGGTGCCCGTGTTGAGCGTGGACCGGATGCCGTCCTCGGTCCGCGGGGAGGTCTCGCCGCCGGGGGCGGTGACGTCGACGACCTTGCCGTAGTTGGAGTAGGCGGCGCGGTTGCCCTCGCGGTCGGAGGCGGCGACGGTGATGACGTCGGCGCAGCCGGCCGGGCTGTAGGCGGCGGCGTCCGTGTTGTCGTTGCCGGCGGACACGACGACGGTGGTGCCCCGGTCCCTGGCGGCCTTGAGGGCGGCGTTGTAGGCCTGGTCGCAGGTGAACCTGCCGCCCAGGCTCATGTTGATGACCGCGGCGGGGTTCTTGTTGGCGGGGACGTTGGTGACGGTTCCGCCCGAGGCCCAGGTGATGGCGTCGATGATGTCGGAGGTCGACCCGCCGCACCTGCCCAGGACGCGGACGGGCAGGATGCTGGCCTCGTGGGCCACGCCGACCGTGCCGGACCCGTCGGCCGCGGCCGCGATCGTGCCGGCGACGTGGGTGCCGTGCCAGGAGCTGTTCCTGTCGCCGGACGGAACGGGGTTGCCGTTCTTGTCCTTGCCGCACTCGCCCTTCTTCAGCCAGTCGCCGGGGTCGGAGGGGTCGTTGTCGCGGCCGCCGCCGTCGTTGGCCGTCCAGGTGTCGGAGACGAAGTCGTAGCCCGGCAGCAGCTTGGAACCCAGCTCGCCGTGCCCGGTGATGCCGGTGTCGATGACCGCGACGGTGACGCCCTTGCCGGTGGCCTGCTTCCAGGCCGGAGGAACGTTCATGCCGGCCGTGGTCTCGTACAGGTCCCACTGGGCCTCGTACTCGGCGGGGTCGACCGCGGTGGCGTACACCCGGCGGTCGGGGACGACGTAGGCGACGTCGGGGTCGGCCAGGAAGGCCGCCGCGACCTTCTGCGCGTCCCGGACCTCGTCGGCCTCGGGCAGTTCGACCAGGGCGGCGCCCGTGCCCAGGCGGCGCTCGAAGGAGACCGGCTCGCCGGCCTTGTCCGCCTTGGCCGCGGCGTCCTTCTCGGCCGCCGCGTTCGACTTCGCCTCGGCCGCCTGGGACTTGTACCCGACGATGAAGCCCTGGACGAGCTCGGTGGCGCCGGTGACGTCGGTGGCCACGGGGGCGGCCGCCCCGCCGGCGCGCGCCGGAGGGGCCGTGTCGGGAGAACCGCCGGCGAAGGCGACGCCGGTGCCCATCACCGCGGCGGCGGTCGCGATCGCGAGGGATATGCGGAGGGGGGTGAAACCGTGCACTGTGGTTCCTTACTTTCCGGATGCCGCCCGTTCTGCTGTGGGGGGTCGGCAGGTGGGGGTGTGCACGAGGGGCGGGGGCCGGTACGCCCGTGGCCCGTCGTGGTGCGGTCGGCCGCCGTGGAGGGCGGGTGATCGACCGGTGGGCGGAAACCTATGGACGGGAGCGACCGGAAGACCATCCGGGTGCCGCACATACGGACACCTATTTATCTCGGCGCCGGTCGCGGCGGCCGGGGGAGCGGTGCGCGACGCCCCGGACGGCACCGGAGGATTGATTGCGTATCCGTGGAACCGGCTCTCCGGATGTTCGGGAGCGTGCGCGGAACCCTAGGTTCGGGTGCCGGCCGACCGGACTCGCGGTCCCGCGCGAAATCCGCGCGGGACCGGCCCAGCCTCGGTCGGCCGGTATTGTGCACGGGCGTGCGGAACGAGCTGTGCGCGCCGCCCTCGGGCAGTCCCGGCCGGATGGCGTCGCGCCCTGCTTTTCCGCAGTCGGCCGGGCGTGCTCCGCGGCGCGCCCGTCGCCGAAGGCTCTTCCGCGCGCCCGGGCACCCGTTCCCGTGGAATACCGTGCCGAACGCGAGCGACCCCTCGCGAATCCGGCCGCCCGCCGCCGACGATTTCGCGTCGCGCGGCTTTTTCCGTTTCGTGCGGGGAACGGCGTGAGAATCCCGCTCCCGTGCCCGTGTGCTGCCGTTGCCTCCTTGATACGGTTCCGGAATCGACCCGCGCGGAACGGCGATCCGGGAACGGGAGCGGAATGCGTCGCGCGGAATTCCCGCCCCGGACCGGATCGTGCGGAAGGAATCCGGTCCGCCCGGAGGGACTCTGGTCCGCCGCAAGGACGCCGGGTCGTCCCCGAGAGCTCCGGGCGTCCGGAGGGGGTTCGGGTCGCCCGGAAGAACCCCGGGCCGCCGGAGCGGCCCCGGTCCGCCCGGAAGAAGGAGAGCGAGGATGGCGGCGTGAACGAGGCGCGTGGTTCCGCTCTGCGGCCCCTGGCCCGGGTCCTGGCCGACGGGCGCGCCGAACCGGTGCTGCTGTTCGTCGAGGGCGCCGCCGGCACCGGGAAGAGCCATCTGCTCCAGGAACTGGCCGACCTGCCCGGGACGGCGGAGACGGTCCGGGTGCGGTGGCGGTGCGGGGCCGACGGCGGGCCGCCGGACGAGGACGCGCACCGGCGGGTGCCGACGCTGTGGCTGGTGGACGACGCGCACCGGGCGGACGAGGACGAGCTGCGGCGGCTGCGCCGGGTCCTGGAGGGCCTGGGGCCGGGCTCGGCGGCGGCCGTGGCCTACCGCCCCGAGGAACTCCCCGTGCCCGGGCTGCCGCTGGGCGCCCCGCCGGTGGCGTACCCGCCCCGGCTCACGGTGCTCCGGCACCGGCCGGAGCCCTGGGACGGGGAACGCGTCCGCCGGGCCGCCGAGGAGGCGCTGGGCGGGAACTGCGCGCCCGAGGCGGTGCGCAGGCTGCGCGAACTGACCGGCGGGGTGCCCCGGGTGGTCGTCGACCTCCTCGCCGCGCTGGGGGAACGGCATCCGGCCTTCGCCGGCACGGCCGCGGAGGTGGAGGCGGCCGGGGTGCCGGCCCGGCTCGCGGAGCTGGTGCTGAGCCGCACGCACGCGCTGGCCCCGGCGCACCGGCCGGTGGTCTGGGCGGCCGCCGTCCTCGACGTGCCCGTCGGCCGCGACGAGCTGATCGCCGTCTCCGGGCTCGGCGCCGCGACGGGCGGCGGCGCCCTGCTGCGGGCCCTGGAGGCCGCGGCCCTGGCCGAGCCCGCCGAAGGCCGCTACGGCTTCGCCGTCCCGCTGGCCGCGCCGGCCGTGCGGGCCTGTGTGCCCGGCCCCGTCCGCCAGGACCTGCACGGGCGGGCGGCCCGTGTGCTCGCCCGCAGACAGCCCGTGCCCTGGGACGCCGTGGCCGAGCACCACAGGGCGGCCGGCGACATCCGCAGATGGCTCGGGGCGGTGGAGAGGGCGGCCGAGTCGGCGGCGGAGTCCGGCCGGCACGGGCAGGCCATCGCGCTCCTGGAGCGGACGCTGGCCGCCCCCGGCCTGCCCCCGCGCAGCCGGGCCCGCCTCGCACCGCTCCTCGCCCGCAGCGCGGTGACCGGACTGCGCTCGGACCAGACCGTGGAGGTCCTCGCGCAGATCGTGCGGGACGCCTCCCTGCCCCCGGCCGTCCGCGGAGAGCTGCGGCTCGACCTGGGGCTGATGCTCTGCAACCAGATGGGCCGCTTCCCCGAGGGCTGGCGGGTCCTGGAGACCGCCGCCGCCGAACTGCGCGAGGTCCGGCCCGGCCTGGCCGCGCGGGCCATGGCGGCGCTCCTCACCCCCTACTGGCCGGGCCACTCCCTCGACGTCCACCGGGGCTGGCTGGCCGAGGCCGTGGCCGCCGCGGACGCCAGCGGGGACGACGCCATGCGCACCGCGGTCCTGGCCAACCGGATCGGGCTCGCCATGAGCTGCGCCGATCCGGAGGCGTGGGACCTGGTGAGGGAACTGCCCGTGGAGGGCGCCGACCCCGCCTGCGCCCGGCAGGCGGCGCGCGGCCTGTGCAACGCCGCGGACTCCGCGGTCTGGCTCGGCTTCCACACGAGGGCGGAGGACCTGCTGGCGGAGGGACGCGACCTGTCCGTACGGAACGGCGCGCCCTACACCGAACAGAGCGCGCTGGGAACGCGGTTGCTCCAGGAGTGGTGGACCGGCCGGTGGCCGGGGCTGGCCGAGAAGTGCGAGGAGTTCGTCGCCTCGACCGCCGACATGCCGTTCATCGCCTCCGACGCCTACGTCGTGCGCGGCCTGCTCGCGGTCGCCCAGGGCGACTGGGGGGAGGCGATGTCCTGGCTGTCCCAGCGGGGGACGTTCGGCACGGAGAAGCTGCCCGTGCCGCTGGGCGCGACGGCGGCCGGCGCCATGATCCGCCTCGCCCTGGCCCGCCAGGAGGTGGAGGCCGCGGCCGAACAGGCGCGCGCCGCCTGGGCGGTGGTGGCCGCGAAGGGCGTGTGGCCGTGGGCCGCGGAACTCGCGCCGTGGGCCGTGGAGGCGCTGGCGCGCGCGGGCGACGGGGCCGCGGCGCACACCGTGGTCCGGGAGTTCTCCCGGGGCCTCGGCCGGGGCGACGCGCCCGCAGCCGGGGCCGCGCTGATCTGGAGCAGGGCCGTACTCGCCGAGGCGGAGGCGGAGGCGGAGGGCCGGGAGGGGCTGCTGCGGGCCGCGGAGCTCTACCGGGAGGCCTCGGCGGCCTACGCGGAGCTGCCCCGCCCCTACCCCCGCGCGCTGACCGCGGAGGGCGCCGCGCGCTGCGTGCTCGCGGCGGACAGCGAGGCGGACGCCAGGTCGCACGCCGGACCGGACGTCAGGTCGCACGCCGGACCGGTCGCCGGGCCGGACGCCAGGTCGGACGCCGGACCAGTCGCCGGGCCGGTCGTGGGGTCCGGCGCCGGGACGGGGTCCGTTCCCGCCCCGGGGACCGAGGGCGCCGTCGCGCCACCGGCCCCCGACCGGCCCGCCGCCCTGTCGGCGGTCGCCGAACTGGAGGACTGCGCCCGGAGCTTCACCGAGCTGGGGGCCGTCTGGGACGCGGCGCGGGCCAGGGCCCTGCTGCGCACCCGCCTGCCGGCGAAGAAGGGCCGGCCGCCCGGGCGCCCCTCGCACGCCGACGAGCTGTCCCCCCGGGAGACGGAGGTGGCCCAGCTCGCCGTCTCCGGCCTGACCAACCGGGAGATCGCCGCCACCCTCCACCTCTCCCCCCGGACGGTGGAGCAGCACATCGCCCGTGCCATGCGCAAGACCGGCGCGCTCTCCCGCCGCGACCTCGCCCACCGGCTGGGACGGGCGCACTGAGGCCCGTCCCGCGAAGCGAGGCGGGGCGAGGTCTCAGGGGGCGTCCCGCCGAGGCAGCAGAGGGCCGCGGTCCCGGAACGTTCCGTCGTGGGCCCAGGCGTCCACGGTCGCGGCCGTCCAGTCGAACACCCAGCCGGGGCGCAGCCCGCGCGCTCCCCAGCCGTCCGGGCGCCGGCGGGGCAGCGGGAAGCCCGCCTTCTGCGCGGCGGCGGCCGTGTCGCAGGTCTCGCGCGCGATGCGCAGGGCGTCCGACCAGGTGTCGGCCGGCCCGGTGAAGACGTGCAGCCCGCACTGCTCGGGCCGTACGGAGTTCTTTATGGGGACATTGACCTGGAAGTAGACCTTGGTCATGGTGCCGTCTCCTCGGTTCCGCGCTTTCCCGTGCGGCGGGCCGCGCCCCTTCGGGTCCGTTCGACTTCCCGTCCGCTCGACCGCCGGCCGGACCCCATCAACCTATGAACCGGGCCGTGCCCTGAATATCCGGAAACGGAAAAACACCTATACGTATCCCGTACGTATCGCGTGCGCCCCGACCCGTACGTATCCCGTTCGCCCTACGGGGCGGCCGCGTCCCGGCATATGCCGATCGGATTTCGACGAAGATGCTCCCCGGTCGGCCAAGATGCTCCCCGGCCGACAGGAACGCTCTCCGGTCGACAGAGACGCTCCCCGGTCAACAGGGGAGCCTCGAATTCTGTTAAAAACTGCCCGGCGCACGTGCCTTGAAGTTCATTCGATCGCTACGCAATAGTTCGGGCCACGGCGAGTTTCCCACTCCCCGTCAGGCAGGAACCGCCCTTCTCCGGTGCGTTTTTGGCGCATTCCGGCGATACACCCCCCATCGGGTTCCTGGCTGTCATCCGGAAGGAATCAACGTGCGTCACTCTCGTAAGTACCGCCTGGCCGCGCTCGGCATCGCGCTCTCGGCCTCGACGGCCCTGGGGATCCAGACCGCGGCGCAGGCACAGGGCACGGAGCCCGCCCCCCGCTACCAGCCCGAGATGGTCGAGGCGCTGGCCGCCTCGCTCGGCGTGAGCGAGAAGGCCGCGGCCGACCGCCTGGACCGGCAGGACGCCCAGCAGGCCAGGCTCGCCCAGCTGGTGAAGAGCGGGATATCCGGCGACGGCTCCTTCTTCGACGCCTCCGGCACGCTGACCGTCAACGCCGGCGACACGGCGGAGGAGGCCAGGATCGAGAAGGCCGGCCTCGCCGCCCGGGTGCCCGCCCGCGGTCAGGCCGAGCTCGACGGGATCAAGGCCGAACTCGACGCCCTCGCCGCGAAGAAGGTCCCCTCCGGAGTCGTCGGATGGTCCGTGGACCTGGCCTCCGACAAGGTGACCGTCAAGGTCAACAACGAGCGGGGCGCCGCCGCCAGGGCGTTCCTCGCCGCGGCCGCGAAGCACGGCTCCGCCGTCGAGATCGTCCGGGGCCAGCAGGAGTTCGCGGCCCAGGCCGCGATCTACCCCGGCAGCAAGATGACGTTCAACAACACCAGCAACTACTGTTCCGTCGGCTACGGCGCCCGCGACAGCTCCGGCAAGCAGTACCTGGTGACCGCCGGGCACTGCGTCACCAACACCCTGCGCTACGACGGGACCGCCTTCGCCCAGGGCTACAAGACCCGTTACGCGCTCGGCACCCGCAGCGTCGACATGGGCGTCCTGACCGTCAACTCCGGTCACTCGATCGTCACCAGCGTCGGCACCTGGGGCCAGGGCAGCACCAGCACGGTCGCCGTCAAGGGCAGCAGCCGCGCCTCGTCCGGCGCCGCGATCTGCAAGTCCGGCGCCACCACCGGCTGGACCTGCGGCACGATCGGCTCCTACAACAACACCGTCACCTACAAGGACCTGAACGGCGGCCCCGACACGGTCGTCACCGGTCTGGCCACCTCCAGCGTCTGCACCGAGGGCGGCGACAGCGGCGGCGCGTACATCTCCGGGAACCAGGCCCAGGGCATGACCTCCGGCGGCCCGATAGGCCAGAAGTGCACCGGCGGGGTCAACTCCCGCGGCACCTCGCACTTCCAGCCGCTCGACGACGCCCTGCGCTACTACGGGCTGACGCTCAACACCAACTGAACACGTCCGTGACAGGACCGGCCGGGGGCCGCTCGCGGAATCAGGCGAGCGGCCCCCGGTCGCGTGCGGACGGAACCCCGCGTCCCGTCCGCCGTCCCCGCCCGCTGGAAGACGCCATGCCGAACACCCCCCACGACGACGGCACGGACGCGATGTTCGCGTCCGTGCTCCGAGAGGCCCTGCGGCGGCGGGGCCTGCCGCTGGACCGCGTGCGCGACCACCTGGAGTCCTGCGGGATCACCCTCAGCCTCGCCACCCTCAGCTACTGGCAGAGCGGCCGCAGCCTGCCGGAGCGGCCCCAGTCCCTGCGCGCCGTCGACGCCCTGGAGCCCTTCCTCGGCCTTCCGCGCGGCGCCCTGCGCTCACTGCTCAGGCGCCGGCCGCGCGGCTGGGTCCCGCAGCACGACCCGGCCGCCGTCCGCGGCGTCTACGGCGAGAACTCCGACCTCGAAAAGGTCCTCGGCGACACCTTTCCGCACTTCAACGCCGGTCTGCGGCGCCTGGTCGTCCACGAGGCGGTGCGCGTGAACGAGCGCCGGCTCATCGACGAGATCCGCGTCACCGTCGCGGTCCGGGCCGTCCGCGACGACGCGCGGCACCTGACGGTCATGCACACCCTGGACTCGGCGGAGGCCGCCGCGGTCGACCTCACCGTCCCCCACGGGCCGCCCCCGACCGTCCGGTCGCGGCCGGAGCCGAACTGCGTGGTCGCCGAGATCCCGCTCGGCCGCCGACTGGCCAGGAACGAGACCGCCGTCGTCGAGTACACGCTCCGCTCCACCGCCACCGCGGGCGTCTCCCACCACTACGAACGCCGCGTCACCACGCCCCTGCGGACCTATCTGCTCCAGGTCCGCTTCCACCCCTCGGCGGTGCCGTCGACGTGCCGGCACTACTACCGCGTGCGGCTCGGCGCCGAGCCCCGGAACCGGCAGCTCGCGCCCCTGGACGCCTCCCACACGGCGCACCTGCTGCCCATGAAGTGCCCGCCGGGCGCGTACGGCGTCGAGTGGCAGTGGGCGGACTGAGGCCCGACGGGCCTCCGCTCCGTCGGCCGTGGTCGGACTGAGGCCCGACGGGCCTCCGCTCCGTCGGCCGTGGTCGGACTGAGGCCCGACGGGCCCCCGCCCCGTGGCCGGGACCGTCACCGCAGCGCCTCCGGCGCGATGCCCAGGTGCGTCCGCAGCGCCTCCTCGCCCGCCGGGGTCACCCTCACGGCCCGCTCGGACCCGATCCGCACGCACCATCCGGCGTCGAGCGCGTGGCGGCAGAGCGCGGCGCCCGCGACCCCCGCGAGGTGCGGCCGGCGCTCGGTCCAGTCGAGGCAGCCGCGCGCGACGGGCCGCCGCCCCTTCCGCACCAGGGCGATGCCCTGCTCGCCGAACCACGCCAGGCCCCGGTCCGTGAGCGCGAACCCGGTGTCCTGCCGGAGGAGGCCCCGCGCGGTCAGCGCCTCGGCGATCGCGATGCCGAGCCGTCCGGCGAGGTGGTCGTAGCAGGTCCGGCCGCGGGCCATCGCCTCCCCGGCGCTCGCCTCCCGCAGCGAGCGGGGCCGCGCGGGCACCGGGGGGCCGGACCGGGCGGCCAGGTCCTCGACGAGGTGCGCGATCCCGGGGTCGGCGAGCCGCACGTACCGGTGTCTGCCCTGCCGTTCCTCCGTGAGCAGCCCGCCCCCGACCAGCTTCCCGAGGTGCTCGCTCGCGGTGGACGGAGCCACCCCGGCGTGCCGGGCGAGCTCCCCGGCGGTCCAGGCCCGTCCGTCGAGCAGGGCGAGCAGGAACGCGGCGCGGCTCTCGTCCGCGAAGAGCGCCGCGAGCGCGGCGAGGTCACTGGCCGTCATGTCCCCAGACTGCCGCACTCACCCTTCGGCGCCGGCCGAACCGTCGCGCACACCGCCCCGACGCCCGGCCCGACCCGCCAGATCCGTCCGGTCCGCCCGCTCCGTCCGTGAGGCGTACTGCGCCGCCAGGCCGTCGAGGAGCGCCCGCAGCCCCGTCTCGAAGGCGCCCTCGTCGACCTGCCGGCGGTGCTCCGCGAGGAGGTGGGCCTGCCCGAGGTGGGGGTACTCGGCGGGGTCGTACGCCGTCTCGTCGTCGACGAAGCCGCCGGCGAAGGAGCCGAGGGCCGAGCCGGTGACGAAGTACCGCATCAGGGCGCCGATGTGCGTGGCCTGGGCCGGGGGCCAGCCCGCGCGGACCATCGCGCCGAAGACGGCGTCGGCGACCCGCAGACCGGCCGGCCGGCGGCCGGGCCCCCGGGCGAGGACCGGGACGATGTGCGGGTGGTCGGCGAGGGCGGCGCGGTAGGAGACCGCCCAGTCGTGCAGCGCCGTCCGCCAGTCGCGGGGGTCGTCCTCCGCGAACATCGACAGGTCGATCTTCGCGCTCACCGCGTCCGCGACGGCGTCGAGGATCTCGTCCTTGGTGCGGAAGTGGTTGTAGAGCGAGGGCCCGCTCACCCCGAGCTCGGCCGCGAGCCGGCGGGTGGAGAGCGCGGCGAGTCCCTCCGCGTCGACCAGCGCGCCCGCCGTCTCGACGATGCGGTCTCGGCTGAGCAGGGGCTTGCGCGGTCGGGCCATGGCGCACATAGTAGGCCTGCGCTTGTAAAACTAGCAGTGGTAATTAAAGTGACCGCGGTCGGACGGGTGAGGTGGCACGGTGGATCTGGCGCTGAGCGAGGAGCAGGAGGCCGTACGGCGGCTCGCCGAGGACTTCGTCGCACGTGAGGTGAGCCCGCACGCCACCGCGTGGGACCGCGCGGAGGAGGTGGACCGGGGGATCGTGAAGAAGCTCGGCGCCGTCGGCTTCCTCGGCCTCACGATCCCGGAGGAGTACGGCGGTTCGGGCGGCGACCACCTCGCGTACTGCCTGGTGACCGAGGAGCTGGGCCGCGGCGACTCCTCCGTGCGCGGCATCGTCTCCGTCTCGCTCGGCCTGGTCGCCAAGACGATCGCCTCCTGGGGGAGCGAGGAGCAGAAGCGGGCGTGGCTGCCCCGGCTCGCGTCCGGCGAGGCCCTCGGCTGCTTCGGCCTCACCGAACCGGGCACCGGCTCCGACGCCGGGAACCTGGCCACCCGGGCCGTCCGGGACGGCGACGACTACGTCGTCAGCGGCACCAAGATGTTCATCACCAACGGCACCTGGGCCGACGTGGTGCTGCTCTTCGCCCGGACGAACGACGCCCCCGGGCACAAGGGCGTCTCCGCCTTCCTCGTCCCCGCCGACAGCCCCGGCCTCACCCGCCGCCCCGTCCACGGCAAGCTCGGGCTGCGCGGCCAGGCCACCGCCGAACTGGTCCTGGAGGACGTCCGCGTCCCGGCCGCCGCCATGCTCGGCCCGGAGGGCAAGGGCTTCGCCGTCGCCATGTCCGCCCTCGCCAAGGGGCGCATGTCGGTGGCCGCCGGATGCGTCGGCATCGCCCGGGCGGCCCTCGACGCGGCCCTGCGGTACGCCGGGGAGCGCGAGCAGTTCGGAAAGCCGATCGCCTCGTACCAGCTGGTGCAGGAGCTGATCAGCGACATCTCCGTCGACGTGGAGGCCGCCCGGCTGCTCACCTGGCGGGTCGCCGACCTGATCGACCGCGGCCGGGACTTCGCCACCGCCGCCTCCCAGGCGAAGCTGTACGCCTCCGAGGCCGCCGTCCGCGCCGCCAACAACGCCCTCCAGGTCTTCGGCGGCTACGGCTACATCGACGAGTACCCGGTCGGCAAGCTGGTCCGCGACGCGCGCGTGATGACCCTCTACGAGGGCACCAGCCAGATCCAGAAGCTGATCATCGGCCGGGCGCTGACGGGCGTCTCGGCCTTCTGAGCCCCCGGGCCCCCGAGTCCCCGGAGCCCCCGAGCCTCCGAGTCCCCGAGCCTCCGAGTCCCCGGAGCCCCTGAGTACGGCGCATGAGGGGGGAATGAGTACGCGGACGGATGTGGCGGGGACCACATCCGTCCGATGCTGTCCGGCATGAGCGACACACCGGTCAAGCAGCAGAACACCGCCGCCTACTACATGCAGGCCGTCATCTCCTTCGGGATCGCGATCGCGGCCGTGTCCATCGGCGTCTACCAGCTCGACGCCAGCGCCTGGGTCCGCGCCTTCCTCGCGGTCTCGGTCCTCTACCTCACGACCTCGGCCTTCACCCTCGCCAAGGTGGTCCGCGACCGGCAGGAGGCCGGCCAGATCGTCAGCCGCGTCGACCAGGCCCGCCTGGAGAAGCTCCTCGCCGAGCACGACCCCTTCCAGAAGCTCTGAACGGGCTCTGCCGCACGGCCGGAAGGGCTTGACAGCCGACCCGGCCGTGCGCGGTGATGGGGCCGACGAGGGCTTCGAGGGGGACGGTGTGGATCTGGGTTCGGTGATCATCGCGGTGGCCGGCGTGGCCGGCACGCTGGGGGGGACGTTCCTCACCCAGCGGGCCTCCGAGCGGGCGAGACGGCGGGAGATGGTCCTGCTCCGGGACCAGGAGGAGTCGCGCGAGAACCTGCTCCTCCGGCGCACCTGCTACGTGGAGTTCAACCGGGCGGCGCGCCAGTTCACCACGGCGCTCAACAAGCACCTGCACGTCATGCGGGAACGGGCCGTCGAGGAGTCCGACACGGAGGCCCTCGAACAGGCGAAGGCGGACCACCGCGACCGGCACTCCGAGGCGCAGATGATCGCCCCCGACGCCGTGCTCGCCCGGACGGGCCCGGTCAACCGGGCCCTCAGCGCGGTCTACGGCCAGGTCAAGCGCCTCGAACGGGGAGCGCCCGGGCCCGGCGAGACGATGGCCACCGCCGCCCGGGACCAGGCGGAGGTCTGGAACCTGCTCCAGGCCATGAGGGCCGCGATGCGCCACGACCTCGGCGTCACCTCCGAGGCCCCCGAGCCGATCGCGGCGGCGGAACCGGACGGACGGCCGGAACCGCGGCTCTAGGGTCTGCCCGGTGGATCGAGGCCGGGACCCCGGCCTCGATCCACCGGCCCGGACCCAACCGGGTGGACACCCCCGATGTTATGTGGGGCCTGCTGACCGGGGCCCTGGCCGAGTGTTGGGTGTGCGGCCCGGTC
>NZ_JBIVSC010000014.1:0-47451 GCF_044756005.1 Streptomyces sp. NPDC092045 | reverse complement strand
GGGCGCCCCCGCGGCGGCCCCCGCGCCTGGCGCGGGGGGGGACCCGGCGGGCGGGCGGGCCCCGGGGCTCTGGGGGGGGCCCGGTGGAGCGCGGCCGGCCCCCCGGCCTCGATCCACCGGGCAGACCCTAAGCGCTTGCTCACCCTCGTTGTATGGTGGTCCGTGCTGACGGGGACCGAGAAGGAGTGTGGGATGAGCGCGGCGGAGGAGACGCCCGGGGGCGAGGACGTGCCCTGGGGCGAGGTCACGCCCGAGGCGGCGCGGCGGCTGCTGGTGGCCGCCGTCGAGGCGTTCGCCGAGCGCGGCTACCACGCCACCACCACCCGGGACATCGCCGGCCGCGCCGGGATGAGCCCGGCCGCGCTCTACATCCACTACAAGACCAAGGAAGAGCTGCTCCACCGGATCAGCCGGATCGGCCACGACAAGGCCCTGGAGATCCTCCGGGCCGCCGGCGGCGGCGGGGGCACGGCGGCCGAGCGGCTCGCCGACGCCGTCCGCTCCTTCGTGCGCTGGCACGCCGAGCGCCACACCACCGCCCGCGTCGTCCAGTACGAGCTGGACGCCCTCGGCCCCGAGCACCGCGCCGAGATCGTGGAGCTGCGCCGCGAGTCCGACGCGGCCGTGCGCCGGATCATCGACGAGGGCGTGGCGGCCGGGGAGTTCGACGTCCCCGACGTGCCCGGCACCACGGTCGCCGTGCTGTCCCTCTGCATCGACGTCTCGCGCTGGTTCAACACCCAGGGCCGCCGGACGCCCGACGAGGTCGGCGCGCTCTACGCCGACCTCGTCCTCAGGATGGTCGGCGCTCAGAAGTAGTAGCGGGAGACCGACTCGGCCACGCAGACCGGCTTCTCGGAGCCCTCGCGCTCCACGGTCACCGCCGCCGTCACCTGCACGCCGCCCGCGACCTCCTCGACCTTCGCCAGGACGGCCGTGGCGCGCAGCCGCGAGCCGACCGGCACGGGGGCCGGGAAGCGCACCTTCTCCGTGCCGTAGTTGATGCCCATCCTCACGCCCTCGACCGCCATGACCTGCGGGACGAACACCGGCAGCAGCGACAGCGTCAGATAGCCGTGCGCGATGGTGGTGCCGAACGGCCCGGCGGCGGCGCGCTCCGGGTCGACGTGGATCCACTGGTGGTCGCCGGTGGCCTCCGCGAAGAGGTCGATCCGCTTCTGGTCGACCTTCAGCCAGTCGCTGGGCCCCAGCTGCTCGCCGACTCCCGCGCGCAGCTCCTCGGCGGAGGTGAAGATCCTCGGCTCGGCCATGTCCCTGCTCCCTCTCGTCACGCCCTTCCCGGGCGCCCCGCACGCTCCGGTCGCGCTGTCCAAGCGCTTGCTCAGCATTGTGGTGCGGGCGGACCGCTGTCAACGCCCGGCCGGACGCCGGGACGGTTCCCGTAGGGTCGCGGGGTGCCGCAGATTCCAGAGAAGATCCACGAGCTCACCGTCGGCCAGCTCTCCGCCCGCAGCGGGGCCGCCGTCTCCGCCCTGCACTTCTACGAGGCCAAGGGGCTCATCAGCAGCCGCCGCACCGGCGGGAACCAGCGCCGCTACGGCCGCGACACCCTCCGCAGGGTCGCCTTCGTCCGGGCCGCGCAGCGGGTCGGGATCCCCCTGGCCACCATCCGCGAGGCGCTCGCCCGGCTCCCCGAGGAGCGCACGCCCACCAACGAGGACTGGGCCCGCCTCTCGGCGGCCTGGCGCACCGAGCTCGACGAGCGCATCCGGCAGCTCGGCCGCCTCCGCGACCACCTGACGGACTGCATCGGCTGCGGCTGCCTCTCCCTGGAGACCTGCGTCCTGTCCAACCCCGACGACGCCTTCGGCGAGCGGATGGCGGGCTCCCGCCTGCTCCCGGTGCGCCGCCCGGCCCCGGAGGACGACGGGGCGTAGGGGGCCGTACGACGGGTGCGTCCACCGCGCGAAGCCGCCCGGGTGCGGAAGCGCCCGCCCCGCGCGGGAACGGGTCGGCCCGGACGCGTGTACGGGGCGCCGCGGGGCCCTTCCGGCCCCGGCGCCCCGGACGGGTCACGCTGCCGACGCCAGCCGCCGGCTCCCGTCGGACCGGGCCCGGGCCAGGGCGCCCGAGGTCAGCACCGCGCGCGGGACGCCCACGCCGCAGTCGGCGCACACCGGCCCGTGCCACGGCTCGTACCGGTCGCCGGGGGCCGCCCACGCGATCCTGGGCCCCGCGCACACCGGGCACGCCTCGCCCGGGCCGCGCTCCAGGGCCGTGATCAGCCGCCGCAGCACCTCCGGCAGCGGGTCCGACGGATGCAGCCCGGGATCGCCGCACCGGACCACGCCGTTGCCGCCCCAGACCCGCCGGTGCCAGTCGTCGAGCGCGCCGAGCCGGCGCAGTCCCTCGTGCTTCTCGCGCCGCCGCCGGGCGGCGAACTCCTCCTCGTACGCGAGCCACACGGCCCGCGCCTCCTCCAGCTCGTCGAGCGCCGCCACGAGCCGTCCCGGGTCGAGCTCCCGGTCCTCCGGTCCGAACCTGTGCCTGCGGCACAGATGGTCCCAGGTCGCGCGGTGCCCGTACGGGGCGAACCGCTCCAGGCACTTGCGCAGGGAGTACCTGCGCAGCGCCGTGTCGCACCCCGGATCGCGCACCTGTCTCGCGAGACTCCGGAAACCGGCCATCTCCCGCCACCTCCGTCGCTGGTCCTTCCGCGGTATCAGAGGGACGAACGGGAAGCCGTCTGTGTTCCATCGAAATGCGGATGGCAGCCATCAGCGGGACGGAAGGGGCCCGTGGGACGGGGCGGAACCACCGCGTCCGGCGGGCTCGCGGAACGTTCCGTTCAGCGCCGGCGGCCCGTCCCCGACGCCGACACCACCACCCGGGCCAGCTCCGGACGGCAGAGGTCGTCGTGCGAGCGGACCACCTCCGCCGTGTCCACGTTCACGCACCCCGCCCCCGGCACCCCCGTGCGCAGGACCGCCGCCAGGCTCCGCGCCACCGTCCCCGGCACCGCCCGCGCCCCGTCGTGCCCGATCGCCCCCCGGCGCGGATCGTCCGCACCGATGGGGCCCGGATCGTCCGCGAGCCGCGACGCCATCGGGTACAGCACCCCGAGCGCCGCGTCGTGCCGCGAGTGGCAGACCACCAGCGGCCCCCTGATCCGCAGTTCGAGGCCCCGCAGCGCCCCGGCCCGTTCGGGCGCGTGCGGCAGCCGCGCCGCGAACGCGTAGTGCGAGAAGGAGCCCTGGAGGAGGGTCACGGAGGCGACCGGCCGCGTCCCGGCGGGCAGCCCCCGCAGCGCGTACGCCACGAGCCGGGCGCCCGCGCCGTGCCCGACGAGGTGGACGCGGAGCCCGGGGGCGGCGCGGGCCACCTCGCCGAGCAGCGGTCCGAGCCCGTGCTCCCCGACGTGCCCGGCCCGCCGCCCGAGGACGTGGTGCGCGGTCTGCCGCAGCGCCTCCCGGGCCCCCCGCCGGTACCGTTCCGGACCCTCCGGGAGATCCGGGTCCAGGGCGTCGGCGAACCGGCCGCACACCTCCACCGGGTCCGCGACCAGGAACGCCGGCACCGGCCCCCCGGCGTCCGCCACGTCCGCCAACTCCCGCAGCAGCGCGCCGAACTCCGCGAACTCCGCCTCCCGCGCCGGTCCCGAGGCGAGGAGGCCGGTGAGCCGCTCCAGGACCGGCTCCTTCTCCGGGAGGACGGTCGCGAGGGCCCGGTGGTCGCGGCCCGGCTCGCCCGTGAACACCGCCGAGGGCCAGACCACCCCCGCGTACCCCGCCTCGACCCCCGGGGCGAGCAGCCCGGGGAAGGGGGCGAAGAAGTCCGAGCAGAGCCGGGTCGCGCCGGACGGGGAACCGTTTCGCCCGTGCGCGAGGAGGAACAGGTCCGAGACCCCCTGCCGGGCCAGCGCGGCGAGCGCCGGCGCCTGCCCCGGCGGACCGTCGCCGTCCTGGTCGAAACAGATCTCCCGGTACGGCTCCACACTCATCCCGGCCACGGCACGACCGTCCCTCCGCTTCGAGGGGGCCGCGGCACCGAGTGCGCCCCGTGCGCGGGCGGCGGCTCCACGGGCAGCATGCCCGCGCACGGCCCCGTCCAGACCCGCGGCGGGGGGTCAGCGCAGCCGGGCCGCCGAGATCCGGGGGAAGTGGATCAGCAGGTCGTACGAGGCGGAGAGCCGGCCGGGCGCGACGTCGCCCTCCCAGGGGTACGCGGTGCCGATGTTCCGTTCCGGCCGGGGCGTCCCGAGCCAGGCGCGCGCCGCCGGGGTCGTCCGCCGCAGGTCCAGGTAGAACGGTTCGGGGGCGACCCGGTCCAGGGTGTGCGCGCCGCTGTCCGGACCGAGCGGGCCGACGGTGAAGACCCGCAGCGGCTCGCCCGGCGCCCCGGTGTCGTGCGCGTGGAAGGACCCCCGCCCGAAGGAGGCGCCCACGCTCACGTAGTCCCGGCCGAGCGCGTCCCGCAGGAAGGCGCCCTGGAGCCGCGGGTACTGCTCCGGGCGGGACGTCACGTACCCCACGTGCCCGTTGTGCGCGGAGAGCAGCATCCGGTGTCCGGTCCTGCGCTGCCACCACACGGTGTTCTCCGCCATGACCCGGTCGCGGTACAGCATCGCCGCCGCGACCCCCTCGGGCGTCGCGAAGTCGTGGGCGTACTCGGTGCCGACCTGGGCGATCGCGCGCGCGTGCTGCACGGCCCAGGCGTGTGCCTCCCGGGCCCCGGCGCCCCCGCCGGGCCGCTGCCGCTCCAGGAGGGCGAGGGCCCGGTCCACGTCGCCGGCCATCCGCCGCCGCTCGGCGAGCGGCCGGTCCAGGTACCCCTTCATCCACTCCTCGACCCCGCCGGCCGGCCGCGACTCCCGGTACAGCTCCCGGAAGCGGGGGAGGAGCGCCGGACGGGTGCGGGAGACGTACGCGGTGACGGCGTCGAAGAGGTTCGGGCCCGCGTATCCGAGGTCGTTGCCCACGAAGCGGACCTGACGGTCGGGGTGGAGGCGGTTGTGCTCCCGCATCCAGCGGAACAGGTCGAGGTACTCCCCGGTGTTCCAGAGGCGGTACGACTCCTGGAACTCGTCCCGCATGATCGCCTCGATGTCGCCCCGGCCGGTGCGCACCCACGCGTCGATCAGGAGCCCCGTGGACCAGCTGGCCTCCAGGGCGAAGGCGGTGAACCCCTTCTCCTCCACCAGGTGTTCGAAGATCCGGTGCTTGGCGGTGAAGAACTCCGCCGAGCTGTGGGTGGCCTCGCCGACGCCGACGACCGTGGCGGAGCCGACCATCCGGTCGAGCGGCCGCAGATCGGCCAGGGGGCGCGCGGAACGGGCGAGTTCGCGCGCCGGGTCGGTGACGGACGCCGGAGCGGTGGTGCCCGGGGGAGCCGCGCCCGCCGGGGCCGGGGCGAGGCCGCCGAGGCAGACGGCGAGCAGCAGCCCGGCGACGGAAAGGCGGCGCCGTAAGGAGGACTTCGGGAAGGTGACGGTACGCATGGGACCAGCGTGGTCGGCGGCGCGCCGCCGGGACATCCCGCCCGCCCCCTTCCCGGCCTCCCGCCCGCCCCCTCGGGACACGGGGGACACCCCCCTTCCCGGGGCGGCCCTCAGCGGTACAGCAGGTACTCCTTCCGCACCGCCCGGAAGGCCTTCAGGTCCGCCTGCCACGCCCCGACGACCTCGTCCGTGTCCGCGCCCGCGTCGATCAGGGTCCGCACCCGGGTCGAGCCGGTCAGCTTGTCGATCCAGTGGTCCGGCCGCCAGGCGAAGCCGGGCCACGAGCCGCGGGCGGTGACCAGGAGCCCGATCCCGGTCCGCACCGGGTCGAAGGACTCCCGGTCGTGGACGTGCAGCTGCACCCCGCCCACCGTCCTCCCCTGGAACTTGGAGAAGGTCGGCGCGAAGTAGGCCTCGCGGAAGCGGACCCCCGGCAGGCCGAGCGCGTTCGCCGCCTCCGCCCACCGGCGGTCGATCCCCTCGGCGCCGAGGAGTTCGAAGGGGCGGGTGGTGCCCCGGCCCTCGGAGAGGTTCGTGCCCTCGAAGAGGCAGGTGCCGGAGTAGACGAGCGCGGTCTCCGGCGTCGGCATGTTCGGGCTCGGCGGCACCCACGGCAGCCCCGTGGAGTCGAAGAAGTCCGTCCGCCGCCACCCCGTCATCCGCACGGTCTCCAGGGCGACGGGCGCCGCCAGGAACTCGCCGTTGAAGAGCAGCGCCAGCTCGGCCACCGTCATGCCGTGCGCCTGCGCGATCGGCTCGCGCCCGACGAAGGTGGCGAACGCCCGGTCCAGGACGGGCCCGAGCGCCGCGCGCCCGGTCACCGGGTTCGGCCGGTCCAGGACCACGAACCGCTTCCCGGCGCGGGCGGCGGCCTCCATGCAGTCGTACAGCGTCCAGATGTAGGTGTAGAAGCGCGCGCCGGCGTCCTGGACGTCGAAGACGACCGTGTCCACGCCCGAGGCGGTGAAGACGTCCGCGAGCGGCTGCCCGCTCTTCAGGTACGTGTCGTAGACGGGCAGTCCGGTCGCCGGGTCGTCGTACCGGCCCTCCGAGCCGCCCGCCTGGGCGGTGCCCCGGAAGCCGTGCTCGGGGCCGAAGACGGCGGTCAGGTCCACCCGCTCGTCGGCGTGCATCACGTCCACGAGGTGGCGGGCGTCCGGGGTCACGCCGGTCGGGTTGGTGACGACGCCGACCCGCTGCCCGGCGAGCGGTGCGTACCCGTCCGCCGCGAGCCGCTCGAAGCCGGTCCGCACCCGGCGCCGCCCGGTCTCCCGCCCCGGAGCCCCCGTCTCCCGGTCCGGCGTCCCGGCGGCGGCGGGGTGCGCGGTCGCCGCCACCGCCCCCAGGGCGCCTCCGGCGGCCAGCAGACTCCGTCGCGACAGACCCATGCGCGCACCTCCTCGATCGCGGCCCCGGCCGGGGCGCATGACATGGGCACGCACGCTAGCGCTCCCGACCGCCCGGGGGAACGAGGCGTGCGGAGGGGTCCTCCTTCCGCCGCCCCTTCCCTCTCCGCATACCGACCGGTTAGTCTGCCGGGGTCGTCGTCCCGGGGAGACCGGACGGACCGGAGAGTCGCGGAGAGGTGGGGCCAGACATGGGCGCGGACACGGGCACGGGCACGGGTGCCGGTACGAGTGCGGACGCGCGCGTCGGCGCGGGCGCCGGGGCGGACCTCCGGGGCGCCGGGGTCGTCGTCACCGGAGCGGGCGGCGGCATCGGCGCCGCCCTCGCCCGCCGCTTCGCCGCCGAGGGCGCCCGCGTCGTCGTCAACGACCTCGACGCCGACCGCACCGGGGCGGTCGCCGCCGAGATCGGCGGCGTCGCCGTCCCCGGCGACGCCTCCGCCGTCGTCGACGAGGCCCGCGCGGCCCTCGGCGGCACCGTCGACGTCTGGTGCGCCAACGCCGGCCTCTCCTCGCCCGGCGACGCCTTCGCCGACGAGGACGTCTGGGCCGCCGCCTGGGACGTCAACGTCATGGCCCACGTCCGCGCGGCCCGCGCCCTGCTCCCGGAGTGGCTGGAGCGCGGCAGCGGCCGTTTCGTCTCCACCGTCTCCGCCGCCGGACTCCTCACCATGATCGGCGCGGCGCCGTACAGCGTCTCCAAGCACGGCGCGTACGCCTTCGCCGAGTGGCTCTCCCTCACCTACCGGCACCGGGGCCTCTCCGTCCACGCCATCTGCCCGCAGGGCGTCCGCACGGACATGCTGACCGCCGCCGGGAGCGCGGGCGAGCTGGTCCTCGCCCCCACCGCCATCGAGCCCGAGGACGTCGCGGACGCCCTGATCGACGCCGTCGCGGCCGACCGCTTCCTCGTGCTGCCCCACCCCGAGGTCGCCGGCTACTACCGCAACCGGGCCACCGACCCCGAGCGCTGGCTCGGCACCATGAACCACGTCCAGCGGACCTGGGAGACGGGCGCCGGTCGGCCGTAGTACCCGGCGGATGGGAAGATCTGTCCGGCGGGAACTCGTTCCCCTGACCGAAAACGATCACGAAGAAGCACGAAGGAAGGCGGCGGAGCATGGCCAGGACGACGGACGGGAGCGGCACCCCCGTCCCCCAGAGGCTCCTCGCCGCCGCCACCCGGCTCTTCGCGGAGCGGGGCTACGACCGCACCTCCGTCCAGGAGATCGTCGAGGCCGCCGGGGTCACCAAGGGCGCCCTCTACCACTACTTCGGCTCCAAGGAGGACCTCCTCCAGGAGGTCTACTCCCGGGTCCTGCGCCTCCAGCAGGAGCGGCTCGACGCCTTCGCCGACGCCGACGCGCCCGTGGAGGAGCGGCTGCGCGACGCCGCCGCCGACGTCGTCGTCACCACCATCGAGAACCTCGACGACGCCTCGATCTTCTTCCGTTCCATGCACCACCTGAGCCCGGAGAAGAACAAGCGGGTGCGGGCCGAGCGCCGCCGCTACCACGAGCGGTTCCGGGCCCTGATCGAGGAGGGCCAGAAGGCCGGGGTGTTCTCCTCCGCGACCCCCGCCGACCTGGTGGTCGACTACCACTTCGGCTCCGTGCACCACCTGTCCACCTGGTACCGCCCGGACGGCCCCCTCAGCCCCCAGCAGGTCGCCGGCCACCTCGCCGACCTGCTGCTCCGGGCCCTGCGCCCCTGACCGCGCCCCCTCCCGGGGGCGCGGCCGGCCGGACGGGTCCTACAGGTACTTCTTCAGCTCCCGGCGCGCGAGCGACCGCTGGTGCACCTCGTCCGGCCCGTCCGCCAGCTTCAGCGTCCGCGCCGCCGCCCACAGCTCGGCCAGCGGGAAGTCCTGCGACACCCCGCCCGCGCCGTGCGCCTGCACCGCCTTGTCGATGATGTCGACGACCGCGCGCGGGGTCGCGATCTTGATGGCCTGGATCTCGGTGTGCGCGCCCCGGTTGCCGACGGTGTCCATCAGCCAGGCCGTCTTGAGGACCAGCAGCCGCAGCTGCTCGATGGTCACCCGGGCGTCCGCGATCCAGTTCTGCACGACGCCCTGCTGGGCGAGCGCCTTGCCGAAGGCGGTGCGGGAGACCGCGCGCCGGCACATCAGTTCCACGGCCCGCTCCGCCATGCCGATCAGCCGCATGCAGTGGTGGATGCGGCCGGGGCCGAGCCGGGCCTGCGCGATGGCGAAGCCGCCGCCCTCCTCGCCGACCAGGTTCGCGGCCGGGACGCGCACGCCGTCGAAGACCACCTCGGCGTGGCCGCCGTGGTAGTGGTCCTCGTACCCGTACACCCGCATCGCGCGCCGCACCTCGACGCCCGGGGTGTCGCGCGGCACGAGGACCATCGACTGCTGGCGGCGCGGGTCGGTGCCGTCGGGGTCGGTCTTGCCCATGACGATGAAGACCGCGCAGTCGGGGTTCATCGCCCCCGAGATGTACCACTTGCGCCCGTCGATCACGTACGAGTCGCCGTCCCGCCGGATCCGGGTCTCGATGTTGGTGGCGTCGGAGGAGGCGACGTCGGGTTCGGTCATCGCGAACGCCGAGCGGATCTCGCCCGAGAGGAGCGGCTCCAGCCACTGCTTCCTCTGCGCCTCGTCGCCGAACTCGGCGAGCAGCTCCATGTTCCCGGTGTCCGGGGCCGCGCAGTTGAGGGCGGTCGGGGCGAGCTGCGGGCTGCGGCCGGTGATCTCGGCGAGCGGCGCGTACTGGAGGTTCGTCAGCCCCGCCCCGTACTCCACGTCCGGAAGGAAAAGGTTCCACAGGCCCTGCCGCTTGGCCTCGGCCTTCAGCTCCTCGACCACCGCCGGGGTGTCCCACGGGGAGGCGAGCAGGGCCCGCTGCTCCTCGGCGACGGCCTCGGCGGGGTACACGTGCCCGTCCATGAAGGCGAGGAGCTTCGCGCGGAGCTCCTCGGTGCGCGCGTCGTAGGCGAAGTCCATGGGGTCAGCCCTCCTGAAGGGTGGTCAGGCCGTGCTCGATGAAGACGGGGACGAGTTCGCCGATGCGGTCGAAGCCGGCGCCGACCGTCTGGCCGAGGGTGTAGCGGTAGTGGATGCCCTCCAGGATCACGGCGAGCTTGAACCAGGCGAAGGCCGTGTACCAGGAGAGGGCGGAGGTGTCGCGGCCCGAGCGGGCCGCGTAGCGCTCGACCAGCTCGGCGGCGCTCGGGTGCCCGGCGGCCGTGGCGGTCGTGGAGATCGGTGAGCCCGGCAGGTCGAGCGGGGTGCTGTACATGACGAGGAGGCCGAGGTCGGTGAGCGGGTCGCCGAGCGTCGACATCTCCCAGTCGAGGACGGCCCGGATCCGGTCGTCGGGGCCGACGAGGACGTTGTCGAGCCGGTAGTCGCCGTGGATCACGGTGGGCGGCGGAGAGGCGGGCAGCGCCCGGCCGAGGGCGGCGTGCAGCTCGTCGATCCCGGCCAGCTCCCGGCCGCGCGAGGCGTCGAGCTGCTTGCCCCAGCGGCGCAGCTGCCGGTCGAGGAAGCCGTCCGGCCGCCCGAAGTCGCCGAGCCCGACCGCTTCGGGGTCCACGGCGTGCAGGTCGACGAGGGTGTCGACCAGACCGAGGACGGCGGCGCGGGTGCGTTCGGGACCCAGCGGGGCGAGCTGGCGGGCCGAGCGGTACGGCGTCCCCTCGACGAACTCCATGACGTAGAACGGCGCGCCGAGCACCGACTCGTCCTCGCAGAACAGCACCGTCCCGGGGACGGGCACCTCCGTCGCGCGCAGGGCACTGATCACGCGGTGCTCGCGCCGCATGTCGTGGGCGGTGGCCAGGACGTGGCCGAGCGGGGGCCGGCGGACGACCCACCGGCCGGCGTCGGTGCCGTCGGTCACCGCGTACGTCAGGTTCGAGCGCCCGCCCTCGATCAGCCGGGCTTCGAGGGGGCCGCCCACCAGGCCGGGCCGCTCGCGGTCGAGGAGACCGCGCAGCCGCTCGGGGTCGAGACCTGGCGGGGGCACCTCCCGCGTCGTGGACTGCGGGTCAGGGGCGGAGCTCATCGGGGGTACCTCCGGATCGGCTGCGGTCGGCCCTCATGATGACCGACCAGTCGGTATGTCGTCCAGAGGGGCGTCCGCCACACTCCGCGCGCGCTCGCCGGAGACGTTGGGAACGTGGGGAGACGCGGGGGACGCCGGAGACGCCCGAGATGCCGGAGGGCACGGAGGGCACGGAGGGCACGGAGGGCGCGGAGGGCGCGGAGGGCGCGGAGGGCGCGGAGGGCACAAGACACAGAGGACGCGTAAGGCATGGAGGGCACGGAGGGCGCGGAAGGTGCGTAAGGCGCCGAAGGCGCGGAGGGCGTGCGCCGAAGGGCGGCCGTCCCCCGGCGCGCGCCCTCCGGCGGCTCAGGCGTGGCAGGCCACCGGCATCCCGCCGTTCATCGCCGCCATGTCGCCGAGGACCACCGCCAGGTCGAGCGGGCTCCCCTCCGGCAGCCCCTCCAGCTCCGCGTACGCCCGGTGCACGTTGGCCACCAGGCGCTCGCTCTCCCGCCACGCGGCGAACTCGCCGAGCTCCGCCCGCCGCGCCGTCTCCAGCGGCGCGTCCCCCTTCGCGTACCCCTCGGCGGCCAGCTCCCGCACCCACAGCAGGTACCGCTCCGTCGCGTCGTACGCGGAGGGGTCGGTGACCCGCCCGTGTCCCGGCACCACCGTCGGCGCGTCGAGCGCGCGCAGCAGGGCGAGCGCGCGCAGCGAACCGGCGAGCGACCCCATCGGCAGGAACGGCGTCCCGCCCTGGAAGACCAGGTCGCCCGTGAAGACCACCCCCTGCTCGGGCAGGTGCACGATCGAGTCGCCCGTGGTGTGCGCGGTGCCCGGGTGGAGCACCCGCACCTCGGTCCCGCCGACGTGCAGCGTCAGGCGGTCGGTGTACGTGACGGACGGCGGCAGGATGTCGACCCGCCCGAAGTCGGTCCGCGGCCAGATCAGATGGAGCTGGTGTCCGGCCGCGAGCTGCTCGGTCCGGCAGTTCTCGTGGCCCACGATCCGCGCCTCGGGGACGAACACCCCGTTCCCGTAGGTGTGGTCCCCGTGGTGGTGGGTGGAGACGACGGTGCGCGGCAGCGGAAGGCCCTCGGCGAGGACCGCCTCGCGCAGCAGCAGGGCCCGCCGTTCGGTGGCGGCGGTGTCGACGAGCAGGGACTCGTCCGCGTCGCCGAGGAAGCCGGCGTTGTTCAGGCACCAGCCGCCGTCGGGCTGGATGAAGGCGTGCACGCGCGGAGCGAGGGTGACCACGTAGGGGTCGGTGGAAGGCAAGGGAATCCCCCGGGTGAGAGCCGGATCTGACGGGGGGAAAGAGTGTCAGTCGGTCCCGGTCCGGGGGAAGTCGGAAGCGGTGCGTCCGGGGACGCGGTGCCGGGCCGGTCAGCGGATCAGTGGTCGTCCCAGTGCCCGTCGTGCGCCGCGTGCCGGTGTCCGTCGTGCACGTAGTCGACGTGGTCGCCGTGCGTCACCGACTCGTGGCCGCAGGCGGGCCCGTGCTCGTGCGCGTGCGCCTCGTGGGAGACGTGACCGGCCGGCTCGCACTCGTCCCAGTGGCCCGAGTGCTCGCGGTGCAGGTGCCCGTCGTGCGCGTAGTCGACGTGGTCCCCGTGGTCCACCGCCCGGTGGCCGCAGTCCGGGCCGTGGGCGTGGGAGTGCGTGGGGTGTTCATGGTGGAGAACGGTCATCACATGGCCTCCGTGAGGGAACGGCTGACCTGTCCAGGCTAGTCCGACATGTTCCTCTCGTCCTGGTTCGGAGGGCGTGCCGCGTCCGTTTCCCCGCGCCTCCGCGCCGGGTCCGCCGGGCTCACCGGACGAGCGCGGCCCCGAAGGCGGCGAGACCGATCGTGCACGCGGCGGCGAGCAGCGCGCCCCGGTGCGTGAGCGGACGCGGACGGACCGTGTCCAGGGAGCGGATCCGGCGGTGGGCCACCACCAGGAACAGGACCCACACGAGGGCGGAGAGCGCGAGCCCGACCAGCCCCCGGGGCGTGGTCCCGTCCTGGACGGCCAGCTTGACGGCGAGCACCGCCACGACCGTGCAGGAGAGCGTGGTGCGCCGCCAGGCGAGCCGGGTCCGCTCCGGCTGGAGCCCGGGGTCCCGGGTCACCACCGCGTCCGGCCCCTCCACTACCCGGCCCAGCCGAAGAGGACGACCACCACCATCGCGAGCGCCACCACGGCCACCACGATGCCGAGGACCGCCGGGAACCGGGACGCCGGAAGGTCCTCGCCCCGCCGCATCGCCCGCTCGCAGCGCACCCAGTGGTTCACCGCGCGCAGGGCGCAGAGGACCCCGGCGGCGAGCAGCGCGAGCGCGAGCCCGACCCGCACCCCCCACCGCAGGTCCGGCAGGAACTGGTCGACGGCGAAGCCGCCGCCGATCAGGGCGAGCGCGGTCCTGACCCAGGCGAGGAAGGTCCGTTCGTTCGCGAGGGAGAAGCGGTAGTCCGGGGTGTCCCCCTCGTCCCGGATCCGCTGCGGCGCGAACCAGAGCCGCAGACTCTGCACGAAATCGCTCACACGTGCACCCTAGCGGCCTGATCATCGGACCGCCCGGCACGTCCCGGCCCCGGTGCCGGGCCCCGGGACGAGCCCCCGGGCCCCGCCCCGTCGAAGTGCCCGGGACCGGACTCCGGGGCGTGTGCGGAAAGCCCCGCCCGGCACGCCCGGCCCCGGCACGCCAGGCTCCGGCACGTCCGGCCCCGGCAGGCCCGGCCCCGGCGCGGGGCCCCGGGAGGGGACCGGAGGCCCGTCCGGCCCTCAGCCCCGGCCCGCCGCCCCGTGCGCCCGCAGCCGCTCGTGCGCGGCGAGGCCGTCCGGCACCCACTCCCACTCGCCGAGCCGCGCGGCCAGCTCGTCCTCCGTCAGGAAGGCGTGCCAGGCGACCTCCTCGGCCTGCGGGTCCACCGGCAGGTCGCAGCGGACCTCGTACACGGCCGACCACCACTTCCCGGCCACGCCCCCGGAGTCGTACAGGAAGCGCAGCACCGGCTCGGGGCGGGGGAGCCCCCGCACCCCCAGCTCCTCCTCGGCCTCGCGGAGGGCGGCCTCGTCGTAGGACTCGCCCGCGCCGACGACACCGCCGACGAACATGTCGTACATGGAGGGGAAGACCAGCTTCGTCGGCGTCCTGCGGTGGACGAAGACCCTGCCGTCGGCGTCCCGGACCCGGATGAAGACGCAGCGGTGGATCAGGCCCCGCGCGTACACCTCACCGCGCGGGGCCTGTCCGACCACCCGGTCCTGCTCGTCGACGACGTCGAGAATCTCTTCGGCGGAACTCATGGCGCCATCCAAGCAAAGCCGCCCGGCGGAACCACCTGGCGGGACCACTCGGCGGGACCACCCGGAGGGGCCGCCCCGCGAGACCCCGCGTCCGAACGGTTGACTGGATACACCGGTGTATCCAAGATGCGGTCCATGTCCTACGACGCTGATGTGATCGTGATCGGGGCCGGTCTCGCCGGGCTCGTCGCCACCGCCGAACTGGTCGACGCCGGCCGCACCGTGATCCTCCTCGACCAGGAGCCCGAGCAGTCCCTCGGAGGCCAGGCCCACTGGTCCTTCGGCGGCCTCTTCCTGGTCGACTCGCCCGAACAGCGCCGCATGCGCGTCAAGGACAGCCACGCCCTCGCCCTCCAGGACTGGTACGGCACCGCCGGCTTCGACCGGACCGAGGACCACTGGCCGAGGAAGTGGGCCGAGGCGTACGTCGACTTCGCGTCCGGCGAGAAGCGCGCCTGGCTCCACGCGCGCGGGGTGCGCTTCTTCCCCGTCGTCGGCTGGGCCGAGCGCGGCGGCTACGACGCCACCGGGCACGGCAACTCCGTCCCCCGCTTCCACATCACCTGGGGCACGGGCCCCGGCCTCGTCGCCCCCTTCGAGCGGAAGGTCCGCGAGGGCGCCGCCCGGGGCCTGGTCCGGTTCCGCTTCCGCCACCGCGTCACCGGCCTCGGCCGCACCGGCGGAGCCGTCGACACCGTCACCGGCGAGGTCCTGGAACCCTCCGCCGTCCCCCGGGGCACCGCCAGCGGCCGGGAGGCCACCGGCTCCTTCGCACTGCGCGCCCAGGCCGTGATCGTCACCTCCGGCGGCATCGGCGGCAACCACGACCTCGTCCGCGCCCAGTGGCCCTCCCGGCTCGGCACCCCGCCCGCCAAGCTGCTCTCCGGCGTCCCCGCGCACGTCGACGGCCTCATGCTCGGCGTCGCCGAGAAGGCCGGCGCCAGCCACATCAACCGCGACCGGATGTGGCACTACACCGAGGGCATCGAGAACTGGAACCCCATCTGGGCCCGCCACGGCATCCGCATCCTGCCCGGCCCGTCCAGCCTCTGGCTCGACGCCACCGGCAAGCGCCTGCCCGTGCCGCTCTTCCCCGGCTTCGACACCCTCGGCACCCTCGAACACATCATGCGGACCGGGCACGACCACACCTGGTTCGTCCTCGACAAGAAGATCATCGGCAAGGAGTTCGCCCTCTCGGGCTCCGAGCAGAACCCGGACCTGACCGGCAAGTCGGTCCGCGACGTCATCGGGCGCGCGCGGGCGGACGTGCCCGGCCCCGTCCGGGCCTTCATGGACAAGGGCGTCGACTTCGTCGTGGAGAAGGACCTCTCCGCCCTCGTCCGGGGCATGAACGCGCTCACCGACGCGCCGCTGATCGACGAGGCCGCGCTGCGCCGCGAGATCACCGCCCGCGACCGAGAGATCGCCAACCCGTTCACCAAGGACCTCCAGGTCACGGCGATCCGGGGAGCCCGCAAGTACCTGGGCGACAAGCTCATCCGCACGGCGCCCCCGCACCGCATCCTGGATCCCGGGGCGGGCCCGCTGATCGCCGTGCGCCTCAGCATCCTCACCCGCAAGTCCCTCGGCGGCCTGGAGACCGACCTCGACTCCCGCGTCCTGACGGAGGGCGGCGAACCCCTGGAGGGCGTGTACGCGGCGGGCGAGGCGGCCGGGTTCGGCGGCGGCGGCGTCCACGGCTACCGCTCCCTCGAAGGCACCTTCCTCGGCGGCTGCATCTTCTCGGGCCGCGCGGCGGGCCGGGCGGCGGCGAAGGCGGTGGGCTGAGACCGGGACCGGGACCGGGACCGGGACCGGGGCCCGGGAAAGCCGGGGCCGGGGCCGGCGGGAGGAGTACGACGGGGGCCGTGCCCCGGGAGACCGGAAAGGGGCCGGGGCACCCCACGGCGGGGCCGGCCCCGGAAACGACGGCCCGGCCTCAGGCCCCCCGGAGCACCTCCACCACCCGGAACCACTCCACCACCAGCATCGTCCCCCCGTCCACCACGAACTCCGGGTCCCCCAGCGCCTCCCGCATCTCCTCGCCGTGCCAGAAGTCCTCGTGGCCCGCGCGCCACTCCGCGACCGACCGGTGGCCCTCGCCCTCGCCGAGCGCGAGGCGGAGGTCCGCGTCGCGCAGGGGCAGCACCTGGACCTCCGTGATCTCCACGACCGCCACCTCGCGGCCGTCCGAGTCGACGACCGCCGAGCGTTCGCCGACCTCGGGCAGCTCCTCGCCCTCGGCCTCGTACTCCAGGAGGAGTCCCGTCGTGGCGGTCTTCTCGCCGGAGAGGACCGCCGCGACGAGCCGGTCCCGCAGGGGGCCGGGGAAGGCGAGCAGGAAGGGCTTGAGCGCGTGAGGGCCGGTCATGGCCGACAGTCTGTCAGCCACGACCGGCCCTCACCGGTGGATTCCGCCGCCGCTACAACACCAGCGACAGCAGCAGCACGAACACGATGCCCACGACCGAGATGATCGTCTCCATCACCGACCAGGTCTTGATCGTCTGGCCGACGTTCATGCCGAAGTACTCCTTCACCAGCCAGAACCCGGCGTCGTTGACGTGGCTGAAGAAGAGCGAACCGGCGCCGATCGCGAGGACGAGCAGCGCCGTCTCGCCCGTCGACATGCCCTCCGCCAGCGGAGCCACCAGCCCCGCCGCCGAGATCGTCGCCACCGTCGCCGAGCCCGTCGCGAGCCGGATCGCGACCGCGATCAGCCAGGCGAGCAGCAGGGCCGGGATGGACCAGCTCTCGGAGAAGTCCAGGATCATCTGCCCGACCCCGATGTCGATCAGGGTCTGCTTGAAGCCGCCGCCCGCGCCGACGATCATCAGGACGCCCGCGATCGGGGCGAGGGACTTCTCGACGGTCGAGGACAGGCGCTCCTTGGTGAAGCCGGCCGCCCGGCCCAGGGTGAAGAGCGCGACCATGACCGCGGCGAGCAGCGCGATCAGCGGCGAGCCGATGACGTCGGTGACCTTCTGGACGCCGTTCTCGGGGTCGTCCACGACGATGTCGACGAGCGCCTTCACCAGCATCAGGACGACCGGGAGCAGCACGGTCGCGACGGTGACGCCGAAGCCGGGACGCTTCTCCAGGTCCTCGGAGGGCCGGGTGGGGATCATGTTCTCGGGGGCCGGGATGTCCACCCAGCGGGCCGCGTACCGGGAGAAGACCGGACCGGCGATGATCACGGTCGGTATCGCGACGACGAGGCCGAGGGCGAGGGTGACGCCCAGGTTGGCGCCGACCGCGTCGATCGCGACGAGCGGGCCGGGGTGCGGCGGGATGAGCCCGTGCATCACGGAGAGGCCGGCGAGGGCCGGGATGCCGATCCGCATCAGGGAGTAGTTGCCGCGCTTGGCGACCAGCAGCACGACCGGGATCAGCAGCACGATGCCGACCTCGAAGAAGAGCGGCAGGCCGATCACGGAGGCGATGAGCACCATCGCCCACGGCATGGCCCGGCCGCTCGCCCTCGCCAGGATCGTGTCGACGATCTGGTCCGCGCCGCCGGAGTCCGCGAGCAGCTTGCCGAGGATGGCGCCGAGGGCGATCAGCACGCCCACGCCGGCGACGGTGGCGCCGAGGCCGGTGGTGAAGGACTTGATGGTGTCCGCGAGCGGCGCGCCCGCGAACGCGCCGAGCGCGAGGGACCCGATGGTCAGCGCCAGGAACGCGTGCAGCTTGAACTTGGTGATGAGCAGGACGATGACGGCGATGCCGGCGAGCACGGCGATCCCGAGCTGGGCGTTGCCTGCCGAGGTGATCGGTTCGGCGGCGTCCGCTGCCAGGATCTCGACGCTGAGACTGGTCACGGTGGTGTCCTTCGTACGGGCAGGAGAAAGGAGGGGAAGGGGGCGGAGGGGGTCAGTCGGTCCGGCCGCGCAGTGCGGCGACGGCGCGGGCGGTGATCTCCTCGGGGGTGCCGGACACGTCGACGGCGACGCCGGCCTCGTCGGCCCGGAGCGGCTCCAGGGTGGCGAACTGGGAATCGAGCAGCGCCGTCGGCATGAAGTGCCCCTTGCGCGCGGCCATCCGGCCCTCGATGAGCTCCCGGTCGCCGGTCAGATGGAGGAAGACGACGCCGGGCGCGGCGGCACGCAGCCGGTCCCGGTACGCCCGCTTCAGCGCGGAGCTGCTCACCACGCCGCCGAGCCCGGCCCGGCCGTGCGCCCACTCCCCGATGGCGTCGAGCCAGGGGCCCCGGTCCTCGTCGTCCAGCGGGACGCCGGCCGACATCTTGGCGACGTTCGCCGCCGGGTGGAAGTCGTCGCCCTCGGCGTAGGGGAGGCCGAGGGCCTCGGCGACCAGCGGACCGATGGTGGTCTTGCCGGTCCCCGCGACGCCCATCACGACGACGACGGGAGGGGCCTGGGGGGTGCTGCTCATGGAGTGCCTCGCTGTCTTCTTCGACATCGATTCCGTTGTCCGTCGCGCTCATGAAACCCATGGAGTACGACGTATTCAAGGGACTGTGACATAAAAGTAGTACTTTTAATTCCGGATCTTGCTCCGGAGGCCGCCCCGGCCCCCGCTCCTGCCGTGTCCACCCCCGCGTACCCGCATAGGCTGATCCCCATGACGACACAGGCCCAGGGGCTCCACTCCCACGTCCTGGCCACCCTGGGCCTCGCGATCACGGCGGGGGAGTACCCGCCCGGCACCGTGCTGCGCACCGACGAACTGGCCCGGCGCTTCGACGTCTCCCGGACCGTGGTCCGCGAGGTCGTCCGGGTCCTGGAGTCCATGCACCTCGTCGAGTCCCGCCGCCGGGTCGGCGTCACCGTGCTCCCCACCGCGAGCTGGAACGTGTACGACCCCCAGGTCATCCGCTGGCGCCTGGCCGGCGCCGACCGCCCCCGCCAGCTCCGCTCGCTCACCGTGCTCCGCTCCGCCGTCGAGCCCGTCGCCGCCGGCCTCGCCGCCGTGAACGCCACCCCCGAGCAGTGCCGGGAGCTCACCGAGGAGGCCCTCGGCATGGTCGCCACCTCGCGCGGCCGGCGCCTGGAGGAGTACCTCGTCCACGACATCGCCTTCCACCGGGTCGTCCTCAACGCCTCGGGCAACGAGATGTTCGCCCGCCTCGGCGACGTCGTCGCGGAGGTCCTCACCGGCCGCACCCACCACCACGTGATGTTCGAGGACCCGGACCCGGCCGCCGTCACCCTCCACGTCCAGGTCGCCGAGGCCGTGCGGGAGCGGGACGCGGCCCGCGCCGAGGAGCTGACCCGCCAGATCGCCGTCGGCGCCCTCCAGGAGCTGGACGTCCTCGCCCCCTGACGACCGGACGCAAGCTCTGAACTAGCTCAAATATGGGCGTTCAGTGACATGCGCCACAGTCAGTCACCGCCCCGTGCCGTGAGGATGTGCGCTGGTCGTACCGGGGAGACCCCCCACCGAGTGCGACCGGGTACCGCACCGCCCCCCTCACGAAGGCGAACAACTCCATGAGTGACCGCGTCACCGCGGCCGACCCGCCGTCCGCCGCACCGGCGGCATCCGGCGGGCCCACGGCCGCCACCCCCCACGTCGACGCCGGCGACGCCGGATACCGCAAGGACCTCAAGTCCCGGCACATCAACATGATCGCCATCGGCGGCGCCATCGGCACCGGGCTCTTCCTGGGCGCCGGCGGCCGCATGTCCCAGGCCGGGCCCTCCCTCTTCATCGCCTACGCCGTCTGCGGCGTCTTCGCCTTCTTCGTGGTGCGGGCCCTCGGCGAGCTGGTGCTCTACCGCCCCTCCTCCGGCGCCTTCGTCTCCTACGCGCGCGAGTTCATGGGCGAGAAGGGCGCCTACACGGCCGGCTGGCTCTACTTCCTCAACTGGTCGACCACCGCCGTCGCCGACATCACCGCGGCCGCCACCTACGCCCACTTCTGGTCGATGTTCAGCGACGTCCCGCAGTGGATCCTCGCCCTGATCGCCCTCGCGGTCGTCCTCGCCGCCAACCTCATCTCCGTGAGGTACTTCGGCGAGATGGAGTTCTGGTTCGCCATCGTCAAGGTCGCCGCCCTGGTCGCCTTCATGCTGGTCGGCATCTTCCTCGTCGTGACCTCCCACGACGTCGGCGGCCACACCCCGGGCCTCGGCACCATCACCGACAACGGCGGCGTCTTCCCCGCGGGCACGATGCCGATGCTGCTGCTCATCCAGGGCGTCGTCTTCGCCTACGCCTCCGTCGAACTGTGCGGCGTCGCCGCCGGCGAGACCGAGAATCCCGAGAAGATCATGCCGAAGGCGATCAACTCGATCATGTGGCGCGTGGGCCTCTTCTACGTCGGCTCCGTCGTCCTGCTCGCCCTCCTCCTGCCGTACACGGCCTACTCCGGCGACCAGAGCCCCTTCGTCACCGTCTTCGACAAGCTGGGGATCCCCGGCGCCGCCGGCGTGATGAACCTGGTCGTCCTCACCGCCGCCCTCTCCAGCCTCAACTCGGGCCTGTACTCCACCGGCCGCATCCTGCGCTCCATGTCGCTGGCCGGCTCCGCGCCCCGCTTCACCGGCGTCATGAACAAGGGCGGCGTCCCCTACGGCGGCATCCTGCTCACCGCGGGCTTCGGCGTCCTCGGCGTCGCCCTCAACTACGTCATGCCCGGCGAGGCCTTCGAGCTGGTCCTCAACTTCGCCTCGATCGGCATCATCGGCACCTGGGCCATGATCATGGTCTGCTCGCTGCTGTTCTGGCGCCGGGCCGAGCGGGGCGGGCTCGCCCGCCCCGCCTACCGGCTGCCCTGGGCCCCCTACACCCAGATCGTGACCCTGCTCTTCCTCGGCTCCGTCCTCGTCCTGATGTGGATGGACGAGGGCATCAGCCGCACCACCGTGAACTGCCTCCCGCTCGTCGCGGCGGCCCTCGTCGGCGGCTGGTTCCTGGTCCGCGGCCGGGTCCGCGCGACCGCCGGTTCCCCGCGCGACTGACGTACCGTCACAGGGCCCCCGCAAGCACGGCCTGCGGGGGTCTCGCGCTTTGTCGGGAGATAGTGGTACGCAGGAGCCTTGCAAGATCCGTTCGCAGAGAGGGAAGTTCGCGATGCCGCAGCACGTCCAGGGGGTCATCGCCCCCGGCAGGAACGAACCGGTACGGGTCGAGACGATCGTGATCCCCGATCCCGGCCCCGGCGAGGCCGTCGTGAAGATCCAGGCGTGCGGCGTCTGCCACACGGACCTCCACTACAAGCAGGGCGGCATCAACGACGAGTTCCCCTTCCTCCTCGGCCACGAGGCCGCCGGAATCGTCGAGTCGGTCGGCGAGGGCGTCACCGACGTCGCCCCCGGCGACTTCGTGATCCTCAACTGGCGCGCCGTGTGCGGCACCTGTCGCGCCTGCCTGCGCGGCCGCCCCTGGTACTGCTTCGACACCCACAACGCGCAGCAGAGGATGACCCTGCTCGACGGCACGGAGCTCTCCCCGGCCCTCGGCATCGGCGCCTTCGCCGAGAAGACCCTCGTCGCCTCCGGCCAGTGCACCAAGGTCGACCCCGCCGTCGCCCCCGAGGTCGCGGGCCTCCTCGGCTGCGGCGTCATGGCCGGCATCGGCGCCGCCCTCAACACCGGGAACGTCGGCCGCGGCGACACCGTCGCCGTCATCGGCTGCGGCGGCGTCGGCGACGCGGCGGTCGTCGGCTCCCGCCTCGCCGGAGCGGCGAAGATCATCGCCGTCGACATCGACGACCGGAAGCTGGAGACGGCGAAGGCGATGGGCGCCACCCATACCGTCAACTCCCGTTCCACCGAACCCGTCGAGGCGATCCGCGAACTCACCGGCGGCTTCGGCGCCGACGTCGTCATCGAGGCCGTCGGCCGCCCGGAGACGTACGAGCAGGCCTTCTACGCCCGCGACCTCGCCGGCACCGTCGTCCTCGTCGGCGTCCCCACCCCCGAGATGAAGCTCGAACTGCCCCTCCTCGACGTCTTCGGCCGCGGCGGCGCGCTCAAGTCCTCCTGGTACGGCGACTGCCTGCCCTCCCGCGACTTCCCGATGCTCGTCGACCTGCACCAGCAGGGCCGCATCGACCTCGCGGCCTTCGTCACCGAGACCATCGGCCTCGACGAGGTCGAGAAGGCCTTCGCCCGCATGCACGAGGGCGACGTCCTCCGCTCGGTGGTGGTGCTGTGATGGCCGCCCGGATCGACCACCTCGTCACCTCCGGCACCTTCAGCCTCGACGGCGGCACCTGGGACGTCGACAACAACGTCTGGATCGTCGGCGACGACACCGAGGCGATCGTCATCGACGCCGCCCACGACGCCGGGGCCATCCTCGCCGCGCTCGACGGACGCACCCTGCGCGCCATCGTCTGCACCCACGCCCACAACGACCACGTGGACGCGGCCCCGGCGCTCGCCGCCGCCACCGGCGCCCGCATCCTGCTCCACCCCGCCGACCTGCCGCTGTGGAAGCAGACCCACCCCGATCACAGCCCGGACGGCGACCTCGCCGACGGCCAGGTCCTCACCATCGCCGGCACCGACCTCACGGTCCTGCACACCCCGGGCCACGCCCCGGGAGCGGTCAGCCTGTACGCACCGGAGCTCGGCACGGTCTTCACCGGCGACACCCTCTTCCAGGGCGGCCCCGGCGCCACCGGCCGGTCCTTCTCGGACTTCCCCACGATCGTCGACTCGATCCGGGACAAGCTCCTGACCCTGCCGCCGGAGACGGTGGTGCGCACCGGCCACGGCGACACCACCACCGTCGGCGCCGAGGCCCCCCACCTCCAGGAGTGGATCAGCCGGGGCCACTGAGCCGCAGCCGGCTCTCGAACCGCACCGCACGGCCCGAGAACGGGTCGGAGAACTCCAGCGTCCGGGCCAGCAGGCCCAGCGGGCGCCCGAAGTCCTCCGGCCCGTCCTCACGGACCACCGGATAGACCGGATCGTGCAGGATCGGCAGCCCGAGCGCGTTCATGTGCACCCGCAGCTGGTGCGTCCGCCCGGTCACCGGCACCAGCCGGTACCGGCCGAGCCCGCCCGCGTGCGCGACCAGCTCGATCCGGCTCTCGGCGTTCGGCTCGCCCGGCACCTCCCGGGCGGCCATCACCCCGCGCTCCTTCTCGATCCGGCTCCGCACCGTCACCGGCAGCCGCACCGCCGGGTCGTACGGCGCCACCGCCTCGTACTCCTTGCGCACCGCCCGGTCCCGGAACAGCGTCTGGTACGCCCCCCGGTCCTCCTCCCGCACGACGAAGAGGACAAGCCCCGCCGTCAGCCGGTCGAGCCGGTGCGCGGGCTGGAGCCGGGGCAGCCCCAGGTCCCGCCGCAGCCGCGCCGTCGCGGTCTCCGTGACGTGCCGCCCCCGGGGCATCGTCGCCAGGAAGTGCGGCTTGTCGGCCACCACGATCCGCTCGTCCCGGTACACGACCCCGACCCCGAACGGCACCGGCGTCTCCGGCGGGAAGTCCCGGTGGAACCAGAGCCACCGCCCCGCGGCGTACGGCTCGTCCCCGGAGACCGGCCCGTCGACCCCGACGAACCGCGCCTCCCGCAGCATCTCCTCGACCCGCCCGACCCCGACGGCGGTCCCGTACCGGTCGAGCAGGTGGTCCCGCACGGTCGCCCAGGCGCCGTCCGGATCCTCCGGAAGCCGCACCCGTACGGGATCGATCCCGTCCCGCTGGGGCAGCGGCGACACCGGGGGCCTGGTCCTGCGTCTCACCGCTCCGCCTCGTGGCCGTCCGTACGCGCGCGTGCGCGCCCATGCGAAAGTCCCGGCCGAGAAGATCTCGACCGGGACTCCGTGTGGTGTCCGAGGGGGGACTTGAACCCCCACGCCCGATAAAGGGCACTAGCACCTCAAGCTAGCGCGTCTGCCATTCCGCCACCCGGACAAGGTGTCTGTCTTCCTGGCCGCTGGGCCCTTCCGACGAGGAAAACCATAGCAAACATTCGGGGTGGTCGATCACCACCCCGGGCGGCCCCCGGCATGTGACAGCCGCATGACGGTCGGCGGGCGGCCTTGGGGCACGAGGGGGCCACGCGGGAGGATGGGGGGTGACCACCAGCGATCACGTGGGGGCACGTAGTGGGAGGAAGCAGCGTGAGCGAGTCGAACACGGCCGGGAGCGTCCGCGGCGAGGACGAGGTAGTCGACCTCTGTCGCGACCTCATCCGCATCGACACCAGCAACTACGGAGACCACTCGGGGCCGGGAGAGCGGGCGGCGGCGGAGTACGTCGCCGAGAAGCTGGCCGAGGTCGGCCTCGAACCGAAGGTCTTCGAGTCGCACCGGGGCCGGGCCTCCACCGTCGCCCGGATCGAGGGTGAGGACCCGTCGCGGCCCGCCCTGCTGATCCACGGCCACACCGACGTCGTCCCGGCCAACGCCGAGGACTGGACCCACCACCCCTTCTCCGGCGAGATCGCCGACGGCTGCGTCTGGGGCCGCGGCGCCGTCGACATGAAGGACATGGACGCGATGACCCTCGCGGTCGTGCGGGACCGGATGCGCAGCGGCCGCAAGCCCCCGCGCGACGTCGTCGTCGCCTTCCTCGCCGACGAGGAGGCCGGCGGCACCCACGGCGCCCGGTACCTGGTCGACGAGCACCGGGACCTCTTCGAGGGGGTCACCGAGGCGATCGGCGAGGTCGGCGGCTTCTCCTTCACCGTCAACGAGAACCTGCGGCTCTACCTGGTGGAGACGGCCCAGAAGGGCATGCACTGGATGCGGCTGACCGTCGAGGGCACCGCGGGCCACGGCTCGATGACCAACAACGACAACGCCATCACGGAACTCTGCGAGGCCGTGGGCCGCCTCGGCCGCCACCAGTGGCCGGTGAGGGTCACCAAGACCGTCCGGTCCTTCCTGGACGAGCTCTCGGACGCCCTGGGCACCCCCCTCGACCCCGAGGACATGGACGCCACCCTCGCCAAGCTCGGCGGCATCGCCAAGATGATCGGGGCCACCCTGCGCAACTCGGCCGCCCCGACCATGCTCGGCGCCGGCTACAAGGTGAACGTGATCCCCGGCCAGGCCACGGCCCACGTCGACGGCCGCTTCCTGCCCGGGTACGAGCAGGAGTTCCTGGCCGACCTCGACCGGATCCTCGGCCCCCGCGTGAGGCGCGAGGACGTGCACGGCGACAAGGCCCTGGAGACCAGCTTCGACGGCGCCCTGGTGGACGCCATGCAGCTGGCCCTGCGCGCCGAGGACCCGATCGCCCGCGCCGTGCCGTACATGCTCTCCGGCGGCACCGACGCCAAGTCCTTCGACGACCTCGGCATCCGCTGCTTCGGCTTCGCCCCGCTCCAGCTCCCGCCGGAGCTCGACTTCGCCGGCATGTTCCACGGCGTGGACGAGCGGGTCCCGGTCGAGGGCCTCAAGTTCGGCGCCCGCGTCCTGGACCGCTTCCTGGACGCCTCCTGAGCGCCCCCGCCGCCGACGCGCGCCGAATTCGTCCGCGCGTTCGCTTTTGCCCGAAAAGAGTGAATGAACCCGGGGGCTCGTAGCCCCCACCCCTCCCCCTCGTTACAGGTGTGCGGTCCGCGGCTGGGGCCGCATTGCCAACTAGGAGGAATAATGATCAAGAAGGTCGTCGCTGCTGCGGCTGCCACTGGCGGTCTCGTTCTCGCGGGTGCGGGCATGGCCGTTGCCGACGCGGGTGCCCAGGGTGCGGCCATCGGTTCCCCCGGTGTCCTCTCGGGCAACGTCGTCCAGGTGCCGGTTCACGTTCCCGTGAACCTGTGCGGCAACACGGTCTCCGTGATCGGCCTGCTGAACCCCGCCTTCGGCAACACCTGCGTCAACGCCTGACGTCGTGCCCCGCCCCGTGAGGGCGTGAGCCGGTCCGGCCCCGGAGTGCGTGCCATGCACTCCGGGGCCGGTGGCCATTTCCGCCCCGGGCCCTCCGCCCGGTGGCACCCTTTGGAAGCCGAGCAGGCAGGGAACAAGCTATGCGACAGGTCACGCGCAAGGGCCTCATCACCGTTGCGGCCGCCGGCGGCGTCTTCGCCGCGGTCGGCGGCGGTTATGCGCACGCCGACTCCGGTGCGAACGGCGCGGCCGTGAACTCCCCGGGCGTCGCGTCCGGGAACTCCGTCCAGGTCCCGGTCCACGTGCCGGTGAACGCCTGCGGGAACACCGTCAGCGTCGTCGGACTCCTGAATCCGGCGATGGGCAACAAGTGCGCCAACGTCTCCCGACCGGGCGGGCCCGGGGGCGGATCGTCCGCCGGGGGCCACACGAGCGGCTCGCCCGGCGTGGGCTCCGGCAACAACGTCCAGGTGCCGGTCGACGTCCCGGTGAACGTGTGCGGCAACAGCGTCTCGGTCATCGGGCTCCTCGACCCGGCCGCGGGCAACGACTGCGGCAACGGCGTCGAGCCGACGCGGCCGGGGAATCCGGAGACCCCGGAGAACCCCGGAAACCCGGGTAACCCGGGCACCCCCGGAAACCCGGGCACCCCCGGCACCGACGGCGGGTCGAACACCCCCGGCACGCACACCGGAACGACACCGAGGGCCGTCGAGGAGCTCGCCGAGACCGGCTCCGGGCCGCTCGGCGTGATCGTCCCCGCCGGCGCCGGACTGCTGCTCGCCGGTTCGCTGATCTACCGCCGCGCCCGCCGCGCCGCCTGAGCCCGCCGCACGGCCCGGGGCCGTGTGACGAGCACCACGCACGGACGCGCGCCACGCACAGGGGCCCCGCACACCGCGGGGCCCCTTCTCGTCGTCCTCCGGTCTACCAGGTCGCCCTGACCTGGCGGATGATCCGCCGTTTCAGCCGCACTCTGCGGCTCCCGTCCCGGTGCAGGGTCAGACGGTCCAACTCCCAGTGTCCGTACTCGGCATGGTCGGTCAGCAGGCGCGTCGCCTCCTTGCGGGAGACGCCGCGCGGCACGTACACGTCGACAAATTCGTATTCCGGCATCGCATCTATTGTGCGGGCACGGCCCCGGTACGGATAGCGTCTGTCCCATGTCTGATGCTGCGCAGCCCACCGCTGCCGAGGTACGTGCCGCCGCCGAGGCGGTCAAAGCCGCACTGGACCGTCACCTCGCGGCGGTCGAACGCCGCACGGGGGACGACGACCCGGCCGTCTACGAGGCCTTCAACGCCCTGGCCTCGGCGGCCGAGACCTACGACGAACTCCTCTACGACCACTACGACGAGGTCACCCCCTTCGAGATCCCCGGCGCGGACGGCTCCCTGCCGCCCTACACCGGGCCCGACGAGCCCCACGCCCTCAGCCTCCTGATCCGCCGCGACTACGCCGTGGCGGAACCCCGGCGGCTGCTCGCCCAGGCCCGCCGCGTCGCCGAGGCCGGCGGCGAGGACGTCACCGGGGCGGCCGCCAAGGCCGGGGTCTCGCCCCTCGCCGCGCTCGGCGTGCTCTTCGGCGAGTACGAACCGGACGAGATCGCCTCCCGGCACAAGGACTTCGGCCTGGAGGAGGGCGACTCCACGCTCTGGGTCGTCGCGGCCGACGAACTCCCCGAACCGGGGGAGTGGCTCAACGCCCCCTTCGAGCACGCCGACCCCGAGCGGATCGTCTGCCGCTTCGACGTCAGTTCCGTCTTCGACGAGGACGCGGACGGCGACGACCGCGGCGGCCCCGGTCCGTCCGGGAGGGCCCGCGCCTGACCTCCGGGCCGCCGCGGGGAGGCGGCGGCGCGGAGCCGCACACACGGGAGGGCCGGGATGCCGTACGGGGCGTCCCGGCCCTCCCGTCGTTCCCGCGCCGCCCTACTCCCCGGCGGCGAGCAGCCCCTCCAGGAGCGGCCGCAGCCGGGTCGTGCGCTCCGGCGCCACCCCCTCGGCCACCGCCCGGGGCAGCGCCTGGTCCACGCCGTGCACGACCGACAGATGGCGCTCCGCCCGGCCGAAGGCCGTGTACACCCACGGCCGGCTCAGGCCCCCGGCCGCGTCCCCGGGCAGCACCGCGACCACCGCGGGCCACCGCGTCCCGGCCGCCTGGTGCGCGGTGAGCGCCCAGCCGTGCCGCAGCGCCGACTCCACCCGCTCCTTCGGTACGAGGACCTCGTCCTCCCCGCAGCGCAGCCGCAGGCCCTCGGCGTCGGCCGAGAGGACCGTGCCGGTGACCGTCCGCCCCGGCACCGGCGCGTACGCCACCCGGTCGCCCGGGTCGTAGCCGCCGAACCGGCCGGGGCCGGGGTTGAGCCGCTGCTTGAGGGCGGCGTTCAGCGCGCGCGTGCCGGCCGAGCCGCCGTGGCCGACCGTGACGACCTGCGTCCGCTCCGGCGGCACCCCGATCGCCCGGGGCACCGAGTCGGCCACCAGCTGGACGGTGCGGTGCACGGCCTCGCCCGCGTCCCGCACCGGGACGATGACGACCTCCTTGCCGGGGGCCTCGACCTGGTTCAGTTCGCCGGCGCCGATGCCCGACACCAGTTCGCCGAGCGGTCCCGGATCGGGGACGCGCGAGGCGATCCGGGGGCACACCCCGGCCGCGAGCGCGTCGGCGAAGACCCGGCCCGCGCCCGGGGCCCCGAGGACCTCCGGGTCGCCGCTCAGGACCAGACGGCAGCCGTCCGGCAGCGACTCCACGAGCGTCGCGGCCGTCTCCACGTCGAGCTGCGGCGCGTCGAGCACCACCAGGACGTCCAGGGCGAAGGCCCCGTCCTCGTCCCGGCCCGGTCCGGCCGCCCCGGACAGCAGGGCGGCGACCGTCACGGCCTCCGTCCCCGCGGCGCCGAGCGCCCGCCGCCCGCCGTCGGAGTGGACCGCGACCAGGGCGCGCAGTCCCCGCTCCCGGGCCGCCGCCGCGAGCGCCACCGGCTCGGCGCGGGCGGTCTCGCCGCCGGTGTGCAGGACGAGGCCGTGCGCGCCGGCGGCGCGTTCGAGCTCGGAGCCCTCCCAGGCGTCGGGCACGGCCGTCCTGACGAGGCGGGCGAGGCCCTCCGCGAGGCTCTCCTCCGCGAGCGCGTACCGGTCGAGACCGAGCAGTGCGGGCGGTTCCCCGCCGCCCTCCCCGCTCTCGTCCGCCGCCCCGTCCGCGTCCTCGCCGGGCTCCTCCGCCGGGGCTTCCTCCCGCTCCTCCCGGAAGAGGTGGACCGCTCCCTCGGAGACCGCCGTGTCGACCGCCTCCTCGGGGTCGGGCACGGAGTGCGCGGCGAGCCCGGCGCACACGGCCCCGGCCTCCAGGGCGGTGTGCCCTCGGAGCGCGGCCCGCTCCAGGAGCCACACGGTGAGGGCGACCGTCCGGCGCGGGTCGCCGGGGCCGCAGTCGGGTCCGAGGAGCGCCCGCGCGAAGCCGTCGGCCTGCTCGGGCCGCACCCCCGCCACCGCGAGGAGCTGCCAGGGGTCGTCGGACAGCGCCGCGGCCGCGCCCTCGCCGAGCGCGGCGGCCACCGGCCCGGCCAGCGTCTCCGGGGCGCCGCCCCTGGCCAGGACCTCGTGGACGGCGGCCGTGGTGGCGGGCGCCGGAGCCGTGGGGTGCTCGGGTGCGGGGGAGCGGGGGGCCGCCACCGGGGCCCGTTCGGGGGCGGGGGGCCGGGGCACCGGGTCGGCCGCCTCGTAGAAGGCACTGCCCCTGGCCGCACCGCCCTCCACGGCCCGGACCGCCGCGAGGAGGTCTGCGGCGGTCCCGCTCAGCTTGGTGCCGGCCGCGACCGGGCCCTCCTTCCCGGCCTTCCGCGCCTCGATCCTCGCCCGCAGCTCCCGCTGCGCGGCCAGCTCGGCCTGCGCCTCGCTCAGCTCGGGCGCGTCACCGGAGCCGCCGGTCTTCCCGGCGTCCGGGCCCGGCTCCCCGGAGGCCTCCCCGGCCTCCTCCGGCGCGTCGGCCTCCTCGGGCGCGTCCTCCGTCGCGCTCCCCGTCGCATCGGCCGTCTCCGGCGCGTCCCCCGTCTCCGGGGCGTCCTCCGTCGCATCGGCCGTCTCCGCCGCGCTCCCCACCACGTGGGTCGTCCCCGGCGCGCTCCCCGTCACGTCGGTCGTCCCCGGCACGTCGGTCCCCTCCGGCGCGTCGTCCGGGGCCGTCCCGGCCTCCCCGGCCGTCTCGGTCCCCTCCCGTACGTCCTCGGCGGGCTCCACGTCCTCGGGTGCCTCGGGCGCGGTCTCCCCGGAAGGCTCGGTCACAAGGTGCTCCAGTCGTGATCCGGATAGCGGTGCACGGGCGCCGACACGTCGTCCAGCGCCCGACAGATCTCGTCAGGAAGACTAAGCGCCTCCACCGACAACGCGGCCGCGAGCTGCCGCGACGTGCGCGCGCCGACGATCGGGGCGGTCACCCCGGGCCGGTCGCGGACCCAGGCGAGCGCCACGTGCAGCGGGGTCGTCGCGAGGCCGTCGGCCGCCGTCGTCACCGCGTCCACGATCCGGCCCGCCGCGTCGTCCAGGTACGGCTCCACGAACGGCGCCATCGTCTCCGACGCGCCCCGCGAGTCCGCCGGCGTCCCGCCCCGGTACTTCCCGGTCAGGACGCCGCGCCCCAGCGGCGAGGAGGGCAGCAGCCCTATCCCGAGGTCCAGGGCGGCGGGCAGCACCTCGCGCTCCACGCCCCGCTGGAGCAGCGAGTACTCCAGCTGCGCGCCCGCGAGCCGGGTCCGGTCCCCGCCGAGCTGCCAGGTGCCCGCCTTGGCGAGCTGCCAGCCGCAGAAGTTCGCCACGCCCGCGTACCGGGCCCGTCCGCTGCGCACGGCGATGTCGAGCGCCTGGAGGGACTCCTCCAGGGGCGTGTGGGGATCGAAGGCGTGGAGCTGCCACAGGTCCACGTGGTCCGTGCCGAGCCGGGCGAGGGAGGCGTCGAGCGCGGCGAGCAGGTGTCCGCGCGAGCCGTCCGTGCGCCGGTCGGGGTCGGGAACGCTGCCCGCCTTGGTCGACAGGACGAGGTCCTGCCGGGACACGAGCCGCTCCATGAGGCGCCCGAGCAGGTACTCCGCCTCGCCGCCGCCGTACACGTCGGCGGTGTCCACGAGCGTGCCGCCGGCGTCCCAGAACGCCTTCAGCTGCCCGGCGGCGTCCTGCTCGTCGGTGTCCCGGCCCCAGGTCAGGGTGCCGAGTCCGATCCGCGACACACGCAGGCCCGTACGTCCGAGATGCCTCTGCTCCATGGGCGCGAGATTACTGGCCGGGGCACCACGCGGAGAGGGGCTGTGGACAACCACGTCCTGTCGGAGGCGCCGACCGCGCGCTAGAGTCCGGCCCACAGAGACGTTACCGATGGGTAAGGGGTGCGTGGAATGCGGCTCGGCATCAACCTCGGCTACTGGGGCGCCGGTATGGACGGCGACAACCTCGCCGTCGCGCAGGAGGCGGACCGCCTCGGGTACGACGTCTGCTGGGCCGCCGAGGCCTACGGCTCCGACGCGCCCACCGTCCTCGCCTGGGTGGCGGCGAAGACCGAGCGGATCGACGTCGGCTCCGCGATCATGCAGATCCCGGCCCGGCAGCCCGCCATGACGGCGATGACCGCCGCCACCCTCGACTCGCTCAGCGGCGGCCGCTTCCGCCTCGGCCTCGGCGTCTCCGGCCCCCAGGTCTCCGAGGGCTGGTACGGCGTGAAGTTCGACAAGCCGCTCGCCCGGACCCGCGAGTACGTCGAGATCGTCCGCAAGGCCATGACCCGCGAGCGCCTGAGCCACGAGGGCGAGCACTGGACCCTCCCGCTCCCGGACGGCCCCGGCAAGTCCCTCAAGCTCACCGTGCACCCGCAGCGCGAGCACATCCCGCTCTACATCGCCGCGATCGGCCCCAAGAACCTGGAGCAGACCGGCGAGATCGCCGACGGCGCCCTGCTGATCTTCCCCTCCGCCGACCACCTGGAGGACACGGCCCTGCGGCACATCCGCGCGGGCCGCGAGAAGGCCGGCCTGACCATGGACGGCTTCGACGTCTGTCCCACCGTGCCGCTCGCCCTCGGCGACGACGTCGACGCGCTCGCCGACGTGTTCCGGCCGTACACCGCCCTCTACGTCGGCGGCATGGGCAGCCGCAAGCAGAACTTCTACAACCAGCTCGCGCGGCGCATGGGGTACGAGAAGGAGGCCGCCGAGGTCCAGGACAAGTACCTGGCCGGCGACAAGACGGGGGCCGCGGCCGCCGTGCCGCACTCGCTGATCGACCGGACCACCCTGCTCGGTTCCGTCGAGCGGATCGCGGACCGGATGGCCGCCTACGCCGCGGCCGGGGTCACCACCCTCACCGTCGCCCCGGCCGGCTTCACCCTGGACGAGCGGGTGGCGGCCCTGCGGGCGGGCGTCGAGGCCCTGGAGCGGGCGGGACTGGCGTGACGCGCCGGCGGCTCCGTACGGGATGTCCCGTACGGAGCCGCCGGTGGGGTCTGCGGCCGTGGTGGGGGCTCGGGGGTCTTCCCCGCCACGGCCGTCACGCAGCACAACGGCTCCGGCGGGCCCCTGGTTACGCCCTCGGGGCTCACTCTTTCGGCCGAACCGCTCCCGCCCCCGTGTTGCCCGCCGCCCCGGACCGGACTTGACTCGTTCTCCCCGGACGGGGTGCTCCCCGGACGTACCGGAGTGCGAACGTCCGCACGGAGGTGGCGGCGATGCTCACGGCCAAGGGCCTGTTCCAGGAAATCATCGACGACGACGAGTCCTTCCGGCTCTTCTGCTCGATCGCGGCGAGCGGCGAGGCCCAGGGCGGCTGGGAGAACGGCCGGATCGCGGCGCTCGTCGCCCCCGGGATGCGCGAACTCGCGCCCAAGATCGTCCGGCACGGCGCCGACGAGGACAAGCACGGCCGGATCTTCAACGCGTTGATGAGGAAGCGCGGCCTCGAACCCGTCCCGGTGCCCCCCGACACCGACTACACGATGCTCCTCGAACAGCGCGGCATCGGCCTCGCGCACGACAAGCTCCGCCGCGACGAGCCGCTGACCGAGCGGGACATCATCGTCTACCTCGCCCACAGCCGGGTCACCGAGCAGCGGGCCGCCGACCAGATGGACATGCTCGTCACGTACTTCGGGGACCACCCCGAACTGGGCAGGGCCATCCACATGATCGACAACGACGAGGCGAACCACCTCGCCTACTGCCACGAGGAGCTGCTCCGGCTCGCCCGCCAGGGCCACGGCCGGCTGATCCAGCGGACCCTGCGCGAGTCCGCCCTCGTCGAGATCCAGGTCTACCGCGACGTCAGCCTCGCCGTGATGCGCCACATGGGCCGCGTCCTGAACTGGCCGAAGCCCAAGGCCCTCGCCCTCGCCGCCGGCATCCACGCCATGTACGCGTACGAGCGCGTCGCCGGGTGGCACAAGATGATCGACCTCAGGATGCCCGAGCGGCTCGACGCCCTCGGAGGACCGGCGGCCCCCGCCCCCGCCTTCTGAGCCGGGTTCCGGCGCGGCGGCGCGGCGGAAACGTTCCCGCGTCCGCAGTCCGGCCCGGACGAAGGGTCCCGCGTCCGCCGCCCCGCCCGGACGAACGTTCCCCCGCCCGCCCGCCCGCCCGGACGAGCGGGACCTACATCCAGCCGCGTCGCTTGAACATCCGGTACAGGACCACCACGATGCCCGTCATCACCAGGATCACCGCCGGATACCCCATGCCCCAGCGCAGCTCCGGCATGTGCTCGAAGTTCATGCCGTAGATCCCCGCCACCATGGTGGGGACCGCGGCCATGGCCGCCCACGCCGAGATCTTCCGCATGTCGTCGTTCTGCCGCACCCCCATCTGCGCCAGATGGGCCGAGAGCACGTCGGACAGGAGCCGGTCCAGGCCCTCCACCTGCTCGTTGGAGCGCAGCAGGTGGTCGTTGACGTCCCGGAAGAACGGCTGCGAGTGCTCGTTCACGAACGGCACCGCCCCCGCCGTGAGCCGGGCCATCGGCCCGGCCAGCGGACCGCTGGCCCGCCGGAACTCCAGGACCTGCCGCTTCGCCGTGTAGATCCGCGCCGCCGTGTTGGAGGCCGCGTCCCCGGTCGGCGCGAAGACGTCCGCCTCCAGCTCCTCCAGGTCCACCTGGAGCTCGCCCGCGATCTCCAGGTAGTGGTCCACGATCGCGTCGCTCACCGCGTACAGGACCGCCGTCGGCCCGTGCTTCAGGACCTCGGGGTCGGCCTCCAGACGCCGGCGCACCTCCGCCAGCGGGGCCCCCTCGCCGTGCCGGACCGTGACCACGAACGAGTCGCCCACGAACACCATCAGCTCGCCCGAGGAGACCCGGTCGCTCTCCGGCTCGTACACGACCGGCTTCAGCACCATGAACAGCGAGTCGTCGTAGACCTCCAGCTTGGGCCGCTGGTGGGCCTTCAGGGCGTCCTCCACGGCCAGCGGGTGCAGCGCGAACTCCGAGGCGACGTGGTCGAACTCCTCCTCCGTGGGCTCGTGCAGGCCCACCCACAGGAACGCGTCGTCGCCCGTCGACCGCGCCTCCCCCAGGGCCTCCGAAAGGTCGGAGGGCCCGTCCGTGCGGCGCCCGTCCCGGTAGATGGCAGAGTCCACGATCACGGGGCGCATTCTCCCCCCGAACGCCCCCGCCATGCATGCGTACGGCTCGCGCGGGCCTCCGGCGCTCCGCACGCGCGCGGGCACGGGGCCACCGGACGCACCGCATCCTCCGCGTCCTCCGCGCGTGCGACGGGCGCCCAGCGCCTCCGCCGACATCCGCACCTCCGCACGCGTGCGTGCGACGGCCCCGGAGGGGACGGGCCCGCGCCGGGCACCGCCTAGGCTGGCCGCCATGGCCACGTTGATCCTCGTCCGGCACGGACGCTCCACCGCCAACACCTCCGGGCTCCTCGCCGGGCGCACGCCCGGGATCGCGCTCGACGAGCGCGGGGCCGCGCAGGCCGCCGCCCTCCCCGGACGCCTCGCGGACGTCCCGCTCGCCGCCGCCGTCTCCAGCCCCCTCCAGCGCTGCCGGGAGACCCTGCGGCCCCTCCTCGACGCCCGCCCGGACCTCCCGCTCCACGTCGAGGACCGGATCAACGAGTGCGACTACGGCGACTGGTCGGGCCGCAAGCTCGCCGAGCTCAACGACGAGCCCCTGATGGAGGTCGTCCAGGCGCACGCCTCCGCCGCCGCCTTCCCCGGCGGCGAGTCCATGCGCGCCATGCAGAACCGCGCCGTCGAGGCCGTGCGCGACTGGAACGCGCGGATCGAGGCCGAGCACGGCGAGGACGCCTGCTACCTCATGTGCTCCCACGGCGACATCGTCAAGTCGCTCGTGGCCGACGCCCTCGGCCTCCACCTCGACCTCTTCCAGCGCGTCCAGGTCGACCCCTGCTCGGTCACCGTCATCCGCTACACGCGGCTGCGCCCCTTCCTCCTCCGGCTCGGCGACACGGGGGACTTCGCCGGATTCGCCCCCCGCGAGCGCCCCGGGGACGGCGGGACGGCCGAGGTCGGTGGCGGTGCGGGCGCACCGTGATCCCTTCGCGCAGTAGGGTGGACGCGCCGCCGTAGCAAGACCGTCGAGACGCAAGGAGCCGGGAACGTGTCCCGTCAGGTGTTCCTCTACGACCCACCGGAGCGTTTCGTGGCCGGCACGGTCGGGCTGCCTGGCCGCCGTACGTTCTTCCTCCAGGCGTCCGCCGGCGGCCGGGTCACCAGCGTCGCCCTGGAGAAGATGCAGGTCGCCGCCCTCGCCGAGCGCATCGACGAACTCCTCGACGAGGTCGTCCGGCGCACCGGCGGCAACGCGCCCGTGCCCGCCGTCGCCCCCGCCGAGATCGCGGACACCGCCCCCCTCGACGTGCCCGTCGAGGAGGAGTTCCGGGTCGGCACCATGGCGCTCGCCTGGGACGGCGAGGAACAGCGCATGATCGTCGAGGCGCAGGCCCTCGTGGAGCTCGACGCGGACTCCGAGGAGGACCTCGCCGAGGCCGAGGAGCGGCTGCTCCAGGACGAGGAGAACGGCCCGCCGATGCTCCGGGTCCGCCTCACCGGCGCCCAGGCCCGGGCCTTCGCCAAGCGCGCCCTGGACGTCGTCAACGCCGGCCGCCCGCCGTGCCCGCTGTGCAGCCTGCCGCTCGACCCCGAGGGACACGTCTGCCCCCGCCAGAACGGATACCGCCGCGGAGCATGAGCAGCAGCCCCCAGACCCTGCCGGGCGCCGAACTGCTCGCCCGCGGTGAGCTGACCGTGCGCGGCCGGATCCGCGAGGCCTCCAACGCCGTCCTCTACTGCTCCGTCGCGTACGAGGGGCGGGAGGCCGCCTGCGTCTACAAGCCGGTCGCGGGGGAGCGGCCGCTGTGGGACTTCCCCGACGGCAACCTCGCCCGGCGCGAGGTCGCCGCGTACGAGGTCTCCGAGGCCACCGGCTGGGGTCTGGTCCCGCCGACGGTCCTGCGCGACGGCCCGTACGGGGAGGGCATGGTCCAGCTCTGGATCGAGGCCGACCCCGAGGCGCGGCTCCTGGCCCTCACCGAGGACGGGGAGCCGGGAGAGGGCTGGAAGGCCGTCGGGGAGGCCGAGGTCGGCGAGGGCCGCACCGCCCTCCTCGTGCACGCCGACACCCCCGCGCTGCGGCGGCTCGCCGTCCTGGACGCCGTCGTCAACAACGGCGACCGCAAGGGCGGGCACCTGCTGCCGGCCCCGGGCGGACACCTCTACGGCATCGACCACGGGGTCACCTTCCACGTCGAGGACAAGCTGCGCACCCTGCTGTGGGGATGGGCGGGCGAGGAACTGCCCGCCGAGGCGGTCGAGGTCCTCGACCGCCTCGACCGGTCCCTGGCGCCCGGAGCGCCGCTCGCCACCCGACTGGCCGAACTGCTCACCGGCGCCGAGGTGGCGGCGGTGCGCTCCCGCGTGGCGGCCCTGCGGGCGGGCGGACGCCACCCCGAGCCCTCGGGGCAGTGGCCCGCCATCCCCTGGCCGCCCGTCTGAGAACGGCCGTCCCGGGAGCCGCTCCAGGGCCCGTGGGACTCCGGCGCCCCAGGCGTTCGACCGAAAGGTTTCGGCCAAGCCGGGCGACGCCGCAGGCGCCTGCCAAGGGCACGCACGTGCGCATCCGCCCCGCAAGACCGCCTAATCGGTCAAGATCCCGGATCCGGTTCGTATCCGGAACACCTGTCCGGTTACGCTCGGGTCATGCATGCCTGGCCCGCTTCTGAGGTCCCCGCCCTTCCCGGCAAGGGCCGCGACCTCCGGATCCACGACACCGCGACCGGCGGACGAGTCACCCTCGCCCCCGGCCCCGTCGCCCGCATCTACGTCTGCGGCATCACCCCGTACGACGCGACCCACATGGGTCACGCGGCGACCTACAACGCGTTCGACCTCGTTCAGCGCGTGTGGCTCGACACCAAGCGGCAGGTTCACTACGTCCAGAACGTGACGGACGTGGACGACCCCCTCCTGGAGCGCGCGATCCGCGACGGCGTCGACTGGGTCGGCCTCGCCGAGCGCGAGACCGCCCTCTTCCGCGAGGACATGACGGCCCTGCGGATGCTCCCCCCGCAGCACTACATCGGTGCGGTCGAGGCCATACCGGGCATCGTCCCGCTCGTCGAGCGCCTGCGGGACTCCGGCGCCGCCTACGAGCTCGACGGCGACATCTACTTCTCCGTCGACGCCGACCCGCACTTCGGCCGGGTCTCGAACTACGACACCGAGCTGATGCGCCACCTCTCCGCCGAGCGCGGCGGCGACCCCGAGCGCCCCGGCAAGAAGAACCCGCTCGACCCCATGCTCTGGATGGCCGCCCGCGAGGGCGAGCCGAGCTGGGACGGCGGCAGCCTCGGCGCGGGCCGCCCCGGCTGGCACATCGAGTGCGTCGCCATCGCCCTCGACCACCTCGGCATGGGCTTCGACGTGCAGGGCGGCGGATCCGACCTGATCTTCCCGCACCACGAGATGGGCGCCTCGCACGCCCAGACCCTCACCGGCGAGTTCCCGATGGCCAAGGCGTACGTCCACGCCGGCATGGTCGGCCTCGACGGCGAGAAGATGTCCAAGTCCAGGGGCAACCTGGTCTTCGTCTCGAAGCTGCGCCGCGACGGCGTCGACCCGGCCGCGATCCGTCTCGCGCTGCTCTCCCACCACTACCGCGCCGACTGGGAGTGGACCGACCAGGTCCTCCAGGACGCCGTGGAGCGCCTCGGACGCTGGCGCGCCGCCGTCTCCCGCCCCGACGGGCCGTCCGCCGACGCCCTCGTCGAGGAGGTCCGCGAGGCCCTCGCCGACGACCTCGACGCGCCGGCCGCGCTCGTCGCGGTCGACCGCTGGGCCGCGCTCCAGGAGTCCGGAGGCGGCACCGACGACTCCGCCCCCGGCCTCGTCTCCCGCACGGTCGACGCGCTCCTGGGCGTCGCGCTGTAGGACGCCGGAGGACTCGCGCACGACACGAGGGAGGGGCGCCCGGAACCGGGCGCCCCTCCCTCACCGCTCGTCGCTCGTCACTTGCCGGAGTCGTCGCCCGGGCCCTCGCCGTTCTCCGGCTCTTCGCCGTCCGGGCCGCCGGAGTCCGGACGACCGTCGGACGGACCCTCGCCGCCGGACGGGCTCTCGCCGGACGGGTTCTCGCCGGGCGGGTTCTTGCCGGAAGGGTTCTCGCCCGTGGTGCCCCCGTCCGGAACGGACCCGCCTTCCGGCGCGTCCACCTCGGTTTCCGGCTCCGCACCCGCTTCCGGTACCGACTCCGCTTCCGGAACCGACTCAGTGCCCGGCACCGACTCCGGTCCCGGCTGCTCCGGCTTCGGCGGGCGGGTGCGACCGCTGCCCGGGTCGCGCAGGAACGGGGAGTCCCCGCCCTCCGTCGCCACCCCCGGACCGGGCCCCGTGCCCGGCTCGCGCCGCCGCAGGTACCGCTCGAACTCGCGGGCGATCGCCTCGCCCGACGCCTCCGGGAGCTCCGCGGTGTCCCGCGCCTCCTCCAGGGTCTGCACGTACTCGGCGACCTCGCTGTCCTCGGCCGCCAGCTGGTCCACGCCCACCTGCCAGGCCCGCGCGTCCTCGGGCAGCTCGCCCAGCGGGATGCGCAGCCCGATCAGGTCCTCCAGGCGGTTCAGCAGGGCCAGCGTCGCCTTCGGGTTCGGCGGCTGCGACACGTAGTGCGGCACCGCCGCCCACAGGCTCACGGCCGGCACGCCCGCGTGCGTGCACGCCTCCTGGAGGATGCCCACGATGCCCGTCGGGCCCTCGTACCGGGTCTCCTCCAGGTCCATCGTGCGCGCCAGGTCCGGGTCGGAGGTCACTCCGCTGACCGGGACCGGCCGGGTGTGCGGGGTGTCGCCGAGCAGCGCGCCCAGGATCACCACCATCTCCACGCCCAGCTCGTGCGCGAAGGCGAGCAGCTCGTTGCAGAAGGAGCGCCAGCGCATCGAGGGCTCGATCCCGCGCACGAGCACCAGGTCACGGGGCTTGTCGCCGCCCACCCGGACCACGGAGAGTCTGGTCGTCGGCCAGGTGATCTTCCGCACGCCGTTGTCCAGGAAGACCGTGGGCCGGTTCACCTGGAAGTCGTAGTAGTCCTCGGCGTCGAGCGCCGCGAACACCTCGCCCTTCCACTCCCGGTCCAGATGCGCGACCGCGGTGGAGGCGGCGTCCCCGGCGTCGTTCCAGCCCTCGAACGCGGCCACCATGACCGGGTCGATCAGCTCGGGCACCCCCTCGAGCTCGATCACCCAGCGCCTCCTTCTCGAAGTTCCTGTCGTACGGACCAACCTTACGGCTTTCCGGCGGTCCGTCCGCAGCCCCCGGACATCCCCGAAAACCCGTGCGGCCTTGATCGACTACCCAGGAACTCGCCCCCGCACACGGCGGGGTCACTCCTCCCAGAGGGTGCTGGGCGCCTCCCTCCGGACCACCGGCGCGATCTCCTCGGCGAAGCGCTGGAGCGTCTCGGCCTGCTCGGCCGTCGACTGCCCGAAGGCGTCGACCGTGACGGACTGGAGGTCGTGCCCGTAGTGCTCGTGGTAGCCGAGGATCTTGTCGATGATCTGCTGCGGCGAGCCGATCAGCTGGGGCCCGTCCGCCACGGCGTCCTCGATCGTGCGGAACGGGGTGTTGTAGCCGGCCTTCCCCTCCAGGTGCGGCCGGAAGCTCTGCCTGACCTTCGCCTCGTAGAGGTCCTTGTAGCGGGCGACCGCCTGCTCGGGGGTGTCGGCGATGAGCAGCCCGCCGGAACCGGCCGCCACGCGCGCGTGGGCCGGGTCGTGCCCGTACTCCTCGAACTTCTCGCGGTAGTGGGCGATGAGCCTCGCGTACGCCTCGCGGGGCTGGATCGCGTTGGCGGTGAAGAGCGGGTCGCCGTGCCTGGCCGCGAGCTCGGGGGAGTTGAGGCTGGTGGCCGAGCCGTGCCAGATCCGGGGCGGACCGGCGTACGGGCGCGGGACCGTGGTCACGTTCTTCAGGGCGGGCCGGAACTCGCCCTCCCAGTCGACGCCCTCCTCGGTCCAGAGCCGGCGGAGCAGCTCGTACTTCTCCTTCTGGAGGTCCCACTGCCGCTCCTCGTCCAGGCCGAAGAGGTCGAAGTGGCCGGCCTCCGCGCCCTTGCCGACGACGAGTTCGAGCCGGCCCCGGGAGAGCTGGTCGAGGGTGGCGTAGTCCTCGGCGACCCGGACCGGGTCCAGGATCGCGACCACGGTCACGCCGGTGAGGAGCCGGATCCGGGTGGTGCGGGCGGCGAGCGCGGCGAGCAGAACGGTCGGGGCCGAGGAGAGGAACGGGCCCGCGTGCCGCTCGCCGACCGCGTACGCGTCGAAGCCCAGCCGCTCGGCGGTCTCGCCGAGCGTGACGACCTGCTCCAACCGGTCGGCGGCGGACGGCAGTTCGCCGGTGAGCGGGTGAGGGGAGTGGGGGACGATCGTGAGCACCTGAAACTTCATGCTTCAACTCTGCGCGCGGAGTGTTGCGGGCGTGTGGACGGAGTGTGGCACGCCGAAGGGGCGGTCCCCCCGAGGAGGAACCGCCCCTGGAAACAGGCGGGTTACTTGCCCAGCATCGACTCGACCCCGGCGCGGACCTCGTCCGTCGCCAGGCCGCGGATGGTCAGCGTCGTGCGGCGGCGCAGCACGTCGTCGGCCGTCTCGGCCCACTCGTGGTCGCGGGCGTAGGCGACCTGCGCCCAGATCTCCGGCGCGTCCGGGTGAATACGGCGGGCGAGCTCCGGGTTCTCGTTCGCCATGCGGGCGATCTCGAAGGAGAGCGAGCCGTAGTGGGTCGCCAGGTGCTTGGCGGTGTCGGCGGCCATGCGCGGACCGGGCGCCGGGCCGTCGACGAGCAGCCGGTGGGCGACCGCGTTCGGGTTGGCTATGCCGGGCAGCGGCAGCCGCTTCGGCAGTGCCGACACCGGCTCGTAATCCTCGCCCAGCGGGTGGCCGGGCAGCTGCTCCAGCTTCTTCATGACCGTGCGGCCGATGTGGCGGAAGGTCGTCCACTTGCCGCCGGCCACCGACAGCATCCCGCCGCGGCCCTCGGTCACGACCGTCTCGCGCTTGGCCTTGGAGGTGTCGCCGGGGCCGCCGGGGAGCACCCGCAGCCCGGCGAAGGCGTAGGTGATGAGGTCGCGCGACAGCTGCTGGTCGCGGATGGAGAAGGCGGCCTCGTCCAGGATCTGGGCGGTGTCCTTCTCGGTGACCTCGACCTGGCCGGGGTCGCCCTCGTACTCCTCGTCGGTGGTGCCGAGCAGCAGCATGTCCTCCCAGGGGAGGGCGAAGGTGATGCGGTACTTGTCGATCGGGGTGGCGAGCGCGGCCTTCCACGGCGAGGTCCGCTTCAGGACCAGGTGCGCGCCCTTGGAGAGGCGGATGGAGGGGGCCGCGTTCGGGTCCTCCATCTTCCGCAGGTGGTCGACCCACGGGCCGGTCGCGTTCAGGACCAGACGGGCGTTCACGCCGAACTCGTCGCCGCTGGTGCGGTCCTTGAGCTCGGCGCCGGTGACCCGGCCGCGGGTGAAGCGCAGACCGGTGACCTCGGCGTGGTTGAGGACGGTGGCACCGGCGTCGACCGCGGCGCGGACCGTCATCAGCGCCATCCGGGCGTCGTTCATCTGGTCGTCGCCGTAGACGGCCACGGCCTTCAGGTCCTCGGTCCGCAGCTCCGGCACGTCCTGCGCGGCCTTGGCCGGGGAGAGCAGGTGGCCGACGCCGTCGCCGAACGCCGAGAGCGCGGAGTACGCGAAGACGCCGGCGCCCAGCTTGGCCGCGCCGTGCGGGCCGCCCTTGTAGACGGGCAGGTAGAAGGTGAGCGGATTGGCGAGGTGCGGGGCCACCTGGCGGGAGACCGCGCGCCGCTCGAAGTGGTTCTCCGCCACCAGCTTCACCGCACCGGTCTGCAGGTAGCGCAGACCGCCGTGGAGCAGCTTCGAGGAGGCGGAGGAGGTGGCGCCGGCGAAGTCGCCGGCGTCCACCAAGGCCACCCGCAGGCCCGACTGCGCGGCGTGCCAGGCGGTGGAGATGCCCAGGATGCCGCCGCCGATCACCAGGAGGTCGTACGTCGCCTTGGAGAGCTGTTCCCGGGTCTCGGCGCGGCTCGGCAGGGAACCGGCAGCCGGGCGCGTCCCCAGGGCGGGGACGCTCTGCAGGGTGGTCATGTCGCTTACTCCTCTTACTGCTCGCTCTTACTGCTCGTCGGATTCGTCTTCGAGCCAGCCCATGGAGCGCTCGACGGCCTTCAGCCAGCTCTTGTACTCGCGGTCGCGCTTGTCGGCGTCCATGCGGGGGGTCCATTCGGCGGCGCGGCGCCAGTTGGCGCGCAGCGCGTCGGTGTCGGGCCAGAAGCCGACGGCCAGGCCGGCGGCGTAGGCGGCGCCGAGGCAGGTGGTCTCGGCGACCATGGGGCGCACGACGGGCGCGTCCAGGAAGTCCGAGAGGGTCTGCATCAGCAGGTTGTTGGAGGTCATGCCGCCGTCGACCTTGAGCGCGGTCAGCTCGACGCCGGAGTCCTTCGTCATGGCGTCGGTGATCTCGCGGGTCTGCCAGGCGGTGGCCTCCAGGACGGCGCGGGCGATGTGCGCCTTGGTGACGTACCGGGTGAGACCGGCGATGACACCGCGCGCGTCGGAGCGCCAGTACGGGGCGAACAGGCCGGAGAAGGCCGGGACGAAGTAGGCGCCGCCGTTGTCCTCGACCGAGGACGCGAGGGTCTCGATCTCGGCGGCGGACTTGATCAGGCCCATCTGGTCGCGCATCCACTGCACCAGGGAGCCGGTGACGGCGATCGAGCCCTCCAGGGCGTAGACCGGCTTCTCGTCGCCGATCCGGTAGCCGACCGTGGTCAGCAGGCCGCTGTAGGAGTTGATGATCTTCTCGCCGGTGTTCATCAGCATGAAGGTGCCGGTGCCGTACGTGGACTTGGCCTCGCCCTCGGCGAAACACGTCTGGCCGAACAGGGCGGCCTGCTGGTCGCCGAGCGCGGAGGCGACCGGGACGCCGTCGAGGACGCCGCCCTTGACCGTGCCGTACACCTCGGCGGAGGAGCGGATCTCCGGCAGCACGGCCGCCGGGACCTCCATGGACTGGAGGATGCGCTCGTCCCAGGCCATCTCGTGGAGGTTCATCAGCATGGTGCGGGAGGCGTTGGTGACGTCGGTGACGTGCACGCCGCCGTCGACGCCGCCGGTCAGGTTCCAGATGACCCAGGAGTCCATGGTGCCGAAGAGGATGTCGCCGCGCTCGGCGCGCTCGCGCAGCCCCTCGACGTTGTCGAGCAGCCAGCGGACCTTCGGACCGGAGAAGTACGAGGCGAGGGGGAGGCCGGTCTCGCGGCGGAAGCGGTCCTGGCCGACGTTGCGGCCGAGCTCCCGGCAGAGGGCGTCGGTGCGGGTGTCCTGCCAGACGAGGGCGTTGTGGACCGGCTCGCCGGTGTTCCTGTCCCACAGCAGCGTGGTCTCGCGCTGGTTGGTGATGCCGATGGCCTTGACGTCGGCGGCGGTGATCTCCGCCTTCTCCAGGGCGCCGGCGACGACCTCCTGGACGTTGGTCCAGATCTCGGCGGCGTCGTGCTCCACCCAGCCCGGCTTCGGGAAGATCTGCTCGTGCTCCTTCTGGTCGACGGAGACGATCCGGCCGTCCTTGTCGAAGACGATGCAGCGGGAGGAGGTGGTGCCCTGGTCGATCGCGGCGATGAAGGGGCCGGAGGTGTGGGAGTCGGTCACGGTGTGCTCCAAGGGAGGTCTGGAAGAAGGACGGCTCAGGCGAACGCGAGGGTGTAGATACCCGCGGCGAGGGCGCCACCGATCAGCGGACCGGCGACCGGGATCCAGGCGTAGCTCCAGTCGGAGCCGCCCTTGTTCGGCAGCGGCAGCAGGGAGTGCACGATGCGCGGGCCGAGGTCGCGGGCCGGGTTGATGGCGTAGCCGGTCGGGCCGCCGAGCGAGAGGCCGATGGAGACCACGACGAAGGCGGTGATCAGGGCGCCTATGACGCCGAGGCCCTTGCCGCTGTCGTTGAGGCCCTGGGTGAGCACGGCGAGCACGAGCACGACGGTGCCGATGACCTCGGTGGCCAGGTTCTGCCAGGTGTTGCGGATCTCGGGGCCCGTGGAGAAGACGCCGAGCACCGGGCCGGGGCCCTCGATCGGCTTCTCGCCGATGGTCTCCGGGTCCGTGAGGTGGGCCTGGAACTGGCCGTAGTAGGCCACCCAGACCAGCGCCGCGCCGATCATCGCGCCGATCATCTGACCGGCGAAGTAGACGGGCACGTCGCCCCAGGCCCCGTCCTTGATCGCGATTCCGACCGTGACGGCGGGGTTCAGGTGGGCGCCGGAGAGGGAAGCCGTCATGTAGACGGCCGTCATGACGGCGAAGCCCCACCCGAAGGTGATCGCGAGCCAGCCCGCGCCGCGGGCTTTGGAGCTCTTGAGCGTGACGGCGGCGCACACGCCGCCGCCGAGCAGGATGAGTACGGCGGTACCGATGGTCTCGCCGAGGAAGATGTCGGAGCTGGACACCCGCGACTCCTTTGTCCTTCGTCCAGGGGAAGGCGAACCACGGGTCCCTCCGATGGTCCGCACCCTCGTGTTGAGGGCGTTTCCGGCCCTTGGCACTGCCACACCCTAACGCGTATTGCCGTTAGGTGTTCGACAATGCCGACCGGTGAACGGAAGTTTTGCCCCCGGGTTAACAGCGCGTCAAGGGTCCGGGAAGTGAAAAACCCGCCGATAACGCGATCGTTACCGGCGGGTTGGGGGGTGTCGACAGAGGGCGGAGGGGTACGGGGCGGGGCGCCCCGGAGACCTCAGAAGCGGCCGGCCCCCAGGTCCCGGGAGACCGCGCGGGCGCAGTCCCGCACCGCCGCCACCAGCTCCGGCCGCAGCTCGCCGTCCGGGCAGAGCCGCTCCACGGCGCCCGTCACCGCCACCGCCCCCACCGGCATCCGCCGCCGGTCGTGGATCGGCGCCGCCACCGACGCCACGCCCTCCCAGGTCTCCTCCACGTCCGCCGCCCAGCCCCGGGCCCGCACCGTGTCGAGCAGCGTCTCGAAGTCCCCGAGCTCCGTCGTCGTCCGGGGCGTGAGCGCCTCCCGCTCGACCTCCAGCACCTCGCTGTGCGCCACCGGGTCGTACGCCGAGAGGACCTTGCCCAGGGCCGTGGAGTGCAGCGGCTGCATGGCCCCCACCTCCAGGACCTGGCGGCTGTCGTCCGGCCGGAAGACGTGGTGCACGATCAGCACGCCCCGCTGGTGCAGCACCCCCAGGTGCACGCTCTCGCCGCTGGACCGGGCCAGATCGTCCGTCCAGACCAGGGCCCGCGCCCGCAGCTCGTGCACGTCCAGGTAGCTGTTGCCGAGCCGCAGCAGTTCCGCGCCCAGCTGATAGCGGCCCGAGGCCGCCTCCTGTTCCACGAAGCCCTCCGCCTGGAGGGTCCGCAGGATCCCGTGGGCCGTTCCCTTGGCGAGCCCGAGCGAGGACGCGATGTCCGAAAGGCCGAGCCGGCGCTCGCCGCCCGCGAGCAGTCGCAGCATGGCCGCCGCTCTTTCAAGCGACTGGATGTTCTTCGCCATCGCCCGGCCCCTATCCCTCTCACACTGTTCGACAATGCTGAACACTATCGGTCGATGCCGACCTTGCGTCACATCCCACAGTGTCGGTCAAGGAGGGGCAGGACCGGGAGTCCCCGGACAAAGGATGCCGTCCGTCTCGTGGGACACCGTGTCCACCCCGGCCCCCGCGCGGTTACGCTGACTCCGTGCACCCTCCACCGAGGGCGCAAAGCCGACAGCCGTCGCATCCCAGGGAGATCGCCCATGGCCCCGTTGCCGTCCCCTTCCGCCGCCTCCGCCTCCGGAGACGACCGGAACCGAGCCGCCGCCCTCCGCGAGGCCCTCGCGACCCGCGTGGTGGTCGCCGACGGAGCCATGGGAACCATGCTCCAGGCCCAGGACCCCACGCTCGAGGACTTCCAGAACCTCGAAGGCTGCAACGAGATCCTGAACGTCACCCGGCCCGACATCGTCCGTTCGGTGCACGAGGAGTACTTCTCCGTCGGCGTCGACTGCGTCGAGACCAACACCTTCGGCGCCAACCACGCGGCCCTGGGCGAGTACGACATCCCCGAGCGCGTCCACGAGCTCTCCGAGGCCGGTGCCCGGATCGCCCGCGAGGTCGCCGACGAGTTCACCGCCTCCACCGGCCGCCAGCGCTGGGTCCTCGGCTCGATCGGCCCCGGCACCAAGCTGCCGACCCTGGGCCACGCCCCGTACACCCTCCTGCGCGACGCCTACCAGCAGAACGCCGAGGGCCTGCTCGCCGGCGGTGCCGACGCGCTGCTCGTGGAGACCACCCAGGACCTCCTCCAGACCAAGGCCTCCGTGATCGGCGCCCGCCGCGCCCTGGACGCCCTGGGCGCCGACGTGCCGCTGATCGTGTCCGTCACCGTCGAGACCACCGGCACCATGCTCCTCGGCTCGGAGATCGGCGCCGCCCTGACGGCCCTGGAGCCGCTCGGCATCGACATGATCGGCCTGAACTGCGCCACCGGCCCCGCCGAGATGAGCGAGCACCTGCGCTACCTCGCCCGCCACTCCCGCATCCCGCTCTCCTGCATGCCCAACGCGGGCCTGCCGGTCCTGACCTCCGACGGCGCCCACTACCCCCTGTCGCCGGCCGAGCTGGCCGACGCCCAGGAGACCTTCGTCCGGGACTACGGCCTCTCCCTCATCGGCGGCTGCTGCGGTACGACCCCGGAGCACCTGCGCCAGGTCGTCGAGCGGGTCCGGGACCTCACCCCCGGCGCCCGCGAACCCCGTCCCGAGCCCGGTGCCGCCTCGCTCTACCAGACGGTGCCGTTCCGGCAGGACACGTCGTACATGGCGATTGGTGAGCGGACGAACGCGAACGGTTCCAAGAAGTTCCGTGAGGCGATGCTGGAGGCCCGGTGGGACGACTGTGTGGAGATGGCGCGGGACCAGATCCGTGAGGGCGCGCACATGCTGGATCTGTGCGTGGACTACGTCGGCCGGGACGGCGTGGC
>NZ_JBIVSC010000013.1:0-171553 GCF_044756005.1 Streptomyces sp. NPDC092045 | reverse complement strand
ACGACCCTGCGCCCGGAGCAGGCCTCCTACATCGGCGTCGAGGTCGAGGGCCCGTACAAGCCGGACCACTACCGCTACTGACGGACTCCGCGGAGCCCGCCGCCGGCTCCGCCCCCCGGAGGGCCGCCCGCCACCGTGCGCGGGCGGCCCTCCGAACTTCGAGCGCACCTCTAGGCAGGTCGGCGAGGCTCGAACCGACTGGCACCCACATGGTCCGGCCATCCGGCCACGGGCGTCACGCCCCTGCTACCCCGGAGGAGACAACTGTGAGGCACAACCGATGAGGCGCGTCGTCATCACCGGCATCGGAGTGGTCGCACCCGGCGGAGTGGGCACCAAGGAGTTCTGGTCACTGCTGACGGCCGGACGCACCGCCACCCGCGCCATCACCCTGTTCGACGCGTCGCAGTTCCGGTCCCGGATCGCGGCCGAGGTCGACTTCGACCCGCAGGCGCACGGCATCACCGCCGAGGAGGCGCAGCGCCTCGACCGCGCCGCCCAGTTCGCCGTCACCGGAGCGCGCGAGGCCCTGTCCGACAGCGGGCTCGCCGGCGCCCTCGACCCGCTGCGCACCGGAGTGACGCTGGGCAGCGCCGTCGGCTGCACCACCGGCCTCGACGTCGAGTACGCCAAGGTCAGCCGCAACGGCGCCGACTGGCTCGTCGACCACGAGCGGGCCGTGTCCCACCTCTTCGACTACTTCGTGCCGAGCTCCATGGCCGCCGAGGTCGCCTGGGCCACCGGCGCCCAGGGCCCCGTGTCGATGGTCTCCACCGGCTGCACCTCGGGCCTCGACTCGATCGGCCACGCCCTGGAGCTGATCCGCGAGGGGTCCGCCGACGTGATGGTCACCGGCGCCACCGAGGCGCCCATCTCGCCCATCTCGGTGGCCTGCTTCGACGCCATCCGCGCCACCTCCCCGCGCAACGACGAGCCGGAGACCGCCTCGCGGCCCTTCGACCGCACGCGCAACGGCTTCGTGCTCGGCGAGGGCTCCGCCGTGCTCGTCCTGGAGGAGTTCGAACACGCCCGCCGCCGCGGCGCCCACGTCTACGCCGAGATCGCCGGGTTCGCCTCCCGCAGCAACGCCTTCCACATGACGGGGCTGCGGCCCGACGGCAAGGAGATGGCCGAGGCCATCCGCGCCGCCCTGACCGAGGCCCGCCTCGACGCCTCCGCCGTCGACTACGTCAACGCGCACGGCTCCGGCACCAAGCAGAACGACAAGCACGAGACCGAGGCCTTCAAACTGGGCCTGGGCTCCCGCGCGTACGAGGTGCCCGTGAGCTCGATCAAGTCGATGATCGGGCACTCGCTCGGCGCCATCGGCTCCCTGGAGGTGGCCGCGAGCGCCCTCGCCATCGAGCACGACACGGTGCCGCCCACGGCCAACCTGCACGAGCCCGACCCGGCCTGCGACCTCGACTACACCCCGCTGACCGCGCGCGAGCAGCGCACCGACACCGTGCTGACCGTCGGCAGCGGGTTCGGCGGCTTCCAGAGCGCCATGATCCTGACCCGACCGTCCCTGGGGGAAGCGGCATGACCGGCACCATCACCCGTGAGGCCCCGGCCGGGACCGCCGCGGTCCGCCCGGCGGCGGCCGTCGTCACCGGGATCGGCGTCGCCGCCCCCAACGGCCTCGGCACCGAGGCCTGGTGGGCCGCCACCCTGCGCGGCGAGAGCGGCATCGGGCCCCTGACCCGCTTCGACGGCAGCGGCTACTCCTCCGGCCTGGCCGGCGAGGTCCCCGGCTTCGTCGACGAGGACCACGTCTCCAGCCGCCTGATGCCGCAGACCGACCGCGTCACCCGGCTCTCCCTGGCCGCGGCCGCGGAGGCCCTGGGCGACGCCGGGGTCGACCCGGCCGAACTGCCCGAGTACGCGGCCGGCGTCGTCACCGCCAGCTCGGCGGGCGGCTTCGAGTTCGGCCAGCGCGAGCTGGAGGCCCTGTGGAGCAAGGGCGGCCAGCACGTCAGCGCGTACCAGTCCTTCGCCTGGTTCTACGCCGTCAACTCCGGCCAGATCTCCATCCGGCACGGGCTGCGCGGCGCCAGCGGCGTCGTCGTCTCCGAGCAGGCCGGCGGCCTGGACGCCGTCGCGCACGCCCGCCGCCAGCTCCGCAGGGGCGCCTCGCTCGTCGTCACCGGCGGCCTGGAGTCGGCCCTGTGCCCGTGGGGCTGGGCCGCGTACACCGCCTCCGGCGAGCTCAGCACCGGCACCGACCCGGCCCGCGCCTACGTGCCCTTCGACGAGGAGGCGCGCGGCTACGTGGCCGGCGAGGGCGGCGCCCTGCTGGTCCTGGAGGACGCCGCGTCCGCCCGGGACCGGGGCGCCCGCGTCTACGGCTCCGTCGCCGGCTACGCCGCCACCTTCGACCCGGCGCCCGGCACCGGCGGCGCACCCCGGCTCGCCGACGCCGCCGCCCTCGCCCTCGCCGACGCCGGCGTACGGGCCGACGAGGTCGACGTGGTCTTCGCCGACGCCGCCGGGTCCCGCGCCGCCGACCGCGCCGAGGCCGAGGCCCTCACCGGCCTCTTCGGCCCGTACGGCGTGCCCGTCACCGCGCCCAAGAGCATGACCGGAAGGCTCTCGGCGGGCGGTGCCTCCCTGGACCTCGCCGCCGCCCTGCTCGCCCTGCGCGACCAGGTGATCCCGCCGACCACCGGCACGTCCGCGCCCGCCGCCGAGTACCGGATCGACCTGGTCACCGGCGGGCCGCGCGAGGGCCGCGCCCTGCGGACGGCCCTCGTCCTGGCCCGCGGCCGGGGCGGCTTCAACTCCGCCGCCGTCGTCCGCGCCGCCGGCGCCTGAACCACCGCGCCGCCCTCCCCGCCGAGAGAAACCCGAACCGCCGCAACCGTCTTCCCCCACCGAGCGAAAGAGGTACCCCCGTGGACCGCCTGGACATAGCCGACCTGACCACCCTCCTGCGCGAGTGCGCGGGCGAAGGCGAAGGCGTCGACCTCGACGGCGACGTCCTCGACACCCTCTTCGTCGACCTCGGGTACGACTCGCTGGCCGTGCTGCAGACCACCGGCCGGATCGAGCGCGACTACGGGATCTCCCTCGACGAGGAGGCCATCGACGACGCCGAGACCCCCCGCCAGTACCTCGACCTCGTCAACCGGGCGATCGACGCGCGGACGCTCGTCGCGTCCCCGGCCGCCTGACCCTCCGCGCACCGCCCGCGCGCTCCCCGCACTCCCCACCCGGCTCCCCGCGCCGCCCCCGTACCGAGAGGTTTCCGATGACTGTTCCAAGCCGCCGACGGTTCGTCACGAGCACGGCGGCCGCGGCCGCCGCCACGGCCGCGGCGGGGGCCGGGATCACCGCCGCAGCGGCGGCGCCCGCCCACGCCCACCGGCCCGGCCGGGCCGACGCCGGGTTCGCCCCGGTCACCGTGGCGGAGAACGACCCGCGCTACGAGGACCTCGCGGTGCGCGGCACCAACAAGCGGTTCACCGCGCGGCCGGAGTCCTTCCGCGTGGTCTCCTCCACCGCGCAGGTCGTCGCCGCCGTCGGCGAGGCCGTGCGGGCGGGCGAGCGGATCGCCGTCCGCAGCGGCGGCCACTGCTACGAGAACTTCGTCGGCGACCCGGCCGTCCGGGTCGTCCTCGACCTCGGCCAGCTCGACACCGTCCGCTACGACGCGGGCCGCCGGGCCTTCGAGATCGGCGCCGGCGCCCGCCTCGGCGACGTCTACCGCACCCTGTACTACGGCTGGGGCGTCACGATCCCCGGCGGCGCCAGCGCCTCCGTCGCCTTCGGCGGCCACGTCCTCGGCGGCGGCTACGGCCCGCTCTCGCGCCGCCACGGCATCTCCTCCGACCACCTGTACGCCGTCGAGGTGGTCGTGGTCGACGCCGCCGGCCGCGCCCGCGCCGTCGTCGCCACCCGCGAGCCGGGCGACCCGCACCGCGAGCTGTGGTGGGCCCACACCGGCGGGGGCGGCGGCAACTTCGGCGTCGTCACCCGCTACTGGTTCCGCAGCCCCGGCGCCACCGGCGGCGACCCCACGACCCTGCTGCCCCGCCCGCCCGGCAGCGTGCTCACCTCCACCGTCATGTTCCCGCGCGACGGCCTGGACAAGGCGGCCTTCCGGACCCTGGTCGGCAACCACGGCCGCTGGCACGAGCGGCACAGCGGCCCGGACTCGCCGTACCGGGGGCTCTTCAGCGGCCTGGTGCTCCTCGGCCGCCAGCACCAGAACGACCAGGGCCTCGCCGCGATCGCCTTCACCCACCTCGACGCGACCCTGCCGAACGCCGAGAAGCTGCTCCAGGACCACATCGACGCGCTGACCGCGGGCGTGGCCGCCGAGCCGTGGGTCATGCCCACCGAGAAGCTGCCGTGGCTCGCCTCCGTCAACTCGCTGGCCGCCGCCCAGGACGCGGAGACCGGCCGCCAGAAGATCAAGTGCTCCTACCTGCGGCGCGCGTTCGACGACGCCCAGATCGACGTCCTGTACGACCGGCTGTCCGGCACCGACCACGTCCACGACACCGCGTCGGTCTCCCTCCAGTCGTACGGCGGCCGCGTCAACGCGGTGGCGCCCGGCGCGACCGCCTCGGCCCAGCGCGACTCGGTCCTCAAGGCCCTCTTCATGAACACCTGGCAGGACCCCGCCCAGGACGGCGACAGCATCGACTGGCTGCGCCGCCTGTACGCCGACGTGTACGCGGGGACGGGCGGCGTCCCCGTCCCCGGCGGCCAGGGCGACGGCTGCTTCGTCAACTTCCCCGACGTCGACACGGCCGACCCCCGCTGGAACACCTCGGGCGTGCCCTGGCACGAGCTGTACTACAAGGGCAACTACCGGCGCCTCCAGGCGGTGAAGTCCGCCTACGACCCGAGGGACGTCTTCCGGCACGCGCTCTCGATCCGCCCGGTCGGGCGCTGACGCCCGGCACGGGCCGGGGCAACGACGAAAGGACGGGGCCGGGGCGTGTCGCCCCGGCCCCGTCCGTGCCCGCCGTACGCCCCTCGGGGCCCGTCCGGCGGACCGCGGCCGGGCCGGCCCTACGCCGCCCGGCGCTCCAGGACCGTGACCGGGTAGAGGTTCGGCTCGCTGGTGCTCAGCTCCCGCAGCGCCGCCGCGTGCGGGGCGAAGGCGGGATGGGTGACCGCCGCGCGGAAGGACTCCTCGTCCTCCCACTCGGCCACGTTGACGTAGTGCCCCGGCAGGTCGCCGTGGCGCACCAGGCGGTGCGTGAGGAAGCCGGGCCGCGCGACGAAGAAGGCGGAGGTCTCCTCGAAGAGCCGCTCGAACTCCTCCGGCGGGCCGGTGACGGTGAACCTGTTGACGAAGGTGACCACTTCTAGCCTCCGGGTCTCGTGCGGACGGTCCGCGCTGCGAACGTCCTCCCTCCGGCTCGACCCGCGCTCGAACGGGAAACGAGCCGTCCCGTGAACCATGCCGTGCAGGCACCCCCATGCCCGGACGGGCCGGCCCGCCCGCCGGGCCGGGGCACCGCCGCACCCGCCCGCACGCCCCGAGGAAGGACACCATGGGATCCGAGTACGCGATCCACGCCGAGGACCTGCGCAAGCGGTACGGCGACGCCCCCGCCCTGAACGGCTTCGACCTGCGGGTCCCGCCCGGCACCGTGCACGGCCTGCTCGGCCACAACGGCGCGGGCAAGACCACCGCGGTCCGCATCCTCGCCACGCTCGCCGGCCTCGACGGCGGCCGCGCCGAGGTCGCCGGCTACGACGTGGTGCGCCAGAGCGCCCGGGTCCGGTCGCGGATCGGCCTGCTCGGCCAGTACGCGGCCGTCGACGAGGTGCTCAGCGGCCGCCAGAACCTGGTCATGTTCGGCCGCCTCTACCACCTCGGCAAGAAGGAGGCCGGCGCCCGCGCCGACGCCCTCCTGGAGCAGTTCGGCCTCGCCGACACCGGGAACAAGCAGGTCAAGGACTACTCGGGCGGCATGCGCCGGCGCCTGGACCTGGCGGCCAGCCTCATCCTCGCCCCGCGCGTGCTCTTCCTCGACGAGCCCACCACCGGCCTCGACCCGCGCAGCCGCAACGAGGTCTGGGCGGCCGTCCGCTCCCTCGTCGACGACGGCACCACCGTGCTGCTCACCACCCAGTACCTCGACGAGGCCGACCAGCTCGCCGACGCGATCTCCGTCATCGCCTCCCCCCGCAAGGAGGGCGGCCGGGTCATCGCCGAGGGCACCCCCGACCAGCTCAAGTCCGCCCTCGGCGGCGACCGCATCGACGTGACCGTGCGCAACGCCGCGGACCTGGGGGCCGCCGCGGGCGTCCTCGCCTCCGTCACCGGCACCGCCGTGGAGACCGACGAGGACAACCGGCGCGCCGGGGCCCCCGTCTCCGACCGGGTCGCCGCCCTCACCGGCGCCGCCCGCGCCCTCCAGGACGCCGGGGTGGACGTCGAGGACATCGCCCTGCGCCGCCCCACCCTCGACGAGGTGTTCCTGCACCTGACCGGCGAGCGCGCCGGGGAGGGCGCACGGCAGAAGGAAAAGGAAGAGGTGACGGCGTGACCACCGCCGATCCGCAGACCGACGTCCACCGGGGCGGCCTCGGCTGGGCCCTGTCCGACTCCTGGGTCCTGACCGGGCGTTCGCTCGCCCACTGGGCCCGCAACCCCGCCCCCGTCGTCATCGGGCTGCTCTTCCCGATCATGATGGTGCTGATGTTCGGCTACCTCTTCGGCGGGGCCATGCAGGTGCCGGGCGGCGGCGACTACCGCGAGTTCCTGGTGCCCGGCATGTTCGCCATGACCATGGTGTTCGGCATCGAGGTCACCATGCTCGCCGTCATCACGGACGCCTCCAAGGGCGTCACCGACCGCTTCCGGGCCATGCCCACCTCCTCCGCCGCCGTGGTCGTCGGCCGCAGCATCGCGGACATGCTCAACTCCGTCCTCGGACTGGCCGTCATGATCCTCTGCGGCCTCGCCGTCGGCTGGCGCGCCCACGAGGGGCTGCTCGACGCGCTGGGCGCCGTGGGCCTGCTGCTCCTGCTGCGCTTCTCCCTGCTGTGGGTGGGCATCTACCTCGGCCTCGTCTTCACCGACACCGCCGCCGTCACCGCCGTGCAGACCCTGGTCTGGCCGCTCGGCTTCCTGTCGAACGCCTTCGTCTCGCCCGAGACGATGCCGGGCTGGCTGGCCGCGATCTCCGAGTGGAACCCGCTGTCGGCCACCGGCACCGCCACCCGCGAGCTGTTCGGCAACCCGGGCTGGGAGGGCACCTCCTGGGCCTCGGAGCACGCGGTCCTGCTCGGGATCCTCTGGCCGGTCGTGATCTGTGCGATCTTCTTCCCGCTGGCCGTGCGACGCTACCAGCGGCTCGGACGCTGACCTCACAGGAGCAACCGGAACACATGGCAGAAGCAGTGACGACAACGGCCGTACCCGCCACCGGACTCGACCGGTGCGCCGTGGTCTTCGAACCGGACGACCCAGCCCGCACCGGAAGGCTCGCCTTCTGGCAGCCCGACGGAACCGACCTTCCCGACCTGCCGGGGGAGCGGGCCGAGGCCGCGCTCGTCACCGCCGCCGCCGACGGGACCGTGGAGACCCGCACGGTCCCCGTGCTCCGGCTCCCGGTCGCCGACGCGCTGCCGGTCCTGGCCCGCGCGGCCGGGCCCGGCGCGCGGGTCCACCCCGCCGCCGCGTTCTGGGGCGCCGCCACCGTCCTGGCCCTGCACCTGGCGGCCCGCCGCCGGCTGCTGCCCGGCGTGTCCGCCGCCGGGTACGACGCCTGGCGCGCCGGCCCGCTCGACCTGGACGACGTGCGCCGCATCCGCGCCCTGGCCGCCGCCGCCCCGCCCGAGGCCCGCGCCCTGCCGCTGCCCGGCCGCGGCGCCCCCCGGCTGCCCGACGCCGAGGGCCTCGTACGGGCCTTCCTCGACGCCGTCGCCGACACCCTGCCGCGCACCCCCGCCGCCGAGGCCGCCTCGGGCCGGGCCGCCTTCTCGGCCGTCCCGCCCCAGCACGTCCCCCAGCTGCGGGCCTGGGCCGAGGAGGTCTCCGCCGGACTCGACACCGGCGTCCGGCTCTCCCTGCGCCTGGAGCTCGACGCGGGCCCGGAGCCCGACCCGCACCCGGAACCCGACGGGGGACCCGGCCCGGAGCCCGCCCTGCGCCTGGTCCCCTGGGTGCACAGCCTCGCCGACCCCACCCTCGCCGCCCCCGCCCGCGACGTCTTCGACGGCGGCGGCGCCGGCTTCGGCTTCCGCGCCACCACCGACACCGCCCAGGCCGTCCGCCGGGCCGCCGGGGTCTGGGCGCCGCTGGAGCGGATGCTGCCCGTCCCCGGGCCGCTCGCCCTGACGGACGGCGAGGTCGACGAACTGCTCGGCGACGGGGCCGGCCGGCTGCGCGCCCACGGCATCGACCTGGACTGGCCCGAGGGCGCCTCCCGCGCCCTGGCCGCCGAGGCCGTGGTCGGCGCCGGGCTCACCCCGCCCACCGACATGCGCTCCCTCTTCGGCGGCGAGTCCACCGTCGACTTCCGCTGGCGCCTCACCCTCGACGGGGACCCCCTCACCGAGGAGGAGACCCGGCGGGTCGCCGACGCCGGACGGCCCGTGGTCCGGCTGCGCGGGCGCTGGCTCCTCGTCCCCGCCCGCCTCGCCCGCAAGGCCCGCGAGCCCGAACTGCCGCCGCTCACCCCCATCCAGGCGCTGGGCGCCGCCCTCACCGGCCGCGCCGAGACCGGCCGCGACGAGGTCGCCGTGGCCCCCACCGGCTGGCTGACCGCCCTGCGCGACCGGCTGGCCGACCCCGAGGGCGGCAACGAGCCGCTGCGGGTGCCCGAGACCCTGGACGCCACCCTGCGCGACTACCAGCTGCGCGGAGTGCGCTGGCTGGAGCGCATGACCTCGCTCGGCCTCGGCGGCTGCCTCGCCGACGACATGGGCCTGGGCAAGACCGTCCAGCTCATCACGCTCCACCTGTTCCGGCAGGAGCACGCGGAGACCCGGGGCCCGACCCTCGTGGTCTGCCCCGCCTCGCTGCTCGGCAACTGGGAGCGCGAGGTCGGCCGCTTCGCCCCCGGCACCCCCGTGCGCCGCTTCCACGGCCCCGGTCGGACGCTGGACGGCGCCGACGGGGGCTTCGTCCTCACCACGTACGGCACCATGCGGCTCGACGCGGAGCGGCTCGGCGCGCACGCCTGGGGCATGGTCGTCGCCGACGAGGCCCAGCACGTCAAGAACCCGCTGTCGGGCACCGCCAAGGCGCTCCGCCTGATCCCGGCCGACGCGCGGATCGCCCTCACCGGCACGCCCGTCGAGAACAACCTCTCCGAACTGTGGGCCGTCCTCGACTGGACCACCCCCGGGCTCCTGGGCACCCACGGCCGCTTCCGCTCCCGCTGGGCCAAGCCCGTCGAGGCCGAACGGTCCGCGACCGGCGGGACGGAGGAGCCCGGAGCGGCCGGGGCCCCGGAGGGCGGCGGCACCGCCGCACGGCTGGCCGAACTCGTCCGGCCCTTCCTGCTGCGGCGCCGCAAGACCGACCCCGGCATCGCCCCCGAACTGCCCCCGAAGACCGAGACGGACCGGCCGGTGCCGCTCACCCGCGAGCAGACCGCGCTCTACGAGGCGCTGGTCCGCGACGTGATGGCGGAGATCGGGAGCAGCGACGGCATCGCCCGCCGCGGCCTCGTCCTCAAGCTCCTCACCGGGCTCAAGCAGATCTGCAACCACCCCGCCCAGTTCCTCAAGGAGGAGGACGCGGCGAAGGCCGCCGGCGCCCCGCTCCGGCTGTCCGGCCGCTCCGGCAAGCTGGAGCTCCTCGACGAACTGCTCGACACGATCCTCGCCGAGGACGGCGCGGTGCTCGTCTTCACCCAGTACGTCGCCATGGCCCGGCTGCTCGAACGCCACCTCGCCGACCGCGGCGTCCCCGCGCAGCTCCTCCACGGCGGCACCCCGGTGCCCCGCCGCGAGGAGCTCGTGCGCCGCTTCCAGAACGGCGAGGTCCCGGTCTTCCTGCTGTCCCTCAAGGCGGCCGGCACGGGCCTCAACCTCACCCGCGCCGACCACGTCGTGCACTACGACCGCTGGTGGAACCCGGCGGTGGAGGCGCAGGCCACCGACCGCGCGTACCGGATCGGCCAGACCCGGCCGGTGCAGGTCCACCGGATGATCGCCGAGGGCACCGTCGAGGACCGCATCGCCGCCATGCTCCGGGCCAAGAAGGAGCTGGCGGACGCGGTGCTCGGGGCGGGCGAGGCCGCCCTGACGGAGCTGACCAACGACGAACTGGCCAACCTGGTCGAACTGAGGAGCGCGGGATGAGCGGATACGAGGAAGCGGGCGCCGCGGACACCGGGGCGCGCGGCTTCCCCGCCTTCCCCGCCCGCAAGGGCGGACGGGCCCGCGGCCAGTCCTGGTGGGCGAAGGCGTGGACCGGGGCGATGGAGGACACCTCCCTCGACCCCGAGCCGCTCAAACGGGGCCGCGCCGTGGCCCGCTCGGGCCGGCTCGGCCCGGTCACCGTCGCCCCGGGCCGGATCTCCGCGGTCGTGTACGACGGCGGGGAGGCCCCCGGCACCGTCGAGGTCGCCCTCGCCGAGCTGTCGGACGACGAGTGGGACCTGCTCTGGGAGAAGCTCGCCGAACGGCCCGCCGAGCTGGAGGCCTTCCTCGCGGGCGAGCTGCCGCCCGACCTCCTGGAGGCGGCCGAGGACGCCCGGGTCCGGCTGCTGCCCGGCTACGGGGACCTGGAGCCGGAGTGCGGCTGCGACTCCTACGACCACCCCTGCGAGCACGCCGCGGCCCTCTGCTACCAGGCCTCCTGGCTGCTCGACGAGGACCCCTTCCTGCTGCTCCTGATGCGCGGCCGGGACCGGGCGACCGCCCTCGACGAGCTCAAGACCACCGTGCTCCTGGGGGCGATGGGCGGATTCGGCGACGAGGACGAGGACGAGGAGGAGTACGAGGAGTACGACGACGGCGAGGAGGGCGCGGACGAGGAGGCGGCCGGGGACGGCGAAGGGCACGGGGAGCCGGATCCGGACGCGCCCGGCACCGACGCCCGCGAGGCCTACGCCCTGCCGCCCGTCCCGCTGCCCGCGCCGCCCCCGCTCCCGGAGCCGCCGCCCGCCCCGGAGGGGACCGGCACCGGGCTCGACGCCGACCCGATGGAGCGCCTGGCCGACGACGCGGCCGAGCGCGCCCGCGCGCTGCTCGCCCACGCCCTCGGGCACACCGCCCGGCCGCCCGCCCCGCTGACGGTCTGGCAGGACACCGTGCGCATCGCGGCCCGCGCCGACGAGCGGACCGTGGAGCGCCTCGCGCGGGCCGGCGGACGCGCGGAGGAGCTGCCGAGGGCCGCGGCCGCCTGGCGGCTGGCGGGAGCGGAGGGCCTGGCGGTCCTCGAAGAGAGCTGGACGCCCGAGCGGCAGGCCACCGCCCGGGCCAGGACCGAGCTGGCCGCCGGCTGGGACGCGGACGAACTGCCGGAGCCCGAGGTCGACGAGAACCGCTTCACGTACGCCGAGCGCGGTCTCCAGCTCCGCCGGGGGCGGGACGGCCGCTGGCACCCGTACCGGCGGGAGGGCGACGCCTGGTGGCCCGCGGGGCGGCCCGGGGCCGACCCCGTGAGCGTCCTCGCGGAACTCCTGGAGGGCTGAACCACCACTCTTTCCGGGCCCGCGTCCACCACCGGACGGGGGCCCGTCCGCCTTCCTCCGCCCGCCGGACACGGGCCCGCCCGTCTCCTCCCGGCCCTCCGGACTCGGCCCCTTCCACCTTCCCCCACCCGCCAGTCGCGGGCCCTTCCGTCTTCCCCACCCGCCGATCGCGGACCCTGCCGCCTTCCCCCGCCCGCCGGACACGGGCCCACCCGTCTCCTCCCGGCCCGCCGGACACGGCCCCCTCCGCCTTTCCCCGCCCCCCCCCACAGCCCCGTACACCGAGGCTCGAACTGTTCTCCAGTCGCGAAAACCACCATCGGTGGCACATGCATCGGCAGGAGGAGACGGGGGAGCATGACAGGCGCAGCCGGCGGAGGACGGGGACACACCCCGGCCGACGCCTTCCTCGCACACGCCCGGACGAGGCCCGGGGACACGGCCCTCGTCCTGCGGGACGAGGAGACGAGCTACGGACGGCTCCTCGACCTCGTCACGCGCGAGCGGGAGCGGCTGGCCGCCCTGCCGGCCGCCGCCGGCGAACCGGTCGGCGTGCCGGCCGTCAAGTCACCCGGCACCGTGGCCCTGGTCCTCGCCTGCCTCCTCGAACGGCGGCCCGTGCTGCTGCCCGCCGCGACCCTCGGACGCGAGGTGCTCGACCGGTTGTACGCGGGGGCCGGGGTGCGCCACGTCCTGACCCCCGGGTCCGCCGGGTCCGCCCCGTCCGTCCCGGCCGTCGAGCCCGCCGCGGTTCCCACCGGGACGGCCCTGCTGCTCACCACCTCCGGCTCCACCGGACTGCCCAAGACCGTGCCGCTGGGCGCCGCCGCGATCACCGCGTTCACCGACTGGGCCGCCGGCCACTTCGGCATCGGCCCCGGCACCACGGTCCTCAACTACGCGCCCCTCAACTTCGACCTGTGCCTGCTCGACGTGTGGACCACGCTGGCCCGCGGCGGCCGGGTCGTGCTCGTCGACCCCGACCGCGCCCTCCAGGGCCCGCACCTCCTCGACCTCGTCGCCCGGTACGCGCCCGAGGTCGTGCAGGCGGTGCCGATGTTCTACCGGCTGCTCGCCGACGCGGCCCGCGAGGCCGGCGGCCGCGCCCTGCCCGGCGTACGGCACGCGGTGTTCACCGGCGACACCGTCCCCGCACCCGTCCTGGAGGAGCTGCCGCGCCTGCTGCCCGGCGCCCGCCTCTCCAACGTGTACGGCTGCACCGAGACCAACGACAGCTTCCTGCACGAGGTGACCGACCCGGCCGCGCCCGTGCCGCTCGGCCGGCCCCTGCCCGGCGTGGAGGCGCTCGTCGTCACCGCCGACGGCACCGTGCTCGACGGCCCCGGCACCGGCGAGCTGTACGTCTCCACCCCCTTCCAGTCCGAGGGCTACCTCGGCGCCGCCGGGAACGGGGCCTTCGGGCCCGATCCCCGGGGCCCGGGGGCGGCGGACGGGCGGCGCTGGTTCCGCAGCGGCGACCTGGTGCGGCGGGACGAGCGGGGGATCCACACCCTCGAAGGGCGCACGGACTTCCAGGTCAAGGTGCGCGGGGTGCGGATCAACCCGCAGGAGGTCGAGCACGTCCTGCTCGCCCACCCCGAGGTGGCCGAGGCGGCCGTCCTCACCCTGCCCGACCCGGTCGCCGGCCGGCTGCTGCACGCCGTCGTGCGGCGCTCCGCCGGCAGCGGCCTCCACAGCCTCGCCCTGCGCGGGCACCTGGCCCGCGGCCTGCCGAGGGCCGCCGTCCCCTCCACCGTGCGGATCACCGACGAGCCGCTGCCCAGGACTTCCACCGGAAAGGTCGACCGCGACCGCGTCGCCCGCTCCCTCGCCCGCACCAGCAAGGAGAACTGACATGCCCGACACCCTGACCGCCGTGAAGCGGTTCGTCGTCGACGAGTTCCTGCCGGACGTGACCCCCGACCAGCTCGACGCCGACCTCGACCTGCTCGACGAGGGCGTCATCGACAGCCTGGGCCTGCTCAAGGTCATCGCGTGGATCGAGTCCACGTACGACGTCGACACCGACGAGGTCGACCTCGACCCGGACGCCTTCCGTTCGGCGGCCTCCATCAGCGCGTTCGTCGACGGCGTCCTCCCGCAGCGGGCGGAGGCGGCGTAACCATGCACGAGGCCCTGACCGCGCTCATCGGCGGCAGCCGACAGGTGGACCGGCAGACCTGGCGGTCCTTCTGGGACCGGCTCCACGACGGGGGCCTGCGCCGGGGCGAGGCCGTGGCGCTGCTGTCCTCCCTCTCCACCGCCGTGCCCGAACGCGCCACCCTCACCGCGCTGCTCGACTCCCTCGACGAGCGCCGGGCCCCAGTGGACCTGCGCTTCGACGGCACGGTCAACATCGTCGGCACCGGCGGCGGACCCCGTACGTTCAACGTCTCCACCGCGGCCGCGTTCACCGCCGCCGCCATGGGCGCGAAGGTGGTCAAGACCGGCTCGCGGGCCTTCACCAGCGGCTACGGCTCGGTGGACCTGCTCGAACTGCTCGGGATCCGCCCCACGGCCTCGTACGAGGAGACCCACGAGGTCCTGGAGCGGGAGGGCATCGCCTTCGCCGGGAACTTCGTCTACCCGGCCGAGGTGGCCCGGCTCGCCGGGCTCGTGCTGCCGCTGCGGATGCGCGACATCGGCCGGTTCGTCAACGTCCTCGGGCCCTTCCTGTCCGGCATGCCGGTCACCGCGCAGCTCACCGGGGTCTCCGACCCGCGGATGCTGCCCGCCGTCCGGCAGGCCGCCGAGCACACCGCGCGCCGCACCGGACGCACCGTCTGGGTCTGCGCCAACGACCTGGAGGCCGACGAGCTGATCGGCTTCGCCGCCAACCGGGTGTTCGGCTACGAGGACGGCGGCGAGGACGAGTTCACCCTGCGACCGCAGGCGCTCGGCCTGCGCCCCGGCCACCTGGGCGACCTGCGCCAGGCCGCGGGCGGGGACGAGCGGGTGGTGGAGGGCTTCCTCGCGCTGCTGTCCGGCGAGGGCGACCCGGTGGCCGAGGAGACCGTCTGCCTCAACGCCGCCGCGCTCGCGGTGGCCTCGCGGCTCACCTCCGACTGGCACGCCGCCCTGGCCGCCGCGCGCACCGCGCTCCACGACGGTTCGGCCCGCGCGCGCGTCGAGCGGCTGCGCTCACGGGCGGTGTCCTGTGTCTGAGACGCTGCTCCGCCCGGCGGCCCCCGGCGCGCCGGCCCCGTCCGCCGCACCCGCCCCCTCCGCCGCCTCCGCCGCACCGCCCCTGTCCGCCCCGTCCGCCGCACCTGACCCGTCCGCCGGCCCGTCCGCCTTCTTCGCCCGCCGCCGGCCCGGCCGCCCCGGCCTCGCACTCTTCCTCAACGCCGGCGACCCGCCGCTGGAACTGCTCCCCGAGCTGCTGGCGATGCTCGACGAGAGCGAGGTCGACTGCCTCGAACTCGCCGTGCCCTTCCCCGACTCGGTCACCGACGGCCCGGTCGTCCGCCGGTCCGCCAACCGGGCCCTGGCCCGGGGCGTGACCGCGGACGCCGTCCTCGCGGCCGTGGCCGCCGCCCGGCCCTCGCTGCGCCACCTGCGGATCGCGCTGCTCGCGGACTGGAGCCACACCGTCAAGGGCACCCCGCTGCCCGACTTCACCCGCAGGGCCGCCGACGCGGGCTGCGACGGGCTGCTGCTCCACGGGCTGCCGCCGCGCCTGCGCGAGGCCTACCACGACTCCGCCCGCGAGGCGGGGCTGCCGGTGGTCACCACCTGCTACGCCGTCTCCGGCCCGCTGGTCCAGGCCGACGCCGCCGCCCGCGCCGGCGCCTACCTCTACCTCGTGGCCCACTACGGCCGCAGCGGCACCGACGCCCCGCTCGACGAGCGGCGGCTGGCCGAGACGGTCCACCGGCTGCGGGAAACCGCCGCGGCGCCCGTCGCCGTCGGCTTCGGCGTCCGCACCGCCCGGGACGTCGCCCGGCTCGAAGAGCTCGGCGTGGAGTCCGTGGTGGTCGGAAGCGCGGGCGTGGCCCGCGTCGAGGACGCCCTCGCCCACCACCGCGACCCCGTAGGGGAGTTCGCGGAATTCGTCCGGGAACTGCGCGGCACCGCCTCCGCCAGGCCCACCCCCACCGCCCAGAAGGGAACCACGTCATGATCGTGCGCAAGCTGGAGGACCTCACCGCCGTCGAGTGGGGCAACGGCCTCAGCCGCCGCTTCCTCACCCAGTCCGACGGCGTCGGCTACTCGGTGACCGACACCGTGGTCCGGGCCGGCACCAGGTCCCGCCTGGAGTACCGCAACCACCTGGAGACCTGCTACTGCATCGAGGGCAGCGGCGAGGTCATCGACACCGAGGGCAACTCCCACCCGATCACCCCGGGCACCCTCTACGCCCTCGACCACCACGACGCGCACTGGCTGGTCGCCGCCCCCGACGAGGACCTGCGCCTGGTCTGCGTCTTCTCGCCCGCGCTGCGCGGCGACGAGCGCCACCGCCTCGACTCGCCCGAGTTCTCGCAGTACTGAGCCGGACCGGCGCACCGAACCGGCCAGGTCCCCGACGCACAGCCCAGGAGCACGTGGATGATCAAGTGGAGCGCCGACCAGCAGGCCCTGCGCGAGGGCCTCGGGCCGTACCTCGGGGACCTGAACGACGGTCACGTCGAGCGGGACGCCGCCGCGTCCTTCCCGCGGGCCCAGTGGGAGGTCCTGGCCCGGACGGGCATCCTCGGCCTGCCCTTCGACACGGAGTACGGCGGTCTGGGGCAGGACCTCCTCACCACCATGTACGTGCTCGAAGGGCTGGGGGAGGGCTGCCGGGACGCGGGCCTGAACTTCTCGGTCTGCACCCACATCGTCAGCACCGGGGTGCCGCTCCAGCGCTTCGGCTCCGCCGGGCTCAAGGAGCGGTACCTGCCCCGGATCTGCACGGGCGAGCTGATCGCCGCGCACGCCATCAGCGAGCCGGACAGCGGTTCCGACGCCCTGGCGATGCGCACCCGCGCCCGGCGGGACGGCGGGGAGTGGGTGCTCGACGGCAGCAAGGCCTTCGTCAGCAACGGCCCCGTCGCCGACCTGTTCGTCGTCTACGCCCGCACCAGCGACCGCCCCGGCCCGCTCGGCTTCACCGCGTTCCTCGTGGAGCGCGACACCCCCGGCCTCCGGGTCGGGCGGCCCATCGCCAAGATGGGCCTGCGCACCTCGCCGCTGAGCGAGCTGTTCCTCGACGGCTGCCGCGTCCCGGCGGACCGGGTGCTCGGCCGCGTCGGCGGCGGCTACCTGGTCATGGAGTACGTGATGCGCTGGGAGATCCTGCTCTCCTTCGCCGTCAACGCGGGCGAGATGCGCGGCCGGCTCGACCGCTGCGTCGCGTACGCCCGGGAGCGCACCCAGTTCGGCCGTCCCATCGGCGACAACCAGGCCGTCTCCCACCGGATCGTCGACATGCGCGTCGGCGTGGAGACCTCCCGCGGCCTGCTGTACGGCGCCGCCGAGAAGATGGCGGCCGGCGAGAGCGTCACCGAGGAGATCGCCATCGCCAAGCTGGTCACCAGCGAGGCCAACGTGGCCTCCGCGCTGTCCGCCGTCCAGATCTTCGGCGGCAACGGCTACATGGCCGAGTACGGCATCGAGAAGGAGCTGCGCAACTCCGTCGCCGGAACCATCTACTCCGGGACCTCGGAGATCCAGCGCAACCGCCTCGCCGCGCTGCTGGGCCTCTGACCCCCGACCGAAGCGGACAGGACACCCCAGCATGGACCCGAACACCCTGCGCCCCACCGAGTTCCTCGACCACGGGTCGGCGGAGGTGCGCGCCTTCGTCCGCGAGTCGCTGCCGCCCGGCGACCCCACCCCGCGCGAGGCCGCCGTCGCCCTCTACCACGCGGTCCGCGACGGCATCCGCTACGAGGTGTACGGGGCGGACCTCTCCCGCCGGGGCCTGCGCGCCAGCGAGGTGCTGCGCACCGGCTCCGGCATGTGCCTGCACAAGTCCGTGCTGTACGCGGCCTCCCTGCGCTCGCTGGGCATCCCGGCCCGGCTCGTCCTCACCGACGTGCGCAACCACCTCGCCTCCGAGAGGCTGAAGCTGCTCCTCGGCGGCGACGTCTTCACCCACCACGGCCTGACCTCCGTCCACCTGGACGGGCGCTGGGTGAAGGCCACCCCGGTCTTCAACCGGAAGCTGTGCCGCCTCTACCGGATGGCGCCGCTGGAGTTCGACGGCACGGCCGACAGCCTGCACCACCCCTTCGACGAGCGGGGCCGCCGGCAGATGGAGTTCCTGCGCGTCCACGGGGAGTTCGACGACCTGCCCTACGACCGGGTGCTGGCGGACCTGCGGGCCGCGCACCCCGGCCTGTTCCGGGACGGCTCGGCCGACTCCTTCGCCGAGGGCTCGCTGGTCGCCGACGCGCGGCGGGCGGTGGCCGGGTAGTGCTGGTCAAATTCTGCGGGGCCGTCACCGAGGACGAGGCGGTGGCCGCCGCCGGTGCCGGGGCGGACCTGCTGGGACTCTGGTACGCGGTGCCCGGCGGCCCGGCCGAGCTGCCGGCCGGGCGCCTGACGGAGCTGGCCGCCGCGACCCGCGCGACCGGCCGCACCGAGCCGGTGCTCGTCACCTTCTCGCACGACGCCGAGGACCTGCTGCGGGTCCTGGCCGGGGCCCGGACGGCCTGGGTGCAGCTGCACGGCTTCCAGCCGCCGTCCGTGGTGCGCCGGCTGCGCCGGGGCGCGGGCCCCGGGCTGCGGATCGTCAAGGTGCTGCACGTGGACGACGCCGGCCGCTGCCCGGAGGAGGGCCTGCTCCGCGGCTACGAGCGCGCGGGCGCCGACCTGTTCCTCTTCGACGCCGTCGGACCCGGCGGGCGGCTCGGCAGCACGGCCCGCGCCCTCGACCCGGCGGCGGTCGTCGCGCTCGCCGGCCGTACGGACCTGCCCTTCCTGCTGGCCGGCGGGCTGCACGCGGGCAACCACGGCCCGTTCGCCCCCGTCCGGGAGCTGCCCGGCTTCGCCGGGATCGACGTGGACTCGGCGGCCCGCGGCCCGGCCGGCCGGATCGACGGCGCCGCCGCCTCGGCGGTCGCCCGCGCGTGGCGGGCGGCCGGCCCGGTCCGTACCCGTCCGGTGGGGGTGGTCGCGTGAGCGCCTTCGCCGACGCCCTCGCCGGGGCCCGCCGCCCGCTGGTCATGGAGGTCAAGCGCCGGGACGCGGACGGCGCCGACCTGCTCGGCGGCCGTCCGGTCGCCGAGGTGGTCGCCGCCTACGAGGCGGCGGGCGCGCCCTGCGTCTCGGTGGTGACCGGCCGCTGGTTCGGCGGCGACGAGGAGCTGCTCTCCGAGGTGGCCTCGCTGACCGCGCTGCCGCTGCTGCGCAAGGACTTCATCACCAGCCGGGGCCAGCTCAGGAGGTCGCGGGAGCGGGGCGCCTCGGCGGTGCTCCTGACGGCCGGGCTGCTGTCGGGGGACACCCTGGAGCGGCTGACGGATCAGGCCCTGGAGCTCGGCCTCACCCCGTTCGTCGAGGTGGCCGACGCGGCGGAGGCGGCCGCGGTGCGGCACGGCGAGCACTGTGTCGTCGCCGTCAACAACAAGGACATCGCCACCCGGGAGCGCGGTGCGGGCGACCTCGGGCGCAGCGGGGAGCTGCTGCCCGCCGTCCGGGCCACCGGTACGCGGTTCCCGGTCAGCGCCAGCGGGATCCGGCGGCCGGAGCAGGCCGCCGCGCTGGTCGGCGCGGGCTACGCCGGGCTGTTGATCGGCACCGGCCTGCTGCGCGCGGACAGCCTCGCGGGCTGGTGCGCGGAGTACGACCGGGCCCGGGCCGCGCGGTGCGCGGGCCCGGACCCGGTCAGGGAACCGGACGGGTCCCGGGGGACGGACCGGTCCGGTGGCGCGGGGGCCTCAGGCGCGGGCGGCTGAGGCGTCGGCGGCCGGGGTGCGGGCGGCCGACGCGCGGCCGGCCGGGGTGCGCCGGGCCGCCGCGGACTTCCGCCGGCCGCGGGCCGTGCGGCCCCACGGCTTGTAGACGGAGACCACGGCCGCGACGGTGAGCAGGACGAACAGCATCGGCACGCTCCACAGCAGGAACTCGGCGGGCCAGCCGGGCTCCGGGGTGCCGCGGCCCGCGTCGGCCGTGTTCTTCGTGGCCTCGATGACGATCGGGTGGATCACGAACCACGCGAAGACCGTCATGAAGAGGGTGATGACCCACTTCACGATGATCCAGAAGTGCTGCATGAAGCCCCACACGGTGCCCCAGGACAGCAGGATCCCGGAGAGCGCGGCGCTGACGCTGAAGACCGTGACGCTGGTGTCGTCGAAGACGTACATCGCCTTGTAGACGCCCTTGGCGACGGCCGGGTCGTCGGTGGTGTAGCCCATGACGGCCAGGACCACCATGGACAGGGACAGGCCCACCCAGCCGACGGAGGTCACGACGTGGACCGCCAGCGTGAGCCGGCGCGCCCTGCGGCTGAGCTCGAACTTCTTCTTCGCCTTCACCGGGGCCTGCCTCCCCTTCGCGGTCGGCGCCGACGGGGCGGCGTCGGTCTCCTGCGGGCGTTCGACGGACGGTGCGGACAAGATTCATGCCTCCTGCGGACTGTGGGGATCATCGGCGAGGGCATAAACTCTTTATGCCGTACGGTGAAACTTCGTACAGAGTACAGAGCTAGTGCCTCCGAGGCGAGGGGATGTCAAGGGAATGGCGAAAAACAGCGGTAAGAACGAGGGCCGGACGGACCCCGGGCGCACCCTGGCACTGCTGTGGCGGGACTACCACGGACCGGCCAGGAACACCCGAGGACCCAAGCAGGGACTGACCGTCGACCGCATCGTGGATGCTGCGATCCACATCGCGGACGAAGAAGGGCTGGCCGCCCTCTCCATGCGCAAAGTGGCCGAACCCCTGGGGGTCTCCACGATGTCGCTGTACACCTACGTCAACGGCCGGGCCGAACTCGTCAACTGCATGTTCGACAAGATCCTCTCCGAGTCACCGTCTCTGGACGGAGTCGAGGACGGGTGGAGAGCCGCTCTGGAGCTGTACGCCCGCGGCGCCCACGACATCGCCCTCCGCCACCCCTGGGTCCCGCCCCTGATGTCCTCCCGGATGCTCATGGGCCCCCACGAGACCGCTGTCTGGGACGGGGTGCTGCGCGCCGTCTCCACGACCGGCCTCGACGAGCGCGACATGCTCGCCGTCGTCAACCTCGTCAACGGCTACGTGCGCGGCGCCGCCCTCCAGGACGCCGACAGCCGCCAGGACGAGCGGCGCGGCGGGCTGAGTCACCAGGAGTGGTTCGAACGCACCGGCCCCGAGCTGGAGCGCCTCATCCCCTTCACCCGCTTCCCCACCCTCACCCGGGTGTGGATGACCGGGGTCTTCGAGGAGCCCGGCTCGGGCTTCGGCGCCGACGGCGGCTTCGAGTTCGGCCTCCAGCGCGTCCTCGACGGCGTCGAGCGGTACGTCGACCGGTGCGCGGCCGAGCGCGCGGAGGAGGGCGGTCGAGCGGACCTCCGGGACCCCTCCAGCCCGGCGGCCGACGCTGGCACCACAACTGGCCGAGACGTCTCATCTGGCTGAGACCGTGGTACGAGGGTGGAGCAGCGTGACAGTTCTGGTGACAGGCGCGACGGGATCCGTCGGCCGCCACGTGGTGGCACAGCTCGTGGACGCGGGAGTGCCCGTCCGGGCCCTCACCCGCAACCCGGAGGCAGCGGGCCTGCCCCCGCAGGTCGAGGTCCTCGCCGGCGACCTGACCAGGCCGGAGAGCGTCCGCGAGGCGCTGCGCGGAGTGGAGAAGCTCTACCTCTTCCCGGTCCCCGAGACCGCGACCGAGGTCGCCGCCGCGGCGGCGGAGGCCGGCGTGCGCCACATCGTGGTGCTCTCGTCCTCCTCCGTCCTCGACGAGTCCGGCGACAACCACAGCGGCGAGCACCACCGCACCGTGGAGAAGGCCGTGGAGGCCTCCGGCGTCGACTGGACCTTCGTGCGCGGCGACGAGTACGCCACCAACGTCCTCTGGAAGTGGGGCCACTCCATCAGGACCGAGGGCGTGGTCCGCGCCCCCTACGGCGACGCCCCCCGCGTCCTGGTCCACGAGAAGGACATCGCCGCCGTCGCCGCCGCGGCCCTCCTGGAGGACGGGCACGCCGGCCGGGCGTACGTCCTCACCGGGCCCGAGGCCATCACCCAGGCCGACCAGGTCGAGGCCATCGGTGCGGCCCTCGGCCGGACGATCCCCTTCGAGGAGATCACCCCCGACCAGGCCCGCGAGCAGATGGGCCGCTTCATGCCGGCGCCGGTCGTCGAGATGGTCCTCGGCTACCTCGCCGACGCCGTCGAGAACCCGCCGGTCCCCGTGGACACGGTCGAGAGGGTCACCGGCCGCCCCGCCCTGACCTTCGCGCAGTGGGCCGTCGACCACGCCGGGGACTTCGCCCCGCAGGAGCAGGACCGGAGCGCGGCATGACCGTCACCACGGGCACCGGCGCGACCGCCGGCACCGGCCGCCCCGCCCCCGCCAACCCTTCCGTCACCATGACCGGCAGCGGCGAGCCCGAGCAGCGCGTCGAACTGACCGACGCCGGACGCCCCACGGCCGGCCGCGGCAAGGTCGTCGTCGAGGTCGAGGCCGCCGGCGTCTCCTACGCCGAGGTGCAGATGCTCCAGCACCTCCACCCCTTCCCGCCCCGCTTCCCCTTCGTCCCCGGCTACGACCTCGTCGGCCGGATCACGGAGGTCGGCGAGGGCGTCACCGGACGGCGCGTCGGCGACCGGGTCGCCGCCATGCCCCGCTACGGAGCCTGGCAGCGCTACGTCGAGGTCCCCGCGAAGGTCCTCGCCCCGGTCCCCGAAGGCCTGGACGCCGCCGAGGCCGTCTCCCTCGTCACCAACGGCGTGACCGCCTGGCAGATGGTGCACCGCCTCTCCGGCGCGCGGCCCGGCGACACCGTGCTCGTGCACGGCGCCAGCGGCGGCGTCGGCACCCTGCTCACGCAGATCGCCGTCCACCACGGACTGCGCGTCATCGGCACCGCCTCGCCCGCCAAGCACGACGCCGTGCGCGCGCTGGGCGCGGAGCCCCTCGACTACCGCACCCCGGACTTCCCGTCGGCCGTGCGCGCGCTCGCCCCCGAGGGCGTCGCCGCCGTCTTCGACCACATCGGCGGCAGGGGCCTGGACGACGGCTGGGCCGTGCTCGCCCCCGGCGGCACCCTGGTCTCCTTCGACTCCTCCGTCGCCGGCTACGAGCCCGGCCAGTGGTTCCGCCCGCACGTCCCGGCCCTGCGCCGGACCCTCACGCACGCCCTCGCCCGCCTCTTCGGCCGCACCGGCGGCCGCCGGATGCGGATGTACTACGTCAAGCCCGGCAAGGACTTCGACGCCGACCTGGGAGCCATGTACGAGCTGCTGGCCCGGGGCGTGCTGCGCCCCGAGATCGCCGGCCGCCTCCCGCTCGGCGAGTCCGCCGCGGCCCTGCGCGCCCTGCTCGACGGCCGCGCGGTCGGCAAGTACGTCCTCGTCCCCTGAAAGGAACCCCCATGACCGCCACGCTCACCGAGACCCCCGCCGGGACCTCCGTCGAGAACTCCGCCGGCGTCCCCGCCGGGGAGACGATCCAGGCGCGCAACAAGCGGATCGCGCTCGACTGCGCCGCCGCCTGGAACCGCTGGGAGCTCGACGGCATCCTCACCCACTGGCACCCCGAGATCCGCCACTTCTCGGAGGACCGCCAGGTCGACACCGAGCAGATGGTCGGCGCCATGAAGGGCGGCCTCGCCGCCTTCCCCGACCTCCACCTGGACGTCAGGAGCGCCGTCTCCGAGGACGACCGCGTCATCCTGCGCATCACCGTGACCGCCACCCACCTCGGCGAGTTCATGGGCAAGGCGCCGACCGGCAAGAAGGTCACCTGGTTCATGCTGGAGGAGCTCCGCTTCGACGCGGACGGAAAGATCATCGAGCACTACGACGTCTTCAACTACATCCCGATGCTGAAGGAGCTGGGCTTCATCCCGGCGGACGGCCAGTGACCGGGACCGGGACCGCGGTCCGGCTCCCCGGGGCGACGGTCACCGAGGTGGCCGACGGCGTCCACGCGTACGTGCAGCCCGAGGGCGGCTGGTGCCTGAACAACGCGGGCATCGTCGCCGACGGCGGGCGCAGCGCCCTCGTGGACACCGCGGCCACCGAGGCCCGCGCCCGGCAGCTCCGGGCGGCGGCCCTGCGGATCGCCCCGCGCCCGCCGCGCGCGGTGGTCAACACCCACTTCCACGGGGACCACACCTTCGGCAACTTCGTCTTCCCCGAGGCCGTCACCGTCGGCCACGAGCGGACCCGCGCCATGGTGCGGGCCGCCGGACTGCACCTGACCGGCCTCTGGCCCGAGGTCTGCTGGGGCGACATCGAGGTCACGCCGCCGGAGCTGACCTTCCGCGACGCCGTCACCCTGCACGTCGGGGACACGCCCGTCGAGCTGATCCACATCGGGCCCGCGGCGCACACCACCGACGACACGGTGGCCTGGCTGCCCGAGCAGCGCGTGCTGTTCACCGGCGACCTGGTGATGAACGGCGTCACGCCCTTCTGCGTGATGGGCTCCGTGGCCGGCTCGCTGCGCGCCCTCGACCGGCTGCGCGCCCTCGGCGCCACCACCGTCGTGCCCGGCCACGGACCGGTCGGCGGCCCGGAGCTGTTCGACGCCAACGCCTCGTACCTGCGCTGGATCCAGCGGCTGGCCGAGGAGGGCGCCGCCGCCGGGATCGCCCCGCTGGAGCTGGCCCGGGACGTCGACCTCGGACCGTACGCGGACCTCCTCGACGCCGAGCGCCTGGTCCCCAACCTGCACCGCGGCTACGCCGAGGCGCGCGGGCTCCCCGAGGGCTCGCCCCTCGACATCGGCGCCGTGTTCGACGAGATGATCGTCCACCACGGCCGCCACCCGGTCTCCCTGGCCTGATCCCCGCCCCTCCGGCACGACGTGGGCCGGGCGCCGCCCGAAGGCGGCGCCCGGCCCACGCGCGTGCCCGGAGGCTCAGAGGTCGACGCCCTTGAGGAAGGCGTCGAAGGTGAGCAGGCCCGGGTGCGCGGCGCGCAGGGCCGGCAGGTCCGCCCGGTAGCCGTGCGTCTGGAACCACTCGAACATCAGCGCGATCTCGGGGGCGTTGGGGATGTACGGGTTGGCGGCGACCGCGTCGAGCGGGACCTCCTCGAAGCGGGCCGGCCTGCCCGTACGGGCCGCGAACGCCTCGGCGACCCCGTCGGCCGTGAGCTCGTCGCCCGCGATCTCCACCTTGCGGCCCAGGTACTCGGCCGGCCGGTCGAAGGCCTCGGCGGCGAACCAGCCGATGTCCGCGACCGCGATGAACTGCACCCGGGTGTCCGGCTTCAGACCGAGCTGCACCACCAGCGTGCCGTCGACCTCCTGCGGCCCGTGGGCCGCGAAGTTGTCCATGAAGAAGGTCGGCCGCAGCACCGTGTTCGGCACCCCGAGCTCGTCCAGGTAGCGCTCGACGTGGTGCTTGGAGTCGAAGTGCGGCACGCCGCTGTGGCGCTCCGCCCCGCCGACCGAGCTGTACACCACGTGCGCCACGCCGGTGTCGCGGGCCGCCCGGGCCACCGCGCGGCCCTGGCGGACCTCGCCGCCCAGACCGGCCGGGGTCATGAAGTTCTGCACGCTGAAGACGCCGTGGACGCCCTCGAACGCCGCGCGCAGCGACGCCTCGTCGTCCAGGTCTCCCCGGACGAGCACCACGCCGAGGCCGGCGAGCGCCCGCGCGGCCTCCGACTCCGGGTCGCGGACCAGCGCCCGCACCTCCCGGCCGCCGCGGGCCACCAGCTCGCGGGCGGTCGCGCCGCCCTGCGCGCCGGTCGCGCCGACGACCAGGACCGGTCCGGCCTTCGTGTTCTCTGCGGACATGACGGCCTCCTCAGCCGAACAGCGGCGCGTTGGCCGCCGCCCACTCGCGGTACGGGCGCGGGTCGCGGCCGGTCAGCTCGCGCACCGCCGGGCTCACCTTCGACCAGGGGACCTCGGGGCTGTGCAGGGCGGCGACGTTCGACACCGCGGCCTCGCGGTCGCCGGTGATGCCGGCGAACACGTCCACTACCTCGCCCTGAGGGGCCACGGAGAACTCCAGCTCGCGGCCGAGGGCCTCGCCCAGGATCCGGGCCTGCTCCTCGGAGGTCAGGACCTCCGGGCCGGTCAGGAGGTACGCCCTGCCCTCGTGCCCCGGCCGCGTCAGGGCGACGACGGCGGCCGAGGAGATGTCGTGCTCGTCGATCGGCGCGCCCGGGTTGTTGCCGATCCAGTCGCGGACCCGGCCCTCCTCGCGCACCGTCCTGACCCACCAGGAGGTGTTCGCGTGGAACGGGCCGGGACGCAGGAACGTCCACTCCGCGCCGATCCCGCGGATCGCCTCCTCGGCGGCGCGGTGCTCCTCGGCGATGCCGTGCGCCAGCGGGTGCAGGACGCTCCCCGAGGAGAGGAGGACGACCCGCCCGAGGCCCGCCTCGGCGGCCGCGGCGGCGAACGCGCGGGCCTCGCCCGCGACGTCGCCGGACAGCACGACCAGCGCGGCGTCGACGCCCTTGAGCGCCACCGCCAGCGAGTCGGCGTCGGCCGGGCTGCCCGCCACGACCTCGACGCCCTCCGGCAGCCCCGCCTCCTCGGGCCGGCGGCTGAGCGCCCGCACGTCGCGGCCCAGCGCCACCAGCTGTTCGACGGCCTCGCGGCCGACCTTGCCCGTCGCTCCGGTCACCAGGATCACGGTCAGGCCCTCCAGCCCTCGGGCGTCGGCCACGGGGAGCCGAGCTGACGGTAGGTGCCCTGGTAGTCGGGCCAGTCGCGGTGGTCGCGGATCTTGCCGTCGACGAAGCGGATCAGGTGGATCTGCTCGCCGGAGAACTCGCGCCCGGTGGCCGGCATGCCGACCAGGTCGCCCACGTGGCGGCCGTACAGGACGAGGTTGGCGCGCACCCACTGGCCGTTCTCCTCCAGGGAGACCTCGACCAGGCGGGCCTCTTCGGAGAAGGTCATCTTCAGCCACTTGACGGCCATCGCGAAGGAGTCGGGACCGCGCAGGTCCATGTGCTCCATCGTGGCCGGATTCAGGTAATCGGGGTGGATGTACTCCGCGACGTCCTCGGTTCTCCCGGTGTTGTACGCCTCTATCATTCTGCGTACGGCATCGAATTGACTGCTCATTCCATTTCCTCCACGGGTGTGCGGCCGAGAACGTCGGGCGTCCCCGTCATCCTCGTTCGCGCGACTTTCTCCGGGCAAGGCCGAAAATCGATGCCCGAACGGATTGCGAAGCTCCTGCCACCGGACCGCGACCGGACGTCGACCGGTCCTCCAGCGGACCACGGGTCCGGGCCGTCACGATGAAAGCCGCCCGGACGCTCGTCCCCGACGTCCGGATATCCAGGGAGCTGAATTGACCACGGACACCGCAACCGCGACGTACAAGAACAAAGTCACCGCCGCCTTCAACGGTGCCGCGGCGACCTACGACCGGCTGGACGTGGAGTTCTTCACGCCCATGGGCGGCCGCCTCGTCGAGCTGGCCGACCCCCGGCCGGGCGAGCGCCTGCTCGACGTCGGCTGCGGTCTGGGCGCCACCCTCCTGCCCGCCGCCCGCCTGATCGGCGACCGGGGCCGCGCCCTCGGCATCGACATCGCCGAGGCGATGATCGAGGAGGCCGGCAAGGAGGCCGCCCGCCAGGGCATCGCCAACGTCGACCTGCGGGTCATGGACGGCGAGCACCCCGACCTGCCCGCCCGCTCCTTCGACCTGGTCCTCGGCAGCTACAGCGTCATCTTCCTGCCGGACGCCCGCGCCGCCCTGGCCCGCTACGCCGACCTGCTCGCCGACGGCGGCCGCATCGCCTTCACCAGCCCGGTGTTCACCCGCGACACCTTCCCCTTCCTGCCGCCGCTCTTCACCGAGCTCATCCCGATGTCGCTCCTGGAGCACCTGCCCGAGGCCTGGCACCCGGAGCAGCTCCAGAAGCAGCTGCACTCCTGGCTGGAGGACCCGGCGGACCTCACCGCCGCCCTGGAGAAGGCCGGCTTCACCGACGTGGAGATCACCGACGAGCCGGTGATCCAGACCGCGCCCTCCGGCGACGCCTGGGTCACCTGGTCGCACACCCAGGGCATGCGCCTGCTGTGGCAGCACCTGCCCGAGGACGAGGCCGCCGCCCTGCGCGAGCGGATCGTCACCGCCCTCGACGCCCTGCGCACCGACGGCGGCCGGGTCCGCTTCGAGGTGCCCGTGCGCTACGTCACCGCCCGCGTCGCCCGCTGAACCGCGCCGCCGCCCCACGCGGAAGGGCCCGCCGGAGAACCGGCGGGCCCTTCCGCGTGGGCGGACCTCAGGTGACGGACAGCGCGCCGTCCACCGCGAAGACGGTGCCGTTGGCGTACGCCGCCTCCGGACGCGTCAGCTGGACGATCCACCAGGCGATGTCCTCCGGCCGGCCGACCCGGCCGGAGGGGATGCGCTCCGCCATCTGCGCCAGGAAGCCGTCGTAGGCCTCCCGCGGCATGCCGGCCCGCACGCCGACACCCGTGTCCACCACGCCGGGGGCGATGCCCACGGAGCGGATCCCGCGCGGCGCGAGCTCCACGGCCCAGGTGCGGGTCAGGAAGTCCAGCGCCACCTTCGCCATCCCGTAGACCGAGTTCTCGGGCCAGGCGCGCCGGCCCAGCGAACCCGCCGAGCCGACGTTGACGATCACGCCGCCCGAGGCCTCCAGGGCGTCCAGCGCGCGCTGGGCCAGGAAGACCGGGGCGATCAGGTTGGTGGCCAGTTGAGAACCGACGGAATTCCGGTCGAGACCGTCCAGGGCCACGAATCCGGTGACGGCCGCGTTGTTCACGAGGACGTCGAGCCGGCCGAATTCCCGCAGTGCCGTGCCCACCACCAGGTCCGGGGTCTCCGGATCCGAAATGTCGGCGGCCAGGACGCGAATGCGGTCGCCGTATCCGTCGGCGGTCTCCTTGAGGGTTCCCTCGCTCCGTCCGACGACGAGCACGTGCGCGCCCGCGTCGGCGAAGGCGCGGGCGGTCGCCGCACCGATTCCCGTTCCGCCGCCCGTGACGACGACGGCCTTCTCCACGGTGGATTCCTCCACGGAATGCGTCACGGGGACCTCAGAAGCACAGGGCGGTGTTGACACCGCGGATGACGGCCTGCTCGGCGTCGTGGCCGAAGTCCTTGTCGCCGATCGTGAACGACAGCTGCACGCGGGCGTTCAGGTCGCGGGTGGTGGCCGCGAGGGTGGCGTAGCCGGGGATGCCGGCGCCGTGGCCCCACAGGTCCAGGCCCTTGTCGTTCTCCAGCTTCATGATGCCGAGGCCGTAGCCGATGCCCATCGGCAGGTTCTCGATCATCTCGGGCGGCAGCGGGGTGGTCATCTCCCGGAACTCCGGCTCGTTCAGGAGCTTGCCGCCGAACAGGCCCGCGAAGAAGGTGTCCAGGTCCTTCGTGGTGGAGATGATCTCGCCGGCGCAGCCCGCCTCGGACGGGTTCATCAGCGTGACGTCGACCGGCTCGCCGCCGATCTGCATGTAGCCGCGGGCGTGCGGCTCCGGGACGTTCGGGTCGTCGCCCGGCAGCACCGTCTCGGTCAGGGACAGCGGCTCCAGGACGCGGTCGGTGATCTCCTCGCGGTACGAGCGGCCGGTGACCAGCTTGATGAGCAGGCCGATGATGAAGTAGTTCGTGTTGCAGTACATGAACTTCGTGCCCGGCTCGAACTCCAGCGGCTTGGCGGCCGCGATGGCGATCAGGTCCTCGGGCTCGTAGTGCTTGTAGCGGTCGCGCAGGAAGCGGTCGCCGGGCTTCTGGAACGAGTCCATGTAGTTGTACAGACCGCTGGTGTGCTGCATCAGGTTGCGGACGGTGATCTTGTCCCCGTACGGCAGCAGGCCCGGCAGGTAGCTCTCGACGGTCCGGTCGAGGTCGATCTTGCCCTCGGCGACCAGCTGGAGCACCACGACCGCGACGAACGGCTTGGTGATGCAGGAGATGCGGAAGCGCCCGTCCTCGGGGACCGGGCGGTCCGTGCCCAGCTCCGCGATGCCGGACGTCACGACGAAGGACTCCTCGCCCCGCGTGACCCGGAACTGGACGCCGCCGGCGCCGAGCTCGACGAGCCGGTCCGCTGCTCCCTGCACGGCCTGCTGGAGGGCCGTGACTTCCGGCCGGGCGATCGTCGTCTGGGTCATGTCGGGAAACCCCCATGGGTCGGTCGGTTCGTTCGGTCCTGTACGGGGAGACTCGCCGCCCCCGATCGCGGCACGGCCGACGGCCGGTGGAGCGGAGCTGGGGCCCGGCCTTTCCGGGGGCCGGACCCGCGGCGCTCCTCAGGCGAGGTCGTCGCGGGTCACGCGGCGGGTCGCGACGAGCAGCCCGCCGGCGCCGCGCACGAGCACGTCCTCGCAGACGCACACCCGGTGCACCCGGGAGTCCTGGCCGATCGTGGAGGCGTAGACGATGGCGTACGAGCGGACGTGCACCGTGCCGTCCTCCTGCGGGCGCACGTCGAGCATCCCCATGAAGTGGCGGTGCCGCTGCCCGGACTCCTCCAGCTGCGCGTGGCTGCGGGTGGTCGCCGCGACCAGGCCGGCCCGGCCGCGCACCGGCTCCGGCAGGGTCGGCACGTCGAAGGAGGCGTCCTCGGTGAAGGTGGCGGCCCACTCCTGCGGCCGGTTCAGGTCGAGGAGCTGCATCTGGCGGGCGTAGAACTGCTGCACCTCGGCGTACAGGACGGCGCCCTCGGTCGCGGACAGGGCAGCCGTCGGGGTCTCGGCGAGGATGGTCACGGGGTCTCCGATCGTCGGGTTTCCCCCACTGTCGCCCCGCTCCGTCGAGTCCTCTTCGAAGATTCCTCAAGCCCCGGCACGGACGATGGGCAGGCCCTGACAAGGGGGCGCACCGCCCGACCGACGAGGGGACCAGAGTCGTGCCGACCTTCGACCACCCGCACCTGCCGCTGGACGGTCTGCTGCGCCGGGCCGCCGAACGGAACCCGGACGGCCCCGCCCTGCGCGACGCGCGCGGCACGCACACCTTCGCCGAACTCGACGCCCGGGCCGACCGCATCGCCCAGTTCCTGGAGCGCTCGGTGGGCCGCAGGGGCGCCCGGATCGGCGTCGCCAACACCCTCGACGCGTCCTTCGCCGCCACCTACTACGGCACCGCCCGCAGCGGCAACACGGTCGTGCTGATCAACCCGCTGGTCAAGGAGGTCGGGCTCCTCCACGTGATGTCCGCCGCCGGCGTCGAGCTGGCCTTCGTGCCCACGCCCACCGCCGAACTCCTGGCCAAGACGGGCGACCGGCTGCCCCGGCTCGGCCTGGTCGTGGTCACCGACGCCGAGGACGGCATCGTCCCCGGCGACGCCGTGCCGCTCGGGCTCGTCCTCGACGCCGTCGCCACCGCCGTGCCCGGCCCCGGACAGGACGGGGAGCGCCGCCCCGTCGACCTGGACTCCGACGTCTGCGTCCAGTTCACCACCGGCACCACCGGCCGGCCCAAGGGCGTCCGCCTCACCCACCGCAACCTGGTCGCCAACGCCGCCCAGACCGCCGCCGCCCACCACCTCGACGCCGGCTCCGTAGCCCTCAACCACCTGCCGCTCCACCACGTCATGCACCTGAACTCGGCGGTGTACGCGGGCGCGTTCCAGGTGCTGTGCGCCGACCCCGACCCGATCGCCTCGCTCGCCCTCGCCGAGCGCGCCGGCGCCACCCACTACTACGGCCTGCCCGCCCGCCTGCACGCCCTGGCCGCCGACCCGCGGCTGAGCGCCCCGGGCCTGCCCGGCGTGCCCGCCCACCCCCGGCTGACCGCCGTCCTGTCCGGCGGCACCGCGCTCGACCCGAACGCCGCCCGGGTGCTGCGCGAACGCCTCGGCGTCCCCGTGGTCCAGGGCTACGGCATGGCCGAACTGTCGCCGCTCACCCACTCCCAGGACCCCCGCGACCCCCGGCCCGGCTCCGTCGGCACGCCCGTGCCCGGCACCGAGTGCCGGATCGTGGACCCGGAGACCCGCGCCCCGCTGCCCGCCGGCGCCGTCGGCGAGGTCCAGGTCCGCGGCCCCCAGCTGATGGCCGGCTACCTGGGCGAGAGCCGCCACCCGGCCGGTGCCGACGGCTGGTTCCCCACCGCCGACGTCGGCCGCCTCGACGAGGACGGCGTCCTCTTCCTCGTCGACCGGCTCGGCGACGTCTTCAAGCACGACAACGAACTCGTCTCGCCCACCCTCGTCGAGGGCGTCCTCGGCGCCGACCCGCGCGTGGCCGAGTGCGTCGTGGTCGGCCGGCCCGACCCCGTGCACGGCGCGACCACCTGGGCGGGCGTCGTGCTCCGCGACACCGGGGACGACGACCCCGGCGAGGTCCTCGCCGACGTCACCGAACGTGCCAACGGGCTCCTCTCCGCCTTCGAGCGGATCCGCCACGCCGAACTCCTGGACGCCGTCCCCCGCACCCCCGTCGGCAAACCGGCCCGCGCGGCCCTGCGCAGGAGCGTCCGCACCCGCGCCTCCGCCGTCGCGCACTCCTCCCCTTCCTCGTCTTCCTCGTCTTCCCCTTCCGACCCCTCTTCCCCGGGAGCAGCCACCATGGTGACCTTCGTCAACAAGCTCAGCGTCCACGGCGACCTGACCGAGTTCCTCGCCGCCAAGAGCCGCGTCACGGCGTACATGAGCACCCAGCCCGGCTACATCAGCCACCAGACCCTGCGGATGGTCGGCGCCCCCAACGTCTACGTCGAGCTCGCCGTCTGGGAGGACGCCGCCGCCCACCGCGCCGCCGTCACCAGCGAGGGCTTCCAGCGGCTCGTCAAGGGCCTCGCCGCGCTCGCCACCCCCGAGCCCGGCCTGTACGAGACGGTCGCCGACGGGACGGACGAGGTCGGCCGCGCCGGCGAGCCCGTCGCCGCGTCCGCCGCCTGACGGACCGCCTCCACCCGCCTTCCGCCGGATCTCGAGCGGCGCGGGGAATGGTCGGTACAACAACCCAGCCCTGGAGGAGAGACGATGACGGCACCGACGAAGCCGGTGGCGCTGATCACCGGTGCGACCAGCGGCATCGGCCTGGCCGTGGCCCGTGACCTCGGTCACCGCGGCCACCGCGTGTTCATCTGCGCGCGCACCCCCGAGAGGGTCGCCGAGACGGTGGCCGAGCTGCGCGCCGAGGGCATCGAGGCCGACGGCCGGGCGGCCGACGTCCGCGACCGCGAGTCGGTGGCCGGACTGGTCGCCGAGGCCGTGGCCGCGTTCGGCCCGATCTCCGTCCTGGTGAACAACGCCGGCCGCAGCGGCGGCGGCGTCACCGCCGACATCGACGACGACACCTGGTACGACGTCATCGCCACCAACCTCAACAGCGTCTTCCTGCTGACCCGCGAGGTCCTCAAGAAGGGCGGCCTGGAGGGCGCCGGCTACGGCCGCATCATCAACATAGCCTCCACCGCCGGCAAGCAGGGCGTCGTCCTCGGCGCCCCGTACTCCGCCTCCAAGCACGGGGTCGTCGGCTTCACCAAGGCGCTCGGCAACGAGCTCGCCCCCACCGGCATCACCGTGAACGCGGTCTGCCCCGGCTACGTCGAGACCCCGATGGCCCAGCGCGTGCGCGCCGGCTACGCCGCGGCCTACGACACCACCGAGGAGGCGGTGATGCAGAAGTTCACCGCCAAGATCCCCCTCGGCCGGTACGCGACGCCGGAAGAGGTCGCCGGCCTCGTCGGCTACCTGACCACCGAGCACGCCGCGTCCATCACGTCCCAGGCGCTCAACGTCTGCGGCGGACTCGGCAACTTCTGACCGCGACCGCGCCCCACGAGGAGAAGAGAGACACCGATGGCGAACGAGCGCGTGCACCGCACGGTGCACGAGACGGAGATCGACGCCCCGGCGGAGGCGGTCTACGAACTCGTCGCGGACACCTCCCGGTGGCCGCTGTACTTCCCGCCCAACGTCCACGTCGAGCAGCTGGAGCGCACGGGCGGCACCGAGCGGCTGCGCATGTGGGCCACCGCGGGCGGGCGCGTCAAGTCCTGGACCTCGCGCCGCGTCCTCGACCCGGCCGCCCTCCGCGTCGACTTCCGCCAGGAGGTGTCGGCGGCCCCCGTGGAGAGCATGGGCGGGAGCTGGATCGCCGAGGACCTCGGCGGCGGGCGCTCCCGGCTCACCCTGCTCCACGACTTCACCGTGGTCGGCGACCGCGCCGAGGACGTCGAGTGGGTCGAGCGGGTCACCGACGCCAACAGCCGCGCCGAGCTGGAGAACCTGCGCACCCTGGCCGCCCGCCGGCACGCCCTGCCCGAGCTCGTCCTCGACTTCGAGGACTCCGTCCACGTCGACGGGCCGGCCGAGGCGGTCTACGCGTTCCTCCACCACGTCGAGGACTGGCCGGAGCGGGTCGCGCACGTCGACCGCCTCGACCTGACCGAGGACGGCACGGGCGTCCAGGTCATGGCCATGGACACGCGCACCGCCGACGGTTCGGTGCACACCACCGAGTCCGTCCGCGTCTGCTTCCCCGACGACCTGCGGATCGTCTACAAGCAGACCGCGACCCCCGCCCTGATGTCCGCCCACACGGGCCGCTGGACCGTGGTGCCCGCCGAGGGCGGCGGCGTCACGGCGACCTCGCGGCACAGCGTGGTCTTGCGGGCGGAGGCCGTGGAGAAGATCCTCGGCGAGGGCGCCGACGTGGCGCGGGCCCGCACCTACGTCAGGGAGGCACTCGGTCGCAACAGCACCGCAACGCTCAACCTCGCCAAGCAGTTCGCGGAGAGTCCGGTCCCCGCTCTCTGACCCCGCACCACCAGGAGTACGCATATGCGCATGTCCTCGCCCACGGCATCACGGGCGCATTCCCAGCTCACGCTGGAGGAGGTCACCAAGCGGTACGACGAGCACGTCGTGCTCGACCGGGTGTCCCTCACCGTCAAGCCGGGTGAGAAGGCCGGAGTCATCGGCGACAACGGCTCCGGCAAGTCCACCCTGCTCCGGCTGATCGCCGGGGTCGAGGCCGCGGACAACGGGGAGGTGACCGTCACCGCCCCCGGCGGCGTCGGCTACCTGCCGCAGCGCCTCGACATGCCGGCCGGAGCCACCGTCAGAGACGTCCTGGACCGCGCCTTCGCGGACCTGCGCGCCCTGGAGAAGCGGCTCCACGAGGTCGAGGACGCGCTGGTGGACGACGACCCCCGGCTCCTCGCCGAGTACGGGGACCTGCTCGCGGAGTTCGAGGACCGCGGCGGCTACGAGGCCGACGCCCGGGCGGACGCGGCCCTGCACGGCCTCGGCCTGCCCGGCCTCGACCGGGACCGCCCGGTCGACACCCTCTCCGGCGGCGAGCGCTCCCGGCTGGCCCTGGCCGCCACCCTGGCCGCCGCCCCGGAGCTGCTGCTCCTCGACGAGCCCACCAACGACCTGGACGACCAGGCCGTGGACTGGCTGGAGAAGCGGCTCCAGGACCACCGGGGCACCGTCGTCGTCATCACCCACGACCGCGCCTTCCTGGAGGCCGTCACCTCCGCGATCCTGGAGGTCGACCCCGACCGGAAGACGGTCAACCGGTACGGCAACGGCTACCAGGGCTATCTGACCGCCAAGGCCGCCGCCCGCGCCCGCTGGGAGCGGGAGTACGAGGAGCACCTCGCCGAGATCGAACGGCAGGAGACCCGGGCCGCCAACGCGGGCCGGATGCTGGCCACCATCGCCAAGAAGGGCCCCTGGGCCTTCAGCGGCTCCGAGCACCACCGGGCCCGCTCCTCCTCGTCCTCGACCTCCAGCAAGGCCCGCAACGCCAACGAGCGGCTGAACCGGCTCCACGCCGACCCGGTGCCGAAGCCGCCCGAGCCGCTGCGCTTCACCGCCGACATCGCGGCCGGCGACGGCACCGACGGCACCACCGGGGCCGACGGGGCCGTGGAGACCCCCAGGGCGCCCGAGGGCCCGCTCACCGAGGTCTCCGGGCTGCGCGTCGACGGCCGGCTCGCCCTCGACTCGCTGTCCCTCGCCCACGGCGAGCGGCTGCTGATCACCGGCCCCAACGGCGCGGGCAAGAGCACCCTGCTCCGGGTGCTCGCCGGCGACCTGGAGCCCGACGCGGGCACCGTGCGCAGGGCCGGGCGGATCGGCTGGCTCCGCCAGGACGAACTGCCCAAGCACCCCCGGCGCTCGGTGCTCGCGGAGTTCGCCGAGGGCCGCCCCGGCCACGCCGACGAGTACGCCGAACAGCTCCTGTCCCTGGGCCTGTTCCGGGAGTCCGAGCTCGAACTGCCCGTCGGCTCCCTGTCCGTGGGCCAGCGCCGCCGCATCGACCTGGCGCGCCTGGTCACCCGGCCCGTGGACCTGCTCCTGCTCGACGAGCCCACCAACCACCTGTCCCCGCTGCTCGTCGAGGAGCTGGAGCAGGCCCTGGCGGACTACACGGGGGCCGTGGTGACCGTCACGCACGACCGGCGGATGCGCAGGGCCTTCCGCGGCTCGCACCTCGAACTGAGCGGGGGAACCGCCGTCACCGCCTGATCCGGACCGCCGCCGCGCGGATCCCGTCCAGCAGCCCGGCCTGCCGCAGCGACTCCCCGTCGAGGAGCGGCAGGCCGGGCCGCCGCGCGTCCGGGGCGCGCACGGCCCCGGCGAAGAACCGCAGCACGGCCTCGAAGTGGTCCTCGGCGGGCACCCGGATCTCGGTGTGGCCGGTGCCGGTGGCCAGCCGGAGCACCGGCTCGTGGTCGGGCGCCGTCGTGTACACGTGGTCCACGGACAGGGTGCCGGCGCTGCCCTGGATCTCGTACCAGGACCGGTAGTGGTGCTCCATGCCGAAGCGGATCTGCGCCACCGCGCCCCCGGGGGCGGCGAGCAGCGCGGCCCCGGAGACGTCCACGCCGTGCTCCTCGTCCACGCGCAGCACCGCCCCGGCCACGGTCAGGTCGCGGCCGAGGAAGCGCAGGGCGGCCCGCAGCGGGTAGACCCCGCTGTCGAGCAGGGCCCCGCCGCCGGTCCCGGGGTCGTAGCGGGTGTCGCCCGGCGGGCGCGGCGGGATGGTGAACGCGGCGGAGACCGCGCGGACCTCGCCGAGTGCCCCGCCCGCGAGGAGGGCCTCGACCCGCCGCTGGGTGCCGTGGTGGAGGAACATGAAGTTCTCCAGGAGGACCAGGCCGCGCTCCCTCGCCAGCCCGTACAGGGCCTCGGCGTCCGCGCCGCGGGCCGCGAGCGGCTTCTCCACCAGGACGTGCTTGCCGGCCCGCAGGGCCCGTTCGGCCCAGGCGGCGTGGTGCAGGGTGGGCAGGCAGAGGTAGACGGCCTCCACGTCGGCCCGCCCGAGCAACTCCTCGTACGAGGACGCGGGGACGCCCCCGAACCGGTCGGCGAAGGCCGCGGCCCGCGCGGGGTCCCGCGCGGCCGTGGCGGCCAGTTCGAGGCCGGGGGTGCGCAGCAGCGCGGGCAGGGTGCGGCGGGCGGCGATGTCGCCGCAGCCGAGGAGACCCAGGCGCAGGGGAGCGGGCATGACGTCCTCGGAGCAGGGGGGGAGGGGGAGGGGCGGCGGTCGGTGCTCAGTACAGGGTGTGGGCGCAGACGACGAGCGTGCGCAGCTCGACGTTGAGGTAGTTGCCGTGCGCCATCAGCTCGGTGAGCTGGGCGAAGGTCAGCCAGGCGTAGTCCCGGGGCACGTCCTCGCGGAACTCCCCGGACACCTCGACGATCGCGTACCGGTTCTCCGCGTGGTAGAAGCGGCCGCCCTCCTCGGACTGCACCGCGTCGTAGCGGAACCGCTCCTTCGGCGCGGTGAGGACGTCGGCGAGGAAGGGCGGGTACGGGTCGGTCCCCGGGCCCGTGTGGTCGGCCGGCCGGCAGTGCACGGTGGGCGCCAGCTCGGCCACGTTCAGGTGCCCGACGTCGACCCGGGCCTGCACCAGGGCGTGCAGGACGCCGCCGATCCGCTTGACGACCAGGGCCATCAGGCCCGGCACCTGGGGCTGGATCAGCGGCTGGGTCCAGGAGGCGACCTCGCGGTTGCTGGCCGAGACGTCGGCCCCGATCACCCGGAACCGGCGTCCGCCGGAGTGCGCGATCTCCTCGTCCGTGAACGTCCAGCCGTCCTCGGCGACCTCGGCGAGCGGCACCCGGCGCTGGACCAGCTCGCGCAGGGCCCGGATGCCGGTGAGCCAGCTCAGCACCTCGGACGTGTCGTGCACCGAGGGCGCGGACGCGTCGTGGAAGGAGCGCAGGACCGGGTCGGAGGCCGTGCCGTCCGGCTCGGCGCCCGCCGTGGGCAGGCAGGCCAGGATGGAGCGGGTGTCCATGTTGACCACGTTGTCCAGCCGCAGCAGCCGCAGCAGCTGACCGAAGGTCAGCCAGCGGAAGGTGTCGCCGGTCTCCCCGACGTCGGTGTCCCCGTCGACCTCGACGATCATGTTGCGGTTGCGCTTGGCGAGGAACCAGTCGGCCTGCTCGGACTGGAGGACGTCCACGAGGACCCGCGCCCGGCCGCGCTCCAGGAACAGGTCGAGGAACGGGATGCCGCGCCCCTGGTGGACGCCCGTGAAGTTGCTGCGGGTGGCCTGCACGGTGGGGGAGAGCTGGAGGGTGTTGATGTTGCCCGGCTCCATCTTGGCCTGCATCAGGAAGTGCAGGACGCCGTCGATCTCCTTGGCGACGATGCCGAGCAGGCCGACCTCCGGCTGCACGATGATCGGCTGCTTCCAGCCCCGCTCCGGCAGCCCGTCCGCGGTGACGTGCAGGCCCTCCACGGCGAAGAAGCGGCCCGACTCGTGGCGCAGGTCGCCGTCGCCGTCGAAGGACCAGCCGCGCAGCGCGGCGAACGGCACCCGGGTGACCCGGAAGCGGCCCGCGCGGGTCCGCTCGGCCAGCCAGCCCGGCACCCGGTCCACGGGCATGGCCGCGCTGTCGGGGGTGCGGGCCGACACCAGCAGGCGGCGCGCGGTGTCCGCACGGTCCGTGGTCCGGGCCAGGGTGTCAGCGGACATGGTCCAGCGCCTCCTCGATGATGTGGCGGACGTTCTCCGGGCGCTCGTCGAGGAAGAAGTGCCCGCCGGGGAGCACGTGCAGCTCCACCGGCCCCCCGGCCACCTCGGACCAGCGCCGCGCGTCGTCGACGGAGACGTTGGGGTCGGAGTCCCCGGTGAGCACCGTCAGCGGCACGGACAGCGGCGTTCCGGCGAGGTGCCGGTAGGAGCCCGCCATCCCGTAGTCGTTGCGGAGCGCCGGCAGCACCATCCGCAGCAGCTCCTCGTCCCGCAGCAGCTCCGGGTCGGTGCCCTGGAGGGCGGCGATCCGGGCGATCAGGGCCCGGTCGTCGAGGAGGTGGGCGGTGTCCGTGCGCGGCACGGTGGGCGCCCGGCGACCCGAGACGAACAGGTGCGCGGGCTTCTCGCCGAGTGCGGTCAGCCGGCGCGCGGTCTCGTACGCGAGGGTGCCGCCCAGGCTGTGCCCGAACAGGGCGAACGGGCCGCCGGTCCACTCGCGCAGCTCCGGCAGCACCGCCTCGACCAGGGCGCCGACGGTCTTCACGAAGGGCTCCCCGCGCCGGTCCTGGCGGCCCGGGTACTGCACGGCGAGGACCTCGACGCCGGCGTCGGCGAGACCGGCGGCCAGGCCCAGGTAGGCGGTGGCCGAGCCGCCGGCGTGCGGGAAGCACACCAGCCGGACGGCCGGGTCGGCGACGGGCCGGTAGCGGCGCAGCCACACGCCGGACGGGGAGGACGGGGCGGCGGCGCCCCGGGCGGCGGGAACGGTCACGACCGGATCAGCTCCCCGTCCACGGGTGCGTACCGGGGCAGCCGGCCGGAGGCCACCACCTCGGCGAGGGAGGGCGCCGCCGCGTCCTTCGCGGAGCGCACCGGCGGCTCCGCCAGGCCCCACGGCAGGCCGAGTTCGGGGTCGAGCGCGTCCAGGTCGACCATGGCCCCCGGCACGTACTCGGCGGACAGCAGGTAGTTGACGCAGGTGCCGTCCTCCAGGGAGAGGAAGGCGTGGCCGATGCCGCCGGACATGAAGAGGGCGACGCCGTCCTCGGCGTCCAGCCGGTTCACGGCGTGCCGGCCGAAGGTCGGCGACCCCTCGCGGAGGTCGACCATCACGTCGAGGATCGAGCCCCGCACGCAGGTCACCAGCTTCCCGGCGCCGGCGGGCACGTCGTTGCAGTGGATCCCGCGCAGGACGCCGCGCCGCGAGACGGAGTTGTTGACCTGGCGGACCTCGAAGGACAGCCCGGTCGCCGCCGTCAGCTCGCCGGGCCTGGCGGCCTCGTAGAAGTGGCCGCGCTCGTCCTCGAACCGCTCCGGGAGCAGCCGGTACGTGCCGGGGATGCCGGTCTCGTCAATGCGCACGGGCACCTGCCGACCGCTCCGCGCCCCGCCCGGCGTCGCTCGCGCCCGGGAGCGCGGCGCGCTCCTTCAGCGGCTCCCACCACGCGCGGTTCTCCCGGTACCAGGCCACCGTGGCCGCCAGGCCCTCGGCGAAGGGCACCCGGGGCGCGTAGCCCAGCTCGCGGGAGATCTTGGAGATGTCCACCGAGTAGCGGCGGTCGTGCGCGGCCCGGTCCGCGACCCGCCGCACCGCCGACCGGTCCCGGCCGCACAGGCCGAGGAGCCGTTCCGCCAGCTCCAGGTTGGTCAGCTCGGTGCCGCCGCCGATGTTGTAGACCTCGCCGGCCCGGCCCTTCGCGGCGACCAGGGCGATGCCCCGGCAGTGGTCGTCGACGTGCAGCCAGTCGCGGCTGTTGAGGCCGTCGCCGTACAGCGGCACGTCGAGCCCGTCGACCAGGCGGGTGGTGAACAGCGGGATCGCCTTCTCCGGGAACTGGTACGGCCCGTAGTTGTTGGAGCAGCGCGTCACGCACACCTCCAGGCCGTGGGTGCGGTGGAAGGCCAGCGCCATCAGGTCCGAGGAGGCCTTGGAGGCCGCGTACGGCGAGTTGGGCAGCAGCGGGTGGTCCTCCGGCCACGAGCCCGAGTCGATCGACCCGTACACCTCGTCCGTGGAGACGTGCACGAAGCGTCCGACGCCCGCGTCGACGGCCGCCTGGAGGAGGGTCTGGGTGCCGAGGACGTTGGTGCGCACGAACTCCGAGGCGTCGGCGATCGAGCGGTCCACGTGCGACTCGGCCGCGAAGTGCACCACCAGGCCGGTGCCCGCCGTCAGCCGCCGGACCAGCTCCGCGTCGCAGATGTCGCCGTGGACGAACTCCAGGTCCGGATGGTCGCGGACCGGGTCGAGGTTGGCGGGGTTCCCGGCGTAGGTGAGGGCGTCCAGGACCACCACCCGCGACCCGACGAGGTCCGGATAGGCCCCGGACAGCAGTTCTCTGACGAAGTGCGAGCCGATGAAGCCCGCACCTCCGGTCACCAGGACGCGCATCTCCAACAGGCCTTTCCGGGGAAGGGGGCGGGACGGTGGGTTCGGTGGGCGGTCAGGCGGCCGAGGAGTCGGCGGCCGGGCCCTCCGCGGCGGTCCGGCGGGCGATCTCCCGCACGTAGTCGCCGTAGCTGGAGGCCCCCAGGTCGCTGCCGAGGGCGAAGCACTGCTCCGGGCCGATGAAGCCCATCCGCAGGGCGATCTCCTCCACGCAGGCGATCCGCTCGCCCTGGCGCTGTTCGAGGAGCTGCACGTACTGCCCGGCCTGAAGGAGCGAGTCGTGGGTCCCCATGTCCAGCCAGGCGAACCCGCGGCCCAGCGTGTTCAGCCGGGCCCGGCCCTGGGCCAGGTAGGCACGGTTGACGTCGGTGATCTCCAGCTCGCCGCGCGCCGAGGGCGTCAGCCGCCGGGCGATGTCCACCACGTCGTTGTCGTACAGGTACAGGCCGGTGATCGCCAGGTTGGAGCGCGGCTTGACCGGCTTCTCCACCAGGGAGAGCAGGGCGCCGTCGGAGTCGATCTCGCCGACCCCGTACCGCTGCGGGTCCTTCACCGGGTAGCCGAACAGCTCGCAGCCGTCCAGGCGGGCCGCGGCCTGCGCGATCATCTGCGAGAAGCCGGGGCCGTGGAAGACGTTGTCCCCGAGGATCAGCGCCACGCGGCTGTCGCCGATGTGCTCCTCGCCGATGAGGAAGGCCTCCGCGATGCCGTGCGGCTCCTCCTGCTGCGCGTAGCTCAGCCGGATGCCGAGCTGCCCGCCGTCGCCGAGCAGCGCGCGGAACATCTCCAGGTGGTCCTTGGCGGAGATGATCTGGATGTCGCGGATGCCCGCCAGCATCAGCACCGACAGCGGGTAGTAGATCATCGGCTTGTCGTAGACCGGCAGGAGCTGCTTGGACAGCGCGCCGGTCAGCGGGCGCAGCCGGGTGCCGCTGCCGCCGGCCAGGATGATGCCCTTCATCGGACGGCGGGAGGCGGGATCGCCCAGCGCCGAGAGGGTCGGGGCCTTCGGGACGTCAGACATGGCTGTTCTCCGTGGCGTGACGGACCGCCTCGACGACGGTCTCCGCGTCCCGCGCGGTCAGCTGCGGGCCCATGGGCAGGCTCAGCACCTCCGCCGCCAGCCGCTCGGAGCGGGGCAGCGGCGGATGCGGGCCGTCCGCGTAGGCGCCGGACCGGTGGACGGCGATCGGGTAGTGGACCAGGCTCTCCACCCCGGCCTCGGCCAGGGACCGCCGCAGCTCCTCGCGGCGCGCGGTGCGCAGCACGTACTGGTGCCAGACGGGCTCGGCCCAGGACCGGACGGCCGGGACGACCAGCCCCGGCAGGCCGGAGAGGCCCTCGGCGTAGCGCGCGGCCACCGCGTCCCGGCGCGCGTTCCACGCGTCGAGGTACGGCAGCTTCGCCCGCAGCGCCGCCGCCTGCACCTCGTCGAGCCGGGAGTTGGTGCCGCACACCTCGTGCTCGTACTTCACGCGCGAACCGTAGTTGCGCAGCAGCCGGATCCGCCCGGCCAGCTCCGGGTCGGAGGTGACCACGGCGCCGCCGTCGCCCAGCGCGCCCAGGTTCTTGCCCGGGTAGAAGCTGAACGCCGCCGCGTACCGCGAGCCGATCCGCCGGCCCTTGTAGCGGGCCCCGTGCGCCTGCGCCGCGTCCTCCACGACCGGGATGCCCCGGGGCGCGGTGACGGCCTCGACCGCGTCGAGGTCCACCGGGTGCCCGTAGGTGTGCACCGGCATGACCGCCCTGGTCCGCGGGGTGATCGCGGCCGCGAGGCGGTCGGGGTCGATCAGGTACGAGCCGGCCTCCGGCTCCACCGGGACCGGACGGGCCCCCGTCGCCGACACCGCGAGCCAGGTCGCGACGTACGTGTGTCCGGGGACGACCACCTCGTCGCCCTCGCCGACGCCCAGCGCCCGCAGCGTCAGCTCCAGGGCGTCCAGGCCGCTGCCGACGCCCACGCAGTGCGCGTTCTCGCAGTACCGGGCGTACTCCTCCTCGAACGCCTCCAGCTCGGGACCGAGCAGGTAGCGCCCCGAGCGCGACACCCGCAGCAGGGCGGCGTCGATCTCGGCCTGCACGCCGTCGAGGGCGTGCAGGTCCCGCAGGTCGTGGAAGGCGACGCGGGCCGCGCGCTCCGGCGCCGGGGCCGTCACCGTCCCCTCCGCGCGTCCCGCAGGAACTCGTCGTAGTCGCGGTAGTAGTCCGACTCGTCGTAGTGCAGCGAGGCCAGGACCACGCTCACCGCGTCATCCGAGAAGTCGCTCAGGTTCCGCCACACCATCGGCCCGATGTACAGGCCCCGGCCGGCGTCGTCGAGACGGTACTCCGCCTGGTTGACCCCGTCGTCCACGGTGATGGTGAAACTGCCGTGGACGGCGATGACGAGCTGCTCCAGCGCCCGGTGCGCGTGCCCGCCGCGCGACGAGCCGGTGTCCAGGTCGTGCAGGTAGTACACCCGCTGGATCGGGAAGCCCGCCGTCCACTCGGACTCGACGACGGACAGATTGCCCCGTGCGTCGTTGTGCTGCTCCAACTCGATGAGGGCGCAGGGCTTGACCCTGCCCACCTCCGGTTCTGTGGTGATGCCCACCGACATGCGATCGCGCTCCCTGGTTGCCCTGTCCGGCCGGTGTCTCGGGCGCGGCTGGATCAGCCGCGGACGACGGAGACGGGGAGATGACGGGCGGTCAGCTGATCCGCCTCGTAGAACTCCGCCCGGTCGAGGTGGACCTCGAACGACGCGAAGGCGTCGAAGACCAGGTCGAGGAAGACCTTCGCCTCCATGCGGGCCAGGAAGGCGCCGAGGCAGTGGTGGATGCCGTGCCCGAAGGCCATGTGCTTGTTCGCCGTCCGGCGGACGTCGAAGACGTCCGGGTCCGGGAACTGCCCGGCGTCGCGGTTGGCCGAGGCGCTCCACGCCGTGACCATCTGGCCGGCCTTCATCGGGACGCCGAGGATGTCGGTGTCCTCCTTCAGCAGCCGGAAGATGTTGTTGAACGGGCTGCGGTAGCGCAGCGTCTCCTCCACCGCGCCCGGGATCAGCGAGCGGTCGGCCCGCAGCTCCGCCTGCGCCTCCGGGTGCTGGTCGAGCACGACGAACAGGTTGCTCAGCAGCGTCGCGCTGGAGATGTGGCCCGCCGTGAGCAGCAGCGCCACGATGTTGACGATCTCCTCGTCGGTGAGGCGGCGCCCGTCGACCTCGGACTCGATGAGCCCGCTCATCAGGTCGTCGGACGGCTCGGCCCGCTTCTCGGCGATCTTCGCGTACAGATACGCGGCCCACTCCTTGATGGCGGGGCCCATCGTCTCCGCGAAGTCGTCCGGCAGGTTCGGGTACTCCATGCCCTCGTTGTTGAGGATGACGTCGACCCACTCGCGGAACAGGTCCTGGTCCGAGGCCGGGACGCCCAGCAGCTCGGCGATCACCGTCACCGGCAGCGGGTACGCCAGGTCCGTCACCGCGTCGATCTCGGTGCGGTCGCCGAGGTCGTCGAGGAGCTTGCGGGTGATCTCCGCGATGCGCGGCTCCAGCGCGGCCATCCGGCGCGGCGTGAACGCCTGGCTGACCAGCTTGCGCAGCGGGCCGTGCTTCGGCGGGTCGATGCCGCCGAAGGTCCCCGGGCCCATCAGCAGCGCCAGCTCCTCCGGCACCGGGAAGACCGGCGAGAAGTCCGAGGAGAAGATCTGCGGGTTGGTGGAGACGGTGTTGTAGTCCTCGTACGAGAACACCTGCCACGCGAAGCGCGTCGAGTCCCAGAAGACGGGGGCCTCGGCGCGGCAGCGCGCGAACCACGCGAGCAGCCCCTCGGCGTCGGCCCCGGCCGGCTGCGCCAGCGGGTGCGGCGCCTCCTCGGTCTCCGGGCTGTCCACGGTCACGGCGTCCGCTGCCACGGTCTCCGTGGCCTCGGCGATCTGTGTCGTCATGTCGGCTTCCTCAGCTGGGATTCGGCAAGAAGTCTGGAAGGGCGGGGACGGGAGCGGGGGAGGGGCGCGGGGCGGCTCAGCCGGCGGCGGGCGCCGGCACCAGGAGCCGCTCGACCGCGTCGGCGGCCGCGGCCGGACCGCCCGCGGACTCGATCTCCCGCCGCAGCCACGCCACCCGCTCGGCGACCGACCCGTCGGCGGCCAGGGCGAGCACGGTCTCGCGGACCTTCTCCGGGGAGACGTCCTTGCGCAGGATCTTGGCGCCCACGCCCAGCTGCTCCACCCGGGTCGCGGTCGCGTGCAGCTCCGCCATCTGCGGCACCGAGACGACCGGGACGCCCTCGGAGACGGCCTGGAGCACGGTGCTCGTACCGCCGTGGTTGATCATCAGGGACGCGTGCTTGAGCACGGCGCCCTGCGGCACGAAGGAGTGCACCCGCACGTTCGGCGGCAGCTCGCCGAGACCGCCCTCCGCGACCCCGCCGGCGTGCGCGATCACCACGTCCCAGTCCAGGTCCGCGAAGGCGTCGACGCAGGCGCGGAAGAACTCCGGCTGCTTGTTGTACAGGGTGCCCAGGCTGATCAGCGCGAGCGGACGGCCCGTGCCCGGGGCCTCCCAGTCGCCGTGGAAGCTGTTGTCGCTCGTGCACGGGCCGACGAAGGCGACCTCCTCGCCGAAGGTCTCGCCCGCGTACTGGAACGCGCGCGGCAGGTAGACCAGCGCGGGACCCGAGTGCACGTCCTCCGCGAACTCCCCGATGCCCTTCTCGACGCCGTGCTCCGCCAGCAGACCGGCGACGGCCCCGAACAGCTCCCCGGTCTCCGGGTCCTGCTGCTGCTCCTCCGCCGTGTCGACCGGCGGGTGCAGGGACCAGTGCTCGTTCGCCACGTACGTCGGCGTGCTGCGGATGACCGGCACGCCCCACTTCGCCGCCAGGATCGCGCCGCTCCAGAAGGAGGACGGGTCGCACACGAACACGTCCGGCCGGCCCCCGGCCTCGAAGTGCTCCTCGAACCGCGGAAGCGTCTGCCGGGTGAGCTCCAGCATCCACTTCATCATGTTCACGAACTCCTGCTGGTCCGTGTACTCGGCGGAGTCCTGCTGCGGCACCATCGTGGCCAGGAACCGGTCCTGGTCCATCGGATAGGGGACGAACTCCGCCCCCGTCGCGAGCACCCGCTCGCCGTAGTTCTCGGACAGGGCGTAGGTGACCCGGTGGCCGCGCGCGACGAGCTCCCGCGCGACGGACAGCGTCGGATTGACGTGACCGGCCGCGGGGAGGATGAAGAAGGCGATATGCGCCATCGGAGCAGCCTTTCGAGCAAAACGGATACGGCTTTTCGATGCAACGGGAAATTAAGGGCTCCCGCTTGCACGACGCAAGGGGCGACCTGACACAGTCGCACGCGGTTCTCCAGCCTGACCCGGCCCCGTCGCGCCCGGCTCAAACCGCCGTCGCACACCGCTCGCACACCGCTAAAACCCGGCTCGAATTTCCTGGCCGATTCGCGACGGCTCGGCACAATCGAAAAGCGCGCCGGTGGCAGCGGCGCGGTGCTGCTGTTCGGTGCCAGGGTCCGCGTACAGAGGAGATTCCGCCATGACCTGCCCTCATGCCGTCGCCGGGTCCGTCCGGACGTACCCGTTCGGCGACCGAGTCGACCTCACGCTCGACCCCGCCTACGCCGAGCTCCGGTCCGGCGAGCCCGTGGCACGAGTCCGCATGCCGTACGGCGGCGAGGCGTGGCTCCTCACCCGGCACGCGGACGTCAAGAAGGCCTCGGCCGACCCCCGGCTCAGCATGCACGCGGGCGCCGACAGGGACGTGCCCCGCGCCGCCCCCCGCGGACTCGACTCCGTCGGCCTCATGGGCATGCCGCCCGAGGCCCACGCCCGGCTGCGCCGGCTCGTCTCCCGCGCCTTCACCGCCCGCCGCGTCGCCGCGATGCGCCCCCGCATCGCCGAGATCACCCACGCCCTCGTCGACGACCTGATCGCCGACGGCGGCCCCGCCGACCTCGTCGAGAAGCTGGCGCTGCCCCTGCCCACCGCGGTCATCTGCGAGATGCTCGGCATCCCCCACGCCGACCGGCACGTCTTCCGGACCTTCACCGAGGCCCTGATGTCCGCCAGCCGCTACACCGACGAACAGGTCGGCCAGGCGGCCGAGGAGTACGCCGACTACCTGCGCGGATACGTCGCCAAGCGGCGCGAACGACCCGAGGACGACCTGCTCAGCGCCCTCGTGGAGGCCCACGACGAGGGCGAGCACCTCACCGAGAACGAACTCCTCATGCTCACCGGCGGCATGCTCATCGGCGGCCACGAGACCACCGCCAGCCAGATCGCCGGCCACGTCCTCGTCCTCCTCCGGGACCGCGGCCGCTACGAACTCCTCTGCGCCCGCCCCGAGCTCGTGCCCGCCGCCGTGGAGGAACTGCTGCGGGTCGTCCCGCTGTGGAACAGCGTCGGCCCCACCCGCGTCGCCACCGAGGACGTCGAGATCGGCGGCGTGACCATCCGCGCCGGCGAGGCCGTCGTCTACTCCCTCGCCTCGGCCAACCACGACGAGACCGTCTTCGAGGACGCCGCCGGCGTCGTCCTCGACCGCGAACCCAACCAGCACCTCGCCTTCGGCCAGGGCCCCCACTTCTGCCTCGGCGCCCCGCTGGCCCGCGCCGAACTCCAGTGCGCCCTGGAAGCCCTCACCACCCGCCTGCCCGGACTGCGCCTCGCCGTCCCCGCCGACGAACTCGCCTGGCACCCGGACATGCTCGTCCGCGGACTCGTGGAGCTCCCCGTCACCTGGTGACGCGACCCCCTCCCCGACCGTCCCGGCCCCCTTTTCCCGCCGGGCCCGTCGAACCGCTCGTGGATTTTCCGCACCTCCTCTCTGGCCATGGAGAATTGATGACCCCCAAGAACGGTGAAAAGCTCGTGGGCGACAACGACATAGCCGTCGTGGGGATGGCGTGCCGGCTTCCCGGAGCCGACACGCCCGAGGAATTCTGGAACCTCCTCCGGAACGGAGAACACAGCGTCTCCCGGCAGGAGGACGGCACCTGGCGGGCCGCCCTGGAGAACCACGGGGAATTCGACGCCGAATTCTTCGGCATGAGCCCCGCGCAGGCCGCCGCCACCGACCCGCAGCAGCGCCTCGTGCTCGAACTCGGCTGGGAGGCCCTGGAACACGCCGGGATCGTCCCCGCCCGGCTCTCCGGCACCCGCACCGCCGTCTACGTCGGCGTCGCCTCCGACGACTACGCGGCCCTCGCCCACGGCGCCGGCGCCACCGGCGGCTACAGCGCGGCCGGCCTGCACCGGGCCATGACCGCCAACCGGCTCTCGTACCACCTCGGACTGCGCGGCCCCAGCATGGCCGTCGACACCGCCCAGTCCTCCTCCCTCGTCGCCGTCCACCTCGCCTGCGAGGGGCTGCGCCGCGGCGAGAGCGACCTCGCCGTGGTCGCCGGCGTCAACCTCGTCCTGTCCGACCACAGCACCACCACCATGGAGTTGATGGGCGCCCTCTCCCCGGACGGGCGCTGCCACACCTTCGACGCCCGCGCCAACGGCTACGTACGCGGAGAGGGCGGCGTCTGCGTCGTCCTCAAGCCGCTGCGGCGGGCCCTCGCCGACGGCGACCGCGTCCACTGCGTCGTCAAGGGCGGCGCCGTCAACAACGACGGCGGCGGCCCCAGCCTGACCACCCCGCACCAGGACGCCCAGGAGGCCGTGCTCCGCGAGGCGTACGCGCGCGCCGGCGTCCGCCCCGAGGACGTCCGCTACGTCGAACTCCACGGCACCGGCACCCGGGCCGGCGACCCCGTCGAGGCCGCCGCCCTCGGCGCCGTCCTCGGCACCGCCCGCACCCCCGGCGCGCCGCTCGCCGTCGGCTCCGCCAAGACCAACGTCGGCCACCTCGAAGGCGCCGCCGGCATCGTCGGCCTCCTCAAGGCCGCGCTCGCCGTCCGCGAGGGCGAACTCCCGCCCAGTCTCAACTACGCCACCCCGAACCCCGACATCCCGCTCGACGAACTGAACCTCACCGTCCAGACCGAGCTGCTGCCCTGGCCGGCGGAGGGAACGGGCGGGGCGGCGGGGGAGGCCGGCGGCACCCGGGCGCCGCGCCGGGCCGGCGTGTCCTCCTTCGGCATGGGCGGCACCAACGCCCACCTCGTCCTGGAGCAGGCCCCGGCCCCGCGCCCGGCCGAACCCGCCACCCGCGCCCTGCCCGTCCTCCCTGTCGTCGTCACCGGCCGCACCGCGGAGGGCCTGCGCGACCAGGCCGCACAGCTCAGCGCCCGCGTCGAACACGGCCCGGAGCTCGGCCTCCTGGACGTCGCCTGGACCCAGGCCGCCGCCCGCACCGTCTTCGGCCACCGCGCCGTGGTCCTGGCCGCCGACCGCGAGGAACTCCTCACCCGCCTGGAACGCTCCGCCGTCCACGGGGTCGCGGGCGAGACGGGTCGTCGGGTGCTGGTGTTTCCGGGGCAGGGGACGCAGTGGGTGGGGATGGGCGCGGGTCTGCTGGAGACCTCGCCGGTGTTCGCCGCGCGGCTGCGGGAGTGCGCCGACGCTTTGGCGCCGTTCGTGGACTTCGACGCGGTCGAGGTCGTACGGACTAGGGCTTCCCTGGACCGTGTCGATGTGGTGCAGCCGGTGACGTGGGCCGTCATGGTCTCGCTGGCCGAGCTGTGGCGCTCGCTCGGGGTCGTACCGGACGCGGTGGTCGGTCACTCGCAGGGCGAGATCGCCGCCGCCGCCGTGTCCGGGGCCTTGTCCTTGCAGGACGCGGCCCGTGTCGTGGCCCTGCGCGCCGGAGTCATCGGCCGTGAACTGGCCGGGCTGGGCGGCATGGCGTCGATCCCGCTGCCGCGCGTCCAGGTCGAAGAACGCCTCGCTTCCGACGAATGGGCCGGCCGTCTGAGCGTGGCCGCCGTCAACGGCCCCTCCAGCACGGTGGTGGCCGGTGACGCCGACGCCATCGTGGAGATCGTCGCCGCATATCAGGCCGAGGATGTCCGCGCCCGTCAGGTCCCGGTCGACTACGCCTCCCACTCCGCCCACGTGGAGCGGATCGAGGCCGAGTTGCTCGATGTCCTGGGACCGATCGTCCCCCGCCGCTCCGAGATCCCCTTCTACTCCACTGTGACCGGCGAACCGGCCGACACCACCACGCTCGACGCCTCCTACTGGTACCGCAACCTCCGCCAGACCGTCCGCTTCGAAGACACCGTCCGGCTCCTCCTCGACCGGGGCTTCGGCACCTTCGTCGAGTCCAGCGCCCACCCCGTCCTCGGCATCGGCATCCACGAGACCGCGGAGACCGTGGGCCTCGACGTGCTCACCAGCGGCTCGCTGCGCCGCAAGGAAGGCGGTCTCGAACGGTTCCTGACCTCCGCCGCCGAGCTGTTCGTCCGCGGCGTCGACATCGACTGGGCCACCCTCTTCGAGGGCACGGGGGCCCGTGCGGTCGACCTGCCCACGTACGCCTTCCAGCGCACCCGGCACTGGCTCACCGAGGACGGCGCGGGGGAGCAGGAGCCGGCGGCCGATGCCGACGAGACCCTGCTCAGCCGTGAGCTGCGCGGCCGTTCCGAGGCCGAACAGCTCGATCACGTGCTGGAGCTGGTGCGCGTCCACGCCGCCGCCGTGCGGGGCCGGGCCACCGGCGACTCGATCGCGCCCGAGAAGACCTTCAAGCAGCAGGGCTTCGAGTCCGTCAACGGCATCGAGCTGCGCAACCGGCTGCGGGCCGCGACCGGCCTGCGCCTGCCCACCACCCTGATCTACGACTGCCCGACCCCGCTGGCCGTCGCCCGGCTGATCCGCGACGCCGCAGCCGAGGCCGCCGCCACGGCCCCGGTTCCGGCTCCGGTTCCGGCCCGTCGTGAGCGGCCGGCCCCCGGTCGGAACGACGAGGACGCCGTCGCGATCGTGGGGATGGCGTGCCGTTTCCCGGGTGGGGTGGGTTCTCCGGAGGGGTTGTGGGAGTTGGTGGCGTCGGGGGCGGACGCGGTGTCGCCGTTCCCGGGGGACCGTGGCTGGGACGTGGAGTCGCTGTTCGACCCGGAGCCGGGCACTCCCGGTCGTTCGTACGTGCGTGAGGGCGGTTTCCTCCACGACGCGGGCGAGTTCGACGCCGGGTTCTTCGGTATTTCACCGCGTGAGGCGGTGGCGATGGATCCGCAGCAGCGTCTTCTCCTGGAGACGTCCTGGGAGGCGTTGGAGCGGGCGGGGGTTCCGGCCGACTCGCTCAAGGGCTCCCGCACCGGCGTCTTCGTCGGCGCCATGACCCAGGAGTACGGCCCGCGCCTCTACGAGAACGCCCAGGGGTACGAGGGCTACCTGCTCACCGGCAACACGGCCAGCGTCATGTCCGGCCGCATCTCCTACGCGCTGGGCCTGGAGGGTCCGGCGGTCACGGTCGACACGGCCTGCTCCTCTTCCCTGGTCGCCCTGCACCTCGCCGCCCAGGCCGTGCGGTCGGGGGAGTGCGACCTCGCCCTGGCCGGCGGCGCCTCGGTGATGGCGAGTCCGGGCATGTTCGTGGAGTTCTCGCAGCAGCGGGGTCTGGCGTCGGACGGTCGGTGCAAGGCGTTCGCGGAGGGTGCGGACGGCACGGGCTGGGCCGAGGGCGTGGGCGTGCTGCTGGTGGAACGCCTGTCGGACGCGGTGGCCAAGGGGCATCGTGTGCTGGCGGTGGTGCGGGGTTCGGCGGTCAATCAGGACGGTGCGAGCAACGGTCTGACGGCGCCGAACGGTCCTTCGCAGCAGCGGGTGATCCGGGCCGCGTTGGAGTCCGCCGGTCTGGGCACCGCCGATGTGGACGCGGTCGAGGCGCACGGCACGGGGACGAGGCTGGGCGACCCGATCGAGGCGCAGGCGCTGCTGGCGACCTATGGCCGACGGCCGGCGGAGCAGCCGTTGTGGCTGGGCTCGCTGAAGTCGAACATCGGGCACGCGCAGGCCGCCGCCGGGGTCGGCGGCGTCATCAAGATGGTGATGGCCATGCAGAAGGGGACGCTTCCCCGGACGCTGCACGTGGACGCCCCGTCCTCGCAGGTCGACTGGGAGGCCGGCGCGGTCGAGCTGCTGACCGAGTCGCGCCCGTGGCCGGAGACCGGGCGTCCGCGCCGCGCGGGCGTCTCCGCCTTCGGTGTCAGCGGCACCAACGCCCACGTGATCCTCGAAGAGCCGCCCGTACGGGAGGCGGCGGAGGAGCCCGCGACCCGCGAACTTCCCCTCGTTCCCCTGGTCCTCAGCGCCAAGTCGGAGGCCGGCCTGCGGGCCCAGGGCGACCGACTGGCCTCCTTCCTCCACGGCGAGGACGCGCCGCGCCCGCTGGACGTCGGGTACTCCCTCGTGTCGTCGCGGTCGGTGCTTGAGCACCGGCGGGTGATGTTGGGCGAGTCCGTGTTCGAGGGTGTGGCGGGTTCGACGGGTCGTCGGGTGCTGGTGTTCCCGGGGCAGGGGACGCAGTGGGTGGGGATGGGCGCGGGTCTGCTGGAGACCTCGCCGGTGTTCGCCGCGCGTCTGCGGGAGTGTGCGGAGGCGCTGGCGCCGTTCGTGGACTTCGACGCGGTCGAGATCGTACGGACCGGGGCTTCCCTCGACCGGGTGGACGTGGTGCAGCCGGTGACGTGGGCCGTCATGGTCTCGCTGGCCGAGCTGTGGCGTTCGCTCGGGGTCGTACCGGACGCGGTGGTCGGTCACTCGCAGGGCGAGATCGCCGCCGCAGCCGTGTCCGGGGCCTTGTCCTTGCAGGACGCGGCCCGTGTCGTGGCCCTGCGCGCCGGGGTCATCGGCCGTGAGCTGGCCGGGCTGGGCGGCATGGCGTCGATCCCGCTGCCGCGCGTCCAGGTCGAAGAACGCCTCGCTTCCGGCGAATGGGCCGGTCGTCTGAGCGTGGCGGCCGTCAACGGGCCCTCCAGCACGGTGGTGGCCGGTGACGCCGACGCGATCGTGGAGATCGTGGCCGCGTATCAGGCGGAGGACGTGCGGGCTCGTCAGGTCCCGGTCGACTACGCCTCCCACTCCGCGCATGTGGAGCGGATCGAGGCCGAACTCCTCGACGTGCTCGCCCCGATCCAGCCCCGCCGTTCCGAGATCCCCTTCTACTCCACCGTCGAAGGCGGGCTCCTCACCGACACCACCACGCTCGGCGCCTCCTACTGGTACCGCAACCTCCGCCAGACCGTCCGCTTCGAGGACACCGTCCGGCTCCTGCTCGACCGGGGCTTCGGCACCTTCGTCGAGTCCAGCGCCCACCCCGTGCTCATCATGGGCGTCCAGGAGACCGCCGAGGGCAAGGACGTCCTGGTCGGTGGTTCGCTGCGCCGCAAGGAAGGTGGCCCGGAGCGGTTCCTGACCTCCGCCGCCGAGCTGTTCGTCCGCGGCGTCGACATCGACTGGGCCGCCCTCTTCGACGGCACCGGCGCCCGGACCGTCGACCTGCCCACGTACGCCTTCCAGCACGAGCACTACTGGCACGAGCCGGTCGCCCCGGCCGTCGCCGTCGCCGCCGACCCCGCCGGTACGGACTCCTGGCGCTACCGCACCACCTGGAAGGGCCTGGCAGCCTCGGGTGCCTCCGTGCTCGACGGGCGGTGGCTGCTCGTCCTCCCGGAGGGCGAGGACGCCTTCGCCGACGCGGCCGAGGCCGCGCTCGTCCGGCACGGCGCCCGCACCGAACGCCTGACCCTCGACGCGCGCACCGCCACCCGCGAGGACCTGACCGGCCGGCTGGACGCGTACCGGACCGGGGGCGAGGCCCTCGACGGAGTGCTGTCCCTCCTCCCGCTGGCGGGCGGCACCGAGGCGGTCCTCGCCTCCCTCGCGCTCGTGCAGGCCGCCGCCGACACCGACCTCGCCCCGGCCGTGCTCTGGTCCCTGACCCGGCAGGCCGTGGCCGTCGCCCCCGGCGAACTGCCCGAGGACTCCGGCGCCCAGGTGTGGGCCTTCGCCCGCGTCGCCGCGCTCGAACTCCCCGCCCTCTGGGGCGGGGTCGTCGACCTGCCCGCGCAGCCCGACGCCCGCGCCTTCGACCGGATGGCCGCCGTCCTGGCCCGGGGCGGACGCCCCGGCGCCGAGGACCAGGTCGCCGTCCGCGCCTCCGGCTCCTACGGCCGCCGGGTGACCCGCGCGGGCCTGACCGCCGGGACGCCCGGGGACGCCCGCTGGACGGCCCGCGGCACCGTCCTGGTGACCGGCGGCACCGGCGCCCTCGGCGCCCACGTCGCCCGCTGGGCGGTCCGCCGGGGCGCGACGCACCTGGTGCTCGCCGGCCGGCGCGGCCCGGACGCGCCCGGGGCCGCCGAACTGGCCGGGGAACTGCGCGCCCTGGGCGCCGAGGTCACCCTCGCCGCCTGCGACGTCTCCGACCGCGACGCGCTCGCCGCCCTGCTCGACGCCCACCCGCCCACCGCCGTCTTCCACACCGCCGGCGTGCTCGACGACGGAGTGATCGGCTCCGTCACCGCCGAGGCCTTCCACCGCGTCCGGGCCCCGAAGGCCGACGCCGCGCACCACCTGCACGAACTCACCCGCGAACGGGGCCTGGAACTGGACGCCTTCGTCCTCTTCTCCTCCGTCACCGGCACCTGGGGCAACGGCGGCCAGGCCGCCTACGCCGCCGCCAACGCCTCCCTCGACGTCCTCGCCGAGCGGCGCCGCGCCGAGGGCCTGCCCGCCACCTCCGTGGCCTGGGGCCTGTGGGGCGGCGGCGGCATGGCCGAGGGCGCGGGCGAGGAGAGCCTGAGCCGCCGCGGCATCCGGGCCATGGACCCCGACGAGGGCGTCGAGGCCCTCCACCGGGCCCTCGACCTCGGCGACACCTGCGTCACCGTCCTGGACGTCGACTGGGCCGACTTCGCCCCGCGCACCGCCGCGCTGCGCCCCGGACCCGCCTTCGACACCGTGCCGGAGGCCCGGCGCGCGCGGGAGGAGGAGCGGCGGCAGTCCCTCGCGGGAACCGGTGCCGGCCCCGCCGACGGGCTCGCCCAGCGGCTCGCCGGACTCACCGGGACCGAGCGGGCCCGGACGCTGGTCGAGCTCGTGCGCGGCGAGGCCGCGGCCGTGCTGCGGCACCCCGGCACCGACGCCGTCCGCGCCGACCGGGCGTTCAAGGACGCCGGCTTCGACTCCCTCACCGCGCTGGAGCTGCGCAACCGCCTCGCCGCCGCCACCGGCCTGCGGCTGCCCGCCACCGTCGTCTTCGACCGCCCCAACCCGGCCGCCCTCGCCGCGTACCTGCTCGGCAAGCTCCTCGGCGACGCCCCCGCCACGGCCCCCGCGCCCCTCCCCGTCGCCGCCCGCGCGGCCTCCGACGCCGAGGACCCGGTCGTCATCGTGGGCATGGCCTGCCGCTTCCCCGGCGAGGCCGACACCCCCGAGGCGCTGTGGGACCTGGTCGTGGCCGAGCGCGACGTCATCGGCGCCGCGCCCGCCGACCGGGGCTGGAACCTCGACGAGGTCTACGACCCCGACCCGGAGGCGGGCCGCCGCGGCACCACGTACGTCCGCGAGGGCGGGTTCCTCCACGAAGCGGCCGAGTTCGACGCCGAGTTCTTCGGGATCTCGCCGCGCGAGGCCCTGGTGATGGACCCGCAGCAGCGGCTCCTCCTCGAAACCTCCTGGGAGGCCCTGGAGCGGGCCGGCATCGACCCGCTGTCCCTGCGCGGCACCCGCACCGGCGTGTACGCGGGCCTCACCCACCAGGAGTACGCCTCCCGGCTGCACGAGGCGTCCGAGGAGCACGAGGGCCACCTGCTCACCGGCAAGTCCGCGAGCGTGGTCTCCGGCCGCATCTCGTACGTGCTCGGCCTCGAAGGCCCCTCCGTCTCCGTCGACACGGCCTGCTCCTCCTCCCTGGTCACCCTGCACATGGCCGCGCAGGCCGTCCGCGCGGGGGAGTGCGACCTCGCCCTCGCAGGCGGCGTCACGGTCATGGCCGCCCCCGGGCTGTTCGTGGAGTTCTCCCGGCAGCGCGGGCTCGCCGCCGACGGGCGCAGCAAGGCCTTCGCCGACGCCGCCGACGGCACGAGCTGGGCCGAGGGCGCCGGAATGGTCGCCGTCGAGCGGCTGTCGGACGCCGTCCGCAAGGGCCATCCGGTGCTCGCCGTCATCCGCGGCGACGCCGTCAACCAGGACGGCGCCAGCAACGGCCTCACCGCCCCCAACGGCCCCTCCCAGGAGCGGGTCATCCTCCAGGCCCTGGCCAACGCCGGTCTCGGCACCGCCGACGTGGACGTGGTCGAGGCCCACGGCACGGGCACGAAGCTGGGCGACCCCATCGAGGCGCAGGCCCTGCTGGCCACCTACGGACAGCGCCCGGCCGACCGGCCGCTGTGGCTCGGCTCGCTGAAGTCGAACATCGGCCACCCGCAGGCCGCCGCCGGAGTCGGCGGCGTCATCAAGATGGTGATGGCGCTCCGCGAGGGCGTGCTGCCCAGGACCCTGCACGTGGACGCCCCGTCCTCGCAGGTCGACTGGGAGGCCGGCGCGGTCGAGCTGCTGACCGAGTCGCGCCCGTGGCCGGAGACCGGGCGTCCGCGCCGCGCGGGCGTCTCCGCCTTCGGTGTCAGCGGCACCAACGCCCACGTGATCCTCGAAGAGCCGCCCGTACGGGAGGCGGCGGAGGAGCCCGCGACCCGCGAGCTCCCCGTGGTCCCGCTGGTGGTGTCCGCCAAGTCGCAGTCCGCGCTCAAGGCCCAGACCGAACGGCTCCGGGCCCTCCTGGAGACGGCGGACGCGCCGCGCCCGCTGGACGCCGGGTACTCCCTCGTGTCGTCGCGGTCGGTGTTCGAGCACCGGCGGGTGACGTTGGGCGAGTCCGTGTTCGAGGGCGTGGCGGGTTCGACGGGTCGTCGGGTGCTTGTGTTCCCGGGGCAGGGGACGCAGTGGGTGGGGATGGGTGCGGGTCTGCTGGAGGCCTCGCCGGTGTTCGCGGCTCGTCTGCGCGAGTGCGCCGACGCTTTGGCGCCGTTCGTGGACTTCGACGCGGTCGAGGTCGTACGGACCGGGGCTTCCCTCGACCGTGTCGATGTGGTCCAGCCGGTGACGTGGGCCGTCATGGTCTCGCTCGCCGAGCTGTGGCGTTCGCTCGGGGTCGTACCGGATGCTGTGGTGGGTCACTCGCAGGGCGAGATCGCCGCCGCCGCCGTCTCGGGAGCCCTGTCCTTGCAGGACGCGGCCCGTGTCGTGGCCCTGCGCGCCGGGGTCATCGGCCGTGAGCTGGCGGGCCTGGGCGGCATGGCGTCGATCCCGCTGCCGCGCGTCCAGGTCGAGGAACGCCTCGCTTCCGGCGAATGGGCCGGTCGTCTGAGCGTGGCCGCCGTCAACGGGCCCTCCAGCACGGTGGTGGCCGGTGACGCCGACGCCATCGTGGAGATCGTCGCCGCCTACCAGGCCGAGGACGTCCGCGCCCGCCAGGTCCCGGTCGACTACGCCTCCCACTCCGCCCACGTCGAGCGGATCGAAGCCGAACTCCTCGACGTGCTCGCCCCGATCGTCCCCCGCCGCTCCGAGATCCCCTTCTACTCCACCGTCGAAGGCGGGCTCCTCACCGACACCGCCGTCCTCGGCGCCTCCTACTGGTACCGCAACCTCCGCCAGACCGTCCGCTTCGAGGACACCGTCCGCAACCTCCTCGACGACGGCTTCGGCACCTTCGTCGAGTCCAGCGCCCACCCCGTGCTCATCATGGGCGTCCAGGAGACCGCCGACGCCGTCGGCCTCGACGTGCTCGCCGGTGGTTCGCTGCGGCGCAAGGAAGGCGGTCTCGAACGGTTCCTGACCTCCGCCGCCGAACTGTTCGTCCGGGGGATCGACGTCGACTGGGCGGTGCTCTTCGAAGGCACCGGCGCCCGGACCGTCGACCTGCCCACGTACGCCTTCCAGCGCACCCGTCACTGGGCGCCGACCTCGCCCGCCGGGGTCGGCGACGCCGCCGCCGCACGGTTCGGCATGGTGTGGGAGACCCATCCGCTGCTCGGCGGCGCGCTGCCGGTCGCCTCGACCGGCGAGACGGTGTTCGCCGGCCGGATCTCGCTCGCCGACCACCCCTGGATCGCCGACCACGCCGTACGCGGCCGGACCCTGCTGCCCGGCACGGCCTTCGTCGAACTCGCCCTGCACGCCGCCGCCGCGACCGGCTGCGCCACCGTGGAGGAGCTGTCCCTGGAGGCCCCGCTCGTCCTCGACGGACGCCGCGCCGCGCAGGTGCAGGTGCGCGTGGAGGCCGCCGACGGGCAGGGCCGCAGGCGGCTGACCGTCCACTCCCGCCCCGAGGGCGCCGCCGACGAGGAGGTCGCGTGGACCCGGCACGGCGAGAGCGTCGTCGCTCCCGCCGCCGTCCCCGTGACCGCCGCGGACTGGGCCGCCGCCTGGCCGCCCGCCGGTGCCGAGCGCGTCGAGCCCGCCGACATCTACGGGCAGTTCTCCGACCTCGGTTACGAGTACGGCGAGGTCTTCGCCGGCGTCGAGGCGCTGTGGCGCGCCGACGGCGAGGTGTTCGCCGAGGTCCGACTGCCCGCCCGGGCCCGGACCGACGCGGCCGGCTACGGCGTGCACCCCGCGCTGTTCGACGCGGCCCTGCAACCCTGGCTGGCCGGCGGGCTGCTCGACGTGCCGGACGGTTCCGTGCTGCTGCCGTTCGCCTGGAAGGGCGTCACCCTGCACGCGGCGGGCGCGGACGCGCTGCGCGTGCGGATCACCCCGGCCGGGGAGGGCGCGGTGCGCCTGGAGGCCGTCGATCCCACGGCGGCTCCCGTCCTCACCCTGGACGCGCTCGTGATGCGGCCCCTCGCACAGGAACGCCTGGACGCGCTGCTCGGCGCCGCCGCCGACAGCGGGCTGCCTCTGCACCGCGTGGCCTGGCGGCGGCCCGCCGGCCGCCCCGGTGCCGTGCCGCCGGCCCGCCTGGCCGTGCTCGGCACGGACGGTTCCGGCCTCGTCGGGACCGGATCCGGAGTCGGATCCGGAGTCGGAGTCGATGCCTGGACCGGTGCCGGTGCCGGTACCGGGACGTACGCGGACGTGGCGGCGCTGCGCGCCGCCGTCGACGCGGGTGCCGCGCCGCCGGACGCCGTGGTCGCGCCGTTCCCGGCCGGCCCGGGGGCCGCGCCCGAGGACGTGCGCGCCCTCACCGCCCGGGCCCTGGCCCTCGTACAGGACTGGCTCGGCCAGGACGGGCCCCTCGCGGAGGTGCCCCTGGTCGTGCTGACCCGGCGGGCCCTCGCCGCCGCCCCGGACGACACCGTGGACGGCCTCGCGGCCGCCGGTCTCTGGGGGCTCGTGCGCTCCGCCCGGACCGAGCACCCGGGCCGGTTCGCGCTCGTCGACACCGACGGCACGCCCGCCTCGGCGGACGCACTGGCCCCGGCCCTCGCCACCGCCCTCGCCGCCGGCGAACCGCAGCTCGCCCTGCGGGCCGGAGAGGTCCTCGTCCCGGCCCTCGCCCGCGCCGGGACCGACGGAACCGACGATGCCGCCGCCGGGACCGACGGAACCGACGGAACCGACGATGCCGCCGCCGGGACCGCCTTCGACCCCGAGGGGACCGTCCTGGTCACCGGGGCGACCGGCACCCTCGGCCGGCTGATCGTCCGCCACCTCGTCACCGCCCACGGCGCCCGCAGGCTGCTCCTCGTCAGCCGCAGCGGCCGGGACGCGGCCGGAGCCGCCGAGCTGGAAGCCGAACTGACCGCGCTCGGCGCCCGCGTCGGGATCGGCGCCTGCGACACGGCCGACCGCTCCGCGGTCGCGGCCCTGCTCGCCGGCATCAACCCGGCGCACCCGCTGACCGCCGTGATCCACGCGGCCGGCGTGCTCGACGACGGGGCGCTCACCGCCCTCGACGCCGAACGGCTGGACACCGTACTGCGGCCCAAGGCCGACGCCGCCCTGCACCTGCACGAGCTGACGCGCGGCCTGCCGCTCTCCGCCTTCGTGCTGTTCTCCGGCGCCGCCGGCCTCCTCGGCCGCCCCGGCCAGGCCAACTACGCCGCCGCCAACACCTTCCTGGACGCCCTGGCGCAGCACCGCCGCGCCGCCGGACTGCCCGCCGTCTCCCTGGCCTGGGGCCTGTGGGGCGAGGCCAGCGGGATGACCGGGCACCTCTCCGGGGCCGACCTGCGCCGCATGCGGCGCTCCGGCATCGCGCCCCTGACCAACGCCCAGGGGCTCGCCCTCTTCGACCGGGCCCTCACGGGCCGGGAGGAACCGGGCGGCGACGCCCTGCTCGTACCGCTGCGCCTGGACGTCCAGGCCCTGCGCCGCGAGCGGGCCGCGCACGGGCCCGAGGCCGTGCCCGCCCTGCTGCGCGCCCTGGTCCCGGCCTCCGCCGCCCCACGGGCCGCCGCACCGGCCGCCGCACCGGCCGGCGGCACCGCCGACGGCTCCGGCTCCGGCTCCGGTGAGAGCGCCGTCCAGGCGCTGACCCGGCGCCTGGCCCCGCTCGACGCCGCCGCCCGGGCCCGGGAACTGCTGGCCCTGGTACGGGCCGAAGTGGCCGCCGTCCTCGGCTTCGCCGGGCCCGAGGCGGTCGAACCGACCCGCGCCTTCCGCGAGATCGGCTTCGACTCCCTGACCGCGGTGGAACTCCGCAACCGGCTCAACGCCGTGACCGGACTGCGCCTGGCCGCCTCCGTCGTCTTCGACCACCCCACCGCCCGGGCCGTCGCCCAGCACGTCGGCGAGGAGCTGGACACCGCCTCGGGCGGCGGCCGGGAGGCGGGCGAGGCCGCCCTCGCGGGCCTGGAGGCCCTGGAGGCCGCCGTGACCGGGCTCGCCGAGGACGACGTCCGCCGCGAGGTCGTCCACCGGCGGCTGGCCGCCCTGGTCACCGCCCTGGGCGGGCCCCCGGCCGGCACGACGGCCGCCCCCGAGCCGGCGCTCGAACTCGCCGACGACGACGAACTTTTCGCTTTCATCGAGGAGCAGCTGTGACGGGAAGCGCCGCCAAGGGCACGAGCACCGGGAACGTGAACACCGGAAGCACGACCGCCGGGAACACGGGTGCCGGAAGCGCGAGCACCAGTGCCGCCGGGAACAACGACAAGGTCCGCGACTACCTCAAGCGCGTCACCGCCGAACTCGTCGCCACCCGGACCCGGCTGCGCACCGCCGAGGAGGCCGCCGAGGCCGCCCGGGAGCCGATCGCCATCGTCGCGATGAGCTGCCGGCTCCCCGGCGGCGCCGACAGCCCCGAGGCGCTCTGGAAGCTCCTGGAGTCCGGCACCGACGCCGTCTCCGCGCTGCCCCGGGACCGGGGCTGGGACCTGGAGGCGCTCTACGACCCGGACCCGGACGCGCACGGCACCAGCTACGCCCGCGAAGGCGGCTTCCTCCACGACTGCGCGGACTTCGACCCGGAGTTCTTCGGGATCTCGCCGCGCGAGGCCCTCGCCATGGACCCGCAGCAGCGGCTCCTCCTCGAAACCTCCTGGGAGGCCCTGGAGCGGGCGGGACTCGGCCTCGACGCCGTGCGCGACAGCCGTACGGGCGTGTACGCGGGCGTGATGTACGACGACTACGGCGCCCGCGTCCCGCACGTCCCCGGCGGCCGGATCCCCGAGGGCCTGGAGGGCTACCTCGTCAACGGCAGCGCCGGCAGCGTCGCCTCCGGCCGGATCTCGTACGCCTTCGGCCTGCGCGGTCCCGCCGTCACCGTCGACACCGCCTGCTCCTCCTCGCTCGTCGCCGTCCACCTGGCCGCGCAGGCCCTGCGCGCCGGGGAGTGCGACCTCGCGCTCGCGGGCGGCGCGACCGTCCTGTCCACGCCGACGATGTTCATCGACTTCTCCCGGCAGCGCGGGCTCGCCGCCGACGGACGCTGCAAGGCGTTCGCCGACGGCGCCGACGGCACCGGCTTCGGCGAGGGCGCCGGCATGCTGCTGCTCCAGCGGCTCTCCGACGCCCGCCGCGAGGGCCGCACGGTCCTGGCCGTCCTCCGGGGCTCCGCCGTCAACCAGGACGGCACCGGGGCGGGCCTCACCGCCCCCAACGGCCCCGCCCAGCAGCGGGTCATCCGGGCCGCCCTCGCCAACGCCCGGCTCACCGCCGACCAGGTCGACGCCGTCGAGGCGCACGGCACCGGCACCCGCCTCGGCGACCCCATCGAGGCGCAGGCCCTGCTCGCCACCTACGGCCGGGGCCGGTCGGCCTCGTCGCCGCTGCTGCTCGGCTCCCTCAAGTCGAACATCGGGCACGCGCAGGCCGCGGCGGGCGTCGCGGGCGTCATCAAGACCGTCCTCGCCCTGCGGCACGGCGCCCTGCCCCGCACCCTCCACGCCGACGTGCCGTCCACGCGGATCGACTGGTCGGCGGGCGCGGTCTCCCTGCTCACCGAGCACACCCCGTGGCCCGAACGGCCGGGCGAGCCCCGCCGGGCGGGCGTCTCCGCGTTCGGCGCCAGCGGCACCAACGCGCACGTCATCCTGGAGGAGGACCGGGTTCCGGCCGAACCGACCGCCACCGGTTCCGCTCCGGCAGATCCCCCTTCGGCCGAGTCCGCCACCGGCCCCGCCCCCGCCGAGCCCGCCCCGGTGGTCCACCCGACCCCCGGCACCCACGCCTGGGCCCTCTCCGCGCGCGACGAGACCGCCCTGCGCGCCCAGGCCCGACGGCTCGCCGACCACCTCACCGCCCCCACCGCCGACCTCACGGGCAACCCGGCCGACACGACCGGACCGACCAACCCGGCCGACACGGCCGGACCGGCCAATACGGCCGACATGACCGGACCGGCCGACACGATCGACACGACCGATACGACCGCCCCGGCGATCGACCCGGCCGCCGTCGCCTCCGTCCTCGCCCACCACCGCACCGCGTTCCCCCAGCGGGCCGTGGTGCTCGGGGCCGACGCCGGGGAGCTGCTGCGCGGGGTCGAGGCCCTGGCCGCCGGGGCGGGTGCCGACCCGGCCCGCGTGGTCACCGGGCGCGCCGCCGCCGGCCGCCGCACCGCCTTCCTCTTCACCGGCCAGGGCAGCCAGCGCCCCGGCACGGGCCGCGGGCTGTACGCGTCCCAGCCGGTGTTCGCCCGCGCCCTCGACGAGATCTGCGCCGCCTTCGCACCGCACCTGGAACGCCCGCTGCGTGAGGTGATGTTCGCCGGGCCCGGCTCGCCCGACGCCGCGCTGCTCGACCGCACCGAGTACACCCAGCCCGCGCTGTTCGCCCTGGAGGCCGCCCTCCACGCCCTCGTCACCTCGCGCGGCCTGCGCCCGGACGTCGTGGCCGGGCACTCCGTCGGCGAGATCACCGCCGCCCACGTCGCGGGCGTGTTCGACCTCGCCGACGCGGCCCGTCTGGTCGCCGCCCGGGGCCGCCTCATGGGCGCGCTGCCCGGCGGCGGAGCCATGGGCGCCGTCGCCGCGAGCGCGGAGGAGGTCGCGCCCCAGCTCGCGGGCCGCGAGGCCGAGATCGACCTCGCCGCCGTCAACGGTCCCGCCGCCGTCGTCGTCGCCGGGGACGACGGCGCCGTCCGCGAACTGGTCGGGTTCTGGAAGAGCCGCGGTCGTGCCGCGAAGCTCCTGAAGGTCAGTCACGCCTTCCACTCGCCGCACATGGACGGCATGTTGACACAGTTCGAAACGATCGCTCGCGGTCTCGAATACCGGCTGCCGAAGATTCCTGTCATGTCGAACCTGACCGGAGAGCTCGCCGCGGGCGACGCGCTGGGCGCGGACCACTGGGTCCGCCACGCGCGCCGGCCCGTGCGGTTCCTCGACGGTCTGCGCGCCCTGCGCGCCGAAGGCGTCGACACCTTCCTCGAACTCGGCCCGGACGCCGTGCTCACCGCGATGACCCGCACCGTCCTCGACGCCGAAACCGAAACCGGCACCGGCACCGGCACCGGCACCGGCACCGACAGTGGCGTCGACGCCGACGGGCCGGACCGGCGCCGGACGGGCCCGGCCCCCGTCACCTTCTCCGTACTGCGCCGGGGCCGCCCCGAGGACACCGCCTTCGCACAGGCCGTGGCCACCGCCCACGTGCACGGCCTGCCCGTGTCCCTCGCCCCCGCGCCGCACCCCGGGACCGGCACCGCGCTGGCCGCCGAACTGCCCACGTACGCCTTCCGGCGCAGCCGTTACTGGCTCGACGCCCCCGCCCCGCAGGCCCCGCTGTCCGCCGCCGGGCTCTCCCCGGCCGGACACCCCCTGCTCGCCGCCGCCGTCGAGCTCCCCGACGCCCGGGGCACCGTCTGGACGGCCGCCCTGTCCACCCGCACCCACCCGTGGACCGCCGAGCACACCCTCGCGGGCCGCCCGGTGCTCCCCGGCACCGCCCTCCTCGAACTCGCCCTGACCGCCGCGGGCGAGGACGGCGTCGCGGAACTCGCCTTCGAGCACCCGCTCGTCCTGCCCGAGGACGCGCCCGTCCGGCTGCGCCTGTGGCAGGGCCCGGCCGCCGCCGACGGCACCCGGCCCGTCGCCGTCCACTCCGCCCCGGCCGGCACCCGGGCCGACGGTCCCGCCGACGACGGCTGGACCCTGCACGCCACCGGCCACACCGGCGGACCCGTCGAAGCGCCCGACCTCACCGGCCTGACCGGCACCTGGCCGCCCGAGGGCGCCGAACCCGTCGCGCTCGACGGGGAGTACGAGCGGTTCGCCGGGGCCGGCATCGGCTACGGCCCCGCCTTCCGGGGCCTGCGCGCCGCCTGGCGGCTCGGCGGGGACGTCTACGCGTACGCCGCCCTGCCCGAGCCCGAGGCCGCCGAGGCCCCCGCGTACGGGATCCACCCCGCCCTCCTCGACGCCGCCCTGCACGCCGTCACCGCCACCCGCGAGGACGCCCACGGGCTCGTCCCCTTCGCCTGGACCGGCGCCGCCCTGCACGCCACGGGCGCCGACGCCCTGCGGATCCGGATCTCCCCGGCCGGCCCCGACGCCGTCGCGGTCACCGCCGCCGACCCCGGGGGCCGGGCCGTCTTCGCCGCCCGCTCCCTCGCCCTGCGCCGGATCTCCGCCGACCGCGTCGCCGCCACGGCCACCGCCGCCTCCGGCACCGCCCCGCTGCTGCGGCCCGTCTGGAACCCCCTCCCGGCCGCCCCCGACACCGCCCCCGGGACGGCCGCCGTCCGGGACGCCGACTGGTACCTCCTGGGCGACCACGACCCGGCCGTGGCCGAGGCCCTGACCGCCTCCGGCGCCCGCGTGCGGCACCACGCCGACCCGACGGACACGGACGGCGTGCGCGGCGGGGACGACAGGCCCGTCCGGGCGCTCGCCGACCTGCGTGGAGCCGGGGACCCGTACGGGGCCGGGGCCCGCGCCCTCGGACTCGTCCAGGCCTGGCTCGCCGCCCCGCACCTCGCCGGAGCCTGCCTCACCCTGCTCACCCACGGCGCCGTCGACTGCGCCGGCCCCGTCACCGACCCGGCGGCCGCCACCGCCTGGGGCCTGGTCCGCTCCGCGCGGACCGAGCACCCCGGCCGCTTCGCCCTCGTCGACCTCGACACCGCCCCGGCCTCCTACGCCGCCCTGCCCGCCGCCCTCACCCGCGACGACGCGCCCGGACAGCTCGCCCTGCGCGACGGCGTCCCGCACGCCCCGGCCGCCGTCCGCGCCACCCCCGCCACCGCGCCCACCGGCCCCCTCCCGCACCCCGACGGCACCGTCCTCGTCACCGGCGGCACCGGCGGCCTCGGCTCCGCCGTCGCCCGCCACCTGGTCCACCGGCACGGCGCACGGCACCTGCTCCTCACCAGCCGGCGCGGCCCGGACGCCCCCGAGGCGGCCCGCCTCACCGCCGAACTCACCGAGGCGGGCGCCACCGTCCGCGTCGCCGCCTGCGACGCCGCCGACCGCGAGGCCCTCGGCGCGCTCCTCGCCGGCCTGCCCGCCGCCCACCCCCTCACCGCCGTGTTCCACACCGCGGGCGTACTCGACGACGGTCTGGTCGCCGACCAGAGCGCCGACCGCCTCGCCGCCGTCCTGCGGCCCAAGGCCGACGCCGTCCGCGTCCTGCACGACCTCACCCGCGACCACGCCCTCGACGCGTTCGTGCTCTTCTCCTCCGCCGCCGGACTCCTCGGCAGCGCCGGACAGTCCACCTACGCCGCCGCCAACGCCCACCTGGACGCCTTCGCCTCCTGGCGGCGCTCCCGGGGACTGCCCGCCCTCTCCCTCGCCTGGGGTCCCTGGGCCGGCGAGGGCATGGCCGGCGCGCTCTCCGGGGCCGACGCCGCCCGGCTGCGCCGCGGCGGACTCGTCCCCCTCCCGCACCCCGAGGCCCTCGCCCTCCTCGACGCGGCACTCGCCCGCGAGGAACCGGTCCTGCTGCCCCTGCGCGTCGACCCCGCCGCGGCCCGCGACGCCGGCAGCGCCCTGCCCGAGGTCCTGCGCGGCCTCGCCGGACCCCCGGCCCGCCGCCAGGCCGCGCGCACCGCGCGACCGGCCGCCGGGAGCACGGACGCCGAGCGGCCCGCCGGGTTCGCCGACCGGGTCGCGGACCTGCCCCGGGCCGAACGCGCCGCGCTCCTCCTCGATCTCGTACGCACCGAGGTCGCTGCCGTGCTCGGCCACGCCGGACCGGCCGAGATCGCTCCGGGCCGCAGCTTCAAGGAAGCCGGCTTCGACTCGCTCACCGCCGTGGAGCTGCGCAACCGGCTCACGGAGGCCACCGGGCTGCGGCTGACCGCGACCCTGGTCTTCGACCACCCGACGCCGCTGGCCCTCGCCGAACACCTCGACGGGGAACTGCCGGGCGCCGAGGCCTCCGTACTCGCCCTGCTGGACCGGCTCGCCGAGGCCGCGAACCGGGCCGGACACGGCCTGCCCGGCCTCGGCGAAGAGGCCCGGCGGGCCGTCGCCGACCGCCTCGGAGCACTGCTCGCCGACCTCGGCACCACCGCCGCGGACCCGGCCGGGCGCACCCCGGATCGGTCCGCACCCACCCCGGATCCGGACGCCCCGGACACCGGCGACGTCACCGAACTACTCCATTCCGCCTCCGACGACGAGCTGTTCCAGCTGTTCGACAGTGGCTTCCGCACCGCCTGAAGTCCCGGCACCGACACCTCCAGGGGAGAGCTGTGTCCGCTAACGACACCCACAACGACGCCACCGGCAACGAGGGCAGGCTCCGCGACTACCTGCGCCGTGCCATGACCGAGCTGCACGAGACCCGAGAAAAGCTGCGCGCGGTCGAGGAGCGCGGCAGCGAACCCATCGCGATCGTGGGGATGGCGTGCCGTTTCCCGGGTGGGGTGGGTTCTCCGGAGGGGTTGTGGGAGTTGGTGGCGTCGGGGGCGGACGCGGTGTCGCCGTTCCCGGGGGACCGTGGCTGGGACGTGGAGTCGCTGTTCGACCCGGAGCCGGGCACTCCCGGTCGTTCGTACGTGCGTGAGGGCGGTTTCCTCCACGGCGCGGGCGAGTTCGACGCCGGCTTCTTCGGCATCTCGCCGCGTGAGGCGGTGGCGATGGATCCGCAGCAGCGTCTTCTCCTGGAGACGTCCTGGGAGGCGTTGGAGCGGGCGGGGGTTCCGGCCGACTCGCTCAAGGGCTCCCGCACCGGCGTCTTCGTCGGATCGATGTACCACGACTACGGCACCGACCGGGCCGCCACCGACGAGGACGCGGGCGGCTACGGCGGCACCGGCACCTCCGGCAGCGTCGTCTCCGGCCGCATCTCCTACGCGCTGGGCCTGGAGGGTCCGGCGGTCACGGTCGACACGGCCTGCTCCTCCTCCCTGGTCGCCCTCCACCTCGCCGCCCAGTCGCTGCGCTCCGGCGAGTGCGACCTCGCCCTCGCGGGCGGCGTCACCGTCATGGCCACGCCCGGCACCTTCGTGGAGTTCTCGCAGCAGCGGGGTCTGGCGTCGGACGGTCGGTGCAAGGCGTTCGCGGAGGGTGCGGACGGCACGGGCTGGGCCGAGGGCGTGGGCGTGCTGCTGGTGGAGCGGTTGTCGGACGCGGTGGCCAAGGGCCATCGTGTGCTGGCGGTGGTGCGGGGTTCGGCGGTGAATCAGGACGGTGCGAGCAACGGTCTGACGGCGCCGAACGGTCCTTCGCAGCAGCGGGTGATCCGGGCCGCGCTGGAGTCCGCCGGTCTGGGCACCGCCGATGTGGACGCGGTCGAGGCGCACGGCACGGGGACGAGGCTGGGCGACCCGATCGAGGCGCAGGCGCTGCTGGCGACCTATGGCCGACGGCCGGCGGAGCAGCCGTTGTGGCTGGGCTCGCTGAAGTCGAACATCGGGCACGCGCAGGCCGCCGCCGGAGTCGGCGGCGTCATCAAAATGGTGATGGCCATGCGGGAGGGCGTCCTGCCCAAGACCCTGCACGTCGACGCCCCGTCCTCACAGGTCGACTGGGAGGCCGGCGCGGTCTCCCTCCTCACCGAGTCGCGCGCGTGGCCGGAGACCGGGCGTCCGCGCCGCGCGGGCGTCTCCTCCTTCGGCGTCAGCGGAACCAACGCCCACGTCATCCTGGAACAGGCCCCCGCACCGGAGACGACGGAGGAGCCCGCGACCCGCGAACTCCCCGTCGTCCCCCTGGTGGTGTCCGCGAAGTCGGCGACCGCCCTGGAAGCACAGTCCGCCCGGCTGCGGGCCCGCACGGAGACCGACCCGGGCCTGCGCCCGCTCGACGTGGCCCTCAGCCTCGCCACCGGCCGCTCGCACCTGGACCACCGCTCCGTCTCCCTCGGCGACCTGACGATCGAGGGCACGACCGGGGACCACGGCCGCCGGGTGCTGGTGTTCCCGGGTCAGGGGACGCAGTGGGTGGGGATGGGCGCGGGTCTGCTGGAGGCCTCGCCGGTGTTCGCCGCGCGGCTGCGGGAGTGCGCCGACGCTTTGGCGCCGTTCGTGGACTTCGACGCGGTCGAGGTCGTACGGGAAGGCCACTCGCTGGACCGTGTCGATGTGGTGCAGCCGGTGACGTGGGCCGTCATGGTCTCGCTGGCCGAGCTGTGGCGCTCGCTCGGGGTCGTACCGGATGCTGTGGTGGGTCACTCGCAGGGTGAGATCGCCGCCGCAGCCGTCTCGGGAGCCCTGTCCTTGCAGGACGCGGCCCGTGTCGTGGCCCTGCGCGCCGGGGTCATCGGCCGTGAGCTGGCGGGCCTGGGCGGCATGGCGTCGATCCCGCTGCCGCGCGTCCAGGTCGAAGAACGCCTCGCTTCCGACGAGTGGGCCGGTCGTCTGAGCGTGGCGGCCGTCAACGGGCCCTCCAGCACGGTGGTGGCCGGTGACGCCGACGCCATCGTGGAGATCGTCGCCGCATATCAGGCCGAGGATGTCCGCGCCCGTCAGGTCCCGGTCGACTACGCCTCCCACTCCGCCCACGTCGAGCGGATCGAGGCCGAACTCCTCAACGTCCTGGGACCGATCCAGCCGCGTCGCTCCGAGATCCCCTTCTACTCCACCGTGACCGGCGAACCGGCCGACACCACCACGCTCGACGCCTCCTACTGGTACCGCAACCTCCGCCAGACCGTCCGCTTCGAAGACACCGTCCGGCTGCTGCTCGACCGGGGCTTCGGCACCTTCGTCGAGTCCAGCGCCCACCCCGTCCTCGGCATCGGCATCCACGAGACCGCCGAAGCCGCCGGGCTCGACGTGCTCGCCGGCGGTTCCCTCCGGCGCGACGAGGGCGGTCTCGAACGGTTCCTGACCTCTGCCGCCGAGCTGTTCGTCCGCGGCGTCGACATCGACTGGGCCACCCTCTTCGAGGGCACCGGCGCCCGGACCGTCGACCTGCCCACGTACGCCTTCCAGCACGAGCGCCACTGGCTGGAGAGGACGGCCGCCCCGGTGGCCGCCACCGCCGTCGAGGCCTCCGGGCCCGAGGCCTGGCGCTACCGCACCGCCTGGAAGGGCCTGAGCGCCGTGGACCCCGCCGCCCGGCTCTCCGGGCGCTGGCTGCTCGTCCTGCCCGAGGCGCTGACCGGTTCCGAGGCCGCCGAGGCCGCCCGGCGGGCCCTGGCCGACCGGGGCGCCGTCGTCGAGCCGTTCGCCGTGAACCCGGCCGCCGCCGACCGGTCCCTGCTGCGGGCCCGGCTCGCCGAGTCCGCCGGCCGGGCCGGGGCCGAGCCGCTCACCGGCGTCCTGTCCCTCCTGGCCCTCGCGGAGGGCGCGCACCCCGACCACCCGGCCGTCCCGCTCGGCCTGGCCAGCACCCTCGCCCTCGCCCAGGGCGCCGCCGACGCCGGGACCGAGGCCCGGCTGTGGGCCGTCACCTTCGGTGCCGCCGCCGTGGCCCCGGCCGAGACCCCGTCCCCCGCGCAGGCCCAGATCTGGGGCCTCGGGCGGGTCGCCGCCCTCGAACTCCCCGCCCGCTGGGGCGGACTCGCGGACCTGCCGGCCACGGCCGACGCCCGCTCCTTCCAGCAGCTCGCCGGGGTCCTCGCCGCCCCCGGCACCGACGACCAGGTCGCCGTCCGCGGCTCCGGCACGTACGGCCGCCGCCTGGTCCGGGCGCCCGCCGCGCCCGCCGCCGCCGTGGCCCGCCCGCGCGGCACCGTCCTCGTCGTCGGCGACGTCGCCGCCGTGGCCGGGCCCCTCTCCCGCCGCCTGCTCTCCGGCGGCGCCGAGCGGGTCGTCCTCGCCGGGATCACCGGCACCCTCCAGGAGGAGACCGCCGACCGCACCACCGTCGTGCCCTGCGCGCTCGACGACCGGGAGGAGCTGCGCGCCCTCCTCGCCGAGCACGCCCCGACCGCCGTCTACGTCGCCCCGCCGACGGCCCCCCTCACCCCCCTGACCGAGACCACGATGGAGGGCTTCGCCGCCGCCGTCGAGGCCAAGACCGACCTGGCCACCCGCCTCGACGGCCTGCTGGCGGACGCGGAGCTCGACGCGTTCGTCGTCTTCTCCTCCGTCGCCGGCGTGTGGGGCGGCGCGGGCCAGGGCGGCTACGCGGCCGGCACGGCGTACCTCGACGCCCTCGCCGAGGGGCGCCGGAGCCGCGGGCTGCCCGCCACCTCCGTCGCCTGGACGCCCTGGCAGGACGTCGCCGCCGGGCCCGCCGCCGAGCAGCTCTTCCGCACCGGCCTGTCCTTCCTCGACCCGGAGCGCGCCCTCGACGTGCTCGACGGGATCGTCGGCCGGGGCGAGACCGGCGTCGCCGTCGCCGACATCGACTGGGAGCGCTTCGAGCCCGCGTACACCGCGGCCCGGTCCTCGGCGCTCCTCGACGAACTCCCCGCCGTCCGGCGGCTCCGGGCCGCCGAGCGGGCCGCCGCGGACGAGCGGGACACCAGCGGGACCGGCCTCGCGGCCGTCCTGCGCGACAAGACCGGCGAGGAGCGGCGGCGCGAGCTGGTGCGCCTGGTGCGCACGCACGTCGCCGCCGTCCTCGGCCACGCCTCCGGCGACGGCATCGCCGCCGACCGGCCCTTCAAGGAGCTGGGCTTCAACTCGGTCACCGCGGTCGAGCTGCGCAACCGGCTGCGGGAGGCCACCGGCCTGGCCCTGGCCCCCTCGCTCGTCTTCGACCACCCCACCACCGCGGCCGTCGCCCGCCACCTCGGCGACCTGGCCAGCGGGGAGCGGGAGCCCGACACCGCCGCCCCGTTCGCCACCGCGCCCGCCGGCGGCGACGGCGAGCCCATCGCCATCGTCTCCATGGCCTGCCGCTTCCCCGGCGGCGTCAACACGCCCGACGAGCTGTGGCAGCTCGTGACCCACGGCGGCGACGCCATCACCACCTTCCCCACCAACCGGGGCTGGGACCTCGACGGCCTCTACGACCCGGACCCCGAGGCGCAGGGCCGCACCTACGTCCGCGAGGGCGGGTTCCTCCACGAGGCCCCCGACTTCGACCCGGAGTTCTTCGGGATCTCGCCGCGCGAGGCCCTCGCCATGGACCCGCAGCAACGGCTCCTCCTGGAGACCTCCTGGGAGGCCTGCGAGCGCGCCGGATTCGACCCGAACGTGCTGCGCGGCACCCGCACCGGCGTCTTCGTCGGCACCAACGGCCAGCACTACATGCCGCTGCTTCAGAACGGCGAGGAGGACTTCGACGGCTACCTCGGCACCGGCAACTCCGCCAGCGTCATGTCCGGCCGCCTCTCGTACGTCTTCGGCCTCGAAGGCCCGGCCGTCACCGTCGACACCGCCTGCTCGGCCTCCCTCGTCGCCCTGCACCTGGCCGTCCAGTCGCTGCGCCGCGGCGAGTGCGGCATGGCCCTGGTCGGCGGCGCCACCGTCATGTCCACCCCGGAGATGCTGGTCGAGTTCTCCCGCCAGCGCGTCATGTCCCCCTCCGGGCGCTCCCGCGCCTTCGCGGCCGGCGCCGACGGCGTCGCCCTCGGCGAGGGCGCCGGCATGCTCCTCGTCGAGCGCCTCTCCGACGCCGAGCGCAACGGGCACCCGGTGCTCGCCGTCATCCGCGGCTCGGCCGTCAACCAGGACGGCGCCAGCAACGGCCTCACCGCCCCCAACGGCCCCTCCCAGCAGCGCGTCATCCGCCAGGCCCTCGCCGACGCCGGACTGCGCCCCGAGGACGTCGACGCCGTCGAGGCGCACGGCACCGGCACCGAACTCGGCGACCCCATCGAGGCCCAGGCCGTCCTGGCCACCTACGGCGGGTCCCGGTCCGCCGACGACCCGCTGTGGCTCGGCTCGGTCAAGTCCAACATCGGCCACACCCAGGCCGCCGCCGGCGTCGCCGGCGTCATCAAGATGGTCCTCGCCCTGCGCGGCAATACCCTGCCCCGCACCCTCCACGTGGACGAGCCGACGCCCCGGGTCGACTGGACCGCGGGCGCGGTGTCCCTGCTCACCGACGACGTGCCCTGGCCCGAGCGCGCCACCCCGCGCCGCGCCGCCGTGTCCGCCTTCGGCATCAGCGGCACCAACGCCCACGTCATCGTCGAGGAGGCGCCGCGCTCCGACGCCGCCGCCGACCCCGCCGACGACGCCGCGCAGGACGGCGGCGAGAGCGGCAACTGGTGGGACGAGGTCACCGTCCCGCTGCTGTTCTCGGCCCGCTCCGAGTCGGCCCTCCGCGCCCAGGCCGCCCGGCTGCGCGCCGGGCTCGCCGAGCACCCCGGCATGCACCCGGCCGACGCCGGCTACACCCTGATGACGGCCCGCGCCCGCTTCGAGCACCGGGCCGCCGTCATCGGCGAGAGCCGCGAGGAACTCCTCGACGCCCTCAACTCCCTCGCCCAGGACCGGCCGCACCTGGCCGTCCTGCGCGGCACCGCAGGACCCGGCGACCGCATCGCGTTCGTCTTCCCCGGCCAGGGCTCCCAGTGGCCCGCCATGGCCGAGGGGCTGCTCGACCGCTCGCCCGCCTTCCGCGAGTCCGCGCGGGCCTGCGACGCCGCCCTCCGCGCCTACCTCGACTGGTCCGTCATGGACGTGCTGCGGCAGGTGCCCGGCGCCCCGTCGCTCAGCCGCGTCGACGTCGTCCAGCCCGTGCTGTTCACGATGATGGTGTCGCTGGCCGAGGCCTGGCGGGCCATCGGCGTCCACCCCGACGCCGTCGTCGGCCACTCCCAGGGCGAGATCGCCGCCGCGTACGTCTCCGGCGGCCTCTCCCTCGACGACGCCGCCCGGATCGTGGCCCTGCGCAGCCAGGCCTGGCTGACCCTGGCCGGCAAGGGCGGCATGCTCGCCGTGTCCCTGCCCGCCGGACAGATCCGGGCCCGCCTGGAGCGGTTCGGCGACCGGCTGTCCGTCGCCGCCGTCAACAGCCCCGGCACCGCCGCCGTCGCCGGCGACCCCGAGGCCCTGCGCGACCTCCTGGAGGAGCTGACCGCCGAGGGCATCCACGCCCGCGCCATCCCCGGCGTCGACACCGCCGGGCACTCCGCCCAGGTCGACGCCCTCGAGGACCACCTCATGGAGGTCCTCGACCCGGTCTCCCCGCGCACCGGGCAGATCCCCTTCTACTCCACCGTCACCGGCGGACTCCTCGACACCGCCGCCCTCGACAGCGCGTACTGGTACCGGAACATGCGCGAGCCCGTCGAGTTCGAGCGGGCCACCCGCTCCCTGATCGCCGACGGCTACGAGGTCTTCCTGGAGCCCAGCCCGCACCCGATGCTCGCCACCTCCCTCCAGGAGACCGTCGCCGACGTCGGCGGCCGGGCCGCCGTCCTCGGCACCCTGCGCCGCGAGAAGGGCGGTGCCCGCTGGTTCGGCGCCGCGCTCGGCATGGCGCACATCAACGGCGTCGAGATCGACGCCGACGCCCTCTTCGGCACCGACTCCCGCCGCGTCGACCTGCCCACGTACCCCTTCCAGCGCGAGCGGTACTGGTACCACGCGCCCGCCCGGCGCGGCGACGCCGCCGGCATCGGCATCCGCGAGGCCGGCCACCCGCTGCTCGGCGGCGGCGTCGAACTCCCCGAGTCCGGCGCGGTCGCCTATACCGCCCGGCTCGGCTCCGACACCCAGCCGTGGCTGGCCGACCACGCCCTCATGGGCACGGCCCTGCTGCCCGGCGCCGCCCTCGTCGACCTCGCCCTGTGGGCCGGCCGCCAGCACGGCTGCGGCCGCCTCGACGAGCTGATCCTCCAGGCCCCCGTGGTCCTGCCCGACAACGGCGCCGTCGAGCTGAGCCTGCTCGTCACCGCAGCCGCCGAGGACGGCAGGCGCACCCTCACCGTCCACTCCCGCGAGGCCGGCGCCGACCCCGGCACCCCGTGGCGCCGCCACGCCGAGGCCGTCGTCGCCCCCACCGGGGACGCGCCCGCCCCCGCCGGCCCGGCCGTCTGGCCCCCGGCCGCCGCCCGGCCCGCCGCCGACGCCGACCCCGAGGCCTTCTACGAGCGGTTCACCGCCCGCGGCTACGACTACGGCCCGCTCTTCCGCGGCTTCGGCACCGGCTGGACCGAGGGCGCCACCGTCCACGCCGAGGTCGCCCTCCCGCCGCAGGCCGGCGACGCCACCGCCGGCTTCGGCCTGCACCCGGCGCTCCTCGACGCCGCCCTCCAGGCCATGAGCCTCGGCTCGTTCTTCCCCGAGGACGGCAGGGCCCGCATGCCGTTCGCCGTCCGGGGCGTCCGCCTCCACACCGAGGGCGCCGCCCGGCTGCGCGTCAGCGTCTCCCCGGCCGGCGCCGAGGCGGTCCGCCTGCTGTGCACCGACGAATCCGGCCGGCCCGTCCTCTCCGTCGACGAACTCGTCGTGCGGACCGTCTCCGACGAGCAGCTCGCCGCCGGCCCCGAGGGCCGCGCCAAGCGCAACGGCGCCCTGTACGAGGTCGACTGGCAGCAGCTCCCCGCCGCCCGGGCCCTGCCCGTGCGCCGGATCGCCGTCGTCGGCGAGGACCACGCCAAGGTCGCCTCCGCCCTGGAGACCACCGGCACCTCCTGCGACTGGTACCCCGGCCCGGCCGAGCTGTTCGAGGCCGCCGCCGCCGGACAGGCGCCGGACACCGTCGTCGTCTCCTTCCCGCACCTGCCCCGCCCCGACGCGGCGTCCGCGCACGCCACCGCCCACCGGGCCCTGGACCTCGCCCAGACCTGGCTGGAGCACGGCGGCGCCCTCACCGGCACCACCCTCGTCCTGGTCACCCGCGGCGCCGTCGCCGCGGGCGCCGACGACGACCTCGGCGACCCCTCCGCCGCCACCGTCTGGGGCCTGATCCGCTCCGCCCAGTCCGAGGAGCCCGGCCGCTTCGCGCTCCTCGACGTCGACACGGACTCCGTCAACGGCACCGCCCTGGCCGCCGCCCTCGCCTGCGGTGAACCCCAGGCCGCCGTCCGCGGCACCGCCGTCCGCGTCCCCCGGCTCGCCAGGACCGGCGCCGACCGCGGCGACGTCCTCGTGCCGCCCGCCGACACCGCCGCCTGGCGGCTCACCACCAGTGGCACCGGCACCATGGAGGGCCTGCGCCTGGCCGAGGCGCCCGACGCCCTGGGCGAGCTCCGCGACGGCCAGGTGCGGATCTCCGTCCGCGCCGCCGGCCTCAACTTCCGCGACACCCTCATCGCCCTCGGCATGTACCCCGGCGAGGGCGTCATGGGCGCCGAGGGCGCCGGCGTCGTCACCGAGGTCGGGCCCGGCGTCACCGGACTCGCCCCCGGCGACCGCGTCTTCGGCATGTGGACCGGCGGCTTCGGCCCGTACGCGATCGCCGACCACCGCATGGTCGCCCCGATCCCCTCCGGCTGGACCTACGCCGAGGCCGCGTCCGTGCCCGCCGTGTTCCTCACCGCCCAGTACGCCCTGACCCGCCTCGCCGGGGCGAAGCCCGGCCAGAGCGTCCTGATCCACGCGGCCGCCGGCGGCGTCGGCATGGCCGCCCTCCAGCTCGCCCGCCACCACGGACTGACCGTGTACGCCACGGCCAGCACCGGCAAGTGGGACACCCTGCGCCGCCTCGGCCTCGGCGACGGGGCGATCTCCAACTCCCGCACCGTGCAGTTCGCCGACGAGTTCCTCGCCGAGACCGGCGGCAGGGGCGTGGACATCGTCCTCAACTCCCTCGCCGGCGAGTTCGTCGACGCCGGCCTGCGGCTCCTCCCCGGCGGCGGCCACTTCCTGGAGCTCGGCAAGGCCGACGTCCGCGACCCGGAGCAGGTCGCCGCCGACCACCCCGGCACCCGCTACCGGGCCTTCGACCTGGTGCAGGCCGGACCGGACACCGTCGGCGAGATGCTGCGCGAACTGCTCGTCCTCTTCGAGGCCGGCATCCTCGCACCCCTGCCGCTGACCACCCACGAGATACGGCACGCCCGCGAGGCGTTCCGCACCCTCAGCCAGGCCCGCCACACCGGCAAGCTCGTCCTCACCCTGCCGCCGTCCTTCGGACCGTACGGCACCGTCCTGGTCACCGGCGGCACCGGCACCCTCGGCAGCGCCGTCGCCCGCCACCTGGTCGCCGAGCACGGCGTCCGCCACCTCGTCCTCGCCGGCCGCCAGGGCCCCGACGCCGACGGCGCACCCGAACTCGCCGCCGAACTGACCGCCCTGGGCGCCGAGGTCGCCGTACGGGCCTGCGACGCGGCCGACCGCGAACAGCTCGCCGCGCTCCTCGCCGACGTCCCGGCGGAACAGCCGCTGACCGCCGTCGTCCACACCGCCGGCGTCCTCGCCGACGGCACCCTGCCCACCCTCACCCCCGAGGGCCTGGACACCGTCCTGCGCCCCAAGGTCGACGCCGTGCTCAACCTGCACGAACTGACCCGCGACCTCGACCTGTCCGCCTTCGTCCTCTACTCCTCCTCGTCGGCCCTCTTCGGCAGCCCCGGCCAGGGCGGCTACGCGGCCGCCAATGCCTTCCTCGACGCCTTCGCCGGCCACCGCCGCTCCCTCGGCCTGCCCGCCGTGTCCCTCGCCTGGGGCCTGTGGTCCAGCAGCAGCCGCATGGCCGGACACCTCGACCAGAGCGGCATGCACCGACGGCTCGCCCGGGGCGGCGTCATGCCCCTCACCGACGCCGAGGGCCTCGCCCTCTTCGACGCCGCCCAGGCCGTCGACAGCCCCCTCCAGGTCCCCATCCGGCTCAACCACGCGGCCCTGCGCGCCGCCGGACCCGTCCCCGCCTTCCTCAGCTCCCTCGTCGGCGGCACGGAGCACCGGGCCGACCGGCGCGCCCGGGACGGCTCCGCCGACACCCTCGCCGACCGGCTCGCCGGCCTCGCCCCCGAGGACCGCGAGGAACTGGTCCTGGAGACCGTGCGGATCCACGCCGCGGCCGTCCTCGGCCACGGCGGACCGGAGGGCATCGTCGTCGACCGGGCGTTCAAGGAGCTCGGGTTCGACTCCCTCACCGCCGTCGAGATGCGCAACCGGCTGGCCGCGGCCACCGGACTGCGCCTCGCGGCCACCCTGGTCTTCGACCATCCCACCCCGGCGGCCCTCGCCGCGCACCTGCACCGCGAACTGGCACCGGAGGGGACCGCGCCCGCGGCCGCCCCGGCCCCGGACGCGCGCGGCACCTCCGTCATGGCGGAACTCGACCGCCTGGAGGCCCTGTTCGGCGCCCTCGCCGGACGGGCCGCCGACGGCACCGCCGGCCCCGACGAAACGGCGCACAAGGAGATCGCCAACCGGCTCGCGGCCCTCACCGGCCTCTGGGGCGGCATCGGCGGCGGACCCGCCGGCCCGCGCCCCGCGGACACCGGGGCCGAATCGGTGGCCGAGTCCATCGAGGACGCCGACGACGACGAGATCTTCGCATTCATCGACGAGCGGTTCTGAACCGCACAGCACGTGACGGGTGACGAGACATGGCGAACGAAGAGAAGCTCCGCGAGTACCTGAAGCGGGCCACCACCGAACTGCACCGCACCAGCGAGCGCCTCAAGGAACTGGAGGCACGCGCCCACGAGCCGATCGCGATCGTCGGCATGGCCTGCCGCTTCCCCGGCGGCGCCGGATCCCCCGAGGCCCTGTGGGAGCTGGTGTCCGGCGGCACCGACGCGGTCTCGCCCTTCCCGGGCGACCGCGGCTGGGACACCGAGGGGCTCTACGACCCCGACCCGGACGCGGCCGGCCGCTCGTACTGCCGCGAAGGCGGCTTCCTCGGCTCCGCCGGGGCCTTCGACCCGGCGTTCTTCGGGATCTCGCCGCGCGAGGCGGTCGCGATGGACCCCCAGCAGCGCCTGCTCCTGGAGACCTCCTGGGAGGCCCTGGAGCGCGCCGGGGTCGACCCCCGCTCCCTGAAGGGGTCCCGCACCGGCGTGTTCGTCGGCGCCTGGGACGGCGGCTACACCGCCGGGGTCCACGAGCCCTCCGCGCAGTTGGAGGGCGACCTGCTCACCGGCGGGGTCGTCAGCTTCACCTCCGGCCGCATCTCCTACACGCTCGGCCTCGAAGGCCCGTCCGTCTCCGTGGACACCGCCTGCTCCTCCTCCCTGGTCGCCCTCCACCAGGCGGCCCAGTCGCTGCGCCGGGGCGAGTGCGACCTCGCCCTCGCCGGCGGCGTCACCGTCATGTCGACGCCCGCCGTCTTCGTGCAGTTCTCCCGCCAGCGCGGAGTCGCGGCCGACGGCCGCTGCAAGGCCTTCGCCGAGGCCGCCGACGGGTTCGGCCCCGGCGAGGGCGCCGGCATCCTCCTGGTGGAACGCCTCTCCGACGCCGTGCGCAAGGGACACCGCGTCCTCGCGGTCCTGCGCGGCTCGGCCGTCAACCAGGACGGCGCCAGCAACGGCCTCACCGCCCCCAGCGGCGCCGCCCAGCAGCGCGTCATCCGCCAGGCCCTCGCCGACGCCCAGGTCACCGCCGCCGACGTGGACGCCGTCGAGGCCCACGGCACCGGCACCCGGCTCGGCGACCCCATCGAGGTGCACGCCCTGATCGACACCTACGGCAGCGCGCACACCCCCGAACGGCCCCTGTGGCTCGGCTCGCTGAAGTCGAACATCGGCCACACCCAGGCCGCCGCCGGAGTCGGCGGCGTCATCAAGATGGTGATGGCCCTCCAGGAGGGCCTGCTGCCGCAGACCCTGCACGTCGACGCCCCGTCCTCCCAGATCCTCTGGGACGGCGGCGCGGTCTCCCTCCTCACCGAGTCGCGCCCGTGGCCGGAGACCGGGCGCCCGCGCCGCGCGGGCGTCTCCTCCTTCGGCGTCAGCGGCACCAACGCCCACGTCATCCTGGAGCAGGCCCCCGCACCGGAGACGGCAGAGGAGCCCGCGACCCGCGAACTCCCCGTGATCCCGCAGGTCGTCTCCGCCCGCTCGAAGACCGCCCTCAAGGCCCAGACCGAACGGCTCCGGGCCCGCCTGGAGGCGGCGGACGCGCCGCGCCCGCTGGACGTCGCCCACTCCCTCGTGACCTCGCGCTCGGTGTTCGAGCACCGGCGGGTCACCCTCGGCACCACGGTCGTCGAGGACACCGCGGGCCCGACGGGTCGTCGGGTGCTGGTGTTTCCGGGGCAGGGGACGCAGTGGGTGGGGATGGGTGCGGGTCTGCTGGAGGCCTCGCCGGTGTTCGCGGCTCGTCTGCGCGAGTGCGCCGACGCTTTGGCGCCGTTCGTGGACTTCGACGCGGTCGAGGTCGTACGGACCGGGGCTTCCCTGGACCGTGTCGATGTGGTCCAGCCGGTGACGTGGGCCGTCATGGTCTCGCTCGCCGAGCTGTGGCGTTCGCTCGGGGTCGTACCGGATGCTGTGGTGGGTCACTCGCAGGGCGAGATCGCCGCCGCCGCCGTCTCGGGAGCCCTGTCCTTGCAGGACGCGGCCCGTGTCGTGGCCCTGCGCGCCGGGGTCATCGGCCGTGAGCTGGCGGGCCTGGGCGGCATGGCGTCGATCCCGCTGCCGCGCGTCCAGGTCGAGGAACGCCTCGCTTCCGGCGAATGGGCCGGTCGTCTGAGCGTGGCGGCCGTCAACGGGCCCTCCAGCACGGTGGTGGCCGGTGACGCCGACGCGATCACGGAGTTCGTCGCGATCTGCCAGGCCGAGGACGTCCGGGCCCGTCAGGTCCCGGTCGACTACGCCTCCCACTCCGCCCACGTCGAGCGGATCGAGGCCGAACTCCTCGACGTACTCGCCCCGATCCAGCCGCGTCGCTCCGAGATCCCCTTCTACTCCACCGTGACCGGCGAACTGGCCGACACCACCACGCTCGACGCCTCCTACTGGTACCGCAACCTCCGCCAGACCGTCCGCTTCGAGGACACCGTCCGGCTGCTGCTCGACCGGGGCTTCGGCACCTTCGTCGAGTCCAGCGCCCACCCCGTCCTGACCCTGGGCATCCAGGCCGCCGCCGACGCCGCCGGGCTCGACGTGCTCACCGGCGGTTCGCTCCGCCGCGACAAGGGCGGTCTCGAACGGTTCCTGACCTCCGCCGCCGAACTGTTCGTCCGCGGCGTCGACATCGACTGGGCCGTCCTCTTCGAGGGCACCGGCGCCCGGACCGTCGACCTGCCCACGTACGCCTTCCAGCACAAGGACTACTGGCTCGAACCCTCCGTCCGGTCCGCCCCCGCCGCCGATCCCACCGGTACGGACTCCTGGCGCTACCGCACCACCTGGAAGCCCCTGGGGGCGACCGGTGCTCCCGTGCTCGACGGGCGGTGGCTGCTCGTCCTCCCGGAGGGCGAGGACGCCTTCGCCGACGCGGCCGAGGCCGCGCTCGTCCGGCACGGCGCCCGCACCGAACGCCTGACCCTCGACGCGCGCACCGCCACCCGCGAGGACCTGACCACGAGGCTCACCGCGTACGAGACCGGCGAGGGGAGCGGCGGACCCTTCGCGGGCGTCCTCTCGCTGCTCGGGACCGACGGGCGCCCGCACCCCGACCACCCCGAGCTGGCCCTCGCCGTGCTCGGGACCACCCTCCTCGCGCAGGCGGCGGCCGACGCCGGGCTCACCGCGCGGCTGTGGGCCGCGACCCGCGGCGCCGTCGCCGTCTCGCCCGCCGAGCGGCCCGGTTCCGAGGGCGCCCAGGTCTGGGGGCTCGGCCGCGGCATCGCCCTGGAACACCCCACCCTCTGGGGCGGTCTGGTCGACCTGCCCGAGGACCCCGACGAGCGCGCCTGGCAGCGGCTGGCCGCCGTCCTCGCGGGCACCGCCGACGAGGACCAGGTCGCCGTCCGCGCCTCCGGCTCCTACGGCCGCCGCCTCGCCCCGGCCGGCGGCACCCCCGCCCGCCGCGCCTACGCCCCCCGCGGCACCGTCCTGGTGACCGGCGGCACCGGCGCCCTCGGCGCCCACGTCGCCCGCTGGCTCGCCGGGGCGGGCGCCGGGCACCTGGTGCTCACCGGCCGCCGGGGCCCGGACGCGCCGGGCGCCGCCGAACTGGCCGGGGAGCTGCGCGCCCTGGGCGCCGAGGTGACCGTCGCCGCCTGCGACGTCTCCGACCGCGACGCCCTGGCCGCCCTCCTGGAGGCCCACCCGCCCACCGCCGTCTTCCACACCGCCGGGGTCCCGCACTCGGCCGCCCTCCTCGACACCGGCGCCGGCTCCCTCGCCGAGGTGTACGCGGGCAAGGTCGCCGGCGCCCTGCACCTGCACGAGCTGACGCGCGGCCTCGACCTCGACGCGTTCGTCCTGTACTCCTCCGGCGCGGGCGTCTGGGGCAGCGGCGGCCAGAGCGCCTACGGCGCCGCGAACGCCGCGCTCGACGCGCTCGCCGAGCGGCGCCGCGCCGACGGCCTGCCCGCCACCTCGGTGGCCTGGGGCCTGTGGGGCGGCGGCGGCATGGGCGAGGGCGCGGGCGAGGAGTTCCTCAGCAGCCGGGGCCTGCGCGCCATGGACCCCGTACGGGCCGTGGCGGCCCTGGCGCGGGCCCTGGACCGCGAGGACGGCTGCGTCGCGCTCGCCGACATGGACTGGCCGCTCTTCGCCAAGGGGTTCACGACCTTCCGGCCCAGCCCGCTGATCGGCGAACTGCCCGGCGTGAGCGGGTCCGGCGGCGACGGGACCGCCGGGGCGCCCGGCGGGGAGGCCGACGGGGCGGACGCGGACGGGCTGCCCGCCCGGCTCGCCGCCGCCGACCCCGCCGAGCGGTACGGGATCGTGCTCGACGAGGTGCGCGGCGGCGTCGCGGCCGTGCTCGGCCACGCCGGGCCGGAGGACGTCGACCCCGAGGAGGCCTTCAAGGACCTCGGGTTCAGCTCCCTCACGGCGGGCGAACTGGCGGGCCGGCTCAGCCGCGCCTGCGGCCGCAAGCTGCCCCCCACCCTGGTCTTCGACCACCCCACGGCCGCCGCCATGGCCGCCCACCTGGCCGAACTCCTCCTGCCGGCCGCCGGGGCGGACACCGGCACCCCCGAGGAGCGGCGGATCAGGACCGCCCTCGCCACCCTCCCGCTGGACGTGCTGCGCGAGGCGGGACTGCTGGACACCCTGCTGGCCCTGGCCTCCGCCGAGCCCGGCACGGCGGCGCCCGAGCGGTTCTCAGGCGCGGGCGGGTTCGATGGGACCGACCGGCTCGACGCCGCCGGCGCGATCGGCGACCTCGACGAGATCGCCGCCCTCGACGAGCTCGACGAACTCGACGGGGACGCGCTGATCGAGCTGGCGCTGCGCGACGCGGCCTGACCCGCGATCCGGGCGGCGGCCGCGTGGCCGCCGCCCGGATCCGACCGGCCCGCCGCCCCGGCCCGACCGCCCGCCGCTCCGTCCGACCGTCCAGAGAGGGACCCCATCGATGGCCATGTCCTCCGAAAAGCTCATGGAGGCGCTACGGACCTCGCTGAAGGAGGCCGAGCGGCTGCGCCGGCGCAACCGGGAGCTGGTCTCGGCCGCCCACGAGCCCGTCGCCGTCGTCGGCATGGCCTGCCGGTACCCGGGCGGGGTCGACTCGCCCGAGGCCCTGTGGGAGCTGGTCGCCTCCGGGACGGACGCCGTCGCGCCCTTCCCGGAGGACCGGGGCTGGGACCTCGACGGGCTCTACGACCCGGACCCCGACTCGCAGGGCACCACGTACTGCGACCAGGGCGGGTTCCTCGACGGCGCGGGCGACTTCGACGCCGCCTTCTTCGGGATCTCGCCGCGCGAGGCCGTCGTCATGGACCCCCAGCAGCGGCTGCTCCTGGAGGTCTCCTGGGAGGCCCTGGAGCGCACCGGCCTCGACCCGCGCACCCTGCGCGGGAGCGGCACCGGCGTCTACATCGGCGCCGCCCACGCCGAGTACGCCACCGACCTGGACCGGGTCCCGGCCGGCTCCGAGGGCTACCTCCTGACCGGCAGCGCCGACGCGGTGCTCTCCGGCCGGATCAGCTACGCCCTCGGTCTGGAGGGCCCGGCCATGACGGTGGAGACGGCCTGCTCCTCCTCGCTGGTCGCCCTGCACCTGGCCGTCGCCGCGCTGCGGCGCGGCGAGTGCGGCCTGGCGCTCGCGGGCGGCGCGGCCGTCATGCCCGACGCCGCCGCGTTCGTCGAGTTCTCCCGGCAGAAGGGCCTCGCGGCGGACGGCCGCTGCAAGGCCTTCTCCGCCGACGCGGACGGCACCGGCTGGGCCGAGGGCGCGGGCGTGCTGGTCCTGGAGAGGCTCTCCGACGCGCGCCGGGCGGGCCGTACCGTCCTCGCCGTCATCCGGGGCTCCGCCGTCAACCAGGACGGCGCCAGCAACGGCCTCACCGCCCCCAACGGCCCCTCCCAGCAGCGGGTCATCCGCGCGGCCCTCGCCGACGCGGAGCTCGAACCGCAGGCCGTCGACGCCGTCGAGGCGCACGGCACCGGCACCCGCCTCGGCGACCCCATCGAGGCGCAGGCCCTGCTCGACGTCTACGGCCGGGGCCGCGAGGAGGACCGGCCCCTGTGGCTCGGCTCCCTCAAGTCGAACATCGGCCACGCGCAGGCCGCCGCCGGGGTCGGCGGCGTCATCAAGACCGTCCAGGCCCTGCGCCACGGCCTGCTGCCCAGGACCCTGCACGCCGACACCCCCACCCCGCACGCCGACTGGTCCTCGGGCCGGGTGCGCCTGCTGACCGAGCCCGTCCCCTGGCCGGCGGGCCCGCGCCCGCGCCGCGCCGGGATCTCCGCCTTCGGCGTGGGCGGTACGAACGCGCACGTGATCGTGGAGGAGGCGGGGGAGGAGACCGAAGCCTCCGTCTCGGCCCTTGCCACGGCTCCCGGTTCGGCCCCTGCCACGGCTCCCGTCTCGACCTCCGTCACGGCCCCTGCCACGGCTCCCGTCTCGACCTCCGTCACGGCCCCTGCCACGGCTCCCGGTTCGGCCCCCGTCACGGCCCCTGCCGCGGCTCCCGGTGCGGCTCCCGTCTCGACCTCCGTCACGGCTCCCGGCTCGGCCTCCGGCGCGACCACTGCGACGGCCCCCGGCGCGGTCGCCGCCACGTCCCCCCGTACCGTCGCCGGTGCCGTCTCCGGCGCGGTCGCCGACGCTCCCGTCGAGGACGGTCAGGCCACGGCGTTCGCCGTCACCGAGGACCGTCCGGTCCCGGAGCCCCCGACCGCCTGGTTCCTCTCCGGACGCTCCGCCGAAGCCCTCCGCGCCCAGGCCGGGCGGCTGCGCGACCACCTCGCCGGACCGGCCGGCGCCGGTGCCACGGCCGAGGCCGTCGGCCACGCCCTGGCCACCACCCGCACCGCCTTCGAACACCGGGCCGTCGTCCTCGGCGCCTCGTACGAGGACCTCACCCGCGCCCTCGGCACCCTCGCCGACGGCGCCCCCTCGCCCGCCGTCGTCACCGGAGTGCGCCGCCGCGAGGCCAGGACCGCCTTCCTCTTCACCGGGCAGGGCAGCCAGCGCCCCGGCATGGCCCGCGAACTGTACGCCGCCCACCCGGTGTTCGCCCGCGCCCTGGACGCCGCCGCCGAACGCCTCGACCCGCACCTCGACCGCCCGCTCGCCGCCGTCCTCGACGCCGCCCCCGGCAGCCCGGACGAGGCCCTGCTGCACCGCACCCAGTACGCCCAGGCCGCCCTCTTCGCCGTCGAGACCGCCCTCTTCCGGCTCCTCGAACACTGGGGCGTGCGCCCCGACGTCCTCCTCGGCCACTCCGTGGGCGGGATCGCCGCCGCCCACGCGGCCGGCGTCCTCGACCTCGACGACGCCTGCGCGCTCGTCGCCGCCCGGGGCCGGCTGATGCAGGCACTCCCGGCCGGCGGCGCGATGCTGTCCGTACGGGCCTGCGAGGACGAGGTCCGCGAGGTCCTGGCCGGCCGCGAGGACGTCCTCGCCGTCGCCGCCGTCAACGGCCCCCGGTCCGTGGTCCTCTCCGGGACGGAGGAGGCCGTCGGCCGGGCGGCCGAGCTGCTCGCCGAACGGGGCCGCAAGACCAAACGCCTGACCGTCAGCCACGCCTTCCACTCCCCGCTCATGGACCCCGTGCTGGAGGAGTTCCGGGCCGTGGCCGACGGGCTCGCGTACCGGGCGCCCCGCATCCCCGTCGTCTCCGACGTCACCGGCCGCCGGGCCACCGGCGACGACCTGCGCACCGGCGCCTACTGGGCCCGGCACGTCCGCGAAACGGTCCGCTTCGCCGACGGCGTGCGCGCCGCCCGCGACCTGGGCGCGGCCACCTTCGTCGAACTCGGCCCCGACGGCGTCCTCTGCGGCATGGCCCAGGAGGTGCTGTCCGCGGACGGCGCGGACACGGAACCGGCCGCCCTGGTCCCCGTACTGCGCCGGGGCCGCCCCGAGGCCGCCACCCTGCTGCGGGCGGTGGCCACCGCCGCGAGCCGGGGCACCCCCCTCGACCGGGGGCGGCTCTTCCCCGCCGCCCCCGCCCGCCCGTTCCCGCTGCCCGTGTACGCCTGGCAGCACCGCCGGTACTGGATCGCCCCCACCCCGCGCGGCGGGCGCGGCGGCCCGGCCGGCGGACCCCGCCGCCACCACGTCGCCTGGACCCCGCTGCCCGCCCCCGACGGCGCCCCGCTGACCGGCACCTGGCTCCTCGTCGAGCCCGCCGGGGCCGACCCCGTCACCGCCGACCGCGCCGAACGGGCCCTGCGCGCCCGGGGTGCCCGGGTCCGACGCCTCCCGGTCGACCCGGAACGGACCGACCGGGCCGCGCTCGCCGCGCTGCTCGACGGCGTCCGGGACGACACGGTCGCACCCGGCGCACCCGGTGCCCCCGTCGCACCCGGTGCCCCCGTCGCACCCGGCGCCCCCGGCGCACCCGTTGAAGGAGTTCTCTCCCTGCTGGGCGCGGAGGACCGGGAGCGGCCCGGCACCGGCCTCGTCCCGGCCGTCGTCCTGGCCACCCTGGCCCTCGCCCAGGCGATGGAGGAGACGTCCATGGCCGCCCGCCTCTGGTGCGCGACCCGGGGAGCCGTGACCACGGCCCCCGGCGAGCGGCCGGAGTCGGCGGGCGCCCAGCTCTGGGGCCTCGGACGCGTCGCCGCGCTCGAACTGCCCGCGCTGTGGGGCGGACTGGTCGACCTGCCCGGAAACGGAAACGGAACCGGGAACGGAACCGGAAACGAGACCGGAGCCGAAACCGGCACCGGCCCGGCCGACGAGGACGACGCCTGGCGGCTGCTCGTCGGGGTCCTCGGCGGCCCCGAGGAGCAGGTGGCCGTCCGCGGCCCCCGCACCCTCGGCCGCCGGCTCGTCGCCGCCCCCGCGCCGCGCGTCCCCGCCCCGTACCGCCCCCGCGGCACCGTCCTGATCACCGGCGGCACCGGCGCCCTCGGCGGCCACCTGGCCCGCCGGCTCGCCCGCGAGGGCGCCGAGCACCTGCTGCTCGTCACCCGGCGCGGATCCGGCGCCCCCGGCGCGGCCGAGCTCGAAGCCGACCTCCTCGCCCTCGGCGCCAAGGCCACCTTCGCCGCCTGCGACGTCGCCGACCGGGACGCGCTCGCCGACCTCCTCGGCCGGATCCCCTCCGACGCCCCGCTCACCGCCGTCTTCCACGCCGCGGGCGTGCCCCAGGTCGGCCCGCTCACCAGAACCGGCCCCGAACGCGTCGCCGAGGTGTACGCCGGGAAGGTCGCCGGCGCCCTGCACCTCGACGCGCTCACCCGTGGCCTCGACCTCGACGCCTTCGTCCTGTACTCCTCCGGCGCGGGCGTCTGGGGCAGCGCCGGCCAGTGCGCCTACGCCGCAGCGAACGCCGCGCTCGACGCGCTCGCCGAGCGGCGCCGCGCCGACGGCCTGCCCGCCACCTCGGTGGCCTGGGGCCTGTGGGGCGGCGGCGGCATGGGCGACGGCGAGGGCGCCGCGTACCTGCTCCGCAGGGGCGTGCGCCCCATGGACCCGCGGGCCGCCCTCACCGAGCTGTTCCGCGCCGTCGCCGCGGGCGAGGCCCAGGTCACCGTCACCGACACCGACTGGGAGCGGTTCGCCCTCGGGTTCACCTCCCGCCGCCCCAGCCCGCTCGTCTCCGCCCTCGCCGCCCCGGCCCCGGGGCCCGACCACGCCCCGGCCGCCGACGGCGGCGCCCCGGCGGGCGTCCGGCCGCGCGACCCGCGCGCCGAACTCGCCGCCCTCGGCCCCGCCGAACGCGCCGCCGCCGTCCGGGCCCTGGTCCGCGCCGAGGCCGCCGCCGTGCTCGGGTACGAGAGCCCCGACGAGGTCGCCGCCGACGAGCCCTTCACCCTGGCCGGGTTCGACTCCCTGGCCGTCGCGGAGCTCCGGCGCCGGCTCACCGCCGCGACCGCCACCGACCTGCCGCCCGAGGCCCTCTACGACCACAACACCCCGGACGCGCTCGCCGCCCACCTCCTGGACCTGCTCCGGGACCCGGCCGGCGCGGCGGGCACCCCGGCCGGGGGCTCCGGCCCCGGCGACACCACGCTGGTCGCGGTCTACCGCTCCGCGGTCGCCGACGGCCGGGTCGCCGAGGCCGTCGACGCCCTCGGCGCCGTCTCCGCCCTGCGTCCGGCCTTCACCGACCCCGGGCGGCAGCCCGTCGTCCCCGTCCGGCTGGCCGACGGCCCCGCCGGGGACGAGGGCCCGCTGCTCTTCGCGGTCACCGGCACCGCGGCCGTCTCCGGGCCCGCCGAGTTCGCCGCCTTCGCCGCCGCCCTCGCCGGCCGCCGCACCGTCGTCGCGCTGCCCCAGCCCGGCTTCCGGCCCGGCGAACTGCTGCCCGGCACCCTCGAAGCGCTGTGCGCGGCCCACGCCGAGGCCGTCGAACGGTACGCCGCCGGACGGCCGTACGCCCTGGTCGGGCACTCCGCCGGGGCCAACGTCGCCCACGCGCTCACCCGCCACCTGGAGGCGCGCGGCGCCGGGCCCGCCGCCCTGGTCCTCGCCGACGTCTACACGCCCAGTGCCCCCGGGGCCATGGGCGTCTGGCGGGACGTCATGCTCCGGTGGGCGACGGACCGCGCGGTCGTCCCGCTCGACGACACCCGGCTCACCGCCATGGGCGCCTTCCACCGGCTGCTCCTGGACTGGGCCCCCCGGCCCACCCGCGCGCCCGTCCTGCACCTGCGGGCCGCCGAGCCCATGGCCCCGTGGACCGACCCGCTGACGGACTGGCGGTCCGTCTGGGACGGCGCCCGCGCCGTCGCCGACGTACCCGGCAACCACTTCACGATGATGACCGAGCACGCCCCGACCACGGCCCGCACCGTCGACGACTGGCTCGGCGCGCTGCCCGGCGGTGACCGATGACGAGGAGTCGCACATGACAGCGGAGCCGCTGACCGACGCCCCGGGCCGCGCGACCGCCCCGGCCGACGCCCCCGACCGCGAGACCCTCCCCGACCGCGCGACCGTCCGGACCGGCACCCCGGACCGGGCGACCGCCCCGTACCAAGGGAGCGGCCCGGACCACGAGACCGCCCCGGACCGGGCGACCGCCTCGAACCAAGGGACCGGCCCGGACCACGCCGCCGTCCCCACCGACGCCCCCGACCGCGCGGCCGTCCCGTACCCCGAGGCCGCCCCGACCGACCCCCGACGCGCCCGCGGCAACCAGCTCACCCGCGCCGCCCAGTGGTTCGCGGGCACCCGGAACGACCCCTACGGCCTGATCCTGCGCTCCGGCACCGAGGACCCCCGCCCCCACGAGGAGCGCGTCCGCGCCGAGGGGCCGCTGTTCCACAGCGCGCCGCTCGACACCTGGGTGACGGCCGACCGCGCCGTCGCCGAGGCGGTCGTCGCGGACCCCGCCTTCGACGGCCCCCGCCCCGGGCCGGAGGCCGCCGCCGGGGACGGGCTCCCGTACCGCAGCGCCGTCCTCGCCGTGGACCGGGCGACCGCCGCCCGCCTGGCCCCGCTCACCGCCCTCGGCGGCCCCATGCTGTGGGCCCCTGAGGAGGAGTGCGTGGAGAAGCGGACCGTGACGCTCGCCCGCGCGCTGCTCGCCGGACTCGGCGACCGCTTCGACCTCGCCGAGGACTTCGCGCGCCGGCTCGTCGGCCGGGTGATCGGCGAACAGCTCGGCCTGCCCGAGGCCGCCCACGAGCGCTTCGTGCGGATCCTGCCCGACTGCCGGCACGCCCTCGACGGGCTGCTCTGCCCCCAGCCGCACGCCGTCGTCCGCGCTGCCGAACGGGCCGAGGCCGCCCTCTCCGCCGTGCTCGCCGAAGGCCTCCACGAGGCCGGGGAGGACAGCGTCCGGGCCGCCCGGATCCTCGCCGTCGGCGCCGCCGAGACCACCGTCGTGCTCGTCGCCAACGCCGTGCGCCGGCTCCTCGCCGAGCCCGGCGCCTGGCAGCGGCTGGCCGCCGACCCGGCCCTGGCCGCCGGAGCCGTCCGGGACACCCTGCGCCTGGCCCCGCCCGTCCGGCTGGAGACCCGCACCGCCCGCGCCGACACCGTCCTCGCGGGCACCGAACTGCCCGCCGGCAGCCGCGTCACCCTCCTCGTCGCCGCCGTCAACCGCGACCCGGCGGCCCCCGCGGACGCCGCGCCGTTCGGCCTCCCCGGCGACCTGCACTTCGCGCTCTCCGGGCGGCTGGTCACGGTGATCGCCCGCGCGGCGCTCGGCGCGCTCGCCGGGACCCTGCCCGCCCTGCGCACCGCCGGCGAGGAGGTCACGCGACCGCGCTCACCGGTCCTGGCCGCGCCCGCCCGCCTCCCCGTCGCCGGAACCGCCTGACGGCGGCCCCGGCCGACGACGACCACGACCCCGACCGCAACGAGCCAGACGAGGGCGGACGACGCCATGCGCGTACTGATCACGTGCTTCGCGCACAACACCCACTACTACAACCTGGTGCCGCTGGCCTGGGCGCTGCGGGCCGCCGGGCACGAGGTCCGGGTGGCCAGCCAGCCCGCGCTCACCGAGGTGATCAACGGCTCCGGGCTCACCGCCGTGCCCGTCGGAGACCTCGACTCGATCGTCGAGCTGATGACGCGGATCGGCGGCGACCCCACCCCGTACCAGACGGGCTTCGACTTCGCCGACACGGTCACCGAGCCGATCGGCTGGGAGCACGCCCTCGGCCAGCAGACCATGATGACGGCCATGTCGTTCGCGCCGCTCAACGGCGACACGACCATCGACGACCTCGTGGCGTTCGCCCGTTCCTGGCGGCCCGACCTGGTGCTCTGGGAGCCCTTCACCTACGCCGGGCCCATCGCCGCGCACGTCACCGGCGCCGCCCACGCCCGGCTCCTGTGGGGCCCCGACGTGGTCCTGAACGCACGCCGCCAGTTCCTCGAACTGCTCGCCGCGCAGCCCGAGGAGCGCCGCGAGGACCCGATGGGCGAGTGGGTGACCTGGACCCTCGAACGCTTCGGGATCGTCCCCGGCGCCGACGCCGTCGAGGAGATCGTCCGGGGGCAGGCCACCGTCGACCCGGCCCCCGCGAGCCTGCGGATCCCCGTGCCCGGCGACCTCCTGCCGATGCGCTACGTCCCCTACAACGGCCCCGCCGTCGTACCGGACTGGCTGCACGCCCCGCCCGCCCGGCCGCGGGTCTGCGTCACCCTCGGCGTCTCCGCCCGCGAGACCTTCGGCCGCGACGCGGTCCCCTTCGAGGACCTGCTGCACGCCCTCGGCGACGTCGACGCCGAGATCGTCGCCACCTTCGACGCCACCCAGCTCCGGGACCGCGACGCCCTCCCCGCCAACATCCGCGTCGTCGACTTCGTCCCGATGGACGCCCTGCTGCCGACCTGCGCCGCGATCGTCCACCACGGCGGCGCCGGCACCGGCTACACCGCCACCCTGCACGGCGTGCCGCAGATCATCGTGGCCGCCCTGTGGGACGCCCCGCTCAAGGCCCGCCTGCACGAACGGCAGGGCGCCGGCATCGACCTGCCGCCCGAGAAGCTCGACGCCGCGTCCCTGCGCGAGGCGGTCGTACGGGCCCTCACCGACCCCTCGATCGCGGCGGCCGCGCACCGGCTGCGCGACGAGGCCCTCGCCGACCCCTCGCCGGCGGAGCTCGTCCCCGCCCTCGAACGCCTCGCGGCGCGCCCGCGCACCGCCCACCCCAGCCAAGGAGAGACGACGTGACCACCACCGGAGCCCCCGCGGACAGCGGTTACGCGGACGGCATCGCCCGCCTCTACGACCTGGTCCACCAGGGCAAGGGCAAGGACTACGCGCGCGAGGCGGCCGACCTGGCCGCCCTGGTCGCCTCCCGCGCGCCCGGCGCCCGCAGCCTCCTCGACGTGGCCTGCGGCACCGGCCTCCACCTGGAGCACCTCACCCGGGCGTTCGACACCGTCGAGGGCGTGGAGATCTCCGCCGACATGCGGGACATCGCCGTACGCCGCAACCCGGGCGTGCCCGTCCACCTCGGCGACATGCGCGACTTCGCGCTCGGCACCACCTTCTCCGCCGTCACCTGCATGTTCAGCTCCATCGGCCACATGCGCGACCAGGCCGAACTCGACGCGGCCCTGGCCCGCTTCGCGGCCCACCTCGCACCGGGCGGCGTCGTCGTGGTCGAACCCTGGTGGTTCCCCGCCACGTTCACGCCGGGCTTCGTCGGCGCGTCCATCACCGAGGCCGAGGGCAAGACCGTCTCCCGCGTCTCGCACTCGCGCCTGGAGGGCGACGCCACCCGCATCGACGTGCACTACCTGATCGCCGAGCCCGGCCGGGACATCGCGCACCTCTCCGAGACCCACCTCATCACCCTCTTCCCGCGCGAGGCCTACGAGCGGGCCTTCGTCCGCGCCGGCCTCGCCGTCGAGTTCCAGGAGGGCGGCCCGTCCGGCCGGGGCCTCTTCGTCGGCGTCCGGGCGTGACGGCCGCGTGATCGAGGAGATCCTCCCGCCCGGGACGGTCGCGGCCGACACGGCCGGGGAGCACCCGCCGGAGCTGCTCTTCGCGGGGGAGCGGGCCCTGATCCGCGACGCCGTCGAGGAGCGGCGCCGCGAGTTCGCCACGGTCCGGGTGTGCGCCCACCGGGCGCTCGCCGCCCTCGGGCGGGCCGCCGAACCGGTGCTCAGCGGCCGCCGGGGCGAGCCCCTGTGGCCCGCCGGCACGGTCGGCTCCCTCACCCACTGCGAGGGCTACCGGGGCGCCGCCCTGGCGTCCGCCGACCGCTGGCGGTCCCTCGGCATCGACGCGGAGCCGCACCTGCCGCTGCCGCCGGGCGTGACCCGGGGGATCGCCTCGGCCGCCGAGCGCGAGCGGCTGCGCGAACTGGCCCGCCGCCACCCCGGCACCCGCTGGGACCGGCTGCTGTTCAGCGCCAAGGAGTCCCTGTTCAAGGCCTGGTCCCCGCTGACCCGCCGGGCCCTGGACTTCGACTCGGCGGAGCTGGTGCTCGACCCGGCCGCCCGGACGTTCACCGCCCGGCTGCGGATTCCCGGGCCGGTGCTCGACGGCCGGGCCGCGACCGAGCTGACCGGCCGGTGGACGGTGACGGACGGACTCCTCCTGACCGCGGTCGCCGTCCCCGGCCCCCGGACGGCGCCTGCGGGAGACCGTCCGGCGCCTCCGGCAGCCCGTCCGGCGCCCCCGGCAGCCCGCCCGGCCCCCTCGGGAGCCGTTCGCGTCCCGGGACAGAACCGCTCGTGAACCGGCGGAGGAACGCCCCGCCCCTTTCCGGGGACGCCCGGCCCGCCGACGTGCGCCCGCCCCTCCCGTCATCCCGCCAGGCCCCCGCCCCGGGGCCAACCGGCAACCGTAGGTACGGGCCGTACCGCCGCCCAAGGTGCCCGGAGCACACCGCGCCGCCCCGGAACGGGCCCCCGCCGGTGGCCCGGTCACCGCGCCCGCCGCCCGGCGGCCGGTTGACGCCCCCTCAGCAGGCCGGTTACGTTCCCCGGGTCGTCGGGGCAGGGTCGATCCGTCCGCTGGGGGGCTGGGATGACAGGGGAGGAACCGCAGTCCGGGGCCGAGGTCCTGCGCGTCCTCGAACTCCTCGCGGGGGAGGCGCCCGCCCACGCGTACGAGCAGCTCGTCGCCCAGGCCCGCCGCTCCGGCGCCGACCCCGGCCGGATCGACCGGCTGACCCGCGCCAAGGGCCTCGCCCTGGAGGTCGGCGCCCTCTTCGACCGGCGCCGCCAGCGCGAGGCCGAACTCGCCGCGCTCGTCGACACCGCCCTCGAACTCACCGCGCCCGCCCGGCTCGACGCCACCCTCCGCCTGATCACCCGCCGCGCCCGGCTGCTCCTGAACACGGACCTCGCCTGCACCGCCCTGGCCGACGAGGCCACCGGGGACCTGGTCGTCGCCACCGCCGACGGCGCCGTCAGCGCCCGCACCACCGGCCACCGGGTGCCCGCCGCCGCACTGCGCGGCGCCCCCGGCGAACTGCCCGGCCCCTTCCGGACCGCCGACCACCTCGCCGACGACCGGCCCGGCCACACGGCCGCCCTCGAAGACCTCCTGGAGGCCGAGTCGCTGCACGCCGTCCTCGGCGTGCCGCTGCGCTCCGGCGACCGCTGCCTCGGCTTCCTCTACGTCGCCGACCGCAGGACCCGGCACTTCACCCCCGACGACGTGTCGCTCATGTCCTCCCTCGCCGACCTCTCCGCCGCGGCCGTGGAGACCGCCCGGCTCCTGGAGGACGCACGGGCCGCCAACACCGTCCTGGAGGACGCCGGGACCCGGGCCCGCGCCGGACTCAGCGACGCCCTGCGCGCCAAGGACCTCCAGGACGACCTGGTCCGGCTCGTCCTGGAGGGCACCGGCCTGGACGAGCTCCTGGCCCGCGCCGCCGCCGAGCTGGGCGGCGGCCTCTCCGTCCGGGGCCAGGGCGGCGAACGCCTCGCCGGGCACGGCCGCACGCCCGCCCCCGACACCGCCGAACTGGAGCGCGTGCGGCTCAGCGCCGCCGCCACCGGCATCGCCTGCCCCCTGACCGACGGCACCCTGGTCGTGCCGCTCTCCGTCCGCTCCGAGGACGTCGGCACGCTCCTCCTCCACCCCGCCGAACCGGCCGCCGGACCCGGCACGGGCACCGCCGCCGGCCGGCCCGGCGAGCAGGTCCTCCTCTCCTACGCGCGCACCGTGTCCCTGCTGCTCGTCCTCCAGCGCTCCACCGACGCCGGGGGACGGGCCGACGACGACCTCCTGGAGGACCTCGTCACCTGGGACGGGCCCGCCGAGGGCCTGGAGCGGCGCGCCCGCCGCCTCGCGGCCCGTCTGGAACGCCCCCACGTCATGGTCGTCGCCCGCCCCCGGAGCGAGGCCGCCGACCTGGTCGAGAGCTGGGCCGCGGGACACGCCCGCCGCCACCGCGGCATGAAGACCGTCCAGGGCGACCGGCTCGCCCTGCTCCTGCCCGGGGACGACCCGGCCGCCTGCGCCGACCGCGTCCGCGCCGGACTCGCCGAGGCCACCGGCGCCCCCGTCACGGCCGGGGCGGCCCGGCTCGGCCGGGGACCGGACGCGGTCCGCCGCGCCCACCGGGAGGCCGTCCGCTGCCTGGACGCGCTCACCGCGCTCGGCGGCGCCGGGCGCTCCGCCGCCGCCCGCGACCTCGGGTTCATCGGCATGCTGCTCGCCGAGGAGCACGACGCCCCCGGCTTCGTGGAGCGCACCCTCGGCCCGCTCCTCGACCACGACGCCGAGCGGTTCGGCAACCTCGTCGAGACCCTCGACGGCTGGTTCCGCGCCGCCGGCAGCCCCACCCGGGCCGCCGAACTCCTCTACGTGCACCCCAACACGGTCTCCCGCCGCCTGGACCGCATCACCCAGCTGCTCGGCCCCGACTGGCAGCGGCCGGAACGCTCGCTGGAGCTCCAGCTCGCCCTGCGCCTGCAACGGGCGCGCGTCTTCCACGGCCTCGCGCCCGACGGCCCCCGGTCATGGGAACCGGCGTGACCGCGCCGAGGCCCCGGCGCGTCCCCGGGCCCAGCAGCCGCACCGCGTGAGCCAGCGACACCAGCGTCACGTGCCGGTGCCAGCCGTGGTACGAGCGCCCCTCGAAGTCCAGCGCCCCCACCGGCAGGCTCGTGTCCGTGAAGTCGGCGTCGGCCCGCCCGATCAGCCGGCCGAGGCCGAGGAGCGCGCTCCGGCTCGCGCCGGTCAGGTTCGTCAGCCACAGCTCCGACGCCTCGCGGCCGTTCGGCGACCACACCCCCACCAGCGTCAGCGGGGCGCCCGCCGGCGGCGTCCCGCCGAACGCCCGGCGCGGCCCCGGCACCGCCGGCCCGGGCAGCCGTACGGGCAGCAGGGACACCAGCGAGGTCCTCGGCAGTCCCGTGCCCGCCGGCTCGAACCACTCCACCGGCCGGCCCTGGGAGCGCGCCAGCTCCACGAGGCGGCCCGCCGAGGCCGACACGGACCGGCTCCCCCCGCCGGAGAGCGCCGGGGCCAGCAGGCCCGTACCGCCGCCGATCCGCAGCAGGAAGGGCAGCCCGGCCCGGGAGAAGGCCCCCACCATCGACGGCACGGCCTCCTCGCGGGCGTCCGTCACCACGGGCAGCCGGGTGATCCCCCAGCCCGCCGTCTCCAGCGCCATGTCCAGGGCCAGGCCCTCCGCCGACCCGGCGTCCACCGAGTCCGGTATCGCGGCCCGCCGGCGCATCTCGGCGTCCTCCAGCCAGTCGCCCGACAGCGACAGGCGCCAGTTCACCGGGGCCGCCGCCGCCCCCGAGGCCAGCCACAGGCCGTACCCGTGCTGGCTGTTGACCACCTGCCCGAGCTGCGGGACGAACCGGCGCCCCACGCCCACCGAGTGACGGCCCGTCTTCGGGATGACCAGCGGGCGCACCACCCACGCCTTCGGCGCGAGCAGCCGGTCCAACCGGGCCGCGAGCTCCGCCCGCAGCGGGGACCAGTCCCACGTCGAGCAGCTGATGAAGTGGTGCAGGCTCTGCTCCGCCGACCGCTCGTCCGTGCTCGCGGCCAGGTTCCGCATGGTCTTGCGGCCCGGGGCGTGCAGGAGCCCGTGCACGTACAACTCGCCCTTGTGCCGCTGGTCGCGGCGGCGCAGCGAGGACAGCACCGACGCGACCAGCGCCCGCGCCGCGCCCGCCGCCGGGTCGTGCGGAAGGCTCGGGGCCTCCACCGCCTGGAGAGTGGCCCTCATGACGCTCCTCGGGGTCTCGGCGCCCCGGGACCCGCCGGGCCGGGGCTGCGCTCGCTGGACCCCTCCACCGTCCCCGGCCGCCCGTTCGCGGCCCAGGTAGGCCGGGGACACACTTCCCGGACCGCACCGCCCCCGCCCCCCGCACGCCCCGGCGCGCGCCCCGCGCCCACGGGGGGTGGTGGCCCGGCCACCACCCCCCGGCACCACGGCCCCGCCGCCGCCCCTCCGCCGCCCCGGCGGCGCCCCGAGCCCGCCGGTCTCAAGCGATCCTCGAGCGCCAACTCCCTTACGACACGGAGCAGAACCCCCGAACTCCGTAGAGTGTGACGGGCCGACCTCGTCTCCCGCGGCCCGTTCCGTGAGCGTGGAGGCACGCGCACCACGCGCGCGCACCGACGCACCGAAACAACAGGAGACCGCATGCTGTCCCGCAGGCCGGCGGAGCGAACGTCCCGCCCTCCCACCAGACTCCGGACCGACGGGCGCGGGCGCCCGGGCCGCGCGCCGCGGCTGCTCGCCCTCACCGTGGCCCTGCTCTGTACGAGCGGCCTGCTCACCACCGCCAACGGCACCACGGCCGACCGCGCCGCCCCGAGGGGCGCGGCCGAGGAGGGCAGCCAGCGCGTCCGCGCGCTCGTCGCCCGGATGACCCTCGACGAGAAGCTGTCCTTCGTCCACTGGACGGCCGGGGCCGAGAACGGCCCCCTCGCCCGGGGCGTCGGCTACCTGCCCGGCGTGCCCCGCCTGGGCATACCCCCGCTGCAGGCCGCCGACGGCCCGGTGGGCGTGCGCATCAACGGCAGCCGCGCCACCGCGCTGCCCACGCCCACCGCGCTCGCCGCCACCTTCGACGACGGCCTCGCCACCGCGTACGGCAAGGTCATCGGCCACGAGGGCCGGGCCCTGGGCCAGGACGTGGTCCTCGCCCCGATGGTCAACAACATCCGCGTGCCGCACGGCGGCCGCAACTTCGAGACCTTCAGCGAGGACCCGCTCGTCACCTCCCGCACCGCCGCCGCCGAGATCCGGGGCATCCAGGGCCAGGGCCTGATGGCCACGGTCAAGCACTTCGCGGGCAACAACCAGGAGACCGACCGCTTCACCGTCGACGCGACCATCGACGAGCAGACCCTCCACGAGACGGAACTGCCCGGCTTCCGCAGCGCCGTCGAGGCCGGCGCCGCCTCCGTGATGTGCGCCTACAACGGCGTCAACGGCACCCCCGCGTGCAGCAGCGACCAGCTCCTCCAGAAGGTCCTGCGCGAGCAGTGGGGCTTCAGGGGCTGGGTGATGTCCGACTGGCTCGCCACCAAGGCGACCACCGACATCACCAAGGGCCTCGACCAGGAACTCGGCCTGGAGATGGGCAAGCCCACCGACCCGGTCCCCGACTCCCAGCACTTCGGCGCCGCCCTGAAGGCCGCCGTCACCGCCGGCACGGTCCCCGAGGCCGCGCTCGACCGCTCCGTGGTCCGCATCGTCGGCCAGATGGAGCGCTTCGGCCTCCTCGACCCCGCCGGCGGCCCCGCGCGGCCCGCGCGCGACGCCCAGGCCGGCCGGGCCACCGCCCGCGAGATAGCCGAGAACGGCGCCGTCCTGCTGCGCAACACCACGACCGCCGGCCGCCCCGCCCTCCCGCTCACCGGGACCGCCGCCACCTCCCTCGCCGTCATCGGCGACAGCGCCCTGCACCCCAAGGTCTCCGGCCTGGGCAGCGCGCACGTGGTGCCCGACGCGGCCGAGTCCCCGCTCGACGCCCTGCGCGAGCGCGCCGGCGCGAACGCCGCGGTCGCCTACGAGCCCGGCGTCGAACGGCTCGGCGTCCCGCTGACCGCGACCGAACTCAGCCCCGCCTTCCACAACGGCAGGCAGCTCGACCCGGGCGGCGACCGCGCGTTCTACGACGGCACCCTGACCGTCCCGGCGGACGGCGACTACCGCATCGGCGTCCGCGTCGACGGCGGCCTCGCCGTCCTCCAGGTCGAGGGCCAGGCCCCCGTCTACGCCGCCGACTCGTTCAGCGAGACCACCAGCGTCGTCCTCAGCCTCACCAAGGGCACCCACAAGCTCTCCATGAGCGGCTGGGCCTGGCCCGACCGCCCGCTCTCCGTCGACCTCACCTGGGTCACCCCCGAGCGGGCGAGCCGGAACATCCAGCGGGCCGTCGCCGCCGCGGCCGCCGCGGACACCGCCGTCGTCTTCGCCCAGGACGAGGGCTCCGAGGGCTGGGACCGCCCCTCGCTCTCCCTGCCGGACGGCCAGGACGCCCTGATCGCCGCGGTCGCCGCCGCCAACCCCAACACGGTCGTCGTCCTCAACACCGGCTCCTCCGTGCTGATGCCGTGGCTGGGCTCCACCCGCGCCGTCCTCCAGATGTGGTACCCGGGCCAGGAGGGCGCCCGCGCCACCGCCGCGCTCCTGTACGGGGACGCCAACCCCGGCGGAAAGCTCACCCAGACCTTCCCCGCCGCCGAGGACGCCCACCCGATGGCCGGCCGCCCCGAGCGCTTCCCCGGCGTCGCGGGCAGGCAGGAGTACGGCGAGGGGATCCACGTCGGCTACCGCTGGTACGAGCGGGAGGGCGTGGCCCCGCTGTTCCCCTTCGGCCACGGCCTGTCGTACACCTCCTTCTCCTACCGCGACCTCACCGTCGAACGGACCGCCACCGGCGCCACCGTGCGCGTGACCGTCCGCAACACCGGCCGCTCCACCGGCAAGGAGGTCGTGCAGGCCTACCTCGGCCCCAGCGACCGGATCACCGCCCCGCAGGCGGTCAAGAAGCTCGCCGGCTACACCAAGGTCACCCTGGCCCCCGGCCAGGAGAAGCGGGTCGCCGTCACCGTCGACGCCCGCCAGCTCCAGTACTGGGACACCGCCCGGCACTCCTGGCGGGACGCCCCCGGCGCCCGGACCGTCAAGGTCGGCTCCTCCTCGGCGGACATCCGCCTCACCGGCCGCCTCGCCCCCTGAACCCCCCACCCAGTGAGAGGACACGCATGACCGCGACAGAACACGGTTCCACCCCCGCCCCCACCGGCGGCCGCATCGCCGCCGCCGACGCCATCGACACCACCCAGGACACCGGCCTGCGCCACGTCGCGGCCCTGTCCACCGAACTCCGGGACGTCGTCGAGGTCGAGCAGCGCCAGGTCCGCCTGGAGCGCGTGGTGCTCGTCGGCGTGTGGACCTCCGGCACGGTCGCGGAGGCCGAGAGCTCCCTCGCCGAGCTCGCCGCCCTCGCCGAGACCGCGGGCGCCCTCGTCCTCGACGGCGTCATCCAGCGCCGCGACAAGCCGGACCCGGCCACGTACATCGGCTCGGGCAAGGCCGGGGAGCTGCGCACCCTCGTCGAGGCCACCGGCGCCGACACCGTCGTCTGCGACGGCGAACTGAGCCCCGCCCAGCTCGTCCGCCTGGAGGAGTTCGTCAAGGTCAAGGTCGTCGACCGGACCGCCCTGATCCTCGACATCTTCGCCCAGCGCGCCACCTCCCGCGAGGGCAAGGCGCAGGTCGCGCTCGCGCAGATGCAGTACATGCTGCCGCGGCTGCGCGGCTGGGGCGCCTCGCTGTCCCGGCAGATGGGCGGCGGCGGTGGCGCGGGCGGCGGCATGGCCACCCGCGGCCCCGGCGAGACGAAGATCGAGACGGACCGGCGCCGGCTGCGCGACAAGATGTCCAAGATGCGCCGGGACATCGAGGAGATGAAGACCGCCCGCGACCTCAAGCGGCAGGAGCGCCGCCGCAACAAGGTCCCGTCGGTCGCCCTCGCGGGCTACACCAACGCGGGCAAGTCCTCGCTCCTCAACCGCCTCACCGGCGCCGAGGTCCACGTCCAGAACGCGCTGTTCGCCACCCTCGACCCGACCGTGCGCCGCAGCGAGACGGCCGGCGGACGGGCCTACACCCTGGCCGACACCGTCGGCTTCGTGCGGCACCTGCCGCACCAGCTCGTCGACGCCTTCCGCTCCACCCTGGAGGAGGTCGCCGAGGCGGACCTCATCCTGCACGTGGTCGACGGCTCGCACCCCGACCCGGAGTCGCAGATCGAGGCGGTGCGCACCGTCATCGGCGAGATCGGCGGGGAGGGCGTGCCCGAGCTCGTCGTCGTCAACAAGGCGGACGCCGCGCCGGCCGACGTGCTGGAGCGGCTCAGGAGCGCCGAGCCGACGGCGATCACGGTCTCCGCCCGCACCGGCGAGGGCATCGACCACCTCCTGGCCAGGATCGCGGAGGAACTCCCGCACCCCGACGTCGAGGTGGAGGTGCTCGTCCCCTACACGGAGGGGCAGCTCGTGGCCCGCGTCCACGAGACGGGCGAGGTCCTGGAGGAGACGCACGAGGAGAACGGCACCCGCCTGAAGGCGCACGTCGACGCCTCCCTCGCCGCCGACCTGGCCGCCTACGCGGCCTGACGCGCACGACGGGCCGGCCCCCTCCCGAGCACGCGGGGAGGGGGCCGGCCCGTCGGCGGGTCCCGGTGGGACCCGGTGGGATCAGTGGGCGCGGGTGGTGAACTCGCGGATCGAGGAGACGACGTAGTCGACCATCTCCTCCGTGATGCCCGGGTAGACGCCGATCCAGAAGGTCTGGTCGGTGATCAGGTCGCTGTTGACCAGCGGCTCGGCGATCCGGTGCGGCTTCTCGGCGTACGCGGGGTGGCGGGTGAGGTTGCCCGCGAAGAAGCGGCGCGTGTGGATCCGCCGCGACTCCAGGAAGTCCACGAGCGCGGCCCGGGTGTAGGCCGCGTCCGGGTCCACCGTGATCAGGAAGCCGAACCAGCTCGGGTCGCTGTCCGGGGTCGGCTCCGGGAGCAGCAGGCCCGGCAGCCCGTCGAGCCCGGCCCGCAGCAGCGCCCAGTTGCGGCGGCGGGCCGCGCTGAACTCCTCGACGCGCCCCAGCTGGCTCAGGCCCAGGGACGCCTGGAGGTCGGTCGCCTTCAGGTTGTACCCCACGTGGGAGAAGATGTACTTGTGGTCGTAGCCGTGCGGCAGCTTCCCCATCTGCTGGTCGAAGCGCTTCATGCAGCGGTTGTCCTCGCCCGGCTCGCACCAGCAGTCCCGGCCCCAGTCGCGGAAGGACTCCACGATCCGCGCCAGCACCAGGTTGCTGGTCAGGACGCAGCCGCCCTCGCCCATCGCGATGTGGTGCGCCGGGTAGAAGCTGGTGGTCGCCAGGTCGCCGAAGGAGCCGGTGCGCTTCCCCCGGTACGTGGAGTCGACCGCGTCGCAGTTGTCCTCGACGAAGAACAGGCCCCGCTCCTCGGCGAGCTGGGCGACCTCCGCCACCCGGAACGGGTTGCCCAGGGAGTGCGCGATCATGATCGCGCGGGTCTTCGGCCCGATGGCCGCGGCGATCCGCTCGGGCGTCGTGTTGTACGTGCCCAGCTCGACGTCCACGAAGACCGGCACCAGGCCGTTGTGCAGGATCGGGCTGACGGTGGTCGGGAAGCCCGCCGCGACGGTGACGACCTCGTCGCCCGGCCTCAGGCGCTGCTCCTCCAGCTGCGGGGAGGTCAGGGAGCTGAGGGCCAGCAGGTTCGCGGAGGAGCCGGAGTTCGTCAGATGGGCCTTGCGGGTGCCGATGAAGCGGGCGAAGTCCCGCTCGAAGCGCCGGGAGCTGACGCCGGCGGCGATCCGCATGTCGAGCGCCGCGGAGACCAGCGCGAGCCGGTCCTCCTCGCTCAGCACGGCGCCGGAGACCTGGACCGGGGAGACCCCGGGTTCGAAGGGACCGGGAGCCTGCTCCCGGTGGTACTCACGGACGAGCTCCGCGATCCGGTCCTTGGTCTCGCCCATGGTCGTTCCCTTCTGATGGCACCGCTGACGGAACCGTGAGCCTAGGCCCGCGGACACGTCGAATCGGCAGAGCGCCGGTCGACTTCATCAGGTCCGCGAGAAATTCCGGCGCGTGGCGAAAAGTATTCCCCCGGGCCGGGAAGAGGCTCGCCGGGAGGTCACTCGGATGCCACAATAAAACCGCTCTAGAACATGCTCAGGAGGTAACGCATGACTGCTACGCCGGAAAACAACGCCGCCGAGACCGACGCCAAGCGCAAGTTCCAGGAGGCTCTGGAGCGCAAGTCCCGCAACGCCCGATCCCAGCAGGCGCACCACGAGGCGCGTCTGAAGATCAACGGCGCCAGTGGCCTCAACCGCCAGAGCCGGAATTTCCGACGCAAGGCCGGCTGACCCCGCAGGGGCCTTTCGGAGGGCCGTCGTGATCCCACCCCCGGGTGATCGCGGCGGCCCTTTTCCATGGGCTCGGGAAGTCCCTCGGGAGAGACCCGCTGGAGTCTCCCTCGATTCCTGGTCGAGAAAAGCTCGACAATTCCTGGGAACGAGCTCTGTATTCAGCCGAACCCTGTTCCCCCGGTCGCGGTGATTGTTTTCTACTGCGAGCGCGCCGTGATGCGCCGTGCGCGCGACCGTGTCGCCGCCGGCGCCTTCGTCCGAGGGAGGGACGCGTCCGGATGGACGACAAGGAGATACTGACCCGCTTCAAGGACGGGACCCTGGACCGCGCCCGGGCCGCCGCCCTGCTCGCGGCGGGGGCGGGGGGACGGGCGGGGGGCCGGGTCGAGGGCCGGGCCCGGGACCGGTCCCGGCCGGGGAACGCCCCGGGGACGCGCGGGAGCGCGCCCGCCCCGGCGCCCGTGCCGACTCCGGGCCGGCTCCGGACCCTCGCCCCGGTCCCGTCCCTCGCCCCGGTCCCGGGCCCCGGCGCCGCAGGGGGGTTCGGGGAGGCGGGGGACACCCGGAACGTCCGGGGCACCGGAGGGGCCCGAAGCGCCGAAGGCACCCGAGGCGCCGGGGAGGACCGAGACACCCGGGAGGCCCACGACGTCCCGTACGCCGGCCGCGTGGCCGTCGTCGGCGTCTCCGGCCGCTTCCCCGGGGCCCCGGACCCGGACGCCCTCTGGCGGCGGCTCCGCGCCGGACGCGCCGCCGGTCCCGGTCCGCTCCCGCGCGACCGCCCCGGCAGCGGCGGCGCCGGGACGGGCCACTACCTGGACCGCGTGCAGGACTTCGACCCGGTGTTCTTCGGGATCGAGCCCGCCGAGGCGGCCCTGATGGACCCCCAGGAGCGGATCTTCCTGGAGACCGCCTGGGAGGCCTTCGAGGACGCGGGCTGCACCGGCGGCCGTCTCGACGCGCTGGCCGCGCCGGACGGGACCCCGCGCAGCGTCGGCGTCTTCGTCGGGGCGAGCGCGGGCGACTACGCGCTGCTGGCCGCCGAGGCCTGGGCCCGGGGCGCCCGAGCCATGCCCCGCCGGGGCCACTGGAGCCTGCCCAACCGGCTCTCCGCCCTGCTCGGCCTGACCGGCCCCAGCCAGAGCGTCGACACGGCGGAGTCCTCCGTGCTCGTCGCCCTCGACCTGGCCCTCGACGCCCTGCGCCGCCGCGCGTGCGAGGCCGCGCTCGTGGGCGGGGCCCATCTGCTGCTGCACCCCGCGAGCCGCCGCCCCGGGGCGGGGGAGTGCGCGGGCGCGCTGCTCCTGAAGCCGCTCGACCGGGCCCTGGCCGACGGCGACACCGTCCACGCCGTGGTCCTCGGCGGTGCGGTCGCCCACGCGGGGGACCCGGACGCCCCGCGGCGCCTGGCACGGGCCGCGCTGCGCGGGACCGGGCCCGGGCCGGAGGAGCCCGGACTCCGGGAGGACGCGGGGACGGCCGCCGCGTCGGTGGGCGACGCCGGCGCGGCCACCGGCGTCGCCGTCCTGACCCGCGCCGTGCTCCAACTGCGCCACCGCGTCCTGCTGCCCGGCCCCGACCGCCCCGAGGCCGAGCCCTGGACCCGGCCGGGGCCGGAGCCGCGACGCGCCTCGGCGACCGTACGGGGGGCGGGCGGGGTCGAGGCCCACGTGGTCCTGGAGGAGTTCCGCCCCGAGCCGCCCGCGCTCCCCGGACCGCCGGACGGCGGGGGAGGCCCGGAGAACCGGACCGCCCCGGCCGCCCCCGCCACGACCGACGCCCCCGCTCCCGCTCCCGCTCCCGAGGGCGAACTGGTCCTGCTGTCCGCGCCCACCCCCGCCCACCTCGCGGCCACCGCCGCCCGGCTCCTCGGGCGGATCGCCGGGCGCGACGCGCCCCCGCTCGCCGTCCTCGCCCGCTCCCTGCGGACCGGGCGGGCCCCGATGGACTGCCGCTTCGCCGTCCTCGTCCACGACCTCGCCGCGCTCTCCGCCGCCCTGGAACGGCTGGCCGCGGGCGCCGTGCGGGGTGTCGCCGACCTGCGGGGCGGCGCGGCCGACCCGCTGGGCCTGGGTGCGGTGCCCGAGACCCGCGCCTACCTCGCCGGGCTCTGGGAGGCCCGCCGGCTGCCCCAGTTGCGCGACCTCTGGCTGTCCGGGGTGGACGCCGACTGGGCCGCCCTGGAACCGGCGGCCGGCCCCGGCGCCGTGTCGGTGCCGCTGCCGCCCTCCGCGTTCCTGCGCACGCCGCTGTGGCTCCCCGGCGCGGGAGAGGGCGGATGAGCGCGCCGGCGGAGGAGCGGACGCCCCCGGTCAACCTCTGGTTCTGCCCCAACGACGACCTGGCGCCCGCCGTCGCCGCCACCCTCTGCGCCCACTGGCTGGACGAGAACGAGCGGGAGATCGCGGGCCGCTTCCTCTTCGAGCGCGACCGCCGGCAGTACCTGGTCGCGCACGCCCTGGTGCGCCGCGTCCTCGCCCTGGAGACCGGCATCCCCGAGGCGGAGGCCGTCATCTGGCGCTCCTCGCGCGGCCGCCCCCACCTCCAGACCCCGGCCGGCGGCCTGCCGCGCGGCGGCGACGCCCTCGACTTCAACCTCTCGCACTCCCAGACGTACAACCTGCTCGGAGTCGCCCGCGGGCACCGGATCGGGGTCGACGTCGAGCGGCTCGACCGCTCCGACGTGGGCCTGTCCACCATCGTGAGCACCTTCACCCCCGCCGAACGCGACTGGATCGGGCGCCTGGCCCCCGGCCGCCCCCGCGACCAGCGGGTGCTGCGCCTGTGGACGCTCAAGGAGGCGTACTCCAAGGCCCGCGGGCTCGGTCTCGGGCTGCCCTTCGACTCCTTCGCCTTCACCCTCGCCGAGGACCGGGGCGTGCTCCGCTTCCGGCCGCCGGAGGACGACTCGGCGGCCCGCTGGCGGTTCCTGGAGTTCGAACCGGTCCCCGACGTGCTGGCCGCCGTCGCGCTGGAGGTCGACGGGGTGCGCCCGCCCCCGGTCCACCTCCACCACGGCTTCCCGTGGGGCCGCGCCGCCCCGCGCCGGCTCGTGCTCCCGGCGGCGAGCACCTGACCCCCGCCCGCCACCGGGCCGACGGGACGGGGCCGCCTCGGGAGCGCTTGAGGAGTCTTTGAAGGATCCTCGATCCGGCCGCCGGAGACTGTCCGCACCGAATCCGGGTCCCCTCGGCCGGCCCCGCACCCCGGGCCACGGCCGGAAGCGGAGGCAGACGCATGACCGTAGGACCGGTCCGCACCGAGGGGGACCCGCTCGGGAACGGGGGCTTCCCCGCCCTGTACGCGGACGTGCAGCGGTTCTACGCGAGCCAGATGGAGCTCCTGGACACCCACGACACCGGACGCTGGACCGAGACCTTCACCGAGGACGCCGTCATCGAACTCCCCTCCCCGGCCCCGCCCCTGCCCGCCCGCTCCGGACTCGGCCGCTACGTGCGCGCCGGCGCGGCCCGGCGGCGGGCGCGCGGCCGCCTCGACCACTGGGTCGGCATGCTCGACGTGCGGCCCCGGGAGGACGGCACGCTGCGGACCCGCTGCTCGGCCCTCGTGCACGCCGCGCCGCACGGCGGCGGACCCCCGGTCCTGTACGTGTACGCCATGGAGGACGTCCTGGTCCGCGCCCCCGGCACGTGGCGCGTCGCGCACCGCCGGGTCACCCGCGACGACCTGGCGTGAGCGCCCGGCCTCAGGCCGGGACGCCGAACGAGGCGAGGACGTCGTCCAGTTCGTGCGAGTGGACGGTGAAGGCCTCGGGGACGAGCGCGGCCGCGTCGAGGACCCCGAGCACGGCCCGCACCGTCTCCACCGCCGCCTCGCCGCGGATCGACAGGGCGAGCGCCTCGGGATCGCTCCACGCGTCGCCGAGGACCGGGGCGGGCCCGGCCCGGAAGGCGGCCTCGGCGCGCCCGAGGTCCGCCGCGTCGGAGAACCGCAGGCGGACGAGACCGCTGGGCGCCGGACGGTTGGCGCGCATGGCACGACTCCTTCGATGAGGACCCCGGCCGCTGGCCCGGCCGGTGACGTGTGACGAAGAGAAAGGGGAGTGGAACGATGAGCAGCGACCCGCCCGGGGACGCCGGGACCCGGTTCTACGTGCTGGCGGGCGAGGAGCGGCAGAGCCTGTGGCCCTCGTTCACCGACGTGCCCGCCGGCTGGCGGATCGTGTTCGGCGAGGAGAGCCGCGACAACTGCCTCGCGTACATGGAGGAGTGCCTCACCCGCCCGCGGACGGCCGGGGACCGTGCGGCGGAGGCCGCCGGCTCCGCCTGATCCGCCGGGCGGGCCGTCCGGCCCGCCCGGTCGTCCGCCGTCCGGTCCGGGACCACCCTCCGGTGGTTCCGGACCGGGCGTTTCAGGCAGCCGAGGACGCCTTCCGCACGGAGCCGGCGCGGTCCAGCTCCCGCTCGGTGCGCCGCAGCACGATCGAGTCGGCGATCTCGCCGCTGCGCACCGCGATGTTCGACAGCAGGGCCGAGGTCAGGCCGTGGGTGTGCTCGGTGCCGCCCTGGAGGTAGACCCCGCAGGTCATCCCGGAGGCGCTGACGAGCCGGTAGTCCCGTTCCACCCGGTGCTTGCCCGCCGCGTCGCGCTCGAAGTACCGGTCGAACCCGCCGAGCAGCCGGGCCGGGTCCAGGCCGTCGTACCCGGTGGCGAACACCAGGGCGTCCACGGCCGTCTCCTCGACCGTGTCGTCGAGCAGCGAGCGCAGGACCACGCGCGTCTCGTCCCCGGCGCCCTTCACCGCGTCGACCCGGGTCAGGTTCCGGAAGCGCAGCCGCCTGGTCCCGCGCACCTGCTCCTCGTACGAGCGCTGGTACAGGGCGCGGATGACGTCGGCGTCGACCACCGAGTAGTTGGTGTTGCGGTGGTAGCGCCAGAAGGCGTCCCTGGCCCGGTCGGTGCCGAAGTAGTACTCGTCGACCGCGGAGGGGTCGAACACCTGGTTGGCGAAGGGGGTGTCGTCGGCGATGGAGTAGCCGTACGACGGGATGACCGCGCCGACCTCCGCGTGCGGCAGCGCGTCGTGCAGGAACCGGGTGATCTCGGCCGCGCTCTGGCCGGCGCCGACCACCATCACCCGCCGGAGCTCCTCCGGGTCCCGGTCGTTGAACCTGCTCAGGAACTCGGAGCTGTGCCAGACCCGTTCGTGGCCGCCCATGCCGTCCGGCAGGCGCGGCACCAGGCCGGTGGAGACGGCCACGTTGCGCGCGGCGACCACGCGGACGGTGCCGTCGCCGTCGCGCACCTCGACCTCCAGGAGGTCCGGCGGGCCGTCCCCGCCGTCCTCGGTCACGGGCCGGATCGCGGTGACCTCGGTGCCGTACGACACCCGGTCGGCGAGGCCGGCCGCCGCCCACTCCAGGTACTGGTGGAACTCCCGGCGGGTCGGGAAGAAGTCCTGGTTGTTGACGAACTGCACGAGCCGGTTCGAGGCGTGCAGGAACGAGACGAAGCTGTACCGGGACAGCGGGTTGCGGAAGGTGACCAGGTCCTTGAGGAACGAGATCTGCATGGTCGTCGACGGCAGCAGCATGTCGCGGTGCCAGCCGAACGCCGGCTGCTTCTCGAAGAAGCGGGACGTGACCGGACGCCCGGGAGTGCTCTCGCCGTGCTCCTCCAAGGCGATCGCGAGCGACAGGTTGGACGGGCCGAACCCGATGCCGACCACGTCGTGAATCTCTTGGCTGCGCCTGCCCTTTATGCCCATGGAAAATTCTCCCGATGACGTCTGGAAAGCTCGGCCGATGGCCCGAGAGACCGCTCTGCAGTCTGCTGGTGAAAGTCGCTCGAAGGCAACTCAAAGGCGACTCGAAGACGACATGAAGGCAATACGGAGACCGCTGGAGCCGCTCGGGGCCCGTAAGCGTTGTCCCGTCGACAGGACGTCGTTAGGGTCGGCCCGGATTCTCGAGAACTCCACAAGTCCGGCTTGAGCGGACCTCGTGCCGGGGCTTTTCGCCCCGGCGCGTCCCCGGTCGGAGTCTCGCCCCAGGGAAATACCGAAAGGTGAATCCGCATGTTCGTACCCAGCTTCTACCGCGAGCCCGACAGCTCGTGGATGGTCGACGTGATCCGCGACAATCCGCTGGCGCTCGCGGTGTCCAACGGCGGCCCCGGCGAGGGCCCCTTCGCCACCCACCTCCCGGTCATCTTCGACCCCGAGGCCCCGGCCGAACCGTCCGGGGACCTGCGCGGGACCACGCTGCTCGGGCACATGAACAAGGCGAACCCGCACTGGAAGGCCCTGGAGACGGGAAGCGTCCTGCTGCTGACCTTCACCGGGCCGCACTCCTACGTCTCGCCCACGGTCTACCGGAAGACCCCGGCCGCCCCGACCTGGAACTTCACCGCCGTGCACGTCCGGGGCGTGGTCAGGATGCTCGGTTCCGCCGAGGAGACGCTGAGCGTGGTGGAGTCCACCGTCCGCGCCTTCGAGAAGGACTTCGGCGACGGCTGGGACATGACCGAGTCGCTCGGCTACTTCCGCAAGATCGTGCCCGCCGCCGGGGCTTTCAGCGTCACCGTCACCGGCGTCGAGGGGATGTTCAAGCTCAGCCAGGAGCAGCCGGGCGAGGTGCGCGAGCGGGTGCGGGAGTCGTTCGGGCGGAGCGCGTGCACCCACAAGCGCGAGACCGCCGGGCTGATGGGCCGCCTGTAGGGCGCGCGGGCCCGGCCCGTACGGCCGGGGGTCAGCCGGCGGCGGCCGCCGTCACCAGGGCCTGACCGGAGGGCCGGACGGCACCGGGAGCGGTCCCGGAGGCGTTTCCGGGCGCGGCCGCGGGCAGTCCGTCCCGTGGTTCCGCCGGCCCCGCCGGCTCGTCCAGCGCGTTCGCCGCCGCGCTGTCCAGGACGTTCGTCACCCACTGCTCGAACCCGATCCCCGCCTGCTCCGCGGCCCTGTGCCACCACTCCAGGCGGCCGCCGGGCAGCTCCAGGCGCCGGCCCGGCCCGGTGGCGGCGGCGGGCGCCGGCCGCTCGGTGCCGCGCCCGGCGCGCAGGGCGCCGCGCAGCTGCTTGGTGGTCCACCGCAGCCGCTCGGTCCGGTCGAGCCAGGCGTCCTGCTCCTCGGGCGGCAGGGAGGCCAGCTCGGCGTGGTGCTGGAAGCTCAGCGCGGACCGCCGCCGGTCCAGGCCGAAGCGGCGCGCGACCCAGGCGTAGTTGCGCAGGGTCTGGTACGAGAGGCCCACGGCGCGGATCCCGCGCTGGTACCGGTCGGCGTAGTGGTCCTTGCCGTAGACGAGCCAGTCGCCCAGCCACCAGCAGGAGGAGTCGACGACGCCGGCGAGCCGGTGCCCGGTCCGCTCCCACTCGTCGTAGGCCATGGAGACGGGCATCTGGAGGCCGACCCGGGTCGTCAGCACCTGCCGGTCGTGACGCTGCCGCCGCGCCGGAGCCTGGGCCGGCGGCCCCGCCGGGGACGGGACCGGGGACTGCGTCGCGGTCTGCGGAAGGGGGGTTCCCGGACCGTCGTACGACCCCGCGGTCCGACCGGCCTGACGCGCCATCATGCCTCCATGAAAAGGGGTCCACATGTCCGGTGAGAAGTTTCGTCGGCCCGGCTGGAACGCCGCCGGAGCAGCGTTCGAGCCCGTACGGGGGTACGGAATCGGCCAACGAGATGTACCGTCGACAGGACGCCGCGACACCGGCGCGGCCGCCGCGGACCGAGCGCCCTCTCACCTCGGCCGATTTCCGGCCGGAAGGACGTCCTCGCCCCGGCCGAATTCGGCCGCAGCGGCCCGGCGCCGACCTTTCCCGGCCCCTGTCGATCAATGCGCGCGCGGCGCGGGCGAATCGCCCCGCCGCCGCTGTTCCCGAAAGCGCGGAACCGGCCCGACGGGCCGCTCTCAGACATTCTCAGAACGGGGAGAACACGATGCGGACGATGCGGAAGAGACCGGGAACGGCGACGGCCGGATTCCTCGCCCTCGCCCTGACGGCCACCCTTTTCACCGGGTCCGCCCAGGCGTCGCGGGGGTCCGGTCCCGCGGCGGGCGGCCACGAGGCGACGCGGCGGGCGATCGACGCCGCCGTCGCCGCCGGCATCCCCGGCATCACGGCGGAGGCGCGCGACTCCCGGGGCGTCTGGAAGACCGCCGCGGGCGTCGGCGACCTGACCACGCGCGCACCGCGCGGCGAGAACGACCGGTTCCGCGTCGGGCACCTCACCAGCACCTTCGTGGCCACGGTCCTCCTCCAGATGGAGGCGGAGCGCAGGCTCGACCTCGACGACAGCGTGGAGCGCCACCTCCCCGGCCTGGTCACGGGCAACGGCAACGACGGCCGCGCCATCACCGTCCGGCAGGTCCTCAACCACACGAGCGGCCTGCCCGACTACTTCTCCGACGCCGCGTACGTCGACACGTACGTCCTCGGCGACGGGTTCTTCGCGCACCGCTACGAGACCATGCCGCACGACAAGCGCGTCCGGGTGGCCCTCGCCCACCCGCCGCTCTTCCCGCCCGGCACCCGGCACGGGTTCTCCAACACCAACGACGTCATCGCCGCGATGGTGGTCGAGAAGGCAGGCGGCAGGACGTACGAGGAGGAGGTGCGCCGCCGCATCATCGGGCCCCTGGGCCTCACCGCGACGACCACCCCGGGCAACGGGGTCCACCTGCCCCGGCCGAGCGGCCGGGGCTACTCCAAGCCCTACTTCCTCACCCGGCCCGACCGGATCGAGGACGTCACCGAGCTGAACGGCTCGCACAACTGGGGCAACCTCGACATCATCTCCAACGCGGCGGACCTGAACCGGTTCTACGGCGCCCTGATGCGCGGGGACCTGCTGCCGCCCGAGCAGCTCCGGGCGATGAAGACGACCGTCGTCAACCCCGACGTCCCGATCGCGGCCTACGGCCTCGGCATCGAGCGGCTGACGCTCGGCTGCGGCACGACCGTCTGGTACCGCGACGGCGGCACGGTGGGCTGGCTCTCGATGGTCGCGCTCACCGAGGACGGCCGCCACCGGTTCACGTTCAACTACAACAGCGACTGGCGGGCGGACGACCTCCTCCCCATCCTCAGCGCCGAGTTCTGCGACTCGGCCCCGCGCACCCGCTGATGCGGGGCGCGGCACCACCGCACGCCCGTCGAACAGGAGGGTCCATGTCCGTCAGAGCGGCCGTGCTGGGAGCGACCGGATACGCGGGGGGCGAGCTCCTGCGCCTGCTCCTGGCCCATCCCGGGGTGGAGATCGGCGCGGTGACCGGGCACTCCGGCGCGGGGCACCGGCTCGGCGACCTCCAGCCGCACCTGGCCCCGCTCGCCGACCGGGAGGTGCTGCCCACCACCGCCGGGGCCGCCCGGGGCCACGACGTCGTCTTCCTCGCCCTGCCGCACGGCCGGTCCGCCGCGCTCGCGGAGCGACTGGGCGAGGAGACGCTCGTCGTCGACTGCGGCGCCGACTTCCGCCTCGCGCGGGCGGCCGACTGGGAACGGTTCTACGGCTCGCCCCACGCCGGCACCTGGCCCTACGGCCTGCCCGAACTGCCCGGCGCCCGGGCCGCCCTCGCGGGCGCCCGGCGGATCGCCGTCCCCGGCTGCTACCCGACCGCGGTCCTGCTGGCGCTCCTGCCGGCGTACGCGGCCGGGCTCGCGGAGCCGGAGGCGGTGGTCGTCGCCGCGTCCGGCACCTCCGGCGCCGGGCGGGCGCCCCGCGCCGACCTGCTCGGCAGCGAGGTCATGGGCTCCGTGCGGCCGTACGGCGTCGGCGGCGGCCACCGCCACACGCCCGAGATGGCGCAGCACTTGGGCGCCGCCGCCGGCCGGCCCGTCACCGTCTCCTTCACCCCGACCCTGGCCCCCATGCCGCGCGGCATCCTCGCCACCTGCTCCGCCGCCGCCCGGCCCGGCACCACGGCCGGGGACGTCCGCGCCGCGTACGAGAAGGCGTACGCCGACGAGCCGTTCGTCCGGCTGCTGCCGGAGGGCCGGTGGCCGGCCACGGCGTCCGTCGTCGGCTCCAACTGCGCGCAGGTGCAGGCGGTCCTCGACCCGGCGGCCGGCCGGATCGTGGTGATCAGCGCCATCGACAACCTGACCAAGGGCACCGCGGGCGGGGCCGTCCAGAGCATGAACGTCGCCCTCGGCCTCCCCGAGGCCCTGGGCCTCCCCACCACCGGAACCGCACCGTGACCGCCGCGCACGTCCACGAGAACGCCGCGCACCCCACCGCCGCCCGCGTCCACGCCGACACCGCGCACGTCCACGTGCCCGCCGCCCACGTCCACGGCGACCCCACCCGCTTCCACGTGCCCGCCGCCCGCGTCCACGGCGACCCCACCCGCTTCCACGAGACCGCCGCGCCCGTCCGCGACGACACCGCGCACGTCCGCGACCACGCCGACCCCGTCCACGAGAACAGCGAGTACGCCTCATGAGCGCTCCTCCGTCTCCCCTCCTCCCGGCCCCGGCCCCGGCCACAGCTCCACCCCCGCCCCCGGCGGCCCCCTGCTCCTGCTCCCCCGCCCCCGCCGGGCGCGCCGAGCCCGCCGCCCTGCCCAAGGCCCGCGTCCTCGCCGAGGCGCTGCCCTGGCTGGCGCGCCACCGGGGCCGGACCGTCGTCATCAAGTTCGGCGGCAACGCCATGGTCGACGCGCGGCTCAAGGCGGCCTTCGCGCAGGACGTCCTCTTCCTGCTCCACGCCGGCCTCAGGCCGGTCGTGGTGCACGGCGGCGGCCCGCAGATCGGCGCCCAGCTCGACCGGCTGGGCCTGGAGTCCCGCTTCGAGGCCGGCCTGCGCGTCACCACCGACGCGACCATGGACGTCGTCCGGATGGTCCTCGCCGGGCAGGTGCAGCGCGAGCTGGTCGGGCTGCTCAACGGCCACGGCCCGCACGCCGTCGGCCTGACCGGCGAGGACGCCCGTCTGATGACCGCCGTCAGGCGCTACGCCGAGGCCGGCGGCAGGGCCGTGGACATCGGCCGCGTGGGCGAGGTCGCCCGCGTCGACACCGGGATCGTGCGGACCCTCGTGGAGGACGGGCGGATCCCCGTGATCTCCTCCGTCGCCCGGTCCGAGGACGCCAAGGACGCCGCCGGGGGAGGGGTGTTCAACGTCAACGCCGACACGGCGGCCGCGGCCCTCGCCGCCGCCCTCGGGGCCGAGACGCTGCTGGTCCTGACGGACGTCGAGGGCGTGTACGCGGACTGGCCGCACGGCGAGGTCGTCCCCCGGATGACCGCCGCCGAACTGACGGAGCTCGTCCCGCGCCTCTCCGCCGGGATGATCCCCAAGATGGAGGGCTGCCTGTACGCCGTGAACAACGGCGTGCGCACGGCCCGCGTCATCGACGGCCGGGTCGAGCACGCGGTCCTGGCGCAGGTCTTCACCGACGGGGGCACCGGCACGGAGATCGTGCCGGACCGCGCCCCGGCCCGCCCGCCCGTCCCCGGCCCGGCCCACCCGCCGGAAACGGGGCGCGAACCCCCTCCCGACCGGGCCCCGCGTCGTTGAGCGGGACTCGACCGGGCCCCCACGGGCCCGTGGATACAGTGCGACGAGTCTCCCGCCCGGCCGTACGGGCGGGCGGGCCCGTACGCGCACGGCGCCGGCCCGGAAGGCACGGGTCCCCGCCGCGGCACCACTCGACACCACTCGCAACGCCGGACCACCCCATGACTGCTAAGGACGGTGCCAGTTGAGCACGAACCCCTTCGACGACGAGAACGGCCGCTTCAACGTCGTGGTCAACGACGAGGACCAGCACTCGCTGTGGCCGGCCTTCGCCGAGGTGCCCGCCGGCTGGCGGGTCGCCTTCGGCGAGGCCTCCCGGGCCGAGTGCCTGGAGTACGTCGAGCGCAACTGGACCGACCTGCGTCCCCGGAGCCTGCGGGAGTCCATGGCCGCGGGCTGAGCGCCGGCAGGCCCGCGCGACGCGCTCCGCGGAGCGGCGCACGGCGTGCCCGGCGGCCCGCACCACCGGACACCACTCACATCGGAGCCATCGGAGCCAGTTGATGATCCTTCAGGGAAAGCGGGTCGCCCTGCCCGCGGTGCCCGTCGTGCACAAGCGGTTCGAGGAGCACGCCGCGGCCGCCCCCGACGCCGTCGCCGTCGTCTGGAACGACCGGCGGCTGACGTACGCGGAGCTCGACGCGCGGGCCAACCGCTTCGCGCACCACCTCGTCGCGCGCGGCATCGGCCGGGGCGCGAAGGTCGGGGTCTGCCTCGACTACTCGATCGACCTGCTCGTGGCCGTCCTCGGCACGCTCAAGGCCGGGGCGGCCTACGTGCCCTTCGACCCGGCGTACCCGGCGGCGCGGCTGGGCCTGCTGCTCGGCCAGGTCCCCGACCTCGCCCTGATCGCCGCCTCCCCGGCCACCGCGGCCATGGTCGCCCCGGCGGACGCCGAGGTCGTCGACCTGGAGCTGCTGGCCGACGAGTTGGCGGAGCTGCCCGCCACCGCCCCCGGCGTCGAGGTCACCGGGGACGACGTCTGCTACGCGGTCTTCACCTCCGGCTCCACCGGGACGCCGAAGCTGACCGCCGTGCGCCACGAGGGCTGGTTCAACCTGATGAACTGGCTGACCCTGGAGTACGGCCTGCACAGCGGGTCGCACCACCTGGTCGTCAGCGCCTTCGGGTTCGACCTGTCCCAGCGCAGCCTGATGACCCCGCTGTTCTGCGGGGCCACCCAGCACCTGATGGCGAGCCGGAACTTCGACGCCCTGCTCGCCTACCGCATCCTCGACCGGCACGACATCCGCGTCGTGCACTGCGCCTCCAGCACGCTGTACCTGCTGGTGGACTGGGAGACCGCCCGGGGCGGCGACGCCCTGACCCGGCTCGACCACATCCTCTTCGGCGGCGAGGCCCTCAAGGTCGAGCGGCTCGCCGCGTGGGCCGCGCGCGAGGGCAACGACTGCGTCCTGCTGCACCAGTACGGCGTCGCCGAGTGCACCGACGTCGCCACCTCCTACGACCTGGCCGGCTACCGGCCCGGCGTCCACGCCATCCCGCCGGTCGGCACCCCCGCCCACAACACCGACATCCACCTCCTCGACGGGGACCTGCGCCCGGTCGGACCGGGGGAGGAGGGCGAGATCTGCGTCTCCGGCCTCGGCGTCGGCGCCGGATACCTGGGCAACGGACCCGAGAACGCCCGGTTCACCCACATCGAGGTCGACGGGGAGCCGCGCCGGATCTACCGCACCGGCGACCGGGGCCGGGTGGACGCGGCCGGCGACCTCGTCGTGCTCGGCCGGATCGACTCCCAGGTGAAGGTGCGCGGCATGCGCATCGACCCCACCGACGTCGAGCGCGCGCTCGCCCGGCTCGACGGGGTCCGCGAGGCCGCCGTGGGCGTCTCGTACGACACCGGGGACGCCGAGCTGATCGCGTTCCTCGTCCCGGCGGGCGCGGAGCCCGCGGAGGAGGAGCTGCGCTCCGGCCTCCTGCGGGACCTGCCGCGGAACATGGTCCCGGCCCGTTTCGTGAACGTCCCGCGCCTCCCGCTCAGCCCCCACGGAAAAGTGGACCGCCCGGCGCTCCTCGCCGCGTTCCGCGGCCGGTACGCCGGAAGCGGGGCGGCGACGTGACGGCGACCCCCGAAGAGATACCGAGAGGAACGTGATGATCGCCGACGACGTGCGCGCCATCTGGTGCCGGGAACTCCGGATCGACGACATAGCGGTGGACGACGACTTCTTCGCCCTGGGCGGCCAGTCGCTGGTCATGGTCAGGATCCAGGGGGCCCTCCTGGAGGAGCTGGGGGCCGAGGTCCCGATGGACCAGCTGTTCCTCCACCCGACCGTGGCCTCGCTCTCCGCGTACCTCGAGTCCCGGGGCGCGACCGCCCGTTGACGCGCGGCGGCCGGAGGCGCCCGGTGCGCTCCCGGCCCGCCGGATCCATTGAAAACCACCTGGTAGAAGAGGCGGAGGCGCCGTGTACGACGTGATTGTCATAGGGGCCCGTTGTGCGGGTTCTCCGACGGCCATGCTTTTCGCGCGGCAGGGATACCGCGTACTGCTCCTGGAGAAGGCGACGTTCCCCCAGGACACCCTGTCGTCGCACTACCTGCACATGCAGGGCGTGGCGCTGCTCGAACGCTGGGGCCTCCTGGAGAAGCTCCGGGCGGCCGGCTGCCGGCCCATCACCAAGCAGGTCTACGAGGGACCCGGCGTCCGCATCGAGGGCTTCTCCCTCCCGATGGACGGCCTGCGGGCCACGTACGCGCCGCGCCGCTACGTCCTCGACCCGCTCCTCGCCGAGGGCGCCGTCGAGGCGGGCGTGGAGTTCCGCGAGGGCTGCGCCGTCAACGACCTGGTCTTCGAGGGGGACCGGGTCGTCGGCGTGCGCTACACCACCCCCGGCGGCGCCGAGGCGACCGACCGGGCCCGCCTGGTCGTCGGCGCCGACGGCATGCGCTCGCTGGTGGCCCGCAAGACCGGCGCGGAGAACGTCATCGAGCACCCGCGGATGACCTGCACCTACTACAGCTACTGGGCCGGCGTCCCCTCCGACTTCGAGCTGTACGAGCGCCCGGGGCGCTGGATCGGCGTCCTGCCCACCAACGACGACCTGACGCTGCTCATGGCCTACTTCCCGCAGGCGGACTTCGGCTCCGTCCGCAAGGACGTGGAGCCCGCCTACCTGGACGCCTTCCGCACCACCGCCCCCGAACTGTGGGAGCGGATGCGGGCGGGCGAGCGGGTCGAGCAGCTCTACGGCACCGGCCACCAGGACAACTACTTCCGCCGGGCGTACGGCCCCGGCTGGGTCCTGGTCGGCGACGCGGTCAACCACAAGGACTCCATCACCGCCCGCGGCATCACCGAGGCCTTCGTCCAGGCCCAGAGCCTCACCGACCACATCGGGGACGGCCTGCACGACGACGCCCGGCTGAGGTCGGCGCTGCGGCGCTACGAGAACGACCTCGGCGACGAGGCGCTGAACCACTACCAGGGCGCGCTCAACGTGGCCGAACTCAAGCCCGAGGGCCGGACCGAGATGCTGCGGAAGCTGGTCGGACACCAGGAGCACATCGACCGCTACTTCTCGACGCTGTCGGGGGCGTGCTCCATCGACGACTTCTACAACGACGAACTGCTGACCCTGCTCGACCAGGGCTGAGCGCCGATCCGCTCCCTGGTTCCGCCGATTTGGAGAAACAATGATCCCGTTGTCGTTCGCGCAGCGCCGGCTGTGGTTCGTGGACCGGTTCGAAGGCCCTTCGCCGACCTACAACGGCGCCTTCGCCCTGCGGCTGACCGGTGAGCTGGACGTGGCGGCGCTGCGGTCGGCGCTCCACGACGTCGTGGAGCGGCACGAGGTGCTCCGCACGGTGATCGCCGAGGGCGACGACGGCGTCCCCCACCAGCGGGTCCTGGCGGCCGACCGGGCGCCGTCCGTCCTGTCGGTCGTCGAGACCGCGCCGGACCGGCGGGCCGCCGAGGTCGACGCGGCGGCCCGGGAGACCTTCGACCTGGCGGCCGACGTGCCGATCCGCGCCCGCCTCGTGCGCACCGGACCGGCCGACCACACCCTGGTCCTCGTCGTGCACCACATCGCCCTGGACGGCGAGTCCCTCGGACCGCTGCTGCGCGACCTGGCCGCGGCCTACGCCGAGCGCCGGGAGGGCCGGGCCCCGGTCTGGGAGCCGCTGCCGGTCCAGTACGCGGACTACACCCTGTGGCAGCAGGACGTGCTCGGCGACGAGTCCGACCCGGAGAGCCTGGCCCACCGCCAGCTGGAGTACTGGCGCGGGGCGCTGGCCGACATGGCGCAGCCGCTGGCCCTGCCGACGGACCGCCCCCGCCCGAAGCGGACGAGCTCCGACGGCGGCCTGGTGACGTTCGGGATCGGACCCGACCTGCTCGCGGCCGTGGAGAAGCTGGCCGCCGAGCGGGACACCACCGTCTCCATGGTCATGCACGCGGCCCTCGCCGTGCTCCTGCGCCACCTCGGCTGCGGCGACGACATCCCGATCGGCGCGCCCATCGCGGGCCGCACCGACGAGGAGCTGCGCGACCTCGTCGGCTTCTTCGTGAACACCTGGGTGCTGCGCGTCGACCTCTCCGGCAACCCGACCTTCCACGAGCTGCTCGGCCGGGTGCGGGACCGCTCCCTCGGCGCGTACGACAACCAGGACATGCCCTTCGAGCGGCTGGTGGAGCTGCTCAACCCGGACCGCTCCACGGCCTACCACCCCTTCTTCCAGGTCATGCTGGCCTGGCAGGAGCCGCTGGGGCGGCTGGAGTTCGCCGGCCTGGACGTCGCGTCCGAGACGCTGGAGACCGGGACGGCCAAGTTCGACCTGTTCTTCAACATGATCCCGGACGCGTCCGGCGGGGCCGGGGTGCGCCTGGAGTACGCCACCGACCTCTTCGACCGGAGCACGGCCGAGACCCTCGGGGAGCGGTTCGTGCGCGTCCTCGACCGGCTGGTGACCGACGCGGGCCGCCGCGTCGACGGCGTCGACGTGCTCGACGCGGCCGAGCGCGAGCTGCTGCTCACCGGCCTCGACGCCGTCCCCGCCGCCACCGGGCCGTCCGAGCAGACCGTCCCCGGCCTCTTCGAGCGCCAGGCCGCCGCGACCCCGGACGCCCCGGCGCTCGTCTCCGGCGACCGCACGCTGACCTACCGGGAGCTCGACGGGCGCGCGGACGCCGTCGCCCGGGAGCTGGTACGGCACGGCGCCGGACCGGAGGACCTGGTGGTCCTCGCCCTGCCGCGCACCGAGGACCTGGTCGCCGGCCTGCTCGGCGTCCTCAAGTCCGGCGCCGGATACGTGCCGCTGGACCCGCGGTACCTCTCCGGCCGGGCCCCGACCGTGTTCGCCGAGGCCCGCCCGCGCTTCGTGGTCACCGACACCGCGACCGCCCGGGAGCTGCCGGAGCACGGCCTCCCCGTGATCGACCTCGACCGGCGCGCCGAGTGGCCCGCCGGGGCCCCCGACGACTCCGCCCGCGCCGCGCGGCCGCACCCGGACAACCTGGCGTACGTCATGTACACCTCGGGCTCCACCGGCAAGCCGAAGGGCGCGGCGATCACCCACCGCAACCTCGTCAACGGCGTGCGGGAGCTGGTGCGCGTCCTCGACGCCCCGGCCGGCTGGAAGATGCTCGCCGGCACCTCCGTCAACTTCGACGTCTCCGTCTTCGAACTGCTGACCACCCTGACCACCGGCGGCACCGCCGAGCTCGTCGAGAACCCCCTCGCGCTCGCCGAGCGCGACTCCTGGGACGGCCACGTCCTCAGCGGCGTCCCCTCCGTCCTCGGCGAACTCCTCGGCCACCTGGACAAGGCGCCCGACGTCCGCTCGGTCGTCTTCGCCGGCGACGTGCTCCCGGCCCGCCTCGTGCGGCAGGTCCGCGAGGCCCTGCCCGGCGCGCAGATCGTCAACTCGTACGGGCAGAGTGAGAGCTTCTACGCCACCGCCTTCGCCCTCGGCGCCGGCGAGGAGTGGCCCGAGGGCGACGTCTCGCCCATCGGCACCCCGCTCGGCGGCATGCGCGCCTACGTCCTCGGCCCCGGCCTGGCCCCGGTGCCGAGAGGCGTCGTCGGCGAGCTGTACGTGGTGGGCGCCTGCCTCGGCCGCGGCTACCACGGCCGCCCGGCCCTGACCGCCGAGCGCTACGTCGCCAACCCCTTCGGCCCCGCCGGCGAGCGCATGTACCGCACCGGCGACCTCGCCCGCCGGAACGCCGACGGGCGCCTGGAGTGCGTCGGCCGCGGCGACGGCCAGGTCAAGGTGCGCGGCTTCCGCATCGAGACGGCCGAGGTCGAGGCGGCGCTGACCGCCCACCCCGGCATCAGCGAGGCCGTGGTCGTCGCCCGCGAGGTCCCCCAGGGCGGCAGGCGGCTCGTCGCCTACGTCGTGCACACCGGCGAGGGCGCCGTCGGCGACGACGGCGCCGGCGGCATCGGCGACGTCGACGTGCAGGCCGGCGCCTCCGCCGCCGAACTGCGCAGGTTCGCCGCGGCCCGGCTGCCCGACTACATGGTGCCCTCCGCCTTCGTGGCCCTCGGCGCCCTGCCGCTGGGCCCCACCGGCAAGCTGGACCGGTCGGCGCTGCCCGAGCCGGAGTTCCTCGGCGAGGCCTACCGCGAGCCCCGCACCGAGGCCGAGAAGATCATCACCGCGGCCTACGCCGACGTCCTCGGCGTGGACCGCGTCGGCGTCGACGACGACTTCTTCGCGGTCGGCGGCGACAGCCTCCGGTCGATCCAGGTGGTCGCCCGGGCCCGCGCCCGCGGCCTGGAGCTGACCACCCGCGCGATCTTCGAGTGCCGCACGGCCGCCCGGCTGGCCGAGGTCGCCGCCGACCGCCGCGACCGGACGCCCGTCCTCGAAGAGCTCGACGGCGGCGGCGTCGGCACGCTGCCGCTCCAGCCGGTGGCCCGGCACGTCTTCGAACACGGCGGCGGCATCGACCGCTTCGCCATGTCGATCGTCCTCGAACTGCCCGCCGGCATCGACGGGGCCGGTCTCACCGCGACCCTGGACGCCGTCCTCGACCGCCACGACCTGCTGCGCGCCCGGCTCGTGCCCGGCGACGAGCCCGCCCTCCTGGTGCGCCCGAAGGGCGCCGTACGGGCTGCGGAGCTCGTCCACCGCGTCCCCGTCGCCGGCGACTGGGACGACCCGGCCGTCCTGGCGGCGGCGAAGGCCGAGCTGGAGGCCTCGACCGGACGGCTCGACCCCCGGGCCGGCACCATGGCCGACTTCGTCTGGTTCGCCGCCGGCTCCGGCGCCGGCCGGCTCCTCGTGGTCCTGCACCACCTGGTCGTCGACGGCGTCTCCTGGCGCGTCCTCGTGTCTGACCTCGCCGAGGCCTGGCAGGCCGTCCGCTCCGGCGAGCAGCCCGACCTCCCCGAGGTCGGCACCTCCGCCCGCCGCTGGGCCGCCGCCCTGGAGGCCGAGGCCCTCACCCCCGAGCGGGAGGACGAGCTCGACCACTGGCGCGAGGTCCTCGAATCGCCCAACCTGCCGTTGGGCGAGCGCTTCTTCGACCCCGCCGTGGACCTGATGTCCACCCTCGACACCGTCCGCGTGCGGCTCTCCCCCGAGGTCACCGAGGCGGTCCTCACCCGGCTCCCCGCCGCGTTCCGGAGCACCGGCACCGACGTCCTGCTCGCCGCCCTCGCCCTCGCGGTGAACCGCTGGCGCGGCGACGACCGCTCCACCCTGGTCCGCCTGGAGGGCCACGGCCGCGAGGAGGAGGTCGTCCCCGGCGCCGACCTCTCCCGCACCGTCGGCTGGTTCACCAGCATGTACCCGGCCCGCGTCGACGTGCGCGACGTCGACCTCGACGAGGTCCTGGCCGGCGGCGCCGCCGCCGGACGGGCCGTCAAACTGGTCAAGGAACAGCTCCGCGGCGTCCCCGACAAGGGCCTCGGATACGGACTGCTCCGATGGCTCAACCCGGAGACCGCCCCGCAGCTCGCCGACTACGCGGACCCGCAGATCGGGTTCAACTACCTGGGCCGCGTCTCCGGCACCGACGTGCCCGAGCACCTGCGCGCCGAGGGCTGGACGCCCGCGCCCTGGTCCGCCGAACTGGTCCCGGTGCCCGACCCGGACCTGCCCGCCCTGTCGGCCCTCGAAGTGAACTCGGTCGTCACCGACACCGAGGACGGCCCGGCCCTCCAGGCCGCCTTCATGTTCCCCACCGGCGTCCTCACCCGCGAGCGCGCCGCCGGACTGGCCGACCTGTGGGCCGAGGTGCTGCGCGGCATGGCCGCCCACGCCGCCCGTCCCGGCGCCGGCGGCCTGACCCCCTCCGACGCGCCCCTGGTGAAGGTCGGCCAGGGCGAGATCGACGCCTGGGAGGAGCGCTACGGGCGGCTCGCCGAGATCTGGCCGCAGGCCCCCGGCCAGTCCGGCATCCAGTTCCAGGCCGCCCTCGCCGAGGGCGCCTTCGACGTCTACCACATGCAGTTCGTCCTGCACCTGTCCGGACACGTGGACCCGGAGCGGATGCGGGCCGCCGGACAGGCCCTCCTCGACCGGCACCCCAACCTGCGCTCCGCGTTCCTCACCGGCGCCGACGGCGAACCCGTGCAGATCGTCGCCGAACACGTCGACATCCCCTGGCGCCACACCGACCTCGGCGGCCTCGACGAGGCCGGGACCGACGCGGCGCTCGACCGGGCGCTCGCCGACGACCGGGCCGACCAGCTCGACCCCGCCCGGCCGCCGCTGCTCCGCCTGCACCTGCTCAGTTGCGGACCGGAGCGGGCCAAGCTCGTCGTCACCGCGCACCACACCCTCTTCGACGGCTGGTCGTCGCCGATGGTGATCACGGACCTCGTCCGGCTCTACTCCGACACCCGCGGCCTCCCCCCGGTCCGCAGCTACGGCGACTACCTCGGCTGGCTCTCCGCGCAGGACCAGGAGGCGTCGGCCGCCCGCTGGAAGGCCGAGCTGGACGGCTTCGAGCAGCCCACCCTGGTGGCCCCGAACGCCGCCCTGCGGGGCACCGCCTCCGCCCTCGGCCGGGTCGAGGTGCCGCTCTCCATCGACCAGGGCCGCGGCCTCGCCCGCCGCGCCGCCGAACTCGGCGTCACCCTGAACACCCTCCTCCAGGGGGCCTGGGCCATCCTCCTCGCCCGGCTCACCGGACAGCGGGACGTGGTCTTCGGCGCCGCCGTCAACGGCCGCCCCGCCGACCTGGTCGGCTCCGACGAGATGGTCGGACTGTTCATCAACACCCTGCCGACCCGCGTGTTCTGCCGCCCCGACGACACCATGGGCGGGGTCGTCTCCGCCCTCCAGGACCGCCAGACCGCCCTGCTCGACCACCACCACCACGGACTGGCCGACATCCAGCGCGACGTCGGGCTGCCCGCCCTGTTCGACACCCTCATCGTCTTCGAGAACTACCCGATCGACCGCGAGGGCATGGTCGACGCCCACGACTCGGCCGGATTCACCATCGACCGGATCCGCCCCTTCGCCGGCTCCCACTACCCGCTCACCCTCAACTCCGCCGACCCCTACCTGCGCCTCTCCCTCGACTACCAGGACAACCTCTACGACCGCGCCGAGGCCGAGGAGATCGCCGCCCGGCTCGTCCGGGTCCTCGAACAGCTCCTCGCCGACCCGGACACCCGCCTCGGCGACGTCGACGTGCTCGACGCCCGCGAACGCGACCTGCTGCTCCACGGGTCCAACGCCACCGACGAGCCCGCCCTCGAAGCCGGCCTGGCCGAGACCGTGCGGCGGCGCGCCGAGGACACCCCCGGCGCCCTCGCCGTCGCGGCCGAGGACGGCACGCTGACCTACGCCGCACTGGAGGAGCGCGCCAACCGGCTCGCCCACTGGCTGATCGACCGCGGCGTGCGCCCCGAATCGCTCGTGGCCGTGCGGCTGCCCCGGACCACCGGACTCGTGGTCGCCCTCCTCGCCGTCCTCAAGGCCGGCGCCGCCTACGTCCCGATCGACCCGGAGCACCCCGGCACCCGCATCGACCACATCCTGGAGGACTCCCGCCCGGCCCTCGTGCTCGACGCCGACGCGCTCGCCGCCGCCGACCTGACCCGCCACCCGGCGACGCCCCCGCGGGTCGCCGTCCGCCCGGAGAACACCGCGTACGTCATCTACACCTCGGGCTCCACCGGCAGGCCGAAGGGCGTGGCCGTCCCGTACGGCGCCCTGGAGAACTTCCTGGCCTCCATGGCGCGCCGGTTCGCGCTCACCCCCGAGGACCGCCTGCTCGCCGTGACCACCGTCGCGTTCGACATCGCGGGCCTGGAGCTGTACCTCCCGCTGATCTCCGGGGCGGCCGTCGTCCTGGCCGGCAAGGAGACCGTCACCCGGCCCTCGGCCGTCGTCGAGGCGGTCCGCCGCCACGGCGTCACCCTCGTCCAGGCGACCCCGGCCTTCTGGCAGATGCTCCTCATGGAGGAGCCGGAGGGCGCGCGCGGCCTGCGGATCCTGGTCGGCGGCGAGGCCCTGCCCCCGCGGCTCGCCGCCGCCCTGGCCGGACAGGCCGCCGAGGTCACCAACATGTACGGCCCGACCGAGACCACCGTCTGGTCCACCACCTCCCCGGTCGCGCCCGGCTCCGGGACCCCGTCGATCGGCGCCCCCATCGGCAACACCCGGGTGTACGTGCTCGACGAACTGCTGCGCCCGGTCCCCGCCGGGGTCCGGGGAGAGCTGTACATCGCCGGCGACGGCCTGGCCCGCGGCTACCAGGGCCGGCCCGACCTGACCGCCGGACGGTTCGTCGCCTGCCCGTTCGGCGGGCCCGGCGCACGGATGTACCGCACCGGCGACCTGGTCCGCCGGGACCGCGACGGGCGCCTGGAGTACCTCGGGCGCAGCGACTTCCAGGTGAAGGTCCGCGGCTTCCGCATCGAACTCGGCGAGATCGAACACGTCCTCGCCGAACACCCCGCCGTGGCGCAGGCGGTCGCCGTGGTCCGCGAGGACCGCCCCGGCGACCAGCGGATCGTCGCCTACGCGGTGCCGAGCGGCAAGGCCGACCCCGCCTCGCTCGACCCGGCGGAGCTGACGGCGCTGCTGCGCGGACGCCTGCCCGAGTACATGGTCCCGTCCGCCGTCGTCCCGCTCCCCGGCCTCCCGACCTCGCCGAGCGGAAAGCTCGACCGGGGCGCGCTGCCCGCGCCCGACCAGGGCGCGGCGGAGCCCGGCCGCGCGCCGGGCAGCCCCACCGAGGAGATCCTCTGCCGCCTGTTCGCCGACCTCCTCGGCCGGACCGGAGTGGGCGTCGACGACGACTTCTTCGCCTGCGGCGGGCACTCCCTCCTCGCCACCCGGCTCAGCGGCCGGATCCGCAACGAGTTCGGCGTCGACTCCAAGGTCACGATGGTCTTCCGGAACCCGACCGTCGCCCGCCTCGCCGCCCACATCGACGGGCTGACCTCCTCGGACGGCCCCCGGCGGCGCAGGGCCGCCCGCCCGCAGCTGCGCCAGATGACCGTGGAGGAGTACAGCCGATGATCCCGCTGTCGTTCGCCCAACGCCGGCTCTGGTTCCTCCACCGGCTGGAGGGCCCGTCCCCGACGTACACCATCCCGTTCGCACTGCGCCTGGAAGGGCCGCTGGACACCGCGTCCCTGGCCGCGGCCGTGAAGGACGTCACCACCCGGCACGAGACCCTGCGCACCCTGATCGTCGAGAACGAGGACGGCACCCCCGAGCAGCGGATCCTGCCGCCGGAGGAGGCGGTCCACCCGTTCCGGGTGGTCGACGTCGCGGCGGACGCGGTGGACGCGGCCGTCCGCGAGGCCCTGCGGGAGGGGTTCCGCCTGGAGGCGGAACTCCCCCTGCGGACCACCGTCCTGCGGGTGTCCCCGCAGGAGCACGTCGTCGTGTTCGCCTTCCACCACATCGCGGTGGACGGCGCCTCGATGGCGCCCTTCCTCCGGGGCCTGGTGTCGGCCTACACCGCCCGCCGCCGGGGCACGGCGCCCGACTGGGAGCCGCTGCCGGTCCAGTACAAGGACTACACGCTGTGGCAGCGGCAGCTCCTGGGCGACGAGGACGACCCCGACAGCCTCGCCGCCCAGCAGATCGACCACTGGCGCCGCGAGCTCGACGGGGTGCCGCAGCCCGTGCCGCTGCCCCTGGACCGGCCCCGCCCGACGGTCTCCGACCACCGCGGCGGCCACGTCTCCTTCACCCTCGAACCCGAACTGCTCACCGGCCTCGGCAGGCTGGCCGCCGACCACGGCGCCACGGCCCCGATGGCCGCCCAGGCCGCCCTGGCCGTGCTCCTGCACAAGCTGGGCGGCGGCCCGGACGTCACGGTCGGCAGCCCCATCGAGGGCCGCGCCGACGAACAGCTCGACGACCTGATCGGCTTCTTCGTCAACACCTGGGTGCTGCGCGCCGACCTCACCGGGAACCCGACCTTCGCCGGCCTCCTGGAGCAGGTGCGCGAGAAGGCCCTCGCCGCCTACGACAACCAGGACGTGCCCTTCGAGCGCCTGGTCGAACTCCTCGGGCCCGAGCGCACCACCTCGTACCAGCCGCTGTTCCAGACCATGCTGGCCTGGCAGTTCGTCTGGCCGCGCATCGAGATGCCCGGCCTGCGGGCCACCCCCGTCGCCGCCGACACCGGCACCGCCAAGTTCGACCTGTTCCTCAACGTCGTCCCGGACGCCTCCGGAGGCGCGTACGGCCGGCTGGAGTACGCCACCGAGCTGTTCGACCACGACACGGCCGAGGGCATCGCCGAGCGCTTCGTCCGCGTCCTGCGGCAGGTCGTCGCCGACCCCGGGACGCGCCTCGCCGGGCTCGACGTCCTCAGCGGGGCCGAACGGGAGCTGCTCGCCGGGCTCGACGGCACCGCCGCGCCCGACCGGACGGCCACCGTGCACGAACTGGTCGCCGCCCGTGCGGCCCGCACCCCCGACGCCACCGCCGTGGTCTCCGGCCGGACCGTCCTGACCTACCGCGAGCTGGAGGACCGGGCCGGCCGGCTCGCCGCCGAACTCCGCGACCGGGGCGTCGGACCCGGCGTCCTGGTCGCCGTCGCCCTGCCGCGCACCGCCGACCTGGTCGTCGCCCTCCTCGGCGTCCTCAAGGCCGGCGGCGCCTACCTGCCCGTCGACCCCGGCCACCCGGCCGCCCGGATCGCCCTGCTCCTCGACGCCGCCGTCCCCGCGCTCGTCCTCACCGACCGCGCCACCGCCGCCGTCGCGGCCGGGACCGGCCCGCCCCTGCTCCACCTCGACGGACTGCCGCTCGACGGCCCCGCGCCCGCGCCGCTCCCCGGACCGGGCGCCCGGCCGGACGACCTGGCCTACGTCATGTTCACCTCCGGCTCCACCGGCACCCCCAAGGGCGTCGCCGTCACCCACACCGCCGTGGTCAACGGCCTGCGGGACCTGCGCCGGACCGTCCGGGTCGGCGAGGGCTCCCGGACGCTCGCCGCCACCTCCGTCACCTTCGACGTGTCCGTCTTCGAGATCTTCACCGCGCTCACCTCGGGGGCGAGCGTCGAGGTGGTCCGGGACGTCCTCGAACTCGCCGAGCGCGACCACTGGTCGGGCACCACCGTCAGCGCCGTCCCCACGGTCTTCGCCGCCCTGCTCGACCAGCTCGGGGCCGGAGGGCCCGCCGCCGACCGGCTCGACGTGGAGACCGTCGTCCTCGCCGGCGAGGCCCTCCCCGCCGACCTGGCCGCCAGGATCCGCGCCGACCTGCCCGGCGTGCGGATCGTCAACGCCTACGGGCAGACCGAGAGCTTCTACGCCACCACCCACGTCCTCCCGGAGGGACGGGACGGCACCGGCGCGGTGCCCGTCGGCCGCCCGCTCGCCCACATGCGCGCCCGCGTCCTGGGCCCGGACCTCGCCCCGGTCCCGCCCGGCGTGACCGGCGAGCTGTACGTCGGCGGCCTGACGGCCCGCGGCTACCACCGCAACGCCCCGGTCACCGCCGAGCGGTTCGTGCCCGACCCCGCCGGCCCGCCCGGCGCCCGCATGTACCGCACCGGCGACCTCGCCCGGCTCGACCGGAACGGCCACCTGGAGTACGAGGGACGCGCCGACACCCAGGTCAAGGTCAACGGCATCCGGATCGAGCCCACCGAGATCGAGGCCGCCCTCGGCCGCCACCCCGCCGTCGGCCGGGCCGTGGTCACCCTCCGCGAGGACGGCACCGGGACCGCCCGGCTCGTCGGCTACGCGACCCCGTCCGGCGACGCCGCCCCCTCGCCGGAGGAGCTGCGGCGGTTCGCCGCCGAACGGCTGCCGGACTACATGGTGCCCGCCGTGCTCGTGGTCCTCGACCGCCTGCCGCTGACCCCCAGCGGCAAGCTGGACCGGGCCGCCCTGCCCGAGCCGGAGTTCGCCGCGACCGCGTACCGGGCCCCGCGCGGCGCGACCGAGCGGATCCTCGCCGAGGTGTACGCGGACGTGCTCGACGCCCCGGGCATCGGCGTCGACGACGACTTCTTCGCCGCGGGCGGCGACAGCATCCGCTCCATCCAGGTCGTCGCCCGCGCCAAGGCGCGCGGCGTCCGGATCGGCACCCGGGAGGTCTTCGAGCACCGCACGGTCGCCCGCCTCGCGGAGCTGGTCGACGGCCGCCGGGACGAGGAGCCGGCGGGCCTCGCCGAGCTGCCCGGCGGCGGCGTCGGCCGGTCCCCGCTGCCGCCCACCGCCGCGCACGTCCTCGAACGCGGCGGCGGCCTCGGCCGGTTCTCCATGTCCGCGCTCCTCACCCTGCCCGAGGACGCCGACCGCGCCGGACTGCTCGCCGTCCTGCGGTCCGTACTGGACCGGCACGACGCCCTGCGCTCCCGGCTCGACCGGGAACGGCGGGAGCTGCTCACGGCCCCCGCCGGAAGCGTGGACGCCGCCGCGCTGCTGCGCGAGGTCCCCCACGACGCCGACCCGCAGGCCGAGCTGGACGCCGCCGCCGACCGGCTGGACCCCGACGCGGGCGTCATGGCCCAGTTCGTACGGTTCACCTCCGAAGGCACCGGGACCTCCGGGGCCCCGGGAACCGGCCCCGACCGGCTGCTGATCGTCCTCCACCACCTGGTCGTCGACGGCGTGTCCTGGCGGATCCTGCTGCCCGACCTGGCCGCCGCCTGGCAGCGGGTCCGCCGGGGCCTCGCCCCGGAGCCCGCGGGGACCGGCACCTCCCTGCGCCGCTGGACGCACGCCCTCGCCGACGAGGCCGCCGCCCCCGGCCGGGTCGCCGAACTGCCCCTGTGGCAGGCGGTCCTCGACGGCGGCGACCCCGTCCTGGGCGCCCGCGACCCCGACCCGGCCCTCGACGTCGCCGCCACCGTGGACACGGTCCGCGTCCGCGTCCCCGCCGACGTCACCGCGACCCTCCTGGACACCCTCCCGACGGTGTTCCGGGGCGGCGTCGACGACGGCCTCCTCGCCGGACTCGCCCTCGCCCTCGCCCTCGCCCGCTGGCACCGCGACCGGGGCCTGACCGGCGGCTCCCCCCTGGTCCGCCTGGAGGGCCACGGCCGCGAGGAGCACGTGGTGCCCGGCGCGGACCTGTCCGGCACGGTCGGATGGTTCACCGCCATGTACCCGGTCCGGCTCGACCTGGACGGCGTCGACCTGGCCGACGCCTTCGCGGGCGGCCCCGCCGCCGGCCGCGCCGTCAAGGCCGTCAAGGAACGGCTGCGGGCGGTGCCGGACAACGGCATCGGCTACGGCCTGCTGCGCCACCTGAACCCCGGGACCGCCCCCGTGCTCGCCGCACTGCCCGAACCCCGGATCGGCTTCAACTACCTGGGCCGCTCCTCCGCCGCCGACCTCCCCGAGGAGCTGCGCGGCACGGGCTGGACCCCGGACCCCGCCGGCCGGGACCTGGTCGCCGCCCCCGACCCGGACATGCCCGCCCTCTCCGCCCTGGAGATCAACGCGGTGGCCGCCCCCGGCGACACCGGCGAGGAGCTGACCGCCCACTTCGGCTTCCCCACCGGGATCCTCTCCCGCGAGGAGGTCACCGAACTCGCCGGACGGTGGGTCGAGGCGCTGACCGCCCTCGCCCGGCACGCCCGCACCCCCGGGGCCGGCGGCCTCACCCCCTCCGACGCGCCCCTGGCCGGGGTGGACCAGGCGGAGATCGACGGCTGGGAGGCCCGCTTCGGCCGGCTCGCCGACGTCTGGCCCGTCACCCCCGCCCAGTCCGGCATGCTCTTCCACACCCTGCTGTCCGGGACGTCGTTCGACGCCTACCACATGCAGATGGTCTTCCACCTCTCCGGCGCGGTCGACCCCGAGCGGATGCGCGGCGCCGGGCGGGCCCTCCTCGCCCGGCACGCCAACCTCCGCGCGGCCTTCACCACCCGGGCCGACGGCGAGGTGGTCCAGGTGGTCCCGGAGGCCGTCGAACTGCCCTGGCGCCACCTCGACCTGACCGCCGCCGGGGAGCAGGAGCGCACCGAGGCCTTCGAGCGGTTCCTCGCCCGGGACCGCGCCGACCGCTTCGACCGCGAGGCCCCGCCGCTGTTCCGGCTGTCGCTCGTCGTCCTCGCGCCCGACCGGGCCGAACTGGTCATGACCGCCCACCACGCGCTGTTCGACGGCTGGTCCACCCCCCTCCTCGTCCGCGACCTGCTGCTCCTCCACGGCTCCCGCGGCGACCCGAAGGACCTGCCCGCCACCCGCGACTACGCCGACTTCCTCGCCTGGCGCGCCCGCCGGGACCCGGCGGAGTCGGACCGCGCCTGGGCGGCCGAACTGGCCGGCCTGGAGGAGCCGACCCTGCTCGCCCCCGGCTCCGGGGACACCGGCGGGGACGGGCTCGACGAGGTCGAGGTCGCCCTCCCGGCCGACCTCGCCCGCGCCCTGTCCGACACCGCCGCCCGCACGGGCGTCACCGTCAACACCCTGGTCCAGGGCGCCTGGGCGCTGCTGCTCGGCGGCCTCACCAACCGCCGGGACGTGGTGTTCGGCGCCACCGTCTCCGGCCGCCCGCCCGCCGTCGCGGACGTCGAGTCGATGGTCGGGATGTTCATCAACACTCTTCCCGTACGCGTCGCACACGCCCCCGGCGACACCCTCGCCGAGGTCCTGGTCCGGCTCCAGGACCGGCAGGCCGCGCTCCTGGACCACCACCACCACGGGCTCACGGACATCCAGCGGGCCACCGGCCTGCCGTCCCTCTTCGACACCCTGGTCGTCTTCGAGTCCTACCCCGTCGACCGGCGGAGCCTGGGCGCCGCCGCCGACGCGGCGGGCGGCATCTCCTTCACCGGCCTGCGCCTGGCCACCGGCACCAACTACCCGCTGGCCCTGATGGCGCTGGTCGAACCGCACCTGCGGCTCACCCTCCAGTACGCCCCCGGGGTCTTCGACCGGGAGACGGTGCGGGAGTACGCGGACCGCCTCGCGCGCGTGCTGCGGGCGCTGGCCGACGACCCCGGCACGAAGACCGCCGACCTCGACCTGCTGAGCCCGGCCGAACGCCACCGGCTGCTCGACGCCTTCAACGACACGGCCGTCCCGACCCCGCCGGCCACCGTCGACGGCCTCGTCGCGGCCCAGGCGGCCCGCACCCCCGACGCGCTCGCCGTCGTCGCGGACGACGCCTCGCTCACCTACCGCGAACTGGACGCCCGGGCCGACCGCCTGGCCCGGGAGCTGGCCGACCGGGGCGTGGGCCCCGAGTCGCTGGTCGCGGTCTCCCTGCCGCGCACGGCCGACCTGGTCGTCGGACTGCTCGCGGTCCTCCGGGCGGGCGGCGCCTATCTGCCGGTCGACCCCAAGTACCCCGGAGCCCGCCTCCGGGCGATCCTGGAGGAGGCCCGGCCGAGCCTGGTCCTGACCCACTCCGCGACCGCCGGGGCGCTGCCGGAGCACGACGCCCCCGACCTGCTCCTCGACGCGCTCGACCCGTCCAGGGACGTCCCCCCGCCCGACCGGACCGCGCACCCGGGGCAGCTGGCGTACGTGATGTACACCTCCGGCTCCACCGGCAAGCCCAAGGGCGTCGCCATCACCCACGCCAACGTGGTCAACGGCGTCCTGCGGCTCGCCCCCCGCGTCGGCATGGCGCCGGGCAAGCGCCTCCTCGCCGGCACCTCGGTCAACTTCGACGTCTCGGCCTTCGAGATCTTCACGACCCTCGCCTCCGGCGGCACCGTCGAAGTGGTCCGCGACGTCCTGGTCCTGGGCGAGCGGGACGGCTGGAACGGCGCCGTCGTCTCCACCGTGCCCTCCGCCTTCGCCGAACTCCTCGACGGCATCACCGGCCGCGTCCGCGTCGAGACGGTCGTCTTCGCCGGGGAGGCCCTGCCCGCGTCGCTCGTCGAGAGGACCCGCCGGGCCTTCCCGGGCGTCCGCGTCGTCAACGCGTACGGCCAGAGCGAGTCGTTCTACGCCACCACCCACACCGCCTCCGACACCGCCGCCCCCGCCGACCGGGCCGGCAGCGCGCCCGTCGGCACCCCCCTCGGCAACATGCGCGGCTACGTCCTCGGCCCCGGCCTGGCCCCCGTGCCCCCGGGCACCACCGGCGAGCTGTACGTCGCCGGGAACGTGGGCCGCGGCTACCACGGCCGCGCCGGACTCACCGCAGAGCGCTTCGTGGCCGACCCCTTCGGCCCGCCCGGCGACCGCATGTACCGCACCGGCGACCTGGCCCGGATCAACGGGGACGGCCACCTGGAGTACGCGGGCCGGGCCGACGCCCAGGTCAAGGTGCGCGGCTTCCGCGTCGAGCCCGCCGAGGTCGAGGCCGTGTTCACCGCCCACCCCGGGATCGGCCAGTGCGCGGTCGTCGCCCGGGAGGCGCCGGGGAGCGGCACGGACAAGCGGCTGGTGGCGTACGTCGTGCCCGCCCAAGACGCGAAGGACGCGAAGGACGCCCAGGACGCCCAGGACGCCGGGGGCACGGAGGGCACGGGGGGCACGGGAGGCGCGGCTGCCCCGACGCCCGAGGAGCTCGACGCCTTCGCCGGGGAACGGCTCCCGGAGTTCATGGTCCCGTCCGCCGTCGTCGTGCTCGACCGGCTCCCGCTCGCCCCCAACGGCAAGCTCGACCGGGCCGCGCTCCCCGAACCGGAGTTCACCGGCACCGCCTACCGGGCCCCCGGCACCCCGCGCGAGAAGGCCCTGACCGCGCTGTTCGAGGAGGTGCTCGGCGTGGACCGGGTCGGCGTCGACGACGGCTTCTTCGCCCTCGGCGGACACTCCCTGCTCGCCACCCGCCTGATCACCCGCGCCCGCACCGAGCTGGGCGTCGAGATCCCCATCCGCACGATCTTCGACCTGCCCACGCCCGCCGCGCTGGCCGCCTGGTCCGAGGAATCGGCTGCTCCGCCCCGTCGCAGCCTGCGCCCGTTGATAGTCAAGGAGTGAAGCGATGATTCCCCTGTCCTACGCACAGCGCCGCATGTGGCTTCTGCACCAGCTCGAAGGCGGGGCGGCCACCTACAACATCTCGGCGGCGTTCCGGCTCACCGGCGCCCTGGACGCGGCCGCCCTGGGCGCGGCCGTGCGCGACCTGGCCGAACGGCACGAGATCCTGCGCACCGTCTACCGGACCGACGAGCGGGGCGAGCCGTACTCGGTGCTGCTCTCCCCGGAGGAGGCCGCGCCCGGACTGCGCCTCGCCGAGGCGGCGCCCGACGACCTCGCCGCCGCCGTCGACGAGGCCGTCGCCCACCGCTTCGACCTGTCGGCCGAACTCCCCCTCAGGGCGAGCCTGCTGCGCCGCTCCGCCGAGGAGCACGTCCTCGTCCTGGTCATCCACCACATCGCCTCCGACGGCAGCTCCGGCGCGCCGATGATGCGCGACCTGATCCGGGCCTACACCGCCCGAAAGGAAGGCGCGGCGCCCGACTGGGAGCCGCTGCCGGTGCAGTACAAGGACTACGCCCTCTGGCAGCGCGACGTCCTCGGCGAGGTGTCCGACCCGGAGAGCCTCGCGGCCGCCCAGGTCGAGTACTGGCGCAAGGAGCTCGACGGGGTCCCGCAACCCCTCGACCTGCCGCTCGACCGGCCCCGCCCCGCCGAGGCCGGCTCGCACGGCGACCGGGTCGGCCTCGCCGTCGGCCCCGCGGTGGCCGCCGGCCTCCAGAGGCTCGCCCGGGAGCGCGGCACCTCCCTGTCGATGGTCCTCCAGGCCGCGCTCGCGGTGCTGCTGCGCAAGCTCGGCGGCGGCGACGACGTGACGATCGGCTCGCCGATCGCCGGACGCACCGACGAGGCGCTCACCGACCTGATCGGCTGCTTCGTCAACACCCAGGTGCTGCGCGCCGACCTCTCCGGCAACCCGGTCTTCACCGAGCTGCTCGCCCAGGTCCGCGACAAGTCGCTGACCGCGTACGAGAACCAGGACGTGCCCTTCGACGTCGTCGTCGAGACCATCAACCCCGACCGCTCGGCGGCCTACCAGCCGCTGTTCCAGGTGATCTTCTCCTGGCAGAGCTACGAGAAGCCCGACCTGGCACTCCCCGGCCTCACCATGGGCTTCGAGCAGGCCATCCCCTCCACCGCCATGGTCGACCTGACCTTCTTCATGGCCCTGGACGCCGAGGGCGCGCTGCGCGGCGACCTCCAGTACGCCACCGACCTGTTCGACCGCGAGACCGCCGAGCTGATCGCCGCCCGCCTCGCCCGGGTCCTGGAGCAGCTCGCCGCCGACCCCGGCATGCGCGTCGGTGACGTCGACGTGCTGACCCCGGGGGAGCGGACGGAGCTCGAACGGGCCGCCGGGGCCGCCCCCGCCGTCCCCGACACCACCCTGGTCGAGCTCTTCGAACGGCAGGCGGCGCTGCGGCCCGCCGAGACCGCCGTCGTCTTCGAGGGCGTCTCCCTGACGTACGGCGGGCTCAACGCCCGCGCCAACCGGCTCGCCCGGCGCCTGGTCGCCCGGGGCGTGGGCCCCGAGTCCCTGGTCGGCGTCGCCCTGGAGCGCTCGGCCGACCTGGTCGTCGCCCTCCTCGCCGTGCTCAAGGCGGGCGGCGCCTACCTGCCCGTCGACCCGGACTCCCCGGCCGACCGCGTCGCCCACATCGTCGAGGACGCCCGGCCCGTCCTGTTCGTGACCACGAGCGCCGACACCGCCGTCCGCGACCTCGCCGGCGCCGTCCCCCTGGTCCACCTCGACGAGGACGGGACCGAGGACGACGACCCGGCCGCGTCCGGCGCCGACCTCACCGACGCCGAGCGCCGCGCGCCCCTGTCCGCCGACCACCCGGCGTACGTGATCTACACCTCCGGGTCGACCGGCCGCCCCAAGGGCGTCCTGATCCCGCACCGCAACGTCGTCGGCCTCTTCGAGGCCACCCGGGACTTCGGCTTCGGCGCGGACGACGTGTGGACCCTCTTCCACTCCTACGCCTTCGACTTCTCGGTCTGGGAGCTGTGGGGCCCGCTGCTCCACGGCGGCCGGCTGGTCGTGGTCCCGTACGACGTCTCCCGCTCCCCGGCCGACTTCCTGCGGCTGCTGGCCCGCGAGCGCGTCACCGTCCTCAACCAGACGCCCTCCGCCTTCTACCAGCTCGTCCAGGCCGACGCCGAGGAGTCCGGCCGGGACCTGGCCCTGCGGTACGTGGTCTTCGGCGGCGAGGCCCTCGACCCGCACCGCCTCACCGACTGGTACGCCCGGCACCCGTCCGACGCGCCGGTCCTGGTGAACATGTACGGCATCACCGAGACCACCGTGCACGTCACCCGCGTCGACCTGGACGCGGACTTCGCCGCCCGCCACCGGGCCAGTGTGATCGGCCCGGCCGTCCCCGGGCTGCGCGCCCACGTCCTCGACGCCGACCTCAGGCCGGTGCCCGACGGCGTCACCGGGGAGCTGTACGTGGCCGGCTACGGCCTGGCCCGCGGCTACCATGGCCGCCCCGGACTGACCTCAGGACGCTTCGTGGCCTGCCCCTTCGGCGCGCCCGGCGAGCGGATGTACCGCAGCGGCGACCTGGTCCGCCGGGCCCGGGGCGGACACCTGGAGTACGTGGGCCGCGCCGACTCCCAGGTCAAGGTCCGCGGCTTCCGGATCGAGCTCGGCGAGATCGAGCACGCCCTGGCCGGACACCCCGGGGTGGCGCAGTCCGCGGTCCTGGTCCGCGAGAACCAGGACGGCGACAAGCGCCTCGTCGGCTACGTCGTCCCCCAGCCGGACGCCGCCTTCGACGCCGCCGGGCTCGACGCCCTGACCGCGTACCTGCGCGAGCGCCTGCCGGACTACATGGTGCCGTCCGCCGTGGTCCCGCTGCCGCACATCCCGCTGACCCCGAACGGCAAGCTCGACCGGCGCGCCCTCCCCGCCGAGGACGCGCACGCCGAGGCCGGCCGGGCCCCGCGCAACGCCTACGAGAAGCGGCTGTGCGAGATCTTCGGCGAACTCCTCGGCCGCGAGAAGGTCGGCGTCGACGACGGCTTCTTCGCCCTCGGCGGGCACTCGCTGCTGGCCACCCGGCTCAGCGTCCGCGTCCGCAACGAGTTCGACATCGACATCCCCATCCGGACCGTCATCCGCTACCCCACGGTCGCCGAGCTGGCCGCGCTGATGCTCGCCGGCGGCGTCCCCGACGACGACGCCGACGCCTTCGCGGTCGTGCTGCCCCTGAACGCCGACCCGGGCACGGGCAAGCCCCCGGTGTGGTTCTTCCACGGCGGCGGCGGGCTCGGCTGGGCGTACTACAGCTTCGTCCTGCACCTGCCGGACCGGGCCGCCTACGCGTTGCAGTCCCGGGGCTCCGACGGCGTGGAGACGCCGGCGGCCTCGGTGGAGGAGATGGTCGAGGACTACGTCGCCCAGATGCTCCGGGTGCAGCCGGAGGGCCCCTTCAACCTGATCGGCTGGTCCTACGGCGGCTCCGTCGTGCAGGCCGTCGCCGACGCGCTCGACCGGCGCGGCCACGAGGTCGCCCTGGTGGCGATCCTGGACGCCCAGCCCGGCGGCCACGGGTTCGCCGAGGTCCACGCCGGCAAGGACTCCTCGGACTTCCGGGCGGAGCTGGAGGACGACTTCGGCCAGTACATCCGCACCGGGAACCGGCAGGAGTTCCTCGACACCATGGCGCGGATCCTGGCCAACAACACGGCCCTGATGATGGATTACGAGTCGCCCGTCTACCGCGGCGACGTGGTGTATTTCAACGCCACGCTGGAGGACACGTCGTACGCGCACCTGTGGCGCCCGCACGTCCTCGGCTCCCTGGAGGTGCACGACGTGCGCGTCACGCACCACGAGATGCACATGCCGGCCCCGGTGGCCCAGATGTTCGAGGTCCTCGGCCGCAGACTCGCGTAGCCGCCCGGCGTCCGTCCGGCGAACGATCGAAACGACGAGAGAGGTGGGTCGGGATGACAGAGCCCGGCAAGTCAGTGGAACACGGGGCCCCGACGCTGCTGTGCGTGCCGTTCGCGGGAGCCGGACCGTCGTTCTTCCACCCGTGGCGCGACCTGGCCGCGGGGCGCTGGCGGGTGACGTCCGTCGAGCTGCCCGGCCGGGAGCGGCGGATCCTGGAGGAGCCGTACCGGAACGTCCAGGAGGCCGCCAAGGGCGCGATCGACGACGTCGTCGCCGACCTCGGCGAGGGCTCCCGGGCCGTGCTCTTCGGGCACAGCCTGGGCGCCGTGCTCGCCTACGAGCTCGCGCACCTGCTGGGCGCGCGCGGCGTGCGCGTCGAGCGGCTGGTCGTCAGCGGCTCCCCGGGGCCGTGGACCCGGCGCGAGCGGCGGGCCTCGGGCCTGGAGGACGAGGAGTTCCTCGCCCGGGTCGAGGAGTTCGCGGGCTTCCGCCACGAGGCCCTGGACCACCCGGAGATGCGCGAGCTGATCCTCCCGGTGCTCCAGGCCGACTGCGAGATGCACGAGGACTACGTCCCGAGCACGGACGACCCGCTCCCCGTGCCGATCACCTCGCTGCGGGGCGCCGTCGACGGCCTGGTCACGGCCGAGGAGGCCCGCCAGTGGCACGCGGCCACCACCGCGTCCTTCGACTACGTCGAGTTCCCCGGCGACCACATGTACCTGGTCGACGCGGGCCGCGAGGTCCTGGACGCGATCGGGGCGGCCTGCGCGGGCGACCGCTAGGACCGGCGGGGCCGGCACCGGAGCGCTCCGGTGCCGGCCCCCGGCCGGTTCCTCAGCCCCGGCGCGCCGGGCCGAACCACGTGGTGAGCGCCGCCCGCAGCCCCGCCGTGTCCACCGGCTCCCCGGGGCCGGACGCCCAGGCCACGTGGCCGTCGGGGCGGATCAGGACCGCGGTGGGGGCCGGGACCTCGTCGATGACCGGGACGGGCCAGGCGTCGTCCTCGCCGCGCGCCCCGACCAGGTCGACGCGGTCGGACCAGTCCCCGGCCACCGCCGCCGACGGCGCCCCGGCGCCCAGGTCGAGCAGGACGGGACGGCCGGCGTGCAGCAGCTCGTACACGCGGGTCGCGCCGCCGGCCTCCTCGATGTCGGCGTCCGGGACGCGGCGGCCCGCCAGCGGGTGGCCGCAGTCGGCCGGGTAGCGGACGTCCAGGGCGTTGAGCATCGTGCGCAGCAGCCGGTTCACGTCGTCGAAGACCATCAGCGAGCCGAAGACCTCCCGCAGCGCGTCCGTCTGCGCGCCGGGACGGGCCAGGGCCGACTGCGCCCTGGTGTTGTGCAGCACCCGCTCGCCGACCGGGTGCCGCTCGTCGTGGTACGTGTCGAGCAGGCCCTCCGGGGCCGTGCCGCGCACCACCGCGGCGAGCTTCCAGCCGAGGTTCACGGCGTCCTGCACGCCCATGTTCAGGCCCTGCCCGCCGGCCGGGAAGTGGATGTGCGCCGCGTCGCCCGCCAGCAGCACCCGGCCGTTGCGGTACCGGTCGGCCTGGCGCGCGGCGTCGTTGAAGCGGGAGATCCAGCGCGGGTTGCGCATGCCGAAGTCCGAGCCCGCGAGCCGCACCAGCGACGCGCGCAGCTGCTCGAAGGTCACCGGCTCGTCGCGGTCCACGACCCGGTCGTACTCGGAGGTGATCACCCGGTGCCAGCCCGGCTCGAAGGCGATCGCCGAGTAGTCCCCGCCGGCCCGGCGCCGGATCCAGACGTAGTCCTCGGGCAGGTCGGGGAGCTCGACGTCGCCGATCAGGGCGGTCATCGTCGCCTCCGTGCCGGGGAAGCCGATGCCCGCCAGCTTGCGCACCGTGCTCCGCCCGCCGTCGCAGCCCACCAGGTGGCCGGCGCGCAGCGTCGCCGGGCCCCCGTCCGAGGCGTCCAGCGCCACCGTCACCCCGGACGCGTCCTGGTCGACGCCGGTGACCGCGCAGGACCTGCGGACGCGCACGCCCAGCTCCCCGGCCCACTCCTCCAGGATCCGCTCGACGGCGGACTGGAGGATCATCAGGGGGTACGGGTGCCGGGACTCGAACTCGTCGAACTCCAGGTACAGGCCGGAGAAGTGCCCCACCGGCTGGAGTTCGCCGGCCGCCAGGAAGCGGTCCAGGACCCCCCGCTGGTCGAACACCTCCAGGGTGCGCGAGTGCAGGCCGCCGGCCCGCGACTCGCCCGAGGGCTCCGCGAGCCGCTCGACCACCACCACGTCCACGCCCGCGAGGCGCAGCTCGCAGGCGAGCGCCAGACCGGTCGGTCCGGCGCCCGCGATCACCACGTCGGCGTCCGTGCCGCTGTGTCCCACGTCGGTCCCCCTCGTTCCAGTGCGCCTCTAACGCCGCTGAATAGCCTCCACGTTCACTGAACGTGGATCAGGCCGGTCGAGCAACGCTGGTGCCGGACCGGGACGGACCCGCCGCCGGGAACACCGGCGCGGCGCGGGCGGACGCGGATCCGCGCGGGACCGGCCCGGCCGTCCGGACGGCGTTTCCGCCGGCGGGACGGCACAGGGGCCCCGGGCCCGTGTGGGTGGCGACGGCTCCGGTGCGGGGCCGCGGACGACGCGAGCGGGCACTCCCGGTCGGCGGAAGAACGGAAGGCTGGCAATGGAATCGGCGACGCAGGTGGTCCACCCGACCGGTGGACGGGACGAGACGTCGGAACGACCGTCCGGGGCAGGGGCTCCGGACACGGCAGCGGGCACGGCGCCGGGCACGGCCCCCGACGCGTCCGCCTCGCGGGCGCGGGAGGTCGCCGCCCTGTGGGCGGAGGTCCTCGGCGTCCCCGAGGTCGGCGTGGAGGACGACTTCTTCGCCCTCGGCGGCAACTCCCTGTCCGGAATCAAGATCATCGAGCGGGTGGCGCAGGACCACGGCGTCCAGCTGTCCGTGCGCGACTTCTACCTCGCGCAGACCCCCGCCCGCGTCGCCGAGCTGATCGAGCGAGGGAGGGCCGAGGCGTGAGACTGACGCCGGGTCCCGCCCGCGCCGTCGACCTCGACGCCGTCGACCTGTTCGACCTGGACCTGTACTCCTCCGGGGACCCGCACCGGATCTGGGACGTCATGCGGGCGGAGGCGCCCCTGCACCACCAGGTCCTGCCGGACGGCCGGGAGTTCTGGTCCGTGACGCGCTACGAGGACGTCCACCGGGTCCTCGCCGACCACCGGGCGTTCACCTCGGAGCGCGGCACGGTCCCCACCCACCTCGGCACGGACGACGCGGCGGCCGGCGTCCTGATGACCTCCACCGACCCGCCGCGCCACACCGAGGTCCGCCGGCCGCTCGGCTCCAAGCTCACCGCGCGCGCCGTGAAGTCCTGGGAGGACTCCATCCGCGCCACCGTGGCGCGCTTCCTGGAGCCCGCCCTCGACGGCGAGGTCTTCGACCTGGCCGAGCGGGCGCTGCTCCTGCCGGCGATGGTCACCGGACCGCTCCTCGGCATCCCCGAGAAGGACTGGGCCGAACTCGTCCAGCTCACCGCCATGGTCACGGCCCCCTCCGACCCGCACTTCATGGTCGGCCACGAGGCCGCGACCCTCGCCATCTCCCACCACGAACTCGTCGCGTACGTCCGCGAGTGGGTCAGGGACCGGCGGGCGAGCGGCGAGGAGGACGACAGCCTCCTGCACCACCTCATGAGCGTCCGGCCGGGCGGCGAGCCGCTGAGCGACGAGGAGATCGCCCTCGACGGCTACAGCATCCTCCTGGGCGCCAACGTCACCACCCCGCACACCGTCTCGGGCACGGTCGAGGCCCTGATCGAACGGCCCGAGCAGTACGCCGGGGCGGCCGCCGACCCCACCCTCGTGCCCAACCTGGTCGAGGAGGGCCTGCGCTGGACCTCGGCCGCCTGCAACTTCATGCGGTACGCCGTCGACGACGTCGAGATCGCCGGGGGCACGATCCCGGCCCGCGCCGCCGTCGTGGCGTGGATCGGCTCGGCCAACCGGGACGAGGCCCTCTTCCCCGACCCGCACTCCTTCGACATCACCCGGGCCGGCGCCAAACGCCAGGCCGCCTTCGGCTTCGGCACGCACTTCTGCATCGGCGCGCCGCTGGCCCGCATGACGCTGCGGATCTTCTTCGAGGAGCTGTTCCGGCGCTTCGAGTCGATCGAGCGCGCCGGCGAACCGCAGCACCTGCGGTCGTACTTCATCGCGGGCATGACCCACCTGCCCGTCGTCGCCAGGAAACGGCGGACCCCATGACCACGACACCCACCCCCATACCCACACCCGCTCCCGTGGCCACGCCACCCACGCCCACACCCGTGGCCACGCCACCCACGTCCACCCCCGTGACCGCCACGCCCGCTCCCGCCCCCGCGCCCTCGCCGTGGTTCGTCCGGCCGCCGTCCGGCGAGCACCCGGCCCGGCTCTTCTGCTTCCCCTTCTCCGGGTCCGGGGCCTCGGCCTTCAGCGCCTGGCCCGCCGCGATCGGCGGGGCCGAGGTCTGCCCGGTGCAGTTCCCCGGCCGCGAGAACCGGCTCGGCCACCCCCACTACGGCACCTACGAGGAGCTGGCCGACGCCCTGGCCGAGGCCCTGGCCCCCCGGCTCGACCGGCCGTACGCCTTCTTCGCGCACTGCGCGGGCGCCCTGCCCGCGTACGAGACCGTGCTGCGGCTCGCCACGCTCGGCCTGCCGGGACCGGAACGCCTCTTCGTCTCCGGCCAGCCCGCCCCGCACGACGCCGCGCGCGACCGGATGCTCACCCTGACCGAGGCCGGGCTCCGGGCCGAGCTGGAGGGCTTCGTCCGGAGCCGGGGGATCGAGCCCCGGCCCGACATGATCGACCTGGGCATGCTCGTGCTGCTGCGCGACCACGCCGCCGCGGGCGCCTACCGGCGGACCGAACCGGCCCCGGTGGACTGCCCCGTCACCGTCCTGCACTGGAGCGACGACCCCGACGCGGGCCTCGAAGAGCTCGACGGCTGGCGCCGCTACGCCGGCTCCGTCGAGTTCCGGACGGTCGGCGGAGGCCACTACGACTTCATGGACGCCCCGTCCGAACTGCTGGACCTGTTGACCTCCTGGCGGTGACGGCCTTGCCGTCCGCACACGCCGCGACCCGTGGGAATCCGGAAGGAAAGCGTATGAGTGGCACAGCCGCCGACATCGCCGTGATCGGGATGTCGTGCCGCTTCCCCGGCGTGCAGAACCCCGCCGACTTCTGGCGCCTGCTGTACGACGGCGGGACGACCGTCGGGACCTTCCCCCGGAGCCGGGCGGCCGACGCGAGCCACGGCTCCCACCCCGACGCCGCCACCCTGGACGCGGGCTCGTTCCTGGAGTCCGTCGCCGGGTTCGACGCCGGGTTCTTCGGCGTCGGCCCGGAGGAGGCCGCCGCCATGGACCCCGTCCAGCGCCTGGGCCTCGAACTGGCCTGGGAGGCCGTCGAGGACGCCGGGATCCCGGCGTCCTCGCTCGCGGGCCGCGCGATCGACGTGGTCGTCGGCGCCGGACCCTCCGGGTACGAGCGGCTGCGCGCGCGCTCCGGAAGCGACCGGGACGACCACTACGCCGCGCTCGGCTCGTCCGGCGCGCTGATCGCCAACCGGATCTCCGCCCTCCTCGACGTCCGGGGCATGAGCTTCTGCGCCGACTCCGGCCAGTCCTCCTCCCTGGTGTCGCTGGCCCTGGCCTGCGACCGGATCCGGGCCGGCGCCGTCGACACGGCGCTCGCGGGCGGCGTGCACCTGATCGTCGACCCCGAGGCGGGCACGGGCCTGGTGAACCTGGGCGCCCTGTCGCCCGAGGGCCGCTGCTTCCCCTTCGACGAGCGGGCCTGCGGCTTCGTCCGGGGCGAGGGCGGGGCCTTCGTCCTGCTCAAGCGGCTCGACCTGGCCCTCGCCGACGGCGACCGCGTCCACGCGGTGGTGCGCGGCTGGGGCGTCGCCACCGGCGGCGCCTCCGCCCGCATCCCCGACCCCAGCCCGAGCGGGCAGGCGGCGGCCGTCCTCGCCGCCCTCGACGGCGCGGGCCTCGCCTTCGACGACGTCGACTACGTCGAGGCCCACGGCACCGGCACCCGCAGGGGCGACCCCGCCGAACTCGCCGGACTGCGCGAGGCGGCCCGCGTCTCCGCCCGTACCCGCCCCCTGGTGATCGGCTCGGCGAAGGCCAACGTCGGACACCTGGAACCCGCCGCCGGCCTGGTCGGCCTCGTCAAGGCCGCCCTCTGCGTGGACCGGGGGCACCTGGTCCCGAGCCCGGACTTCCGCGCCCCGAACCCCGAGGTCGCCGACTTCCACGAGGACTTCGAGGTGCTGCGGGCCCCGCGCCCCTGGCCGGGCGGCCCCGACCGGCCGCGCCGGGCCGGGGTGTCGGCCTTCGGCATGGGCGGCACCAACGCCCACGTCGTCCTCGAACAGGCCCCCGAGCCGGTCCGCACGACGACGGCCGGGGCGACCGGCGGCGCGACGGACGACACCGTGACCGGAGCGGCCGACGGCACCACGGCCGGCGCGGCCCCCGCCCCCGGCACCCTGCCCTGGGTGCTCTCGGCCCGCTCCGAGCCCGCCCTGCGCGCGCAGGCCGCGCGGCTGCGCGACCTGGTGGCCGCCGACCCCGCCCTCGTACCGGCCGACGTCGGGCACTCGCTGGCCTCGACCCGGACGCTCCTCGAACACCGGGCGGTCGTCCTGGCCGACGACCGGGAGGAGGCGCTGGCCGGCCTCGGCCTCCTCGCCGAGGGCGGCGACTCGGCCCGGGTGGTGCGCGGGAGGGCCGCCGACGGCCCCTCCGGACCGGTGGTCTTCGTCTTCCCCGGCCAGGGCTCCCAGTGGCTCGCCATGGGGAAGCGGCTGTACGCCGGGTCGGAGGTCTTCGCCCGGTCCGTCGACGCCTGCGAACGGGCCCTGGCCCCGTACGTCGACTGGTCCCTGGTGGACGTCCTGACCGGCGCCGGGACGGCCCCCTCCCTCGACCGGGTGGACGTGGTCCAGCCCGCCCTGTTCTCGATGATGGTCTCGCTGGCCCGGGTCTGGCGGTCCCTCGGGGTGGTCCCCGACGCCGTCGTGGGCCACTCGCAGGGCGAGATCGCCGCCGCCTGCGCGGCCGGCGCCCTCGGTCTCGACGACGCGGCGCGGATCGTCGCCCTGCGCAGCCGGGCCGTGGTCGAACTGCTCGGCCGGGACGGCGGGATGAGCGCCGTGGCCGCGCCCGCCGACCGGGTCGGGGAACTGCTCGCACCCTGGTCGGACCGGATCTCCGTGGCCGCCGTCAACGGCCCCTCGTCCGTGGTGGTCGCCGGGGACGGCGCGGCGCTCGACGCGTTCGGCGCCGCCGCCGAGGCCGCGGGCGTCCGGGTCCGGCGGGTCAAGGTCGACTACGCCTCCCACTCCCACCACGTCGAACGCCTCCGCGAGCGCGTCCTGGAGGTCACCGAGGGGATCGCACCGCGCGAGACGGCCGTGCGGTTCCACTCCACGGTCACCGGCGGCCCGCTCGACACGCGGTCCCTCGACGGCGCGTACTGGTACGCCAACCTGCGCTCGATGGTGCGCTTCGGCGAGGTCGTCGAGGACCTGATGCGCGTCCCCGGGGCCGTCTTCGTCGAGGTGAGCCCGCACCCGGTGCTCCAGGTCGCGATGGAGGAGGCCGCCGACGCGCTGCCCGTCCCGCCCCCGGTGGCCCACACCCTGAGCCGGCACGACGGCGGCGCGGGCGAGGTCCTGGCCTCCCTGGCCGGACTCCACGTGCGGGGCGTGCCGGTGGACTGGGGCACGGTGTTCGCCCCGCACCGGCCGCGCCGCGTCGCCCTGCCGACGTACGCCTTCCAGCGGGAGCGCCACTGGCCGGCCGGCCTCGGCGGACCCGCGGGCCGGGAGGCCGCCGAGCGGGCGACCGGGCCCGCCCCCGGGGTGCCGGGCCCCGTCTCGGCCGAGACGGTCCTCGCCCTCGTCTGCGCCGAGACGGCGGCCCTGCTGAGCGCCGGGAACGCGGCCCTGACCGGCGCCGACCTCGCGACGCGGGCGGACGACTCCTTCAAGAGCCTGGGCTTCGACTCCTCGATGGCCGTGGGACTGCGCAACCGGATCGGCGCCGCCGCCGGGGTGCGGCTGCCGGCCACCGTCGTCTTCACCCGCCCCACGCCGAGGGCGCTCGCCGACCACGTCCTCTCCCTGCTCGCACCGGAGGAGCCCGGGGCCGCCGGAGCGAAGGCCCCGGAGCCCGCGGCGGAGGCGCCGGGCCCGGAGCACCACGACGACGACGACCTGTACGCACTGATCGACCGCGGATACGTGTAGCCGCACGCCCCGCACCCGTTCTTCGAAGCAATCGTTTGGGGGAGGCCCTGGTGGAGGATGTCGACAAGCTCCGGTCCTACTTGCGACGCGCCGTCGGCGACGCGCGGGAGCTGCGCGAGCGCGTGCGCGAGCTGGAGGACGCCGCCCGTGAGCCCGTCGCGGTCGTGGGCGTGGGATGCCGCTTCCCGGGCGGCGTGGCGTCCCCCGAGGACCTGTGGGGGATCGTCTCCGACGGCGTGGACGCCATGGGGGAGTTCCCGGAGGACCGGGGCTGGGACCTGGACGCCCTCTACGACCCGGACCCCGGGGCGCCGGGCAGGACGTACACCCGCTCGGGCGGGTTCCTGTCCGGCCTCGCGGAGTTCGACGCGCCGTTCTTCGGCATCAGCCCGCGCGAGGCCCTGGCCATGGACCCGCAGCAGCGGCTGATGCTGGAGACCTCCTGGGAGGCCCTGGAACGGGCGGGCATCGACCCGGCCGGCCTGAAGGGCTCGGCCACCGGCGTCTTCACCGGCCTCTACGCCACCGACTACGGCCCCAGGATGGGCGGCGGCGCGGCCGGCGAGGTCGAGGGCTTCGCCATGACGGGCCTGTACAACAGCGTGGCCTCCGGCCGGGTGGCGTACGTCCTCGGCCTGGAGGGCCCGGCGGTCTCCACCGACACCGCCTGCTCCTCCTCCCTGGTCGCCGTCCACCAGGCCGTGCGGTCCCTGCGCTCCGGCGAGTGCGCGCTCGCCCTGGCCGGCGGCGTGACGGCCATGCCCACCCCGGGCATGTTCGTGGAACTCGCCCGGCAGCGCGGCCTGTCGGCCGACGGCCGCTGCAAGGCCTTCGCCGACGCCGCCGACGGCACCGGCTTCTCCGAGGGCGCGGGCGTCCTGGTCCTGGAGCGGCTCTCGGACGCCCGGCGCAACGGCCACCGCGTCTGGGCCGTGATCCGGGGCTCCGCGATCAACCAGGACGGCGCCTCCAACGGCCTGACCGCGCCCAACGGGCTCGCCCAGCAGCGGGTGATCCGCGCGGCCCTCGCCGACGCCGGACTCGCCGCCGGAGCCGTCGACGCCGTGGAGGCCCACGGCACCGGCACCCGGCTGGGCGACCCGCTGGAGGCCGAGGCGCTGCTCGCCACGTACGGACAGGGCCGCGACGCGGACAGCCCCCTGTGGCTGGGCTCGCTGAAGTCGAACATCGGCCACACCCAGGCCGCCGCCGGAGTCGGCGGGATGATCAAGATGATCATGGCGATGCGGCACGGCGAGCTGCCCCGGACCCTGCACGTGGACCGCCCGTCGGAACACGTGGACTGGTCGGCCGGAGCGGTCGAACTCCTCACCGAGCCCCGCCCCTGGCCCGCCGACCCCGGCCGCCCCCGCCGCGCCGGAATCTCCTCCTTCGGCATCAGCGGCACCAACGCGCACCTGATCCTGGAGGAGGCCCCCGCTCCGGAACCCGAGGACCACGACGGCACCGACGGCACCGACGGCGACGCGGGCGCCGCTCTCGGCGGCGCGGGCGCCCCCGTCCCCTGGATCCTGTCGGCCCGTTCCGCCGAAGCCCTGCGCGAGCAGGCCCGGCGGCTGGCCGACGCCGTCGCCGCCGACCCGGACCTCTCGCCCGCGGGCGTCGGCCGCGCGCTCCTGGACACCCGGTCGCTCTTCGACCACCGCCGGGTCGTCGTCGGCGCCGACCGCGCGACCCTCCTCGCCGGTCTCGCCGCCGCGGCCTCCGGCGACGAGGGCGCCCCCGCCACCGTCGCCGGAACCGCCCGGCCGGTGGGCCGCACCGTCCTCGTCTTCCCCGGCCAGGGCGGCCAGTGGACCGCGATGGGCCGCGAGCTCTACGCGACCTCACCGGTCTTCGCCGAGCGGCTGCGCGCCTGCGCCCGCGCCCTGGAGCCCTGGATCCCCTGGCCGCTGGTCGAGACCGTCTGCGGCGGCCCCGGGGCCGCCGACCTGGAGGACGTCGACGTCGTCCAGCCCGCGCTGTTCGCCGTCATGGTGTCGCTGGCCGAGGTCTGGCGCTCCCTCGGCGTCACCCCGGACGCGGTCGTCGGCCACTCCCAGGGCGAGATCGCCGCCGCCTGCGTCGCGGGCGTCCTCACCCTGGAGGACGCCGCCAGGATCGTCGCCCTGCGGTCCCGGCTGCTGGCCTCCGCCGCCGGCGAGGGAAGCATGGCCGCGATCCTGCTGCCCGAGGAGCGCGTACGGGAGCTGCTGCCGCGCTGGAACGGCCGGGTCGGCGTCGCCGCCGTCAACGGCCCCGGCTCCACGACCGTCTCGGGCGAGACCGACGCGGTCGGGGAACTGGTCGCGGCCTGCGAGGCCGAGGGCGCCCGCGCCCGGATGATCAAGTCGAGCGTCCCCGGCCACTCCGCCCTGATGGACCGCTTCGAGGCCCCCCTCAAGGAGGGCCTGGGCACGATCGCCCCCGCGCCCTCGCCCGTGACGGTCTACTCCACGGTCACCGGCGCGGTGATCGACCCCGCCGAACTCGACGCCGGCTACTGGTTCCGCAACCTGCGCGAACCGGTCCGGTTCGCCACCGCCATGCGGCGCATCGCCGAGGCCGAGCCCCACGCCGCCGTCATCGAGGTCGGTCCGCACCCCCTGCTCACCATGAGCGTCCAGGAGCTGTACGACTCCGTCCCCGGCGCCACCGGCTTCGCCCTGGGCACGCTGCGCCGCGACGAGGGCGGGCTCGACCGCCTCCTCCTGTCCGCCGCCGAGGCCTTCACCGCCGGCCTCCCGGTCTCCTGGCGGGCGGCCCTGCCCGCGTACGGCGGCCCGCCGGTCGACCTGCCCACGTACGCCTTCCGGCGCCGGCGGTACTGGCTCGACGCCCCCGGCGAGTCCACCGCCCGGGGCACCTCCGACCACCCGCTGCTCGACACCGTGATCGAGCTGCCCGAGGACGGCGGGCACCGGGGGGTCGTGGCCGGCGGTCGCCTCTCGCCGGAGCGCCACCCCTGGCTCGCCGGGCACGCGGTCCACGGCGCCGCCCTGGTGCCGGCCGCGGTCCTGGCCGAACTCGCCGCCTGGGCGGCGGACCGGGCGGGCTGCGAGATCGTCGGGGAACTCGCCCTGGAGACCCCGCTGGTCCTCTCCCGGACGGCCGACCGCGAGATCCGGGTCGTCCTCGACGCCGGACGGAGGATCACCGTGCACTCGCGCGGCGACGGCGAGACGGGATGGACCCGCAACGCCGTCGGCACCGCCGGGCCCGTCCCCGGCGCCCCGGCCCCGGCGGACGGGGACCTCCGGGCCTGGCCCCCGGCGGGCGCGTCCCCGGTCCCCGCCGACGACGCGTACGCCCGGCTCGCCGCCCTCGGCCTCGCCCACGGGCCCCTGTTCCGGGGCCTCACCCGGCTCTGGGACCGCGACGGCACCCTCTTCGCGGAGGTGGAACCGCCCGGGGACGAAGGGGTCGCGGGCGGCTTCCGGATCCACCCGGCGCTGCTCCAGACCGCGTTCCTTCCGGCCGCGCTGCCTCCGGCCGGGGGCCTCCCGGCCGCACCGCCTCCGGCCGGGGGCCGGTTGCCGCACCGCTGGACGGGCCTGCGCCTGGACCGGGCCGCGCCGTCCGCGCTGCGCGTGCGCCTCGCGCCCGCCGGGGAGGACGCGGTGTCCGTGACCCTGGCCGACCGGACGGGCGCGCCCGTCGGCTCGATCGCCTCGCTCGGGCTGCGGCCCGTGGACGCCGCCGAACTGGCCGAGCTGGGCTTCGACCACCGCGACGCGCTGTTCCGGACCGAGTGGATCCCCCTGCCGGTGCCGACGTCCGCCGGCGACCTGCCCCACGCCGTCGTCGGGGCGCCCGGCGGCCCGGCGGGCCCCGCCGAACTCGCGGCCTCCGGCGCGGAGACGCCCGCCGTCGTCGTGGCCGTCCTGGACGCCGTGGACCCCGTGGCCTCCACGGGCACGGAGGCGGGCGCGGGCACGGAGACGACCGGGTACACGGAGGCGGGCGCGGGCACGGAGACGACCGGGTACACGGAGGCGGGCGCGGGCACGAAGGCGGCCGGGGACACGGAGGCGGGCGCGGGCACGGACGCGGATATCCTCGCCGCCACCGGCCGCGACCTCCACCGCGTCCTGCGCTGGACCCGGGAATGGCTCGCCGACGACCGCTTCGCCGGCTCCCGGCTGGTGTTCGTGACGCGGAACGCCTGCCCCGACGGGCCGTCGGACCGCACCGACCCCGCGGCCGCCGCCGTCTGGGGCTTCGTCCGCACCGCCCAGACCGAGAACCCCGGCCGCTTCGTCCTCGTGGACACCGACGGCCGGGACGCCTCCCTCGCCCTGGTCCCGGCGGCCGCCGCCACCGGCGAGGCCCAGCTCCGCGTCCGCGCCGGACACGCCGCCGTCCCCCGCCTGACCCGTGCCGACCTCACCGCGAAGACGGCCGCGAAGACGGCCGTGGAGACACCGGACGCACCGGCGTTCGGCACCGGCACCGTCCTCATCACCGGTGGCACCACCGGCCTCGGGGCGATGCTCGCCCGGCACCTCGTGGCGCACCACGGCGTCCGCAGCCTGCTCCTCACCAGCCGGCGCGGCCCGGCGGCCCCAGCCGCCGCGGCCCTGCGCGAGGAGCTGACGGCGGCGGGGGCCCGCGTCGACGTCGCGGCCTGCGACGTCGGCGACCGCGCCGCGGTCGCCGCGCTGCTCGCCGCCGTGCCCGCCGGGCACCCGCTGACCGCCGTGGTCCACTGCGCGGCCGTCCTCGACGACGGGGTCGTCGAGGCCCTCACCGAGGACCGCGTGGACGCCGTGCTCGCGCCCAAGGCGCACGGCGCCTGGCACCTGCACGAGCTGACCCGCGACCTGGACCTGACCGCGTTCGTGCTCTTCTCGTCCGTCGCCGGCGTGCTCGGCACCGCCGGACAGGCCAACTACGCGGCGGCCAACGCCTTCCTCGACGGCCTCGCGCGGGCCCGGCACGCCGCCGGGCTGCCCGCCCTCGCCCTCTGCTGGGGCTTCTGGGGCGAGCGCAGCGAGATGAGCGCCGGCCTCGTCGACGCCGACGTCGTCCGCCTGCGGCGCCAGGGCGTCCTGCCGCTGTCCTCGCGGGAGGGCCTCGCGCTCTTCGACGCGGCCCTGCCGGCGCCGGACCCGGTCCTGGTGCCCACCCGCCTCGACCCGTCCGTGCCGGGCGCGCTCCGGGACGACGGCGCCATGGGATCGCCGCTGCTGCGCGGCCTGGCCGGCCCGTCCGCGCCCGGCGCCCCCGACGGCGCGCCGACCTCGGACGGCGGCCTCGCGGAGCGGGTGGCCGCGCTGCCGCCGGCCGCCGCCGAGGCGCTGCTGCTCGACGCCGTCCGCACCCGGACCGCGCTCGTCCTCGGCCACCCCGACACCACGGCGATCGGCCCGGAGACGGCCTTCAAGAAGCTCGGGATCGACTCGCTCACCGCGCTGGAGCTGCGCAACAAGCTCGCGGCGGCGACCGGCCTGAAACTGCCCGCCACGCTCGTGTTCGACCACCCGAACCCGAACGCCCTCGTGCGGTTCCTCGGGGAGCGCCTCGCACCGGCCGCCGCCACCGCGCCGCCGTCCCCGGCCGCCCACCTCGTCAGGGAGATCAAGGGCCTGGGCGCGCTCCTGGAGGACGCCTTCCGCGAACTCGCGGACGACGACAAGGACACCGTGTCCGCCCTGCTCGCCGCATTGCAGGGCCGGGTCCGCTCGATGGCGACCGCCGGGGCCCCGGCCGGAATCGCCGACCAGATCAGTTCGGCCTCGGCGGGAGAGCTCCTCTCCCTCCTGGACAAAGAGCTCGGCTAGGGGAGAGCGATGACGAAAGACGACAACGCCGAGGTCCTCGCGTACCTCAAGCGGACCTCCATCGAGCTCCTGGAGACGCGCAAGCGCCTGAAGGAGCTGACGGACGCCGCCGGCGAACCGATCGCCGTGGTGGGCGTCGCCTGCCGGTTCCCCGGCGGGGCGGCGTCCCCGGAGGCCCTGTGGGACCTGGTGCGGACGGGCACCGACGCCGTGTCGGACTTCCCGGCGGACCGCGACTGGGACCTGGAGGCCCTCTACGACCCGGACCCGGACCGGCCGAACACCTGCTACACCCGCTCGGGCGGCTTCCTGTACGACGCGGGCGACTTCGACGCCGAGTTCTTCGGGATCAACCCGCGCGAGGCGCTCTCCGCCGACCCGCAGCAGCGGCTGCTCCTGGAGACCTCCTGGGAGGCCCTGGAGCGGGCCGGGATCGACCCGCACGCCCTGCGCGGCAGCGCCACCGGCGTCTTCGCGGGCATCGCGTACTTCGGCTACGGCAACCACCACGTCACCTCCGAGGCCGTCTCGGGATACGCGCAGACCGGCTCCCTGCTGAGCGTGGCATCCGGCCGGGTGGCGTACACCCTCGGCCTGGAGGGCCCGGCGATCTCCACCGACACCGCCTGCTCCTCCTCGCTCGTCGCCGTCCACCAGGCCGTGCAGTCGCTGCGCCGGGGCGAGACCTCGCTCGCCCTCGCCGGCGGCGTCACCGTCATGGCCACGCACCAGGTGCTGCGGGAGATGTCCCGGCTCCGGGGCCTGTCGGCCGACGGCCGCTGCAAGGCCTTCGCCGACGCCGCCGACGGCACCGGCTTCGCGGAGGGCGTCGGCATGCTCGTCCTGGAACGCCTCTCCGACGCCCGGCGCAACGGCCACGACGTCTGGGCCGTGGTCCGGGGCTCGGCGATCAACCAGGACGGCGCCTCCAACGGCCTGACCGCCCCCAACGGCCCCGCGCAGCAGCGCGTGATCCGCGCGGCCCTGGCCGACGCGAAGGTACGGGCGGAGGACGTGGACGCCGTCGAGGCGCACGGCACCGGCACCACCCTGGGCGACCCCATCGAGGCGCAGGCCCTGCTCGCCACGTACGGGCAGGACCGGGAGCCGGACAGCCCGCTGTGGCTGGGCTCGCTGAAGTCGAACATCGGCCACACCCAGGCCGCCGCCGGAGTCGGCGGGATCATCAAGATGATCATGGCGATGCGGCACGGCGAGCTGCCCCGGACCCTGCACGTGGACCGGCCCTCCACCCACGTGGACTGGTCGGCCGGAGCGGTCGAACTCCTCACCGAGCCCCGCCCCTGGCCCGCCGCCCCCGGCCGCCCCCGCCGCGCCGGGATCTCCTCCTTCGGCGCCAGCGGCACCAACGCGCACCTGATCCTGGAGGAGGCCCCCGCTCCGGAACCCGAGGACCACGACGGCACCGGTGCCGACACGCCGGGTACGGCGGGTACGGCAGGCACGCCGGGCACGGTCGGCACCTCCGGCATACCGGTCCCCTGGACCGTGTCCGCCCGCACCGCCGAGGCGCTGCGCGCCCAGGCCGGGAGGCTCCGCGCGTTCGCCGCCGCCGACGGCGCCCCGGACCCCGCCGACATCGGCTGGTCGCTGGCCACCGGCCGGGCGCGCCTCGACCACCGCGCGGTGGTCCTCGGACACGACCGGGAGACCCTCCTCGCCGCCCTGGACGCCCTGGCCGAGGGCGCGGAGTCGCCCGCCGCCGTCCGCGGCACGGCGGGCGAGCCCGGCCGCACCGCCTTCCTCTTCCCCGGCCAGGGCGCCCCGTGGGCGGGCGTCGCGGGCCCCCTGTACGAGGCGTTCCCCGTCTTCGCGCGGGCCCTCGACGAGGTCTGCGCCCACTTCGACGCCCACCTGCCCTTCGCGCTCAAGCCGCTGCTCCTGGCCGGCGGACCCGCCGACCCCGAGCGCACCGACATCGCGCAGCCCGCGCTGTTCGCCCTCCAGGTCGCCCTGTACCGGCTCGTCGCGCGGTACGGCCCGCGACCGGACCTCCTCGTCGGCCACTCCGTCGGCGAGATCGCCGCCGCCCACGTCTCCGGGGTCCTCGACCTCGACGGCGCCACCCGCCTGGTGGCCGCCCGGGGCCGCGTCATGCAGACGGTGCGCGAACCCGGCGCCATGCTCGCCGTGCGCCTCACCGAGGCCGAGGCGGCCGAACTGACCGCCCCGCACGACCGGGTCGGCATCGCCGCGGTCAACGGCCCCGCGTCGCTCGTCCTGTCGGGCCTGCGCGAGCAGGTCCACGCGATCCGCGACCGGCTCGTCGCCGACCGAAGGCCCGCCAAGCTCCTCCCGGTCGACCACGCCTTCCACTCCCCGCTCATGGAGCCGGTCCTCGCCGAGTTCGCGGAGGCGATCCGCGGACTGCGCGCGGGCGAGGCGGAGATCCCGGTCGTCTCGACCCTGCTGGGCCGCGAGGCCACGCACCGGGAGCTGGCGTCGGCCGGCCACTGGGTGGACCACGTCCGCGAGCCCGTCCGCTTCCACGCGGCCGTCGAGAGCGCCCGCGCCGCCGGCGCCGGCACCTTCCTCGAAGTCGGTCCCGGCGCCACCCTCACGGGCATCGCCAAGGAGTCCTTCGCCGCGCAGGACGTCACCGGCGCCCTGGTCCTGTCCGCCTCCCGGCGCGACCGGAGCCCGGCGGAGGCGCTGACCGCCGCCCTGGCCGAACTCCACGCGCACGGCGCCGCCGTGGACTGGCCGGCCCTGTTCGGCCCCCGCCGCCGCGTCGACCTGCCCACGTACGCCTTCCAGCGGCAGCGGTACTGGCTCGACCTGCTCGCCGGCACGGGCGGCTCCCCGGACGTGGCCTCGGCGGGCCTCTCCGCCGCCGGGCACCCGCTGCTGGGCGCCGCCGTCGAACACCCCGGCACCGGCGAGACGGTCTTCACCGACCTGTGGTCCCTGCGCACCCACGAGTGGCTCGCCGACCACACCGTGTTCGGCGCGGCCGTCGTGCCCGCCACCGCCCACCTCGACCTGGCCCTGTCGGTCGCCGCCCACGTCGGCGCCGGAGCCGTCGAGGAACTCTCCCTCGAAGCGCCCCTGATCCTGCCCGAGCGGGGCGAGACGCAGATACGGGTCGTCGCCGGCGCCGCCGACGAGAGCGGGCGCCGCTCCCTGGACGTCTACGCGCGCCCCGCCCCGGACGGCCCCGACGCCCCGGACACGGGCGGCTGGACCCGGCACGTCCTGGGCACCCTGACCGCCGGGCTCCCGGAGGCGGCGGACGACACCGCCCAGGCGGACCGCCCGCTCACCGCCCTGCCGCCCGCCGGCGCCGTGCGGCTCCCGCTCGACGGCCTCTACGACTCCCTGGCGGACGGGGGCTTCGACTACGGCCCCGGGTTCCGCGGACTGCGCGAGGTGTGGCGCGACGGGGACGAGCTCCTCGCCCTCGCCACGCTGCCCGAGGACTCCGCCGCCGCCACGGCCGGGCCGGGCTTCGGCCTGCACCCCGCGCTGCTCGACACCGTGCTCCACGCGGTGGTGGCCGGCGGGATCGTCGAAGTGACCGGCGAGCGGGGCTGGATGCCCTTCGCGTGGTCCGGGGTCCACCTGGTCCGCCCCTGCGGCCCGACCGCCCGGGCCCGGATCACCCCGGTCGGCGAGGGCGCCGTCTCCGTGACCGTCGCCGACGAGCGGGGCGCCGCCGTCGCCCGGATCGACCGGCTGACCTTCCGTCCGGCCACCGCCGAGCAGGTCCGCGGCGGCCGGGACCTGCCGCTGTACGAACTCGCCTGGCGACCGGCCGGCGCGACCGGGCGGACCGCCGCCCGCGCCCCGTACGCCGTCCTCGGCACCCCGGACGGCCTGGCCGGGCGGTTCGCGGGGGCCGGCGGCCCCGGCGTCGTGCGCCACGCCTCCCTGGAGGAGGCCGCCGAGGCCCTCGCGACCGCCGGAGCGGCGACGCCGGAACACCTCGTCCTGTGCCTCGACGACTTCCTCACCGAACAGACCGGGCGGACCGACCCCCTCGCCGAGGTCGCCGCGGCGGCCCACCACGTCCTGGCCGCCCTCCAGCGCTTCCTCGCCGCCGAGCGGTTCGCCGGCGCCACCCTGGTCGTGCTCACCCGCCGCGCCCGGGCCACTGCCCCCGGCGAGGGCGCGCGCAGCCTGCCCGGCGCCTCCGTCTGGGGCCTGCTCCGGTCCGCACAGAACGAGCACCCCGGCAGGTTCCGCCTGGTCGACACCGACGACGACGAGGCGTCGCGGGCCCGCCTCGCCGACGCGCTCGCCCTCGGCGAGGACCAGCTCGCCCTGCGCGGCGGCACGCTCCTGGCCCCCCGGATGGTCCCGGCCGAGCCCGCGGAACGGCGGCTCGACCCGCCGGCCCCCGGCCCCCACCGGCTCGGCATCCCCGACAAGGGCACCCTGGAGAACCTGACCTGGATCCCCTGCCCCGAGGTCGAGGCCCCGCTGGAGAGCGGCCAGGTCCGCATCGCCGTCCGGGCCGCCGGGCTCAACTTCCGCGACGTCACCCTCGCCCTCGGACTCATCGACCGGACCGCCATCGACGCCGGCCTCGGCAGCGAGGGCGCCGGAACGGTCCTCGAAGTCGCCGCCGACGTCACGGACCTCGCGCCCGGCGACCGGGTGACCGGCATCTTCACCGGCGCCTTCGGCCGCACGGCGATCGCCGACCACCGGCTGCTCACCCACGTCCCCGACGGCTGGACCTTCGCCGAGGCGGCGTCCGTGCCGAGCACCTTCCTCACCGCGTACCACGCCCTCTTCCACGTGACGAGGCTGGAGAAGGGGGACAAGGTCCTCGTCCACGCCGCGGCGGGCGGCGTCGGCATGGCCGCCGTGCAGCTCGCCGCGTACGCCGGGGCCGAGGTCTACGGCACCGCCGGACCGGCCAAGTGGCCCGCCCTGCGCGCCCTCGGCCTGGACGACACCCACCTGTCCTCCTCCCGCGACCTGGACTTCGTGCGGAAGTTCCTGGACGCCACCGGCGGCCGGGGCGTGGATGTCGTGCTCAACTCCCTCGCCCACGAGTTCGTCGACGCCTCGCTGGAACTGCTGCCCGGCGGCGGACGCTTCGTCGAGATGGGCAAGACCGACGTCCGCGACCCCCGGCGGGTCGCCGCCGACCACCCCGGGGTCGCCTACCGCGCCTTCGACCTCTACGAGGCGGGCCCCGACGCGATCCGCGCCATGTTCCGCGAGGTCATGCGGCTCTTCGCCGACGGGCACCTGCGGCTGAACCCGGTGTCCGTACGGGACGTCCGCGACGCGCGCGCCGTCTTCCGCGACATGAGCCGGGGCCGCCACACCGGCAAGCTCGTCCTCGACGTCGGCGGCGGCTTCGGCGGCGGCACCGTCCTGATCACCGGCGGCACCGGCGGCGTGGGCTCCGCCGTCGCCCGCCACCTCGTCGCCGAACACGGCGTGCGCAGCCTGCTCCTGGCCGGCCGCCGGGGCCTGTCGGCCGCCGGCGCCCCCGAGCTGGTCGCCGACCTCGAACGGGCCGGCGCGACCGTCCGGGTCGAGGCCTGCGACGTCTCCGACCGGGCCGCCGTGGCGGAACTGCTCACCCGGACGCCCCCGGACGGTCCGCTGACGGCGGTCGTGCACGCGGCGGGCGTGCTCGCCGACGGCACCGTCGAGTCGCTCACCCCGGAGGACCTGGACCGCGCCCTGGCCGCCAAGGCGGGCGGCGCGCTCCACCTGCACGAACTGACCCGGGACCGCCCGCTGTCGGCCTTCGTCCAGTTCTCCGCCCTCGCCGGCACGCTCGGCACCGCCGGGCAGGCGAACTACGCCGCCGCCAACGCCGTCCTGGACGCCCTGGCGGACCGGCGCGCGGCCGAGGGCCTGCCCGGCTCCTCGCTGTGCTGGGGCTGGTGGGAGGAGACCGGCGGCATGACCGGCGACCTGGACCGGGCCGACCTGTCCCGGCTGCGCCGTGCGGGCGTCGGCCCCATGCCGACCGCCGAGGCCCTGGCCCTGTTCGACGCGGCGCACGCGTCCGGCAGGCCGGTCCTGATCCCCGCCCGCCTCGACCTCGCCGCCCTGCGCGGCCGGCCCGCCGGCGAGGTGCCCCCGGTGCTGCGCGAGCTCGTCGGCCGGGGCCGCCCCCGCCGCGACCGTACGGCCGGAGGAGGCACGAACTCCGCCGGACCGCTCGCCGGGCTCGCCGCCCTGCCGCCGCACGAGGCGGCGGAAGCCGTCCTGGAGTGGCTGCGCGAACAGGCCGCGGTGGTGCTCGGACACCCGTCCGCCGCCGCCGTCGACGCCGATCAGGCCTTCACCCAGCTCGGCTTCGACTCGCTGACCGCCGTCGAGCTGTGCAACCGCCTGTCGGCCGCCACCGGCCTGCGCCTGGCCTCCACGCTCGTCTTCAGCTACCCGACCCCGCGCGAGCTGGGCGGCCACCTCACCGGGCTGCTGCGCCCGGCGGAGCCCGGGGCCGCTCCCGCGGGCACGGCCCCGGACGCGGACACGGACGCCGGGATCAGGGACGTCCTGCGGACCGTCCCGCTCGACGCCCTGCGCGACGCCGGTCTCCTCGACCGGATCCTGGCCTGCGCCGCCAAGGCCCGGGCCGGTGCCGGGACGGACGCGGCGGACGCGCCGGGCGGGGGAGCGGCGGACCCCGCCGACCCCGTGGGGGAACTGTCGGACCTGGGCCTCGACGCACTGCTCGACCTGGCCCTGGAGGAGAAGAGGTGAACGGCATGACCAACTCCGCGGACCACCCGGCGGAGGGCGCGGACCGGGTCCAGCGGGCGCTGCGCGCGCTCCTGGAGGAGCGCGACCGGCTCCGCAGGGAGAACGACGCCCTCAGGGCCGGCCGCGACGAGCCGATCGCCGTGGTCTCCATGGCCTGCCGCTACCCGGGAGGCGTGTCCTCGCCCGAGGAGCTGTGGGACGTCGTCCGCGAGGGCCGCGACGTCGTCGGGGAGTTCCCCGCCGACCGCGGATGGCGCGACGTCTACGACCCGGACCCCGACGCCACCGGCGGCGCGTACGTGCGCCACGGCGGGTTCCTGACGGACCCGGGCGGCTTCGACGCCGAGTTCTTCGGCATCAGCCCGCGCGAGGCGCTGGCCACCGACCCCCAGCAGCGGCTGCTCCTGGAGACCTCCTGGGAGGCCTTCGAACGGGCCGGGATCGTCCCGGCCGACGTCCGGGGCTCCGAGGTCGGCGTCTTCGCCGGGATCAGCTCGACCGAGTACGGCTGGCGGTTCCTGGAGTCGGGCCGCGGCGACCTGGAGGGCTACCTCCTGTACGGCAGCTCCCTCAGCGTCGCCTCCGGCCGGGTGGCGTACGAACTCGGCCTGACCGGCCCGGCGGTGTCCGTGGACACGGCCTGCTCCTCCTCCCTGGTCTCCCTGCACCTGGCCGTGCGGGCCCTGCGCGCGGGGGAGTGCTCCCTCGCCCTGGCCGGCGGGGCGCTGGTCATGTCGACGCCCGCCGCCTTCGTGGAGTTCGCCCGGCAGGGCGCCCTGTCGCCCGACGGCCGGTGCAAGGCCTTCGCCGACGGCGCCGACGGCACCGGCTGGGCCGAGGGCGTCGGCGTCCTGCTCCTGGAGCGGCTCTCCGACGCCCGCCGCAACGGCCACCCGGTCCTCGCCCTCGTCCGGGGCTCCGCCGTCAACCAGGACGGCGCCAGCAACGGCCTGACCGCCCCCAACGGCCTCGCCCAGGAGAAGGTGATCCGCAAGGCCCTGGCCGACGCCGGGGTCGCTGCCTCCGACGTGGACCTGGTCGAGGCCCACGGCACCGGCACCAGGCTCGGCGACCCCATCGAGGCCGGCGCCCTGCTGGCCGCGTACGGCAGGGACCGGCCCGCGGACCGGCCGCTGTGGCTGGGCTCGCTGAAGTCGAACATGGGCCACGCCCAGGCCGCCGCGGGCGTCGCCGGGATCATCAAGACCGTCATGGCCCTCCGCCACCGCCACCTGCCCGGGACCCTGCACGCCGACACGCCCTCGCGGCACGTCGACTGGTCCTCCGGCGCCGTCGAGCTCCTGTCGCGGGGACGCGAGTGGACCCGGGAGCACGGACCCCGGCGGGCGGGCGTGTCCTCCTTCGGCGTCAGCGGCACCAACGCGCACGTCGTCCTGGAGGAGGCCCCGCCGCAGGAGCCCGCCGAGGACACCGCCCCGGAGACCGGCACCGGCGCGCCCGTGCCGTGGCTCCTCTCCGCCAAGACCCCGGCGGCCCTGGAAGGCCAGGCCGCCCGCCTGCGCGACGCCGTGGCCGCGGGCACCGCCCCCGACCCCGCCGCCGTCGGCTGGTCGCTGGCCTCGGGCCGTACGCACTTCGAGCACCGCGCGGTGGTCCTCGGCGGCGACCGCGGCGCGCTGCTCGACGGCCTGGACGCGCTCGCCCGCGGCGCCGAGTCCCCGGCCGTGGTGCGCGGCGCCGCCGGGAAGCCCGGCGCCACCGCCTTCGTCTTCCCCGGCCAGGGATCGCAGTGGGCCGGCATGGGCCGGGAGCTGTACGCGTCCTTCCCCGTCTTCGCCCGCAGCCTCGACGCCTGCGCGGCCGCCCTGTCCGAGTGGGTCGACTGGGACCTGGTCGACGTGGTGCGCGGCGCCGGGGGGGCGCCGGGCCTGGACCGGGTGGACGTGGTCCAGCCCGCCCTGTTCGCGGTGATGGTCTCCACGGCCGCCCTGTGGCGCTCCTGGGGCGTGGAGCCCTCCGCGGTGATCGGCCACAGCCAGGGCGAGATCGCCGCCGCGTACGTGGGCGGCGCGCTGTCCCTGCGGGACGCCGCCAAGGTCGTGGCGCTGCGCAGCAAGGCCCTCGTCGACCTCATCGGGTACGGCGGGATGGCCTCGGTCGCGGAGTCCGCGGACACCGTGGCGGAGCGCCTCGCCCCCTGGGGCGACCGGGTGGGCGTCGCCGTGGTCAACAGCCCCCGCTCCGTCGTCGTCTCCGGAGAGCCGGACGCCCTGGACGAGTTCGTCGAGAAGATGCGGGCCGACGGCTCCCGGGCCCGCCGCATCTCCGTGGACTACGCCTCGCACTCCCCCCACGTGGCCCGGGTCCGCGAGCGCGTCCTCGACGCCCTCGCCGACGTCCGCCCGAAGACCTCGGACCTGCCCTTCTACTCGACCCTGCACGGCGAGGCGATCGACACCGCGCGGCTCGACGGGACCTACTGGTACGAGAACCTGCGCGAGAAGGTCCTCTTCGAGACCTCCGTGCGCCGGCTGGCCGAGGACGGCTTCCGGGTCTTCGTCGAGATGAGCCCCCACCCCGTCCTCGCCGTCCCCGTCCAGGAGACCGCCGAGGAGGTCCTCGGGGAGGGCGAGGACGCCCTCGTCCTGTCCTCGGGCCGCCGCGACCGGGGCGAGGCGGAGACCGTGCTCGGCTCCCTCGCCCAGCTCCACACCCGCGGCGGGACCGTCGACTGGCCGGCCCTGTTCCCCGTCCGCCGCCGGGTCGACCTGCCCACGTACGCCTTCCAGCGGCGGCGGTACTGGCTGGACTCCGCGCCGACCGCGCCGGCCGCACAGCCGCCCGGGGAGCTCCCGGCCCCGGCCCCGGCCGGGGAGCCGGACGTCCCGCTGGCGGAGCGGATCTCCCTGCTGCCCGCCGAGGAGGCGGGGGAACTGGCCCTCGCCCACGTCCTCGAAAAGGTCGCCGTGGTCCTCGGCCACGCGTCCGCCGACGCCGTCGACCCCGACCAGGAGTTCAAGGAGATCGGCTTCGACTCCCTGCTGTCGGTGGAACTGAGCAAGCGCCTCAAGGCCTCCACCGGCCTCGGCCTGAAGGCGAACCTCGTGCTGCGGCACCCGTCCCCGCGACGGATCGCCGGGCACATCGTGTCCTCGATCACCAAGCGTTGATCACCGAGCATTCTTCACTGAGAGGTTGATCCGTATGCGTTCGTTCGGTGCGTCTTCCGCGCACAAAGGCATGTGGCGGGCGCAGCGCATGGCGGCCGACACGCCGAACCATGCGCTGACCATGTGGGACGTGGCCGGCGCGCTGGACGCGTCGGCCGTGGAGGCCGCGTTCCTGCACGTCATGGAGGAGGCGGAGGTCCTGCGCGTCACCTTCTCCGACGACGGCGGCGAACTGCGCCTCATCCCCCGCGAACTGGGGGACTGGCGGCCCTTCCACCTCGACCTCAGCGCCGAGCCCGACCCCGGACAGGCGGCCCGCGACGCGCTCGCCGACCTGGTCCGCCGCCCCTTCGACCTGGGACGGGACCTGCTGTTCCGGCTCGGCGTCGTCACCCTCGCGCCGGACCGCTCCCTCCTGGTGATCGCGTACCACCACCTGATCTCGGACGGCTTCGGCGCCGGCGGCCTGCTCTCGCGGCGCCTCGCCGAGGTCTACACGGCCCTGGTCCGCGGCGAGCCGGTCCCCGAACCGGCGCACCCGTGGGACGCCGGTTCCTTCACCGCCGAGGCCCTCGACTACCTCGCCTCCGAGAGGTTCGCCGAGGACTCCGCCTTCTGGCGCGGCTACCTCGCCGACGCCCCGCCGCCCGCGCAGATCCCGCGCCTCGACCTCCCCGAACCCCTGCGCGCCGCGCTCGCCGAACCGCTGGGCGACGCCGACCGCTGGTCCGAGGTGGCCGGCAGCATCGGCATGGTGAGCCGGACCCTGACCGTCCCGCGCGCCGAGGCCGACGCCTGGACCGAGACCGCCCGGGACATGGGCGTGTGGCTGTCGCAGCTGGTCACCGCCGCCGCCGCGGTGTACTTCCGCCACGCCTGCGACCGCCCCGAGTTCCTCCTCTCCCTGGCCGTCGGCAACCGCGTCGGCGTCGCCGCCCGGACCCCCGGCCTCGCCGTCAACGTGGTCCCGGTCCGCGTCGGGGTCCCGCTCGGCGCGACCTTCGCCGAGGTCGCCGAGGCCATCGCCGACGAGACGTACGAGATCTTCGACCACGCCGGCTGCCACTACTCCGACATCCAGCGCGCCGCCGGCACCGCCCTGAGCGGCCGGGGCAGCTTCGGCACCGTCGTCAACGTCGTGGAGTTCGCGGAGCGGCTCCACTTCGGCGACAGCCCGGCCCGCTACTCCGGCGCCACCACCGGCACCTTCGAGGAGCTGTCCATCGGCGTCTACACCGACGGCGGCCCCGACAGCGACCTCTTCATCCGCCTCGACGCCCCCGCGAACCTGTACCACCGCGCGGAACTGCGCCTCGTCGGCGAGACCCTGATCGCGTACGTGCGGGCCGCGGTCGCCGACGCCGACCGGCCGGTCGGCACCCTCCGGACGCTGACCGGCGCCGCGCGCGAGCAGCTCCTGACCGCCCCGAACGACACCGCCGCCGAGGTCCCGGACCTCACGGTCCCGGAGCTGTTCGCCCGGCGGGCCGCGCGCGCCCCCGGGGCCGTCGCCGTCGTCGACGGGGACACCGTCCTCTCGTACGGCGAACTCGACGCGCGCGCCGACCGCCTGGCCCGCGCCCTGCGCCGGCGCGGCACCGGCCCCGAGACCGTCGTCGCGGTGGCCCTGCCCCGCTCGGCCGACCTGGTCACCGCCCTGCTCGCGGTGGCGAAGGCCGGCGGCGCCTACCTGCCGCTCGACCCCGCCCGGCCGGCCGATCTCGTCGCCGCCACGACCGCCGGCGCCCCGGTCCGCCTCCTGCTCACGGACGGGACCGGAGCCGTGCCGGCGCCCCCGGGACTCGCCACGGCCGCCCTGCCCGACCTGCTCGCCGAGCACGCCGACGGTACGGAGGACACCGAAAGCACCGGGAGTACGGGGAGTGCCGGAAGCGCCGAGCACGTCGCCGGCACCGGCGGCGCCCCGGACGGGCCCGCCCTCCCGACCGTCCACCGCGACGGCCTGCTCGCCCTCGCCCACGGCTCCGTCCCGGGCGCCCTGACCGCGCTGACCCACCGCAACCTGCGCCGCCTCGCCCTGGACCGCCGGTGGCGGGAGTCCGGTTCCGGCACCGTGCTCTGGCACGCGCCCGTCACCTCCGAGGCCCTCGCCCTCGACGTGTGGGCGACGCTCCTGCACGGCGGCCGCCTCGTCGTCGCCCCCGGGGAGGTGCGCGGCGCCGAGGCCCTGGCCGCGGCGGGCGCCGCGCACGGGATCACCGCCGTGTGGCTGCCCGCCGGGCTCTTCTCGGCCGTCGCGGCGGAACGTCCCGAGGCCCTCGCGGGCCTGCGCGAGGTCCGCACCGGCGGCGACCGCGTCCCGGCGGCGGCCCTGCGCCGGGTCCGCGAGGCCTGCCCCGGACTGACGGTCGTCCACGGCCACGGGTCGGCGGAGACCGCCGTGTTCGCCGCGGGCCACCGCCTCGCGCCCGACCGGCCCGCCGAGCGGGCGGGCGCGGTCGGCCGCCCGCTGGACAACACCGCCCTGTACGTCCTCGGGCCGGGCCTGGAGCCCGTCCCCGCCGGCGTCCCGGGAGAGCTGTACGTGGCGGGCGACGGCGTGGCCCGCGGCTACGCCGGGCGGCCCGCGGCGACCGCCGAACGGTTCGTGCCCTGCCCCTTCGGCCCGGCCGGCGCGGTCATGTACCGCACCGGGGACCGGGTCCGCTGGAACACCGACGGCAGCCTCGACCCCGTGGGCCGCTCCGACACCCGGGCCGACGTCCGCGGCGTCCGCGTCGAACTGACCGAGGCCGAGGAGCTGCTGTCCGCCCACGACGGGCTCGCGCGGGCCGTCGTGGCCGTGAAGCGGGACGGCACCGGGACGGAGCGCCCGGTCGCGTACGTCGTCCCGGCGGCGGGCCGGGAGGTGTCCGCCGACGAGCTGCGCCGCTTCGCCGCGGGCCTGCTCCCGGAGTCCCTGGTGCCGTCGGTGTTCACGGTCCTCGACCGCCTGCCGGAGACGCCGGCCGGCCGGACCGACCGGGCCGCGCTGCCCGAACCCGCCTTCGAGGACGGGACGTACAGGGCGCCGCGCAACGACACCGAGCGGGCCCTCGCCGCCGCCTTCGCCGAGGTCCTCGAACTGGACCGGGTCGGCATCGACCAGGACTTCTTCGACCTCGGCGGCAACTCCCTGCGGGCGATCCGCCTCGTCGGCCTGATCCGCCAGGAGCTCAAGCAGGAGGTGACGATCCGCAGGCTCTTCGCGGCCCGCACGGTCATCGGCCTCTCCGACATGTGGAACGACCTCACCCGCTCCAGCCGCCCGAGCCTGCGGCGGCGCACCAAGGAGGGCGCGGTCCTCTAGGGCGTGTGTCGAGAGTAGGGCCGTCTGCCCGGAGGGCGGGCGGGACTTTCGACACACGCCCCAGGAACGCGGGAGACGCGGAGGCCCGGCCGACTCCCGTCGGCCGGGCCTCCGTCGTTCCCGTGGCACCCGGCTCCGTCAGGCGCGGCCCGTGAGGGCGGGCAGCCCGTCGGTGACGGCCCCGGCCACCCCCGCGAGGTGGTCGTCGAGGTAGAAGTGGCCGCCGGTGAAGACCTTCAGGTCGAACGCGCCGGTCGTGTGGGCCCGCCAGGCCTCCGCGTCCGCCACCGGCACCATCGGGTCGCCGTCCCCGATCAGCGCGGTCACCGGGACGGGCAGCGGCTCGCCGCCCTCCCAGCGGTACGCGCTCAGGGCCCGGTAGTCGGCCCGCAGCGCCGGCAGCACCATCTCCAGGACCTCGGGGTTGTCGAGCATGGACGGGGCGGTGCCGTTCAGCCGGCGCACCTCCGCCAGGACGTCGGCGTCGTCGAAGGTCCCGGTGAACGGGCTGGGCCGGGTCTCCGGCGCGCCCCGCCCGGACAGGAACAGCCGCTCGGGGGCGGGGACGCCGTCGCGGGCGAGCAGCCGGGCCGTCTCGAAGGCCACGAGCGCGCCCATGCTGTGGCCGAACAGGGCGTACGGCCGGTCCGGCTCGGCGGCGACGCCCCGGGCCAGCTCCCCGGCCACGGCCTCGACGAGCGGGGCCAGGGCCGTGAACGGCTCCTCGCGGTACCGGTCCTGGCGCCCGGGGTACTGCACGGCCACCACGTCCAGGTCCGCGGGCAGCGTCCGCGCGAGCCGGGCGTACGCCGTCGCGGCGCCCCCGGCGTGCGGGAAGCACACGAGCCGGGGGCCGTCGCCCACGGTCCTGGTGAAGCGCCGGAACCACGTGCTGTTCATCCTGGTGTCCCTTCGTCTGTGCGGAGCGGGCCTCCCCGGCCCGGACACGGCGAAGGCCGCCGGTGCCCCGGGGGGATGGGGACGCCGGCGGCCGGTTTCGCCGCTCCGAGGGGGTCCGGGCCCGTCCGTGCCGGAGCGCGCGACCCGAGCATCGCGCCCCGCCCTCGACGCGCGCTCGCGAGGCGGTCGAGGGCGGGGCGGACGCCGGGGGACTACTTCGGGTCGCGGTCGAACTGGGACTTGGACCAGCGGTAGCCGAGGGCGGTCAGGGCCAGGCACCAGGCGACGGCGATCCAGCCGTTGTTGCCGATCTCGGTGCCGAGGAGCAGGCCGCGGAGGGTCTCGATGGCGGGGGTGAAGGGCTGGTACTCGGCGATCGGCTGGAACCAGCCCGGCATCGACCCGATCGGCACGAAGGCGCTGGAGATCAGCGGCAGCAGGATCAGCGGCGTGGCGCTGTTGCTGGCGGCCTCCGCGTTCGGGCTGCCCAGGCCCATGCCGACCGCGATCCAGGTGAACGCCAGGGCGAACAGGGCGAGCAGGCCGAGCGCCGCGATCCACTCGACGAAGCTCGCGTCCGTGGACCGGAAGCCGATGGCCACGCCGACCGCGCCGACCAGGACGACGGCGAGGACCGCCTGGAGCACGCTGCCGGCGACGTGCCCGAAGAGCACGGACCCGCGGTGGATGGCCATGGTGCGGAAGCGGGCGATGATGCCCTCGTTCATGTCGGTGGCGACGGACACGGCGGTGCCGACCAGGGTGGAGCCGATCGTCATCAGCAGCACGCCGGGGACGACGTACGCGATGTAGGCGTCGCGGCCCGCTCCCTCGCCGAGGCCCGAGCCCATCGCGTCGCCGAAGATGTAGACGAAGAGCAGGAGCAGCATGATCGGCGTGAGCAGCAGGTTGAGCGTGAGGGACGGGTAACGCCGGGCGTGCAGGAGGTTGCGGCGCAGCATCGTGGTCGAGTCGCGCACGGCGAGGGACAGGGAGCTCATCGGGCAGCCTCCTTCGGCTGGTTCGCCTGGGCGGGGACGTCGGCGCCGGTGAGGGCGAAGAAGACGTCGTCGAGGTCGGGGGTGTGGACGGTGAGTTCGTCGGCCTCGATGCCGGCGGAGTCCAGCCGGTCGAGGATGGCGCGCAGGTCGCGCTGGCTGCCGTCGCTCAGGATCTGGAGGGACAGCGACTCCTCCTCCCGGGCCGCCTCGCGCAGCGCGTCGGCGGCGCTGCGGTAGGCGACGGGGTCGGTGAAGCGGAGGCGGACGTGCCCGCCGGGGATGAGCCGCTTGAGCTCCTCGGCGGTGCCCTCGGCGGCGATCCTGCCGTTGTTGAGGACGGCGATGCGGTCGGCGAGCTGGTCGGCCTCCTCCAGGTACTGGGTGGTGAGGAAGACGGTGACGCCGCCGCCGACGAGCTCGCGGACGATCTGCCACATGTCGTGGCGGGAGCGCGGGTCGAGGCCGGTGGTGGGCTCGTCGAGGAAGATGATCCTGGGGCTGCCGACCAGGGTCATGGCGATGTCGAGGCGCCGCTTCATGCCGCCGGAGTAGGTGGAGGCCGGCTTCTTCGCGGCCTCCACGAGGTCGAAGCGCTCCAGGAGGTCGGCGGTGACCCGGCGGCCCTCCTCCTTGGACAGGTGGTGCAGGTCGGCCATGAGGAGCATGTTCTCCTCGCCCGTGATCAGGCCGTCGACGGCGGAGAACTGCCCCGTGACGCCGATCGCGGCGCGGACCTTCTGCGCGTCGGCGGCCAGGTCGTGGCCGCCGACGACGGCCTGGCCGCCGTCGGGGCCGATCAGGGTGGACAGGATCTTCACGACGGTCGTCTTGCCGGCCCCGTTCGGTCCGAGCAGGGAGAAGACGGTACCGGTGGGAACGGTCAGGTCGACGCCGTCGAGGACGGTCTTGTCGCCGTACGACTTGCGCAGTCCGTGTGCCGCGATCGCCAGGTCGGACATGGGCGTGTGCTCCTCGGGGAGTGGGGGCGCGGTCAGTTGCTGTGGGCGGTGATGTCGCCGTGGGCGGTGGTGGCGCGGATGGTGAGGCCGGCCCCGGCGCCCTCGGCGTTGCGGAGGGAGTTGGAGACCCGGCCGTGGGTGGTGCCGGCGTCGAGGGTGGCGGAGACCCCGGGGGCCGCGCCGACGGTGATGGAACCGGACTGGGTGGCCAGGACAAGCTGCCCGCCCAGGGCCTCGGCGATGCGCAGGTCGCCCCGCGCGGTGGTGAGTTCGGCGGAGCCGTCCAGGCGGCCGACGGTGATGTCGCCGTCCTGGAGGGTCAGGCGGACGCTCGCGGCCTCGTCGAGCTCGACCGGGCCCTGGGCGCTGTCGAAGGAGACGTCGCCGAGCCGGCCGGTGCCCCGCAGGTCCGCGGCGGCGGCCTTGGCCTCGACGCGGGAGCCGGCCGGGAGCCGGACGGTGACCTCGACGGAGCCGGAGGAGCCGAGGAGGCTCTTGGCCTCGGGGGCCTCGATCCGCAGGACACCGTCGGCGAAGGCGACCGTGGTCTCCTCCGCCGCCTTCACGTCCTTGCTCCTGGAGGCGACGGCCGGGCGGACCTCGACCGTGGTGTCGGCGCGGTCGGCGGCGACGAGACGGATGTGACCGGCGGGGATCTCGACGACGGCGGTGATCGCCGCGGGGGTCTGGAAGGTCTGCATGGTGTCTGCTCCTGAAGTCGTTCCCGACGGTGTCCTCGTTGTTTCTGACACTGGAAAAGCTACGTTGCGTTCACGTCTCTGGCAACACCTTCGTTGCGCACTATCGGTAAAACCGCAGGTGATTGGCGTGAAATCATTGCGACGACCTCAAAGCTAACGCAACAACCACAGCCCTGTTCATTGCAATGGACTGAGGGTGAACGCTATGAGGCCGCCCCGGGCCGCCCCGGGGCGCACACGGCGGAGGGCCCGCGGGGGACCGGGACCCTCCGACCGTCCGGTGCACCGGACCCGTGCACCCGATCGGTGCGCCGGCCCGACGTGCCGGGTCAGTGCACCGGCTCGTGCTCGCGCCGGGGACCCGGCACCCCGGCCCGGTCGCCGCCGGCCGGCCGGGCGCTCAGCCCCTCGCCCTCGACGTCCAGGTTCGGCAGGACCCGGTCGAGCCACTTCGGCAGCCACCAGGCGGAGGTGCCCAGCAGGGCGAACAGGGCCGGGACGATGGCCATGCGGACCACGAACGCGTCGAAGAGGACGGCCGACGCGAGGGCGAAGCCGATCATCTTGATCAGGTCGTTCTGCTCCGTGATGAAGCCGGAGAAGACGCTGATCATGATGATCGCGGCCGCGCCGACCACGCGTCCGCCGTGGCGGAAGCCGGTGACGACCGCCTCGCCGGGCTCCGCCCCGTGGACGTACGCCTCGCGCATGCGGCTGACCAGGAACACCTCGTAGTCCATCGCGAGGCCGAACACCACGCCGATCATGATGATCGGCATCGTGCTCATCACCGGACCGGCCTCCTTGACGCCGAACACGTCGGCGAGCCAGCCCCACTGGAAGACGGCGACCACGGCCCCGAGGGCCGCGCCGACCGACAGCAGGAAGCCGAGCGCGGCCTTGAGCGGGACCAGGACCGACCGGAAGACGAGCACCAGGAGCAGGAAGGCCAGGCCGACCACGAGCGCGAGGTACGGCACCAGGGCGTCGTCCAGCGTCTTGGAGAAGTCGATGAACACCGCGGTCTGGCCGGTGACGAGCACCTCGCTCGCGCCGGTGGCGGCCTCGACGCCGCCCAGCCCGGCGCGGATCGTGCGGACCAGCTCCTCGGTGGCGTGGTCGTTGGGTCCGGTGCTCGGCACGAGGTTCAGGATCGCGGTGTCGTTCCCCGCGTTGGGCACGGCCGGCGAGACGGAGACGACCCCGTCGACCTTGGCCAGCTCCCTCCCGACGCCGCCCGCCGCGGCCGCGGCGTCCTCGGCGCTCACGGTGATCATCAGCGGTCCGTTGAAGCCGGGGCCGAACGACTCCGACAGCATGTCGTACGCCTTGCGCTGGGTGGTCTCGGTGGCCATGGTGCCCTCGCCGGGCAGGCCCAGCTCCAGGTCGGCGGCGGGCACGGCGACCGTGCCGAGGCCGACCACGCCGACGAGCAGGACGGCCACCGGGTGGCGCAGCACGTAACCGGCCCAGCGGGTGCCCAGGTTGGGCCCGGTCCGGGCGGCCTCCTTGGCGGCCTTCCGTTCCTGCCGGGCGGAGAGCGGCTTGCCCGTGACCGCCTTGCGGTCGATGCGGCGCAGCACCTTGACCGGCGCGAAGCCGAGCAGGGCGGGGACGAGGGTGACCGCGACGAGCACGGCGACGGCCACGGTGCCCGCGGCGGACAGGCCCATCTTGGTGAGCACGGGCACGTTCACCACGGCGAGGCCGGCGAGCGCGATGATGACGGTGAGGCCCGCGAAGACGACCGCCGAGCCGGCGGTGCCGACGGCGCGCCCGGCGGCCTCCCGGCGCTCGTGGCCCTCGGCGATCTCGGAGCGGTAGCGGGAGATGATGAACAGGGCGTAGTCGATGCCGACGGCGAGGCCGATCATCATGGCCAGCGTCGAGGTGTTGGTGGACAGGCCGAACGTGCTGCCGAGCGCGGTGATGCCGCTGATGCCGACGCCGACGCCGATGAGGGCGGTCAGCAGGGGCATGCCGGCGGCGATCAGCGAGCCGAAGGTGACCAGCAGGACCACGGCGGAGACGAGGACGCCGACGATCTCGGCGCCGCCCATCGCGGTATCGATCTTGACGGCGTCACCGCCCGCCTCGACGGTCAGGCCCTTGGCCCGGGCGTTCTCGAACGCCTTCGCCTGCGCCCCGTGCTCCTCCTCGGTGAGCTGGAGACCGGGGACCTTGTACGAGACGACCGCGTACGCGGTGGTGGCGTCCTTGCTGACGCCCCCGGTCAGGTACGGATCGGTGACCCCGACGACCCCCGGGGCCTTCTTCAGCTCGGCGACGAGTCCGGAGACCGCCGGCTTGTGCCGCGGCCCGGAGACATCCTGGCCCCCGGGCGCGCGGATCACCACCCGGGCGCTGGCCCCTTCGGCACCGGCGGCCGGGAACTTCTCCTTGAGCAGGTCGAAGGCCTTCTGCGACTCCGTGCCGGGCATCGAGAAGGTGTCGGCCGGGGGCGGCGGGGCCGAGGAGGCCGCGACCCCTCCGCCCACGAAGACCAGCAGCCACAACAGCACTGTCAGGCCGCGCCTTCGGAACGCGAAGCGTCCCAGTCTGTGGAGGAACGTTGCCATGGTGGGGGGACTCCCGTCGGGTCAGTGGCAGCAAGCCCGGGAAGATTAACAAACCGCGCGTACGGTTTTATGTGGACGCGACGTCTTTCCGCCACCCCGGAACCCCTCCTGGGGCATGGCGGAGCCACGTGCCACCCGACCTGGCCCCGCGCGCCGCCCCTCGCTCCGGAACGCGCGACGGAGAGGCCCGCGCGCACCCGGCCCGGGGAACCGGCACGTCGCCAGGGTGAGGCGACCCGCTGGAGGACCGGTCGAGTCCCGATCGACTCCGGGCGTCCGGCCGCCGCCACCCGAACGGACGGGGCGACAGGCGGCCGGACGGGCTCCCAAACCTTGAGGGACCGAAAAAAATAAACCAACCTAGCGGTTTTTTATGGCCGAAAATCTCCCCCGGAAGTAGGGATTCCTCACCCCGCCGGACGACCGCGCGAGCGCCTCTCTATCGGCGGTGCCTACTCTCCGGGCGGCAGATGACCTTGCACCGACCGCCTGTCCGCCGACGTTCTCCGTCTCCACCCGCGGACCAGCACCGACGGGAGCCGACACACGCATGTCCGTGGAAACCACCGCCCCTGGCACCACAGGGGCGCGCGACAAGGAAGTACGCCGCCTGGACCGGGTGATCATTCGTTTTGCGGGTGATTCGGGTGATGGTATGCAGCTTGCGGGGGATCGTTTCACGTCGGAGACGGCGTCGTTCGGGAATGA